>JAFQCV010000009.1 GCA_017416325.1 Oscillospiraceae bacterium
CGATGGCTGCCAATTGACAATTGAAAATTGACAATGGAGAATTTCGGAGTCGCCAAAGGCGACATTTTTAAATCATTTCCGAAGGAAATACCACAATTGTCAATTATCCATTATCCATTATCAATTCGTGCGTCAGCACGAAAAATGGCAATTTACTGCGTCTATTATAGCAGGATATTCCCCAATAGGAAAGAAAAAGTTTTGAAACAAACGAAAAATGACTTGAATCCTATAAAAGATGCTTTATAATAAAGTATTATCAGGAAACGGAGGATCCTCTATGAATGAAATTGTAAGAAATCTGCTGTCTGCCGGCGGCGTTTTGCTCAAAGCGGTGATCATCGCTGTGGTGGGCATTTTGCTCATTCGCCTGGTTATGCAGCTGCTTCAGAAGGTGCTGGAAAAGTCTAAGCTGGAAAAGGCGGCGCACCGGCTGCTGAAAAGCCTGGCAAAGGCTGTGCTGTATATATTGCTGGGATTGATGGTGGCATCCAGCCTGGGCATCGATGTGACCGGTATCGTGGCGCTGGCATCCGTGCTGACACTGGCGGTTTCCCTGTCCCTGCAGAATATGCTGGCCAATGTTATCGGCGGCTTTACACTGCTGTATACCCAGCCTTTCCATGGGGGCGACTATGTGGAGATCGCCGGTCAGTCCGGCACCGTTAAGGATGTGGGTATCGCCTACACCAGACTGCTCACCCCGGACAATAAAATGATCTCCATTCCCAACAGCGCCGTGGTGGCGGCCCAGATCGTCAATTATTCCAGCACCGGCAAGCGCCGGGTGGACATCCCGGTCAGCGCTTCCTATGACGCGCCGGTAGAAAAGGTGGAGCAGGCGCTGCGCGCGGCTTGTGCGGTTTCCGGCGTTCTGGAAGACCCTGCGGTTTTTGTGTCTGTTACCAATTACGGCGACAGCGCCATCGAATATGTGGTCCGTGCCTGGTGCGACACTGACAATTATTGGGATGTGCATTTTGCCATTACCCATAATATCAAGGCTCAGTTTGATGCCAACGGCATCGAGATGACCTATCCCCACCTGAATGTGCATCTGGACAAATAAAATTTTTGCATAACCCAGGTGATTCGGGACATACTGACTTTGGACGGAAGATAAAACGAAGCCACAGTCTGTGACGACAGAAAAGAGACTTTCGTTACATTTTTCGTCAAGTGTGTCGCCGTAAGCGCAGCGGTATGACGCGAACAGGCGGGGATTGATCCACCCGCCGGTACATAACACAGAAGACCAGCCGCATTTTTTGCGGCTGGTCTTTCGTATAAAATCATATAAATTATAATTTTTCGGGGGTTAGGAAGTGACTTCGCCCTACGAACCAACAAATAAACGGGTAGAAACCTCTGCGGTGTCCTTGCTTTGTTGGTCAGTTTCTGACACCCAATTCGGCTTCCACCTGGGCGGTGTTGCTTTGAAGATACGCCTGCACAGCCGCCAATCCGTCCCCTACGATCCCCATAGTCCGTTCATAGGATGCCGCCAGCTGATTCCGGGTGGTTTCGTCCGGTACCGGCTGGGCTGGGGCTGTGGATTCGGTGGGGTTGGTTTCGGTGCTTTCTGTGGGCTGTGTGGGGTCGGGCTCTTCCGGCTCCGGGGTGTGAAGAACGCCGGTAGATAAGATCTGATACTGATCGTTGACCCAGGTGGGGATCGCATCCGCGGTCTCCAGGATCACCGTGCCGTCAGAATATTTGCTGAAGGTCACTTGGAAGATCACGCCGTCCTCCGTGTGGCCGGTTTTCAGATTCATTTTGTGCCGCCGCTGGGCAGATACCGCGTTGCCCATGGAATACAGGCATACCGTCTTGTGGTCGGGGTCCAGGGTGGAAGTCAGCAGCTCCACAGGCTGCACCACATGGGGATGCCCGCCGATGATCACATCCGCCCCCAGATCGCACAGCTTCTGGGCCATATCGTGCTGGGCGGCGCTTTGTACCAGACGGTATTCGTCACCCCAATGGACATACAGGACAATGGCTTCCGCGCCCTCCGCCCGCATACCTTCGATATCGGAGGCTACCTGGGCGTAAAACAGATCCAGCCAGTAGGCGTCAAAGGAGGATACCAGTTCATTGTCCGCAGCGGTGACCCATTTGCCGTTGAGGGACTTGCGGCTCACATCGCTGCCGTTGGGGACTTCGTAAGTGTAGCAGGCCATGCCGATGGCGATGCCATTCGCATGGATGACCTTGTGATCCGGCTCATCGGCAGACTGCTGGGTGCCGAGATACTGTAGCTCCCGCTCCAAAATCACTTCCATGGTCCGGTGCATACCGAAAGAACCGCAGTCATAGGTGTGGTTGTTGGCGGTGAGCATCATGTCAAAGCCGGCGGCTTTGGCGTAGTCCAAAATCACATCCGGGGCGTTGAACGAACCGATGACACCGGAATAGGGGTAGCCGTTATCCAGCCCTGCCAGGGGCGTCTCCAGGTTGATGACCGCGTAGTCCGCCTGGGAGATGATTTCCTGAATGTTCGCGAAAACCGGCGCGTAATTGAAATTCGCGCCCACAGCCGTGCCGGGGATGTATTGGGTGATGTAAGTATCCCGCACCGGACCGTGCATCAGAATATCGCCCATGCTGGCAATGGTGGCGGAGGCGATCTTTTCCACCGGCGGCTCTGTGGGGACGGTGGTAGGCGCTGTGGTAGGCAGGGTGGTAGGAACTGTGGGGATCTGCGTGGTGTTTTGTGTAGAAGGCCCTGTGGTGTCCGGGGGCAACGGGCTCCGGGAACCCATCCAGATCACAGCCGCGGCAGCTGCCGCGCACAGAACCACCAAAGCAATGCACAGAGCCAGGATCCAGCCTTGCTTGGGATTTTTGCCGTCTGTTTCTAGTGGCATAAGGGGTACTCCTTAGTCTGTCAGATAGTGGGCGGCGCCAACAGTCTTTCCCTCCCGGCGGTAGATTCGGGAGACGCGTCGGTTGATGCCGCAGATAAATTCATAGGGGAAGGAGTGGCACGCCGCCGAGATCCGCTCCACGCAGATGCTTTCTGCTCCGTCACTGCCGATGAGGACGACCGCGTCTTCGGTTGCTGCGTCGGGAATGTCCGTCACATCCACCATCAGCTGGTCCATACAGATCCTGCCTAGGATCGGGGCTTTTTTGCCCCGGATCAGCACATGGAAGTGCCCGGACAAGCTCCAGCGGTAGCCGTCGGCATAGCCAACCGCAACGGTGGCTACCCGGGTAGGCTTGGTGGTGACAAATGTGCCGCCGTAGCTGATGGGGCAGCCGGGAGGCAATAGCTTTACATGGGTCACCCGGCTGTACCAGGACAGGGCGGGCTTCAGGGGCAGATCTGTAGGATCCATGGAATCGCTGGGATAGATGCCGTACAGCACGATGCCGGCGCGCACCATGTCATAGTGCTTGGAAAAATTCATCAGGCCTGCGGAATTGTCCAGATGCCGGATGGGAACGGAAAGGCCCAGCGCCTCCAGCCATCCGCAAAAGCGGTCGAAGCGTTCCGCCTGGGCTTTGGCATGACTGAGATCCGGACAGTCCGCGGTGGCAAGATGGCTGAAAACGCCCTCTGCCCGAAGACCGGGCAGCGCCGCCATCTGCAGACACAGCCGGGCGGAGTCTTCCGTTGCCGGCATACCGATGCGGTTCATGCCGGTGTCCACCGCCATGTGAAAAGAAACGGTCTTGTTCTGCCTGCAGGCTTCTTCGGACAAAGCCTTGGCTTCCTCCAGCCGGAACAGGGTGGGGCGGATGTTTTCCCGTACCACATGATGGAAAGCGCAAACCGGGCTGGGACCTAGGATCAGAATGGGTGTCTGGATGCCTGCGTGACGCAGCTCCAGAGCCTCTTCAATATTGGCAACGCCGAAAAAGGCGCACTTGTCCTCTAAGAATTTTGCCACAGATACCGCCCCGTGGCCGTAGGCATCGGCCTTCACCACAGCCAGGACCGGCACACCGGCCTTCTTGTGGATCGCATGGAAATTGGCTTCAATGGCATCCAGATCTACCTGCAGATAGGTGTTCTCGTAACCCACACCGGCACCTCCACTATAGAAAGTTTATCTATTTTACCATGAAATTGCCCAAAAGTAAACACCGCAAATTATCGCGCTGATGCGCGAATGGATAATGGATAATGGATAATTGTGGTATTTCCTGCGGAAATGATTAAAAAATCATCGCCAAAGGCGATACAATCATTAACCATTATACATTTTCCATTATCCATTGGCAGGTGCAACCTGCCACACAAAAGGGAATTGGCAATTATGCGCAGTGGAGAATTGTGTTGCCCAGCCCGTTTAGCCACAAGATGCTGTGCAGTGCCAAAAAACGAGGGGTATTTTGATGAAAATTCTCAGTCGAAAAATCGTTGTGTCGGGACGCGGTATGTGCTATAATGACAGTAACTGACGAAATTTGAGAGGATGTTTGGGGAATGGACTGTGTGCAGCTTCAGCGGTCAGATATCGCCAAGCTGGTGGCAGCTGCCAGCGGCGACGGAGCACTGCTGTACTTATATTTGCAAAACGGCGGCGCTGAGGAAGCGGCGCAGCAGGCGCTGGGCCTGAACAACACCCGGTTTTCCTGCGCCATGGCCACCTTGCGCCAGCTGGGGCTTTGGCAGGAGGCGCAGAAAAAGCATATCACTCCCGGGGAGCGCCCTGCCTATTCGGAAAAAGATGTGATGTCCGCCATGGATACGGACGGCGCGTTTCGTATGCTCTACGGCGAGGTCCAGCGGGTGCTGGGCCGGAGTCTGAATACCGAGGAGCTGAAGATCCTGCTGGGCTTCGTGCGGTATCTGGGTCTGCCGGCAGAGGTGATCTCTGTGCTGGTATCCTATTGTAAGGACATCTCCCGGCAGCGCAGCGGACGCAATCCGTCGCTGCGCGCCATTGAGAAAGAGGCTTACGCCTGGGCGGAGCAGGGTATCGATACTTTGGAGGCGGCGGCAGCCTTTATCCACAGCCAGAACATCCGGCGCAGCCGGCTGTATCAGCTGATGAACCTGCTGCAGATCCGGGGCAGAGCCCTGACACCGGGAGAGACCCGGTATGCCCAAAGCTGGCTGGATATGGATTTTCCGGATGATGTGGTGGCTTTGGCTTATGAAAAGACCTGCATCAATACCGGCGGCATGAACTGGCCGTATATGGATAAGATCCTCAGCCGGTGGAAGGAAGCCGGCTACCGGACGGTAGCGCAGATCCAAAAGCAAGATAAAAAACCAGGCAATGCTACCCCTGTCCAGCGTCAGCCTGACGCCCAGGAGCGCGCGGCAGTTGCCAGATTGATGCGGGAGGGATAACCGTGGGATACAGTGCAGAGGTAATACGCCGGGCAAGGCAGCGTTTGGAGCAGGCCAAGGCAGACCGGCAGTCCCAGCAGCAGCAGAAATTGCAGCAGGCATATGACCGTGTTCCCCGGCTGCAGGAGATCGACAGACTTCTGCGCCAGACCATGGCCCAGGCAGCCCGGGCGGCCTTTACCCAGGGCGGCGATATCCAGGCAATGATGAACCGGATCAAGGAAGAGAATCTCACCCTCCAGCGGGAACGGGAACAGCTCATCGCAGAGCATTTTGCGCCGGGCTTCCTGGAGGAGACGCCTCTGTGCCCCAAGTGCGGCGGCAGCGGCTATGTTGGCAGCGCCATGTGCCAGTGCATGCAGGAGCTTTGCCGCCAGGAGCAGCGCAAGGAGCTGACACTTCTCCATATGGGTACAGAGACCTTCGAAAGCTTCCGGTTGGATGTGTACCCTGACCGCTTCGATGCCGACATGGGTGTCAATATCCGGACTTTGATGCAAAAAACCTATCAAAGCTGCTGGAGCTATGCCCATAACTTTACGGAAAACGCCGGGAATCTGCTGTTTTCCGGCAGCACCGGACTGGGCAAGACCTTCCTGTCCGCCTGCATCGCCAGAACCGTGGCAGATAAGGGCTATTCCGTGGTCTATGAAAGCGCCACCCACCTGTTTTCCCGGATGGAGCAGGCGAAGTTTGGTGGGGACGAGGAAGCCAAGGCCCATGTGCAGCGGTATCAGGCTTGTGACCTGCTGATCGTGGACGACTTAGGTACAGAAATGGGCGGCCAGTTTACGGTGTCTGCCCTGTATTCCCTGCTCAATGACCGGCTGCTCAGCGGCAAGCCCATGATCATCTCCACCAACCTCAATGCCCAGGAGTTTGCCCGGCGCTATTCCCCCCAGATCGCTTCCCGGCTGGAGGGCAGCTTCAAGCGGCTGTTTTTCCTGGGGGACGATATCCGGGTAAAGAAAAATTGGGAGAATTGACAGATGAAGATCGGCGTATTATTTGATATGGACGGAACTGTCCTGGATACCATTCAGGATCTGACAGACAGCACCAATGCGGCCTTGGCGCACTTTGGCTATCCTGCCCGGACGGTCAGGGAAGTCCGCAGCTATCTGGGCAACGGCGCCTGGCGGCTCATCCGGGGCGCAGTCCCGGAAGATACGACAGACGCCCAGGTAGATACGGTGCTTGCCTATTATCAGCCCTATTATAAGGCCCACTGCCAGATCAAAACCAAGGCCTATGACGGGATTCCGGCGGCGCTGGCAGAGCTGGGAAAGGATTACCCTCTGGCCATCGTGTCCAATAAGCCGGACGCGGCGGTAAAGACCTTGGCGGCGCAGTATTTCCCGGGTCTGTATGCGGCGGGAGAGAGTTCCGCCTGCCCCAGAAAGCCCGCGCCGGATATGCTGTATCAGGCAATGCAGGCCCTGGGCGTGGAGAAATGCATCTATGTAGGCGACAGCGAGGTGGATGTGCTGACCGCGAAAAACGCCGGCGTGCCTTGCCTCAGCGTCACCTGGGGCTTCCGGGAACTTTCGGAATTGGAGGCCGCAGGCGCCCGGTACTTCTGCCACGAGACGGAAAAGCTTCCGGAAATGATCCACAAAATCGCAGGAGAAGTGTATGGCAAATGAGTTTTATGCCCTGTTGGGGCGGATGCGCTACATTACCCGCTGGGGTCTGATGCGCAATACCTTTTCGGAAAATATCCAGGAGCACAGCCATCAGGTGGCGGTGCTGGCCCATGCCTTGGCGCTGATCCGCCGGGATATTCTGAAGCTTCCCGGTCCCGACCCGGACCGGTGCGCCGTGGCCGCCCTGTACCATGATGCTTCGGAGATCCTCACCGGGGATCTGCCCACGCCCATCAAGTATTATAATCCCGGGATCAAGGATGCCTATAAGCAGGTAGAGCGGATCGCCGGGGAGCGGCTGCTCACCATGGTTCCTCCCCAATTGCGGGAAAGCTACGCCCGCCTGGTGCTGGAGGACGATAAGGAACTGGAGCCTATCGTCAAGGCGGCAGATAAGCTGTCGGCGTATATCAAGTGTATCGAGGAGCAGAAGGCAGGCAATACGGAGTTTGACTCTGCCGCCCGGGCGACCATGGAAGCCATGGAGGCTATGGACCTCCCGGAGCTTACCTGGTTTATCGACAAATGCCTCCCGGCATACGCGCTGAATTTGGATCAGCTGTAAGGCGGGAGATTTAGACACCTTAAGTCTTGACGCAAATATAAAAATGTGATACCATTGCTTATGTTCTCCGCTATGCCGCTGTGGTGGAACAGGCAGACACAAGGGACTTAAAATCCCTCGGAGTAAAATCCGTACCGGTTCGATCCCGGTCAGCGGCACCAAAAAGCAGGATACCCCAACGGGGCATCCTGCTTTTTGGTATTGTCAGATAACGGGATCGAACCGATTTAAATGGAAGTGTCCAGTGGACACTTCCTGCCACCAGTGCAAACACTGGTGGCTACCATAATTTTCGCCAAAGGCGAAAATGCAGATCGATCCCGGTCAGCCAGTAGCGACCAGCAGATACTGCCAGCAGGACAGAAGCCAGCCCAAACGGGCTGGCCTTTTCTGGTGCCGCTGACCGGAGAATCGAACGATCTAAATGCGGCGCGGATGAGCGCCGCCCGCTGCGTCCAGCCGCAGCGGAACCTTTATTTTGCCGCAGGCAAAATGCAAATCGATCCCGGTCCCGGAGCAACTATGAAATAGCCCGGTAAATTGCCATTTATCGGGCTGACGCACGAATGAATAATGGATAATTGATAATGAATAATTGTGGTATTTTCTTCAAAAATGATTTCAAATATGTCGCCGCAGGCGACTCCTTCATTATCCATTGGCAGGCACCGCCTGCCCGACAAACGGGAATCTGACTGGATAGATAGCAAAAACAGGACAAAGAGCAGCCGTTCTTCGTCCTGTTTTTTGTAAGAGAAAACCACCGGGCGGTGGGTATTTGCATCCGCTTATGTAAGATGGGTGGCAGGTTTCCCTGTCACCCGGGGTGGATTACTGCAGGCCCTGCTCGTAAGCCTCGATCATCTTCTTGACCATCTGGCCGCCCACGGAGCCGGCCTCACGGCTGGTCAGGTGACCGTTGTAGCCGTTGGTCAGGTTAACGCCGACCTCCCTTGGTGTCCTTTTTACATAGTAAACGATTCCGATGAAGAAGTTAGGCAGGCAGTTGACTGCCAGGAGCAAACTCTCTAACCGGTTCGTTTACAATCTCACCGATAAACTTATAAAAGATTCTGATGCTTTGCTGATAGGGGGCATTTTTCCGTGGCATCTTAACATAGCCTTCCGGGAGAATCTTTTCTCCGATTTCGATACGGTCCACGAAAGTGATTAGTGTGTCACGATCAAGGGTTTCAATATAGGTGTACCGCTTTGCCAGTTCAAAGAATCTTTCGTAGTTTTCCTGAATTTCATCAGCAGGGTCATCTACATCAAGTTCAGCAATTTTTGTTTCAAGAATGCTTGCTTCTTTTTCAAGGTCAGCAACTACGCGAGAAAGCCGATCATCAGATATTTTACCTTCAGCGTTATCCAGATACATTTTTGTAACCATCCGGTCAATCATCTTTAACCGATTTTTGGCTTGTTCAATCTGAGCCTTTTTATCAACGATATTCAGTTTGGAACTTTGTGCTGCAATGACAGACTGAACAAGGGCGTTAATTTCATCGTCGGATAGAGCAATCAAGCTGTTTAAGTCCTGCCGCACAATCTCGCAAATGTCCGTATAACGAATATTGACGCCGGTGCAAGGATTTGCAAGATCCTTTCTAGTATGGTTACAAGATAAGAACCAATACTTTTCTCTCTCACCTTTGTGAACTGTTCCAGAGGAACAGAGGGAATGTCCGCATTTACTGCAAACGGCTATTCCTCCGAAGATGCTCTTGCGAACATGGTCGTACTGGCGATAGTCACGGGAAGCCTTTCCCATGTTGATCTGTGCTTTGTCGAAGGTAGCTTGATCGACAAGAGGCTCATGGGTTGCTTCTGTGATGGCCCAGTCCTCCTGTGGAATTGGGACTTTCTTTTTTGACTTTACGCTAACCTTCTTGGTCTTGCCCAAAACGGTATGCCCCAGATATACTCTGTTTTTAAGGATGCGCTTTACCGTTGTATGGTTCCAAATGTCGGAAGCTCTCGCTGCCCCTTCGGGAGTGAAATTGTCGCGGCACATTGCCCGGTACTTTAGCGGCGGCATGATTCCTTCAGCACTCAAAGCCATAGCAATTTTGACACAAGAATCACCGGCGGCGGCTCTTTCAAAAATTCGGCGGACAACGGGTGCAGTATCCTCATTAGGCACAAGGACATCCTTGCTTTGAGGGTGCTTCATATAGCCATACGGGGCACAAGCGCAATACTCGCCACGCTGCCGCTTCATCTTGAGAACATCTTTGATTTTTCTGGAACCATCACGCAGGTAAACCTCGTTCATTGCGAACTGGAAAGGAGCCATGACATTTTCGTTTTCAGAGTCAAAGTTGTCTGCTATCGCAATGTAGCGGATTTGGTTCTCCGGGAAGAATTGCTCAGCATAGTAGCTGGATTCTCTCATGTCACGGCCCAGTCGGGAAAGATCCTTGGTGATAACCACATTGGCTTTACCGGACTCCAAGGCTCGCATCATTTCTTGAAAACCAGGGCGTTCAAAGTTGCCGCCAGACCATCCATCATCAACAAAGTATTTCAGAATTGTGATGCCGTGCTGCTTGCAATAGGCTTCTACAATTTTCTTCTGATTAGAGATACTGGTGGACTCGCTCTTTTGAGCTTCTTCACGGGATAGACGGTAATAAGCGTAGGCAAACAGTTGGATTCTACCTAATCCATAATAACCGTTTTCGGGGAAGGTAGGCATCACACCTCTTGTGGTGGAATAAGGTTGGGTATTAGTTTGCATGGTTCCTCCTTAAACCAGCGTTTCCTCCGCTGTCATTATAAGATGCAGGCACCGAGTTTGTCAAAGGTAAGGGTTGGGAACTGTTAGCCTCAACTCGCTTCTGGATCAACTCAGATACATTGTGGTTTCCAATAAAAACCCGACTTACAAGATAAGTCGCGTTGCCAATCACTACACTTTCCATTACAGTTCCTCCTTATGGTAAGTATTTACAGAATCAAACTTGAATATTCAGCTGGACGAACTGCCCAATAACACGATGGCGTGTTTGGATGTTGGGACCGAGCCGAAAATCATATCCTCTGTTTGATCGACAACAGTCACAGGTATCTTTAATTACCTGCAAAGGATCAACTCTGGATATGCGGTGCGTAGGGGAATTATAAAATACACTTGCGCAACTATTACACAAGCAAATTTCAAAGTCATTCTTTTGTTTCTTCATGGTATTACCTCCCTTGGGTTGCGCATAACATCTACGAATAACCAGTCGTTAAGGCTGGGCATTCGTAGGTGCTATACCAAAAGGCCACCGGCTTCCCGGTGGCCCATTGATCTTGTGAGTTCTTCGCCGTTCTACCCAAATGCCGTTCCTACCCCTGGATCTCAGCGGCGTTTTCCACACCTTGGCACGCTCGCTTCCAATGAAGGTCTTGGCCTACTTCCCCAGTGTTTCCGTATCCCATTTGGACGATCATTTAATTCATCAGATTGAGTGCGTCACTCATCTCTGATCTGACTAAATGGTATCAAAATGGGGACTTTGTTTGAACTCGCTACTTGATACCTTTTTGCCCAAAAGGTATCAAGTATGATACTTTTTCTAATTTAGGTTCTCTAAACCATTCATAAGGGATGCCATTGTATCGTAAACTAGTTGCTTTTGCTTTTCACTTAGACGATTAAATTTTGCCTCTAAATCCGTGAAGCGACGATCTTTTCTCTTCGATGTAAGGCGAGATGGAGATATGTCATTAGGTGTAACACCGAGAGCGTCTGCTAGAGTAAAGAAAGTGTCAATGCGCATATTGGATTTGCCCATTTCGAGGCGGCTGAGAGTCTTTTCGCCAAAACCTGCTTTTTCAGATAGGTCCGCTTGCGTCATGCTGGCATTTTCTCTGCATTTACGAATTAGATCGCCAACCTCTATAAAATCGGGATTATATACTTCGTTAGACAATTCAGCCACCTCCTTTCTGGCTGGGTTACGGATGTCATAGGTAAAAGACGAGAAACCAACGACTTCCTGTAACATTATATGTAACGGTTAGGAAAAAGAATCCTTTCAAGGGAATTAAATACTTCTAAAAATATTATATGTGTTTTGATTTGTAGAATTGAAATGAAAAATCACAGGCAGAGAAAATGCAGATAAAGTAAAATATGTTAGAGAATTGAAAAAGTCAACAACTTTTGTGTCGATATAACCGTTTAGTAAAAAGAAATTGGTCGGTCAAGGATAAAAAAGCAAGAAAAAATACCGGGCGTAACGAATCAATAGAGTATTCCTACTCTATGAACTCGTTCACGCCCGGTACTAGATTTTCACTGGCTACGAATAGCCGCGTGCTCTCGCGGAGTCAATGAACTCTTGAATTATAAAAAGGTAATAGTAAGCGGGAAATTAGACTTGCGGTTGTAGATCCTGCCCCGCCGAAGGGATAGATCTACTTTGATTTCCGTCTTGCAGACAGGACATTTAAGCTGCAGGAAACCGCTGGCTGTGCCCAGCTTAAACGCAAGAATCTTTTTGCAGTTCTCGCATCTAACGGCGATTTTTGGGTCATTATCTTTCTCTGTGGGCATAATTAAGCAACTCCTTTTCTTCTGGCCTCCGCCTCAATAATTAGTCTGTTGTTGTCCAGCAGACCAAGCTGCTCCATACGGTAGGAGAGCGCTGTCCTGGAAACCTGCAGATAATCTGCCATATTACAGAAAAACTCATATTTTGTGTCTGAGTATTTTCTGCTTAGCATTTTCAGTTTTTCTCCCAACCCAAACATAAACATGCTGTCCTGCAGAGCATCTAAGGGGAGAAGCATCGCCGCTGCCAGAGCATCGGCCTGCCATTCGTGCCAGTCCTTTTCTACCTTCTTCGGCTTAACCGATCTGCGGTAATCACAGAAAACACGATTCTGCTTATCATATATTTCCGGGTATTCCCGATTGATAATCTGATGGGCAATCTCATGTGCAATAGTGAAGTTTTTTCTGCCCGCAATCTTTGGGTTACTTAGTAATCGCTTGTCTACTAGGATAGTAGAACCATCCAGTTCAAAGAACAGCTGGTTCATATTATCATCGTAGATCGTAGTCCAGACTCGCCCGGAGGAAGTCTGGCCTAAGATGCTGCCATCCCTTGTGATATGAACATACTCGATTTTGAATCCTAGCATTTCTGCAAGCTCGGTAGCATCTACCATATAACACATGTGCCGTTCCGGAACATAAGCTTTCTTATATTGGTAGACAACGCGATCAGCAATCTTCTCAATATCTTCTCTGGAAAGGTAAGGCATATCAACACCCCGCATTTCCTTTTGCTTCAACAAACCACCGGTCATCATCTTCAAATAGGTAAGTTTCGATCCCATTGATAACCACGGTGTAGCGAATGCCGGTGCCACCCACTTTGGTAGCAGCAGCTCGTGTGCGCTGTTTCAGCCGGTCAATGGTATAAGTGATACCATCTTCAAATTTAATGCTTTGAGGGCGCTTGTCGCCCTCTGGGGATACATTAACAGTAACCTCGACAAATACTTTATGATACTGCTGTTCCATGGTGACACCTCCAATCTGTGAATCCAGAATCAAGTAATCATACCTGTCGGCATCCTAAGTTCAGTTTCTCTATCTGTGGGCATTTTAATATTCTGACACAAACAGGCTGGTTGAATAACATACTTTCCGAACCGACTGCGCAATTCTTCAACTACGGATTCCAGTTTTTCTTTTCGCTCTACGGTCGCTGCATCGGAAAAGAATTGAAGTTGTTCCGGTAAATCTTGCGAACATAGATTGATTGCCCTGACAGTAACACTGCGAATAGGGTACTCCCAGTTATAAGATCTCTCAAACAGGCGAAAGGCCTCTTTTGCAATGATAGCTGCGCTGTGCGTTCTTAAAGGCAGTTGGCACTGCCACTGTTTGCCTGCAAGCTGCTTATCAACGATATATCGGATGTAGATAGCAACGCCACTGGCGTTTTTGTTATAGATACGCAATTTATGCCCAATGTCTTGGGTGAGTGAAAGCATCACATTCCATACTTCAGCATTGTTTTCCAAGTCTTGTACTGTAGTAATGCCATGCCCAATGGATTTCATTGGCGGCTCGTAGTCCTGTGGTGCAACCCTTGACCGATCTAGGCCATTGGCGAATGCCTGGAGCATCATACCGTTCCTTCCTAGCTTTCGCTCTAACATATCCGGATAAGCATTGGCCAACTGACCAATGGTGTGAATACCATAGGACGAGAGTAGTTTTTCGGTTGATCTGCCGACACCAAGCATATCAGAAGCAGGAAGCCCCCATATCACCTCACGGAAAGAATCCTGCGGAATAATTGTAACGGCATCCGGTTTCTTCATGTCTGATCCCAGTTTCGCAAATACTTTGCAAAAAGAGACACCTACTGAAATGGTAAGACCTAATTCAAACTTCATTCTTCGGCGCAGTTCGTTTGCTACTTTTTCTCCGTCGCCAAACAGTTTGGTGCTGCCGGTTATGTCCATCCATACTTCGTCCATTCCATAGGGTTCAATGAGATCGGTGTACTCGGCGTAGATGGAGTGAGCCAGCCGGGAATACTTTAGATATTCCTCATAATGGGGTGGGACGATAATCAAGTTTGGACATTTCTGCTTTGCTTGCCATAGTGCTTCAGCAGTCTGAACGCCATACTTCTTAGCCTCGTAGTTTTTGGCAAGAATAATTCCGTGTCGGTTTTCAACATCGCCTCCGACAGCAACAGGTTTACCCCTTAGTTGCGGATTAAGCATACATTCTACAGAGGCGTAAAAGTTGTTCATATCACAATGGAGAATTGTGCGATCCATCTTTTAACGCCTCCCGGATATGTGTATAATCGAACAGATGTTCTATGCTTTGTGGTGCTAATTATAAAACAAGTGTTCGATAATGTCAAGGTAGCAAAGTGTACAATTCTTGCAACCAGCATTTTCTATTTCTCTAGCGCTTGTGGTTGTGGCATATTCGGTTGCACTAAAGGAACTATCCTTGTCGGATTTCATACAGTTCATCTCGGCAGTATATGCAAAACAGCACCTTGATACATGTCAAGGTGCTGTTCTTATAGCAATTCAGATATGTTCTTAATCGAAGAGGATTGTGTTAACCTCTAATGGCTTTACTTATTCTTTAACAGTCCACGAACTAAGGTTGAGATCGAGTCTAACTGCTCGTCGTCCAGGCGCTTCAGATCCGAAATTAAAGCTTGGAGTTTTTCGGGATTCTCGTTTCCCTCGTCAAAAAAGTCACTTGGAGAGATATTCAGATACTCACAAATGTAGAAGAATACCGACATAGATGGCAATGCTTTTCCGCACTCGATATTGCTGATATATCCGGTATTCTGTCCGATGGATAAACTCATATCACGGGAGGATACGCCTTTTTTCGCCCGGAGCCTTGCTAGTCTAGCGGGAAATTCATCTTCGTACATCTATATCACCTACCTCTGTAATATTCTATCCCATAGAATACCCAAAACCGTGAGAATAGTTCCGACAATTCTGTTGCATCGTCGGAATGATGGTGATATAATACGAGAAAGTGTCGGATTTGTTCTTATGCTCTGAAAGAACATCCTTTAGTGCGGAGGGATTTGTAATGGTTTCTGAAGCTGAATTGCGAAAACATCGTTGTTGTTTTACCGGTCACAGACCTGAAAAGCTTAGAAGATCCGAAGCTGTTATTCGTGCAGATTTAGAGCATGAGATTCGCAATGCAGTTTTGAAAGGGATTACTGTATTTATTACCGGAATGGCCAGAGGGGTCGATTTAGATGCTGGAGAAATTGTATTGCAATTGCGTGATGAAGGATTGCCTGTCCGTTTGATTTGCGCCAGTCCGTATGAAGGATTTGAGCGTTCATGGAGTTCCGAGTGGCAAAACAGATACCGCACAGTTCTCCAGTCTGCAGATTTGGTACGATATATATGTCCTGGCTACAGTCGGGGATGTTTTCAAATCAGAAATGAATGGATGGTATTATGAAAAGCTTAACATAATATCATTTATGAAAAGCAAATGGTAATGTAAAGTATCCTCAAAAAAGTACTGCGTTGAAAAGACTTTCTCAAAAAGAACTTTACATTACCATAGAAGTCATTTGCCCAATGACACAAGCCATTCCAGAAGGTCGCTGTTTTCTTGCCACACGGGATCAGTGTTTGGTGTCACATCTACGTATGCCTTTTCTAATGCTTGCCGTTTTTGACGAGAGTCTGCTTTTGCGTAAACCTCGGTGGTTTGCACAGAATAATGCCCTAAGAAATCACGAATATAAACGAGATTTACACCGGACTGCAACAAATGCATAGCTTTGGAGTGTCGCAGGCAATGACAGGAGATATTGTCCGGAACCAACTCGGGATTTGCATCTCTCGCCATAGATACGTATTTATCCAAAATATAAGAGATGCCAGCACGTGTCAACTTTTCTCCGCGCTTGTTTCGGAATAATGGATGTGGCTGCTCCTCGGATTTTAATAGATTTTGCTCCAACATATATTGCTTTAACAAAGATACTTGCGCTTCCATCATAGGAACAATCCTTGTTTTGTTGCCTTTGCCGTGAATACGTATAGTGGCAGGCTTTTCGAAACGAATACATTGCGGAGTCAAATCGGCAATTTCCTGTACTCTGGCACCGGTATCATACATCAATGAGAGTAAAGCTAAATCACGACGCCCGCTTTTGGTGGAAGTATCGGGCATATCCAAAAGCAACTTAATTCCATCTAACGAAAAGTAATTCAATGACCTTTGCTCTGTTTTCTTAAATGGAATCGCCAATACTTTATGGCATATATTCAAGCATTCCGGAGCTTCATATTGCAAATATCGAAAAAATGCATGGATTGCGGCAAGTCGCACATTGCGGGTTGTGACCGAACAGTGTCGCTGTATCTCTAACCAGTCCAAAAATTCAGAAAAATACTTCGCATCAATAGAGAGAAGTTTCATTCGTTCTGCCGGAATGTTCTTTTCTGTTTTCATAAAGCGAAGATAGAGAACAAAGGTATCGCGGTATGACATCACTGTATTAGTACTCACCCCCACAACTCCGGGCAAATATTTCCCAAGGAAGTTGGACAAATAATAAGAAAAGTTATGCTCTGTCATATGACACCTCCGGGAAAACATAGGAGCAAAGCTGGTTCGCTTGCTGTAATAATTCCGGATACATTTCCGCGGTTAGACGCACATAATGATCGGTTGCCTCCAAGGAAGTATGTCCCAAGTATTTGGATAAAATGGGGAGCGAGTAATAAAGATCCAAGCCTTGCGACGACATCTCTGCAAGAGTATGAACAGAAAATGTGTGTCGAAAATCATGTAACCGCGGACCTTCTGCGGTGTGCGGTATTTGCGCATGTATCAATACTCTGCGAAATTGCTCATAAGCGCTGCTTTTGCTCCAACAACGGTTTCCAATGTTGGCGAAAAAATACTTTGTATTATCCCCAAAGACCTTTTCTCTATACGATTCATACTGTTTCAAAGCATCGCAAACCGAATCGGAAAAAGGAACCATTCTTTCAATATTGTTTTTAGTGTTGTGAAGCACAACGTATTTATCTACCAAATGAACGTCTTTCGGTTCCAAATGCAAGGCTTCGCTAATGCGCAGTCCTGTTCCGTAAAGCAAGCGAAACAATGCGGGGGTAGTATAAACAAATTCTGTTGGATATCTTCCCCAATTAAGATTTTCGTCACAGGCAGTAAAGAAACGGGCTATTTCATCATGGGTGAAAATGTAGGGAGTGAAACTTGTTTTTATGTGAGGAATATTTCGTGGGCAGTATGAAGATATTCCTAAATCATTGAGATAACGAGAGAAATTGATCAGTTCATTCACTCTGCGGTATCTATTGCTTTCCTGTTCATTATCTCTTGGTTCCATCCATTTTTCAAATAGGCTCTTTGTGAGCCCTACTTGTGAGCAATTTTCTTGAACGGCAAACCGGTCGAATACACGAAAACGTATTTCCGCATTATTGTATTTGTATCCAAGGCTACGCTTGAATTTAATGTATTGCAATATCAAATCACCGTAGATGCTTTCAAATTCTACCATCTGTTGTTGTCCCCCTTTTCATAGTAATCCGGGGCAATTGTTGGTACAATCAGCGCACATTTGCGCAGGGACGTTAGATCAATGGCAAGATATATCTTAGTAGTTTCCGGATTTTTGTGTCCAAGGATACCGGTTATGACAGGCAACGGCGTATTCTGCTCTAAAAGCACAGTAGCCAAACTGTGGCGTAGTGCATGCGGTCCGTGCTTGCGACTGCCTTCGTGTGTAATCCCTGCTCGGCGCATTCCTGCTTTAATAGCGTTGGTAAAGGCAGCCCCTGTGACGCCATCGTAAGGCGGTACGTGTTTGAGAAAAACGAACGGAAGATCGGATTGAGGACGTCCATATTTCAGATAATCAATAATAGCTTCTCCTATGTCCGACAGTAACGGAAGTTCAATTTGTGCGCCGGTTTTCTTTTGTTTCAATAATATTCTGTCTTGCTTCCAATCCAATTCCGAAAATCTAAGCTGACAAATATCTGAACTTCGTAACCCAAGCCTTGAAGCAATAAGAATCATAGCATAATCCCGCTTGCCTCGCGGGTCGGCTCGATCCATTACTCCTAATAATCGCTCAATTTCTTCTTTGGAGTAGATGCTGGGGAGCTTTTGTGGCGAAGGAGCACTGCAATTTGGAACGACTAATGAAAGATTAGCTTCTGTTTGCCCCGTCTCATGCAAGTAAAAAAGAAACTGCCGAATCGAAGTTAGCGCGTGACGAATTACCGGCTGTGTAAATCGAGACATTCTTTCTTGGATGTATTGCAATATTAGCGCAGTTGTAATTTGAGATACATCACAGATTCCCATTTCATCAAGGAAAATATTGAATCTCAACAAATCCAATCGGTATTGTTTTTCCGTATTGCCTGCCCGCAAGAGAGGTTTTCTGTATTCCATAAAGCTCTCTATGTCTTTTTTGAGACCGCCTTGAAGAACCTCCTCTGCTTTTTTGCGGCGAAATGTGTAGTTTCCCGTCTGCTGAAATTCGTACAAAACAGTGGCACAATGATAGCGACGCTTTTGAAACTCAGAAAGATCCTCGTATCGAGCACCGTTATCTGTGTGCCTAATAACCGCTTCATATGCTTCTGCTGTGTAAGCATCATATCCGTTTTCACGCATAAATTGGGTAATCCACCGTGCATGACTTTCATAGTTTAGAACAGAACTTTCTGCATAACCTCTGTTCCGCAAATATTCCAGCAACGCACAGAATGAATCTGGTAGTTTGATAGGGGTTCGCTTTTTCATTTTGATACCTCGCATAATAGAAGTAGTAGTTTTTATAGTTCCTCTCCAAGAACTCCTTCTATTATACAAGAATAATATTTATGTAAAGTTACAGAAAGCAAAGCTCCTTTGACTATTTGCGTTTTTTATTGTTACTTTACATTACAAATTGCTTTTCATAAATGGTTAATCACAGCTCGTTGGTTATCGCAGTATTCAATGGTGAGAAGAGTGGAACAAAGAACACTATTGATTACGCAAACCGGCAAGGTGTTCCAGTGGTTAGAATTGAGGGGTGAGGAAAGTGAAGAAACTAACTGTATTGTGGTTGGTCCTGTTGTTGCTGCTATCTGGGTGCGCAACGCAAGAGATACCTGAACCGAAAAGATGTTCTTTGTGTGACGATCTATCTCGACATGCACCATGCGTTATGGACCTTAGCACCGGTGAGAAAGTGGAATTAGATATATACGAACCCCATCACACCCTCGTTGGTGAAATTGCAGAAGAACAGCGCGGAGGATACTTCTCATTTGTTCGTGGTGCAGGTGTTGAGGGATATAAACTGGGTGCAGAGTCAGTTACGGTTAAGGTCCCCCAAAAAGCCGTGCCAATAGAAGCAAAGTTTTTCTGTCAATCTTGCAGAAAATTGCTGAGTAATTATTCGGGTCATGTCTTAATCGACTTGAAGGACACAGAGAATCCGGTAGTATATGAGATCGTACCAAGCACTTTCTCAATCCGATGCTATGACATTTGCATCAAGGAGCTGGATGAAGAAGAAAAGTACGAGATCTATATATTAGGAACACTAGAAAAATAGGTATATATGCAAAAGACATAACGCACCCATAGTAGCAATTTGCGGTACTATTGGCAATGCGTTTGGCGTAGGTGGAAGTATTAGTGGCGTAAGTGGCTAGAAGACGCCCTTGTCTTAATTGTGGCACTACTGTATAATAGTAGTGCCACTTTATTTTGGACTTCCCTAATTTCAAACAAGAACTATGGTCAGCATTAGTAAAAAGGAGGTGGCATAATGCGTATTGCAATATGTGATGATGATAAGAATGATCTCCAAGCTATCCAGGCAGCATTAACTCAATATGATATTTCCCAAACTCTCGATGTATCGTCTTTCACTAGAGCAAAAGATCTGTTTGCTGCTAATAGCGGTACACCTTTTGATATTGCCATTCTTGATATAGAGATGAAGACCCCCAACGGCTATGAGATTGCGCAGAAGTTAGTCGAACAGGAAAATGCACCTATTATCATTTTCTTGACGAACAGTACAGCTTATGCCGTTCGTGGTTATGGTATCGCTTTTCGCTATTTGACTAAGCCTATTGACTTCAACAATCTCAGCAAGGCTCTTGATGCTGCAATTTGCGAAGTTAAAGCAAATAGTTTTATATTTACCGCTGATGGAAACTCCCATATTGTCCTGATGAAGGACATCTATTACTTTGAGGTGTTTAACCATCACACGATCCTGCATACCGTGGACCAGGAGTTCACCTTTCGGGCAACATTGAAAGAGATCGTGTCAGATTTACCCAATGGTTATTTTGGTTCCCCGCATCAAAGCTATATAGTCAACTTTATGCATGTGCAGACTGCCATGGCAGGTGAACTTCACCTAACAAACGGCGCAGTAGTTCCCGTTAGCCGCAGAAGACAGCAGGAATTTGAAGATCAGTTGCATAGCTATTTAGGGAGATAAACATGTATTACTTTATTGAAATTGCCTGTGTAATCGCGGAAATGTGGATGGTCCACATGTTCTTGGAAAGTTTGTATGCTAAGCGAAAATGTTCCATTCTGCAGACTCTGGGCGTGTACGGAATCTTCGGCGCAATTATTACAGTTCTATCGTTGTTGCCCAATATGTCTTTTGTAAGATTGGCGGTTACCTTTATCGGGATATGGTCAACTGCTTTGGTGTTGTTTAAGGCCAGAGTTATCCAAGGATTACTCTCCGGAGTTGCATATTGCGCGATTGTAGCTGTTAATGATGTAATTTCTACTGTCTGTTTTCAGCTTTGCGGCGTTAGTTCAGATGCGTTAATGTCAAGTAATCCGGCGAGAGCAATGCTTCTGATCGTGGCCCATGTTTTCCTTTTTGGCATTATTGTTATTCTTGGCATCATTAACCGCAAATCCAACACCAAAATGTCAGTCCGGGTTTTGCTTCCGGTTCTTCCGTGTTGGGCTATCAGTATCTTGCTCGGCTTGGTATTCACTTGGCAATGCCTTGTGCTGGGATACGAATGGCACCCGCTATTCCTTGTGGTTTTGATTGGTTTGCTGTATACCAACATCATAATGATCTACTTCACTAACAAAACCAGCGAACAGGCTCAGCTGAAAAAGGACTTTGAAATAGCGGAACACCACTATGCTATGCAGCAGGAATACTACGATCAGCTTCGTGTGCAGCAAGAGGAAACAAGGGCACTATGGCACGACATTAGCAAGTACCTCCGAGCATCGCAGATTGATAAATCGGATGAAGCTCTGCAGGAGGTTCAGCAAATGCTGGATTCCATCTCCCAGGTGGTTGATGTAAACAACCGGGTCGTCAGTGTTATCCTTAATGAGTATTTCCAAGTCGCCAAGGATGCAGCTGTTTCTATTGACCTCGATGTGCTGGTTCCCGCAGAATTGTTCGTAACCGCTGCCGATCTGTATGTCCTTTTGGGCAATACCCTGGACAACGCAATCGAAGCATGTATGGAATTGCCCAAGGAGCAGCGCCGCATTACTCTAAAACTTAAGAAGCATAACAGTATGCTCTACTACGAGATCTCCAACCCCTATGACGAAAAGCATCTGCACCGGGCAAGAGGAAACTACCATGGCTTCGGCCTGAAGAATGTAGCAAAGTGTGTTGAGAAATATCGTGGAAAGCTAGAAGTAACCAAATCCAATGGCATCTTTCGGGTAGTCGCCCATATGAACAGCCTGTAAGACGGAGGATTTATTATGATCGTATGGTATGTGATGATGTTTGTCGCTGCTGCGGTATTCGCTGTGTTTGCAACACTCATTACTAAAGGAAATGCCTCGCTGATTAACTGCTATCGTGAAGAACGGGTCAAAGATAAAGCAACATATTGTAAAAAGTTCGGGCAGTCCCTCTTTATCATGGCAGCGACTATGCTAATCAGCGGCGTAATCAGTTTATTCAGTGACGCGGAAACAGTCATTCTCATTGCATTGGGTGTGCTGATCGCCGGTGTGCTCATTGGAATAGTTCGGCTGTTCCATGTGCAGAAGAAATACGGCGGCGGAATATTTTGATCTTTATGGCTAAAGTAAATATAGAACAGCAAAACCTGCATTCCTTATACGGGGTGCAGGTCTTGTCTTTGCCACTTACGCCACTGGGATACCCACCTACGCCAAAACCATTGAAGCGATGCCTGCTTTGTAGCACAATTTGTTGTAACGAAAGTGGTTTTGCTGTCTCTAATAAGTAGGGTGATAGACATGGTAAAACTAAGAGATGCTAGATACTGCAATCTAAAGCTACTACTAATCTTTCTTGTTATTTATGGGCATTTGATTGAACCTGGAATATGGCAGTCAAAGGTACTTATGACACAATACAAGTGGATATACCTCTTCCACATGCCGCTGTTCTGCTTTTTATCGGGACTATTCTTGAATGACAGTAAAGCTTGTGCTCGCCAGCTTATTAAAATGCTGTCTGTGTATATTGTTCTGCAAGCCCTCGCCGTATGCTTTGGAAAAGATAAGGTCAAGCCAGCAACACCCTATTGGCATCTTTGGTATTTGTTGAGTTACAGTGCGTGGGCAGGCTTCGGTTGGCTTTGGTTTCGCTTTTTCGGTAGAAAGGGAAAGATAATCATCCTGTTTCTTTCTATTCTTGTAGGATGCCTTGCAGGTCTGCAGCCAGACATTGGAAGAGAATATTCCATGTCCCGCACATTGGTGTTTCTGCCGTTCTTTTGGATGGGATTGATCTGTGAACCGCAGTTCCAATGGGAAAGACTTCGGTTGATATCCTTACCAGCCCTCGTTGTCGTGGCTATTTTGATGATGCAATGGGGCGATCAGATCTCCGCTGTGTTTCTCTACCAGGCAGCACCCTACGGGAAGCTAAAAAACGGAGTGGAGCTAAGGCTACTCTGCTACTTATTAGGCACCTTGCTGTCTATGATTATTCTTGCATTTATCCCTATGCGTCGCTTTCCATTTACAAGAGCTGGCGCAGATACAATGCCAGCCTACCTAATCCACGCGCCCGTTGTATTGATAATTAGAGAGCTGAATATCCCTTGGCCGTTCCATTTGCTTATAGCAGCAGGGATTATATATACCACTTACAAGCTCTTGCAGTGGCACAGTATGCTATATGGAATTGTTCCAACAGAGAGGAGGGGTAGCAGGTGTCTGCCTTTCAGAAGACTTACGAAAAATACGCACAGCCGGTCTATCGATTCCTACTATCCCTAGCAGGCAGCGAGGATCTTGCTGAGGAATTGTTGCAGGAAACATTTTATCAAGCCTTTCAGCATATAGACCAGTTTGAAGGGCGATGTAACCTATATACTTGGCTCTGTCAGATTGGGAAGAACGCTTGGATCAAAGAATGCCGCAGAAGTCAGCGGTACAGTGACATCAGTTGGGACGAACTGACACTCTCATCCACTGGTCCATCCTTGGAAGAACAGACAATTACAAAGGATGAATACCACAGGGTTCACAAAGCCATTCAAAAACTGGAAGCTCCGTACCGTGATATATTCATTTTGCACGCCATCGGCGGCGTGAAGTTGAAAGAAGTTGCCGGTATCTATGGCAGGAGTGAGAGCTGGGCCAGAGTAATTTACTATAGGGCAAAACAGCAGATAGCGCAGGAGGTATCAAGATGAAAGTAACTTGTGAGATTATAGAAGATTTGCTGCCATTGTATGTGGACAATGTCTGCTCCGAACAAAGCCGGCAAGCTGTAGAAGAACATTTGCGGGAATGTGAAAAGTGCAGAAGCGTATTTGAAAGCACGCAGGCTGTGCCGGTGCCACACATTGAGCCGGATTCTCCTGTTGAGGATAAGGCAATCAAAAAGGGATTCCGGAAAATCCGTATCCGCTGGTGGGCGGCGATCTTGATTATTCTTGCCATGATCCCAATTGCATTTCTAGGTTGGAACGAATACAGCGGCAGGGGCGCAGCATATTCAAATCAACATGAGCTTACAGTTGGAAACGGATTTATGGACTGCTTGGTTGAACACCGTTATTCATTGGCGTATAACTACCTGGATATCGCAGACCTCAAAAGGGAATGGCTTGAAGAGTGGTTCAGTGAAGAAACCCTTGCCAACATGGAAGACGATGCTATGGCAAAGTTCTGTGAAATGGGTGCTGTACTGGATGACGCGGGCGGTATTGAAAGCTACAACTATGTTGGCATTTCTTTGTGCGGAGAAGATAATGACGGAACAAAGATTTACCGCATCATTTATAAAATCCGATTTGCAGGAAAGGAAACACTCTTTCATGTGGATGTGTCTGAAGAAGGTGTAGAGCATTTTGGCGGCGGTGGCAGCTTTGTGGATGATCCGCTGGCTCAATTCTCTATATGGGCCGAGTATCTTTGGCAAGACTACGAAGGGTGCTACTTTGATCCTGAATTGGGAGAGTATGTATACTATACTACGGAACCATAAATGGAAAAGACCTGCATCCCCAATATGGGGCGCAGGTCTTTTCTTTGCCACTTACGCCACTAGAACTCCCACCTGCGGCAAATCCATTGAAAAGATTTATTTGAATTTGTAGTATCGAAACTGAGAGTTTTTCTCTGTTCTTTCGACTAAATAAATGAAAGGCCCTTTCGGGAAGGAGTGAATGAATGGATAACGGTGCAAATAATTACCGTCGTTTTCTTGATGGAAACGATGAAGTCCTCGTTGATCTAATTGAGCCATATAAAGATGGTCTCATTCTCTACTTAACAAAATTCACTAACGACGTATTCCTTGCAGAAGATCTTATGGAAGATACATTCGTGCGACTTGCGATAAAAAAGCCATATTACAGTGGTCGCTCATCTTTCAAGACTTTTCTGTTTGCCATTGCCCGCAACATTGCCGTTGACTACCTGCGAAAGGAGTCCAGGATCAAAAAATCGCCCTTGGATGAGGCTCATCTTTCACTTGCAGAGGCAAGTCTTGAACAAGAGTACATTCAAGAGGAAAAGAGAATGGCTATACACAAAGCACTAGGCCGGTTGAACCCAACTTACGCACAGGTTCTCTATCTGATATATTTTGAAGGTTTCTCCAATAACGAAGCAGCAAAAGTCATGCATAAATCTAAGCGGCAAATAGAACAGTTGATATACAGGGCAAAGGCATCACTTAGAACTGAATTAGAAAAGGACGGTATTGAATATGAAGAATAGTAAAGAAGTTGCAAATAATGTGCTCCGGAGACGGGATGCTTATCAAGAAAGCAAGCGAAAAAAGGAAATCTTTTTTCAAAGAATAACAACCTCTATGACCGCAGCAGGCTTGGTCGTTTGCATGGTTTTCTGCCTTGGGGTTGGTTATGTTTTTGCAGCTGCATTTGGTGTGATTGATGACTTTTTAGGCTTCTTTGAGAAGCGCAACGGATCAGCGCTTTCCGAGAAGCAACAACAATATGTTGAGCAAGCTTGTGCTGAGATTGGAGAAAGCGTCACATATGACGGTGTAACAGTTACAGTCCAAGGAGCAATCACAGATGGAAAAACATACTATATCTATCTTGATATTGTTGCGCCTGAGGATGTTTCTTTAGAAGCCTTAAACGGGCACGGCCTCGGATTCACCAGGACTTTAAGGAGCGAGAATCCATATCGACATGATGTTTCTTCGGTTAGTGGAGGGTGTATTCCAGTCGAAGATTATGATGGTAAAAGTAACACTATCTCCATGATCCTGCAAACAACTGTTATGACGCCATATTACAGCGAGTTTTCGTTCGCTGATGGATATGAGCGCACACTATATCTCGAAAACCTGTCGGCATACTCAGAGGAGTACCCTTTTGAGCAATACACAATCGCTGAAGGTCTGTGGAGCTTTAAGTTCACATTCGCACAAGCCGCTGAAAACGATCAACCCATTATGGAAGTTCTGGCTGCTCCAATTATTTGCCATTGCAACCGGCTATCTGGCGAATCAATTTCTGTATCTGTAGATTCCATCAAGCTCAATGCACTTGGCGCCACACTTTACTACAGTTATGTGCCTGGGAGTGTGAGAGAAGCCATTGACTTTGGACGAATTCAGATCGTAATGAAAGATGGAAGTGTTGTCAATGCACATCCGCGCAGCGCAGTATCCGGCTCTGTTTCTTATGTGTATGATGCACCTGTGCTTTTCAGTGATATTGAACACTTGATTATCAACGAGCAAATTATTCCGGTTGAGTAGAAGATTAAAATTGAGCAGAACACGGCCTGCATCCCATTCCGGGGTGCAGGTCATTTCTTTGCCACTTACGCCATTGGAACACCCACCTGCGCCAAAGCCATTGAAAAATAACTTTCCACTTTGTAGCATGGGAACTAAGAGTTTTTCTAACCAAGTTCGTTAAATAAGTGACAGGGGCACACAGGAGCCTGTCGGAAAGGAGTAAGTCAATGGATAACGGTGCAAGTAGCTACCTCCGTGTCCTTGATGGTGCTGCCGAGTCCTTTTTTGAAAAGGCAAAAGCAATAGATGCTCGCACGGATCTCTATAGCCGCTATGTTGATGGCGATGACGAAGCATTTGTGGATCTCATCCGCCAGTATAAGGACGGACTGATCTTCTACCTAGATAGCTTTACCCACGACATTTTCACAGCGGAAGATCTTGCCCAAGAAACCTTTGTTAAGATTGCAATTCACAAGCCACTCTTCTCGCCGTGCGCTCAGTTCAAGACTTGGCTCTATACGATTGCCAGGAATATTGCAATAGACTGGCTGAGAAAGCAGGCCAAGCAAAACACTCTGCCGCTGGAGTCAGCCGGTGATGTTCCGGCAGATGAAATGAGTCTGGAGCAGAACTATCTGCGGCAGGAAAAGCGGATTGTAGTCCGTAGGGCGTTAAGGCGAATCAAATGCGATTACTCGCAAGTTCTGTACTTAGTCTACTTTGAAGGCTTTAACAATGCCCAAGCAGCTAAGATCATGAAGAAAAGCAAGCGTCAAATAGAGAATCTATTGTACCAGGCAAAAAAGGCACTGAAATCTGAATTATGCAAGGAGGCGCTTTTTAATGAAGAGTCCTGAAGAAATGGCACAAGTTGCTTTCTCTCGTAGGGAAGAATACAAGAACGAACAAGTAGAAAAGGAGGAACGGTGGGAAAGGTTCTGCAGGAGAGCCTCTGCTATTACAATGGCTGTTCTTTGTGTTGCTATGCTGGGCATAGGCGGCGTTCTGGCTGCAACCCTGGATCTTGGCGATCTGTTCCGATCTATTTTCTCAATTCAGCAAGGTAGTCCTATTTCAGAGAACCAAGCTACCTACATTGAAGAACACATGGCGGATATTGGCGAAAGTGTAACTGCAGATGGCTATACCGTCACAGTAAAAGGTGCTTTAACAGATGGCACTACGGCACACATTTTGGTTGATGTCATCGGTCCGGAAGGAATCGACCTAGAAACGATTTCTCCCGGCTTCGATTTAACCATGAAGGGACTGTGCTATGAAGACCAACACGGTGTCGGTTCTGTCGGTGCGACATTTTGGCACCTTGATGATAATGATGGTAAAGCAAATACCATATCGATGAACATTGAATACAACGTTTACGGAATGCCGGGAGGCAATTTCACCCTAGCAGACGGCAGAAACAGAACGCTGCATCTTGCCGACATTTGGTATAATGAAGCTGAATACCCATATACAATGCGACATGTTGCGGAAGGTCCCTGGGTTTTCAATTTTGCATTTACTGCCTTGGAAAACAAGGAAGTAGAATTGCTGCAGGCACCAATCTTTGGCTCTTACAGTCAGATTTCTGGTAATCAGGTTGACGCCATAATTCACTCTGTAATGATGAAGGGATTGAGTGCTACTGTTTATTACACCCTCGATCCGGGCGAAGTGCAAGAGGCTGGCGACTTTGGTGCTCTCAAATTTGTAATGAAGGATGGCACAGAACTGTTTGCCTATCCCGACAAAGCGGGCCAAACAGCTCATATTAGCAACGGCAGTCTGGTTCCTAATTCTGGGTGTCATTACTGCACTTATGTATTCCTGGCTCCTATCAATTACGAGGATGTTGACACCGTTTATATTGGAGATACACCAATTAAGATCAATCACCAGTAAAAGCAAGCCCTGCATCCCAGAATGGGATGCAGGGTGTGTTTGGCTTGATGATGGTGCGGATTTGTATCCCGTCTTAACCCTATACTTGTTTTCTATGCAAAGCGAGGGTATAATTACACAGTAATAACCGGATTACCAGCATGGAACATATGGTAGCAGTCATCTATTAGGAGGTGTTGAACGTGAGCAAAACAGTAATGGTAATTGACGACGAAAAGGATCTTGTGTCTGTAATGAAAAGCTTTTTTGAAATGTCCGATTATCATGTAGTTACAGCTTACAATGGCACAGAAGCATTGCAAAAACTTTCGTGTAATCCAGATGTTGTCTTACTAGATATTAATATGCCGGATATAGATGGACTTACAATCTGCAAAACGATCCGCGAACACATTACTTGTCCCATACTTTTTCTTACTGCCCGAATTGAAACAGCGGACAAGATCAAAGGGTTCTCTGCAGGTGCAGATGATTATATTGTAAAACCTTTTGACCTTGACGAATTGGTTGCCAGAGTTGCGGCGCATTTACGACGGGAAAACCGCAGACAAGAGCAGTCCACACTTCGCTTCTTCTCTGACATGGTAATAGACTATTCCAAACGTGCGGTGTCTATCTGCGGAGAAAAAGTGGCCCTATCGAAAAAAGAGTTTGATATTGTGGAGTTGCTTTCTGTCAACGCCGGACAGGTCTTTGATCGGGAACGCATTTATGAGCTTGTGTGGGGACTGGAGGGTGATGGTAACAGCGATACGATTATGGAGCACATAAGAAAAATACGAAGCAAGTTCACCGCTTCGTCCTCTCATAACTATATTGAAACTGTTTGGGGGGTGGGCTATAAATGGATAGGATAAATAATTTGAGCCTGCGCAAATACTTCTTCCTAATTACTGTTATTTATTTGGTTATCGCCATTTTATTAAGTGTACTGTGCTATAATCTGTGCGAGAAGGCTATTGATGAATTTGGTTTATACCGCAGCATGGATTACGAGAGCACCAAAGAATATTTGGAATCAATCGGCGGTGGAGCATCTATTCCCTTTGATTCTGACATAGGCGCAAATCAAATTTTCTATTATACTGTTGAGCCGTGGTACAGTATCGTGAATTTTTTGAGAGTTGCTGGACCTGTACTCATTGTTGTATCTGCGTTGCTCCTGGCAGATGTTACTTTTTACAAAAAGAAATTGAAACGCCCGATTGGTGTTTTGGTTCATAGTACCCAGCAAATTCAAAATCAGACATTGGATTTTGAGATACCCGATTGTGGGGCTGACGAATTAGGCCAACTCTGTGCAGCGTTTGAAACCATGCGGCAATCTTTGTTGGAAAGCAACCGTGAACTATGGCGGCAAGCAGAGGAACGGAAGCGATTGAATGCAGCTTTTTCTCACGATCTCCGAAACCCACTAACTGTCCTAAAAGGCTCGGCAAAAATGGCGAAGCTGTGTGTTGATGGCGAGACCGTCGATGCACCGCAGCTTATGGATAATCTGACCCGTATAGAAGCCTATGCAAGACGGATCGAACAGTATGTAGAAACTATGAGTAGCGTTCAACGGCTGGAGCAGGTACAACCACAAATAGCAGTTGTTGATGTTGCTTGTTTGAGTTCCGATTTGAATAATGCCCTTTTATTTGCTGCCGAAGAAAGCGGGAAACAGCTTGTATTTCACGGATGTTATGATGCCGATACTGTTGCGATAGACAAAGGGATGCTGTTCCAAGTTGCGGAAAATCTAACAGCAAATGCACTCCGTTTTGCAAAGCAGACTGTTTCCGTCACGCTCTCCATGGATGATAACGGTCTGGGACTTGAGGTTGCAGACGATGGTTGTGGTTTTTCTGCAGAGATTTTGAAAAACGGTATCCAGCCATTCCAAAAGCACACGGAAGAAGATCACTTTGGCATGGGACTTTATATCTGCAAGATGCTATGCGAAAAGCATGGAGGAAGTCTATTGCTTGAAAATCATAAAAACGGAGCCAAAGCAACCGCAATGTTTAGATTTTGAAAACTTGAGCGTTTTTTGAGAATTGTAGATTAAACTCTCCTTATCACCACGATAAGGAGAGTATTTTTTATGAGCATATTACAGACATCAAATTTGAAAAAGACATACGGTAGCGGAGATGCCGCCGTCCACGCCCTTGATGGCGTTAGCTTTTCCGTTGATAAGGGGGAATTTGTAGCTATTGTTGGTACTTCTGGAAGCGGCAAAAGTACACTTTTACATATGCTTGGCGGTCTTGATCGCCCTACAAGTGGCGATGTTGAGGTGGACGGACAAAAGCTGTTTTCCCTCAAAGATGATGAACTAACAGTATTCCGTCGCCGTAAAATTGGATTCGTGTTCCAAAACTATAACCTTGTGCCGTCACTCAATGTGTATGAGAATATTGTTCTCCCGATTCAGCTTGACGGCAACACGCCCGATGCTGAGTACATTAACAGCATTGTTGAAACATTGGGACTTGGCAGTAAACTTAAAAATCTCGCAAGCAACCTCTCCGGAGGCCAGCAGCAGAGGGTTGCAATAGCCCGTGCGCTTTCTACAAAGCCTGCAATCATCCTTGCTGATGAACCGACAGGTAATCTTGATTCAAAGACAAGTATGGATGTTTTGAAGCTCCTTAAAATGACGAGCGAGAAATATTCGCAGACCATCGTGATAATCACACATGACGAGCAGCTTGCACAAATGGCGGATCGTATTGTCCGCATTGAGGACGGGCGTATCGTTTCGCAATAAGGGGGCGAAATAATGGATATGTCAAAAAAGTGTATTCGTAAGCTGGGCATAAAAAGCATGAAAGCTTCAAAGGGCAGGAACATCATTGCTATTATTGCAATCATGCTGACCGCCATATTATTTACAACCTTTTTCACAATTTTATTTTCTATCAATGCTTCTGTGGAAGATGCGAATTTCCGGCAAATCGGAACATATAGTCATGGTGAATTTAAGGCCCTATCACAGGAGCAGTACGACAAAATTAAGGATGATCCACACATAAAGGAATATGGCTTGCGTATCATTGTCGGAACATCAACTGAAGATCCATTCAATAAAGAGCCTGTGGAAATCAGTTATTGCGATAGAAACCAAGCCAAGTGGATGTATCTTAACCCCATTGAAGGATCGCTCCCCACTGAGGGCACGAATGAAGCTGCCACGGATACTCGTGTGCTTGAATTGCTTGGAATTAAACCTGAAGTCGGTGTGGAGTTTACCGTGCCGTTTGTTGTTGATGGCATAAATACATCTGAGACATTCACCCTCTGTGGATGGTGGGAATACAACGAGGCTGCTGCAGTAAGCCACATTCTTGTTTCCCATGGCTATACCGAGGAGATTTTTGCAAAGCTCAATACACAGGGGATAGACGGCATAACCGGGAAATGGAATATGGGTGTCATGTTGGATAGTTCGCTGCACATTTCAAGTGATATGTATTCCATCCTTGCAAATCACGGATATGAGTATGGGAACGGCGCACCGGACAATAGCATTTCCGTCGGTGTGAATTGGGGCTATACAGGCGCACAATTAGCAAGTAGCTTTGATCTGTCAACAGCACTTGCTATTGTAGTGTTGCTGCTTTTAATCTTTCTTACAGGTTTTCTTATTATCTACAATGTGTTTCAAATCTCGGTTACAGGCGATATTCGCTTATACGGCTTGCTAAAGACCATCGGCACCTCGGAAAAACAGATACGGTACATCATTCGTATTCAGGCCATTTTGCTATCGCTTGCTGGCATACCTCTGGGATTGCTATGTGGGTGGGTCGTTGGTGTTCGGCTCACGCCAGCAATTATTCAGCAGCTTAACGGAATACAGGCTAGTACGATTTCAGCAAGTCCATTCATTTTCATTGGAGCAGCGCTGGTTTCGCTTGTTACTGTCTTTATTTCTTGCAGTAAACCGGGGAAAACCGCAGCCCAGGTTTCGCCCGTGGAGGCAGTACGATATACAGAGGTTACAACTTCTGCAAAAAAGCTGCGGGATACACACTCCGGCACATCTATCCCCCAAATGGCACTTGCTAATCTTGGACGAAACCGCAGCCGAACTATAATAACATTCATTTCTCTCTCCTTGGCAGTTGTCCTATTAAATCTCACATTTACATTTACAAGTGGTTTTGATATGGATAAATACCTCAACACAGTTGTTTCTGATTATGTAGTTGCTGACGATAGCTATTTCGACATCCCAGCTCGTGAATGGCAACCTATGGAGGAACAATTTATTGCTCAAATCAACCAACAGAACGGTGTAGTTGACGGTGGCAAAATATATGGCCTAACCGAAAACAATGCTCTGGATTTCGTTACAGTGGAATATTACCGAAAGGGTCTAAGCGATACAAGTTCGGCATCTGCAGTCAATATTTGGTTGCAAAACTGCGATAAGTTAAATGGCTTAATCGGCAGAGAAACACATCTTTTGGGGTTTGACGACTTTGGTCTCTCAAAACTGACGGTACTGGAGGGAGATCTGACAAAGCTGAACGATTCGGACAAACGCTATATTGCGGCTGTATATCGTGCGGACGACTATGGTAACCCCATGATGGATACGCATTGGGCAAAGGTGGGAGATACAATAACGATCCGCCATGTCGAGCATTGGCAATACTATGATTGGTTCAGCGGTCAGCCTATTGCAAATGGAGCTGGTAACAACGCTGGGTATAAAAAGGCTGCAATCTATCGTGATGTAGAATATGAAGTCGCAGCACTTGTTATAGTTCCTCATGCGCTTGGTTATCGCTACTATGGCCCAGATCCGTGGGTGTTAAGCTCGGAGGCCTTTATTGAAGATACCAATACAAGTAGTGTAATGCTGTATGCTTTTGATACAACCGACGAGGCTAATGACGAGATAGGTACACTTTTGAAAAATCAGAAAGAATACGGATATGAAAGTAAAACAGATTTGGCAGAGAGCTTCTATTCGCTTCGTGATATGTTTACAGCGCTTGGTGGAGTCCTTTGTGTTATCATTGGCTTTGTGGGGATGCTTAATTTCCTCAATGCCATACTAACGGGTATTTTTGCTCGCAAACGGGAATTTGCAGTTTTACAAGCAATCGGCATGACAGGGTATCAGCTGAAAGCAATGTTGGTGTGGGAAGGACTATTTCAAACACTTGGTTCCTTGCTGTTTTCAACGGTGTTATGTCTCATCACTGCCCCTATCTTAAAAGTTGCACTGGAAGCGATGTTTTGGTTTTTCAGTTATAAGTTTTCACTCACCCCTGTGATAATTGCGTTGCCCGGATTTGCGATATTGGGCACAGTTCTCCCGCTTGCTGCTTACCATATTGTTGCTCGAAAATCTATTGTAGACCGCCTCCGGGAAAGATAAGTTAAGTTCAGATCCAATTATGCTTCTATACTACAAATTGCAAACCTTTTTATTGGTTATTATCTTTACCACTTACGCCACTATGACTTCCACCTACGCCAAACGAATTGAAAAGTATAAGTAGACTTGATAATATTGACATACTCATCACAAACCAGGAAGTGATTGCAAATGTCCCGAAAGAAGGGTGTTTTGTTGATACTATTAATCTGTATGATTATTGCTATTGCAGTATCTGTACTCGTTAGCATCAATCAAAGACATGCCGATAGGGTTATAGCTTCGTTTGTGGCAGCAATGGAAAATGCCAAGGTTTCATTTTCCAACTACCAAGAAACAGGAAGTGATTTCTCTTACCAAAAGGGAGTTGCTGCCATAAATGATGCTGTTCAAATTATTCTTACCGAAGGAGAACGCTTAGATATTTACCAAGAACGGCAGACTCTCATGGCAAGCTGCAGAATCTTATCTTTACACCCTAGTTCCATTGACGATAATATTCCGATGCTCTTATCTGCACTGGATCGGATCATCAATGACCCACAAAAAAGAGTTTCTTATGGCGAGTTGTTGGATTTCTATAATGTCTGCAATCATACTGCAGGCTAACTATGTCGAACACGGAGTATTATCTATGAAGTCATTCTTAAAGAGCCCCATATGCACAATTATACTGTGTGTGGCGCTTCTCATTTCAGTGTTATGTTTTGGTATTGGGTGTTATCTTGAAGGCGCGGCATTTATTCTTGCCGCTGTTGTGATAATCTATTTATTGCTTAGGTACATCAAGTAGAAAGGTGGCATTATCATTGAAAAGGTGGAATGCAATTATGGCAAACGTCGGCTTTAAAGATATTGCCAAAAAGGTAGTTAGCATACTGGCTATGCTTGCAATACTAATTGTTTCCGCAAAAGCGCTCCCTACTGGGAATGTGGTTCTTTTAGGGATCGCTGCAGTTGTGCTACATACGATCAGAAATTACAAGTATACCGGCTGGATCTCCGCTACCGCCTGCCCTGTCCTGTATGCTCTCTCTGCAGCAATAGATACTCCAGAAGCAGGAAATCTGTATGTGTATTACTTTTTCAGTTATGTTGTAGTTATTATGATTTGTTGCATAGTGGAGGAACATCGTATATTGTCAAACAAATCATATACTGAATAGGAGGAAGAATTATGTACATGTCAATTAGAAAACTACTTTGTGTTGTACTTGGTGTCGCATTTCTGTTTTGCCTTACAGGTTGTAATCAAAAGGTCTCGGAAGAACATCATACTGGCTTCACGGAAAACGGTGCCATAGAGATAGAAGGCATCTCTGTTTCCGCTTCAATGATTAAAGCAAATTCAGGCAAAACTGTGATCGACATAAATTGGCACAATGATACGGATTATTCTGTTATGTACGGAGAAATGTACTGGATTCAACGATTGGTAAATGAAGAATGGGTAGACTGCGCCATCAGTGAACCCATATTTGCAACAATCGCATTTGAATTACCCTCCAAGGAATATAGCTACAAGTCATACTCTATTAGTGATCTGTACGATGTTAGCCAACCCGGAACATACAGATTCTTATCGACTTGTACGGTGAATATGGGTGAAGAAAAAAGCAAAACCTGTGCAGTATCCTGCGAGTTTGTAATTGAGTAACGAAATAGGAGAATGTGATGATAAACTGGAAAACACTTAAAAAGATTGATGCTCATATTCACATTCTCCCGGATGAGGTTCACGAAGCAAACCCCGGCTCTGAGGATGCGTGGCTTGTTACTGGCCTTCACCAGTATGCAACAATGATGGATAACCTCGGAATTGAAAAGGCCGTCATAATGCCTCTCAACGACCCCTGGCTCATGTCAATGGAGTTTACCGTCGATGCAGTGCATAGAAATCTCTACGATATGAAGCAGCAGTACACTGGCAGCTTCTATGCGTTTGCAGACATTGACACACGCAACGATCCTGCTACATCCGTTCAAGCAATTCGACGAGCCATAGAAGAATATCATTTGGATGGCATCAAAATCCACCCCAATAATAACGGTGTGACGCTGGATTCAGACTATTACAATGAGATATTCGCATACGCCCAGGAAAACAATATACCGGTTGCCATTCACTGTTATCCAAATTCAGAGGATGATTTCTGTACAGCTAAACATATTGTCAGCATTATGGAACAATACCCGAAGCTGACTGTGATCGTATCGCACATGGGTGCTTTCCAATGGGAACAGTTGCTTCCTACTAAGGCCTATGCTGACCTTTCTGCCATTCTACCGGCTTATGTTCGTGAATACGGCATTCAGAAAACCAATGAGATTCTGCGTCACTTTGGACCGGAGAGATTGATTTTTGCAACTGATTATCCGGACAGCCGCATCCTGCAGCCGTGTGAAATATACGAATCTTATTTTACGATCCTTGACCAAATGGATTTTACGCAGGCTGAGGCTGAGCGAATTGCTTATGAAAACATGTCCAGAATACTGAATGAAGAACCGCAATGAAAAAATATCAAGGAAGTGAGTGTAATGAAAAAAGGTAAGTATCTTCGGGGGGACCAAAAGAAAAGTGATCTCCGTTTTTTTGTTTCTTTAATCACATCCTTGCTTCTCTTTCTAGTTGTATTTCAACCCGTAAAAGTACAAGGCTCGTCAATGGAAACTACACTTATTGATGGAGACTTATTGTTGATGGAGCGCAGCTGGCTTGTAGAAAACTATCATCCAGGCGACATTGTAATAGCTTCAAAACCCAATTATAAAGGCGGAGAAAGTATTGTAAAGAGAATAATTGCTTTTGAAGGTCAAGTGGTCGATATCAATGATGAGACGGGAACGGTTTATGTGGACGGTGTTGAACTGGCTGAACCGTATATATCGTCTATTACCTATAAAAAGGGAGATATTGCTTTTCCTTGTGTTGTCGCTGATGACTGTTATTTTGTTCTAGGAGATAACCGTGATGAATCATTAGACAGTAGATATACTGTAATCGGGCAAATCCATATTAGTGAAATTCAGGGGAAAGTAATTTGTCTTGTTGTTCCCGGCACCAATGACGGCGAATTTGCATTTGAAATGGGTAGAATTGGAAGCATCGACTAACTGAAAGAATAGGTTGAATTTATGTGGATTAAAGATTTTGTAAGAACGCATCCCGATGTGATTGTCCGAGGTTCTGTCCCTTATAGTGAAATCGTAGAACGCCTTAAAGAACAATATGACGCTGTTGAAATCCCGCTGGCTGAAGTTCCTTCTATGCGGATGCACCGCTATAATGCGATCAATCTTCCTGCTAACGAGGCACTGCGGCTTGCAGAGGAACAACTAAAGTTTAGCGCAATCAAAATACCCATTACTGACAAATCAAGCCTATACACAGCAAAAGACTATGTATCTGTTGTGGGTATGGATGGGAAAGAATTTATCTATCTCGTTTACGAAGATCAGTTACGCTACCATTATTCCAACAGCAATAGACTTTTCTTGGAAGTCGCTGTCTCTAGTGGTGTACCGGAGGCAGACATCGAAAATGAAACAGAGAACTACTTAGACTATCTTTTCTATATCAAGTGTTACCTAGCACATACGCATCCCGATTTATCCGAGCTTTTTCCAGATTCAAAGGAGGAATTGTAATGAAACGGATCATATCAATATTATTGCTTGTGGTGTTGCTGTTAACAGGCTGTGCGCAGGCGAAAGAACCGGAAGTAGTCAATACCATTAGCACAGATCGAATGACTTACTATGAGCTGAGCGATGGCACTTGGCAAGCTGATGGGAGGATCTACAAGTATCGTCTTGAAATCCCTGGGCAGTTACCCAACTCCATTGAAGAATCGACTTTTGTTTATTTGACCAATCTTGAAAATATCACTTTCGACCAAGCATGGAAGGCCGCTGGTTTTAGCAGCCAAACAAGCGATTATTATTCAGAAGAAGATGCTGTTCTTGTTGAATGGAGAATCCGTAGTGCCAGTGCTATTGGTGAGGACAAGGCTGTGGTTGCAAAACCCGACAACAAACTGGATGCTGCAATTTCTGATGCTATTCTAACCCATAATAACGATAAGTTCCCGGATGGGATGCTTGTCACGGAAAGTCACATTTTCCTTGCAGACGATCCTGCTGAAAACAACCAAGAAAGAACAGTCCTTGTTTACTATCTGAATCTCCAATTTAATGTTGATTATGGCCATCCGGAAGAACACAAAGGCATCTTTGAATACGCCTTCATTACCTTTACTGTTGGTGAAAATGGTGAATATATCCTTAGAGACTACAAAGAACCCAGGCTTAGCAGTGACTACGATCAGGAACTTTTTGCAAAGTATGCACCCGTGATCGAAACTGCAGCAGAGCACGAGGAAGAATATGCCATGCAGTTGCTCACAAGTTGCTGGAAAATCGCTGTAGAGTATGTAGAAAACAAAGAAGCAGCCACCTTTGCACAAGCTGGCTGAGAACTCTAAAAAGAAACCAATAATGCGTCCCCCATACATAGGGGACGCATTTCCATTTCAATCTAGTGGAATTGAGCAAAAAGCAAGAAGTGCGCCCATGTAGGACGCACCCCTTTGGCGGTGTTTTTAGCTGTGATTTGCTGTCTGCATTTCAAAATAGGTGTCAATGTCGGTCATTGGAACTGCACAAACATATGTCTTAGCATAAGTCTCATTACCATTCGGTGCCGGTTCCAGCCGCTTATAGAAGGCATAGAAAGGTACACACAGTCGAGCACCTTCGCTACTGTCTATATTCATAACATACTCAAAACCTACATAGTCATATTCTGAAAAATCTACTTTTTCTTGATTTTGCATACAAAGGCTGCAACTATGACCACCAAAGACATAACCCTTCTTCAGCATTTCCTCTGCCTGCTCCAGTGTCAACATGGGTTCCTCACGAATTTGGGTTAACCGATCTTCTACCGGAACACGGTATTGTACATAACTGACCAAATCCGCTTTGATGCCCTTGCCATCGTCATTCTGGCAATGCGAGAATTCAATATGAATGTAGTCCGACAAAGGAATCTCTCCGATTGCGACATTCGGCTCACTTTCCCGGTTATACAGGAAAATAGAAATGCGGTTGATGCCGTTTGCAGTGGTTTCGTGATAAGATTTTATGACAGCTATATCTTTGAAGTTTGTATCAAATGCAGTGTTAATGATTTGTGCCGTAGGTGCAAATTGCTCCAGGATATCACCATCGGCCATGAGGGGATCGATACGCACGGTTGTTCCATTAAATACAATTCCGTTTGCTCCAGTAGGCAAAACCAGAACTCTATCCATCAGATTGTTTTCTTCTGCTCTAATTACATAATCCTCTGTTTTGGTGAACGAAGAATAGTAGAAGCTTCCTGCATAATCGTCATTCTTTTCAAATTCTCCTACCGGAATGCTTATCCCAAGTGCATTTTCAAGAGTTATATAGACCTTTTCGCTAAGCGACTGAATAGATTCTTGATTTGGTTCTTCACCTGTCGTCAGATAGTTGTAAAGGTTAATAGAGTTACCTTCCGGAATGCTTAGCACCTTTGCCAGATAATCTTTTGGGTATGCCTCGACTGTATAGGAGTTTGTTTCATCTCTGTCAGTAAAAGATGTCAGCACACCGGCAACATCATACGCAGAAAGAAAAGGAACATACTTATCATTATTCCCTTGAGAGGTGGGAGAAGAAGGATTGGTGAGTCCCGGAACAGTATCGTCTGGGGTGTTCGGGAAAAGATGCGGCATTGAGAAAAATGCTGTGAGTAACAGGCAGAAACATGCAGCTGATGCAACAAGTGCTTTCCAGGGAAAGTGCTTTTTGCTGCGCTGGTTTGAAATAGCTGCATCCTCGATCAGCTCGTCGCTGATCTTTCCAACGGCATTAAAGATTCTTTCGTTTTTCATAGGGAGATCCCCTCCTTTTCAAGATGCAATTTCAGTTTAGATCTCATTCGGTGTAACAGGGACATAACTTTGCTTTCGCTCATACGATAGGCTCCTGCAAGATCTCGGATGGAATACAGATACCAATACCGTCCAATGAAGATGTTGCGCTCTGTCCGGGGTTGGGAACGGAGAAAGGTTTCGATGGCATCCACAAGCACCATTTCGTCCGCAATCTGTTCCATATCCGTCTGCGCCGGTACGCAACCTTCTAACTCAGACAAGGCAAGCTCCACCTGGCCCATTCCTCGTTTCTGCGCTGTCAGTAGCTTATAGCGATCAAGGGACAGATTGCGTGTGATTTTGCCAAGATAAGTTGACAGGCGGTTTGGACGATGGGGCGGAATAGACTTCCACGCATTTAACCAAGTGTCATTCACACATTCCTCTGCATCTTCGTTATTGTAGAGAATGTTGTATGCAATTGTATAGCAGTAGTTTCCGTATGTATTAGCAGTCGCAGTAATTGCAGCTTCGTCCCGGCTCCAATACAGATTGATTATCTCATTGTCTTTCATCATGTCCTCCTTTCCTTGCTGCGTAAAGGCCTTTCACCTATATACACGACAAATAATCTCTTTCCTTGCATCTGAAAGGAATTTCGCAAAAATAATATACCATACTGACCTAGAAAACGGAAACTTAAAAATGCGCCCCCATAAGTGGGGACGCATTTCTGTTGGTGATATTGCGTTTTCAAATTAGTGTTAGTCGGATTATTTAATAAATGGCCACATTGCCATAGCATCGTATACGAGCACTCGTACTTCATCCTTATATTCTTCAAACTTAGCAGTCATTTCTTGGCGAGTATCCTCTGTCCAATGGTCTGGGAAATACAGGTTCAGTGCTGTGTCAACCATGAAATACGGAGAATGGATAAGACCGTCCGTGTCATACCAAAAATGCTCAGTTCCGGTAAAACCAACATGGAACAAGTATTTGTTTCCTTCTCCTCTGCAAATGACTAAATCACTTTGTTCGGCCTCATTGTTATCAAGACGGGTCATTGAAACATACCCACTGTCCAGGAAACTGGGCACAGTCACCTCATAGCGATAAGTTCCGTCATACCATGTATATTTGTCGGCATCTACCACAACTGCTTGCTTGATACTGCCATCCTCGTTGTATTCATAGACAGAATCGGGAGTTTTCCCCTCTGCAAAGGCCGCATAATAGGTATATTCCTGCGCGTACCACCAAATGCTCGCACCTGCAAACAGGACAATCATTACAGCCAAAGCGATAGAGATACCGGCAATCAGAGCTTTCTTCTTGCCTTTTTTCACAGCCTTGTTGATGCTTTTCAGAGGCTTGATGTCTGCGTCCTTTACTATAGGGGACACCAACTCGCAATCCATCTGGCCCAGCATTTTGCGGCAGTCCTCACATTGTGCAAGGTGTTCGTCCACCATCTGTCTGCTTTCCTCTGAACATACACCATCATGGTACAGCGGAAGCAGATCTTCAACAATTTTACATTGCTTACTCATTGTAACTCCTCCTTGATCTTCATCTTGGCACGGTGATAAGTAACACGCGCCCAACTTTCTGTCTTGCCAAACAGCTCTCCAATCTGCTTGAACGATAGTTCTCCAAATGCCCGTAGTGAAAACACTTCCTTGAAAGGATCTGACATATCGTGCAATATCTTGTGGATCTCAAATGCTGTTTCTTGGGTTTCCAATCGTTCTTCCAAAGAATCGCTGTGTTTTGGCTCCGGTGAAAGCTGTTCTCCTTTGATTGCCCGTTGGTACTGGGTAAAGTATGTGTTCTTGGCTATCTGGCAGAGCCATACATAAACCTTGCACCGGCCATCGAATTGGTCGATGGAACGAAGTGCTTTGAAGAATGTCTCTTGTGTAATTTCTTCTGCTGTGTGTTCATCACGGGTCAAAGACAGTGCATACTTATAGACATCTTGAAAATAGAGCCTATATACTTCCTCGAACTCGGTCACTTTCTCACCACCTTTCATCCATAAGACTAATGAAAACTGGATTTGTTACAGTTTCTATAAAATATTATACCACATTGCATTAACCAACGGAAACCTAAAAAATACGCCCCTCTGCGACGCATTATATGTTTCCGATTTTTTGCAAGTATGCTATTTTTATTTTGTGAGATATGCAATATTTCTCCGTAATCTTCGAGTAGATAGATGAAAGGCCTTTACAAGAACCGGGAGGTGAGGAAATGGAAGATAAACAGATCGTTGACCTATACTGGGCAAGAGAAGAATCCGCGATCCACGAAACTGCAGCGAAATACGGAAGCTATTGCCATAGTATCGCCTATACGATCCTGCAGGATCAGCAGGACGCAGAAGAAAGTGTCAATGATACATATATGGATGCCTGGAACACAATGCCTCCAAATCGTCCTTCCGTTCTCTCTACCTTCCTGGGCAAAATCACACGCAGAATTTCCATAGACCGTTGGCGCATCAGAAGTGCAAAGAAACGGGGCGGTGATGAAGTCACTCTCGCATTGGATGAACTGGAGGAATGTGTCAGTGGCAGTCACGATGTGGAGCTGAAGGCGCAGCGCAATGAATTGATTGCCGCAATGCACCGCTTTTTGGATTGCTTGCCGGAAACCGAGCGCAGGATCTTCCTTCTCCGGTACTGGTATCTTGAACCGATCCAATCCATAGCAAACCAGTACGGATTTTCCCAAAGCAAAGTCGCTTCTATGCTGCACCGGGTTCGTGGCAAACTGCGGAATCAGCTTGAAAAGGAGGGCTATGTATGAAGTCACATGAACTACTTGAAGTAATTGGAGAGGCCCAGGACAGCTATGTGCTGGACGCAAAGGCTCCAAAGAAGAAATCTATCCCCGTGTGGGTAAAATGGGCAGCTGTCGCGGCCTGCCTGATTTTAGTTATCGGATTGGGTATTCCCCAACTATCTTTGCTCAATCCTAATAATGATGACATAGCGGGACCCGGAGTTACAAATCCTTCCGTGCCTTCCCTGCAGGGAAGTGAGAATTTGCCCGTTAGTGATTCTTTGAATTATGGACAGGTTAATTTCCTTTCGGTGATTAATAAGACAGACATTAATATATCCGGACTGGCTTTTCAGTATATTCAAGGAACACAAGCTCTTGATACTAGACCACAGGAGGAATTAGCTGACCTCATCTTGACTTTTCAGCATGGTCAAATCCATGTGGTAGCAAAGGTGGTTGAGGAATTAGGTATATATGAAACGATAAATGAATATGGCAGTACGTTTACATCCAAGTATCGCATATTTCGCATGGAAGTAACTAACCCCTTGCAAAGTGGAATGGATGGTACATTTTATTATATGCTTCCTGCAGATCTTAGTGGAGACTTAACTCAGTATGACGAGTTGCTCATTTCTATGATACAGCGTCCAAAGAACTTTGTATTGCTTAACGGAGAAAAGGTTACAGCGTTTGATTATCTGTTTAGCGATCCGCATGATGCTCCGGAGCTAGGCAATATGATTGCATTTACAGACGGAGTGTTTGATGCGTCTTTGTGGGAGATTTGGTGGCAAGACAGACGCGACTGGCACTACGGATACCAGCATCTTGAAAAGCAACTAAATGGAGATACCAGCCGACTTCTGGTTTCTAAAGGATCCACCTTGGAAGAAGCTTTACAGAGAAGACAGCAACAGATTGATCGTCTTGATGAATGGGCAAAACCGAGACAGGTCAGACATTACGACTTCCAAACCGAAGCAGCCCAGCAGACAATGACCTGGGTAAAACCCTTTGAGAACGGTGTCTTTGTTCCAGAGCAAATTTCCCCGGATTACAACATTCGTCGATATATTAATGGTTGCCCTACCAATGAATGGTATACCATTGATTATGAAACCGAAGAAGTATCCTCTTCTGTATATCGCTTTGAGGATAAGGACTTTGAAAAGCTACCGGACGTCTCTGCGTATATTGCGAATTTGGATCTGCCGCAGATTGCACCGCAGCATACTGATACCGCTGGTAAGGTGCTAGGCTATAATACTGCTGTGGGTTGGTACGAAAAGGCGGAAACCGGAGTATATTCTATTGTTCGGATCACCTGGAACTATTGGGATCAAGATGGTTATGTGAAATACTATGATGAAACCTTCATTCTTTTGGACGAGACCGGCGATCACATTATTTCCAGAGAAAAATTAATTGAGTTGATTGGGGATAATCCCAATATTTCCGACGAGGAGTATGGCGTTGGCATTGCAATGCCCATGGTCTAACAGTAATGGATGTACGGGGCCATTGTAGCAACGTTTTTGGCTGTTATTGTTGCAATTGTTGGGATCTCCAAACACCAAACGCAATTCGTAAATAGAAACAGAAAAATCAAGCAAAGCAAAAACAGCTCCCCCAATTCACGGATCGTGAACTGGGGGAGCATTTTATGTATGCCACCATCTTTTTCTGCTCTGCAGCTTGATGAGCAATTCGTCAACTGCATCGGTGTAGCGGCCTTGGGCGATCAGTTTATTGCGGAACTGCAGCAGTCCACGGATCATCAAGCGGTGTTCTGCGGTGGTAAGGGTAAGAACCCGTTTCGGTGCTTTCATATTGATCCCTCCTATGTTTATCTACTGAGATTATACATAGGAGGGATACTTTCTGCAAATGTGCAAATCAATATGCCGGGATGCCGTAACCCAGGATCTCATAATATCCGATCCGGTATCTTCGCTGGGCACAGGAATCGCTTGTATTGCCCTCGATGGTGTAGACATAACCATCCTCAACCTTTTGGACAATGCCAACATGATCGGACAGACCATCCTGCGGCCCGGATTCGCCATCGGGAGAATCCCAGTCAAAGAAGATAATCATGCCGGGAACCGGTGTGGCAGTTCCATCTGCCCATTGCCCACGATCCTGGAACCAATCAACGCCCCAAACGCAACCGGCGAACTTGGGAATGACACCGGCATCAATATAGCCGCACTCGTTGGCACACCAGGATACGAAACAGGCACACCACGCCACACGGGAGTTAAAGCCATACCAACTCCAGTAAGGCTGACCACCCACATTGCCGATCTGCGATTCCGCAACGGCAACAATCTGCTCATCTGCAGAGTGGATGCCATAAAGTACAGCTGCCCACATGGATGCGTTCTCATCCTGCAGAAGTTCATTTAGCATTTGCTTCTGTTCCTCTGTAAAGCCATACTCATAGGCCATGGTCATTGCGGTCTTGTGGGTGACTGTGATGTACAGAGTAGTGACGGTTTCCGTTGTTTCCGTGACAACGATATTGCCATCCTCGTCAACAGTTTCAATCAGAACCGTTTCCTCCGTGGTTTCCACCCTGGAATTGATTTGGTTCATCTCCCAAAAGATTTCCTTTAGCATCGCTTTCTTGGCATCATCCATGGAAGCAACATCCTGCGGATTATTGGGGTCAGTATTGACCTTTACCGCATAGATCGCCAGCACCTCCGGCCATACCGCACGGGCACCGGATGTTTCCATCTTATCGTGTACGGTCATGTTCCGGATCGTATCCAAAGACGATTGATAGTCCATATTGATCTCCTGGACTACACTTTTCATAGTCATGGGCGAGCCGGTATCTTCACTGGAAAAGAAGATACCGAAGCAGGAACCCACGATCAATGCCACAAGCATGATAACGATGATGATAACCACGGCAACCCAGCCGCCTGCAGCGATTGCCGCAACCAATTCTTTGACTGCGGCGATGATCGCCTTGACTGCGGCAACACACGCCTTGGCAGCAGCTTTGGCTGCAGCTGCAGCTGCTCTTGCTGTGGCTCTTGCAATCTGTACCGCTTTCTCCGCCGCCTTTGCCGCAGCTTGTGCGGACTTCTGGGCGGCCTTGGCAGTTTCCTGCGCCGTCTTAATGGCTACCTTGGAAGATTGCTCGGCAGTCTTAACCGCCTTTTGTGTGCCCTTTACAGAGCGTTCTAGGGTTTTTGCAGACTGCTCTGCAGTCCGGGTGGTCTGCTTGATGGTTTTCTCGGTCTTTTGGAGTGCCTTAATTGAATTGTTCTTTCGTCTGGCGGGACCCTTGATCCGCTGTTCCTTTTGAATGGCATCTGTTCCGTCTTTTGCTGGGTTCAGCTTGCCTTTTGGTCCATCCCCGGTAGGTGATTTACCTAACCTCGTCTTTCTCTGCTGACTTCCAGAGGGTGTAACGATCTCTTCCTCAACAGGAGATTCAGGAGGGGTGGCAGGCCCAGGCTGATCCGTTGTTACAGGGTCAGTAGGTTCATCAACGGGTGTGTCCGGATGTTCATTCTCCAACTCCTGCCGCCTTTGTTCCGCTTCTGCTCTACGCTTCTCACGGAACTTTTGGATAGCAGACTTACCGGTGCGGTATGTGCCTTTACCTGTGTCCACAACGATGTGACCGGCTTCCGTCGCAATGTCCTCCATGCCATACTGCAGCTTATCACCGGCATACTCGGAGGGCGTTACTTGTCCGTCATCAGTCAAGTTCTGCGCTTGATCTGCAGTGCGAACAAGTGCCTTTTTCATGCGCTCACCCAGGTCTGCGGCCCGGTCAACAGTTTTCACTGTCTTTTCTCCGACATCCCTTAACTTAATGTCTTTCGTAACGGTTTCCTCCTTTCAGTGTGTTGGGGCAGGCTAAGATGCCTGCCCTCTTGCGAATACTCCCTCACCGGGTCTAGTGGTCATCAGTTCGTACAGTTTGGTATCCTTGGGGAAGCGGTTGACAAAGGGAACCAAAGCAGAACCGTACTTAATCAAGCCGCAGCCAGCTTCGGCGTTGGTGATGAAGCTCATCTGCTCATTGGAAATGTTCAGCAGCTTACCCAGCTTCTCACGGTCAGAGGCCGCTTGGTTCAGCATGACAATAAACTCAGAGTTACTGAGCATGGTACTTGCCTGGACAGAATCCAGCAGGTACTCTACATTCTGCGTGATCGCAGTGGGATAGGCGTTGCGCTTACGGAACTGCCGCCATGCGGAGTTGAAGAACGCAGCGGAGAACTCGTTCTCAAAAACAACATGAAACTCGTCGATAAACACATGGGTGCGCTTGCCACGCTTCCAGTTCAGAGTGACACGGTTCAGCATAGTGTCGGTGATGACCAGCAGTCCGGTGGGTTTCAGCTGAGTGCCAAGGCCACGAATGTTAAACACAGTGACCCGCTTTTCCAGATCCACATTACTGCCGTGACCGAAGATGTCCAGAGAACCGGTGGTGAACAGTTCCAAAGCAAGGGCAATATCCTTTGCCTGCGGTTCAGGCTGTTCCAGCAGCTTCAGACGCAGAGTGGACAAAGTGGGCATATAGCCAACATCCTTTGCCTCCTTGTAAATCGCCGCAACACAGCGGTCAATGATGGACTTGTGCTGGGGACCAACGCCATTCTTGTCAATCTGCTCGATCAAAGACATGATGAACTGAGACTTGACCACAATGGGGTCACTCTCGCCGTAACCGTCAACCATATACATAGCGTTCAGCTTGTCCTTGCCACCGGCTTCCAGGGAAATGACCGTGGAATCGGGACACAGGGCTTTAACCAATGCGCCGTACTCGTTTTCCGGGTCACAGATCAAGATTTCATCCTTAGTGGAAAGCAGAATATTAGCAATCTGCTGTTTGGTGAGGAAGGACTTACCTGCGCCGGGAACACCCAGCAGCATGGAGGACTGGTTCAGCAGGTACTCCTTATTACAGAGAATAAGGTTGTTGGAGATAGCGTTCTGTCCATAGTACATGCCGCCCTTGTCCTGGATCTCCTGCACCTTAAAGGGCATGAACACAGCCAGGGATTCGGTAGTGAGAGTGCGGAACGCATTGATCTTCCGGACACCGATAGGCAGAACGGTTTTCAGTCCGTCCATCTGCTGATAATTCAAGGTGGCAATCTGACACATGCGGTTCTGTGCGATGGTCTTTAATGCCTCCGTTTCGTTGTCCAGTTCTTCCTTGCTGTCAGCGGTAATCACCATGGTGATGATGACAAGCATCATGCGCTGGTCACGGGTGGTCAGATCGTCCAGGAACTCCTTTGCTTCCTTGCGCTGCAGTTCCATATCATAGGGAATCACAGCGGAGAAGTTGTTGTTCTTGTTCTGTCTGCGCTGCCAGTTGGTGATATTGGTTTCCACGCCCAGCAGTCGGTTCTCAACCTCCCGGACTGCTTCATCGGTGGGAATGGGGGCAATATCAATGGACAGCATCATGTCCTTGTTCAAGCTGGTAAGTTCGTCGATCATATCGTCCTTAACAAAAGATGCCAGATCCTTCAAGTAAAGGACTCTGGCATAACGATCTCCGATCTTCAAATGGTCGCCGTGCTTCTCCATATAGTTGGGACAGATGTAGTCCCGGAAATCGTGACCACGGCGCATGAAGTTGGACATATCAAAGTGGAACATATCGCTCTCACCGGGGCGATAGAAGTTGTGGAGAATACGGAGTCTTTCGTCCGTGCTAATCTCCACACAGCGGGAACCCAGTGCCGCAAACCGGGTGCTGAGTTCGGGACCGATTCTGGAAAAGTACATTCTTGCTTCCTGGATGTTCTTTTTGACAACGGAAACGGTGATGTACTTTTCCTGCATAATGCCATTACTGCCAACGGTCAAATCCAGCAGCATTTCGTTGTGTTCCTGTCGGTACTGGTCCTGTTCGTCGCCCTTCATAGGCATCAGCACAGATTCTTCAAAGTCCCAGCGGTTCATGCGGTGGTTGTTGATGGTGATCTTCGTGCTGGCACCGGCATCCAAGCCGTTCAGAATTGCAGAGTAGTCAAAGAACATCAGTTTCTTATCGTCCAGGGATGCCACTTGATAGTTAATATCCGTGAACCGGTAGACCTTGGAATACTTGTTGCCAGAACGGAAAATACCGTCTTTCCAGATGCAGTCAATGGGGATCAAGTCCTGCACCTTGCGTGGGATGCGGTACTTTTCCTTTTCCTGTGCAAAAAGCCTTTTGATAGATTTCAGCATATTGGGATTATTCCTCCTTCTTCGTAGATTCGATGCTGTCTTTCAACAGCTCGTAGTAAATGTTGTTGGTGCCGCAGTAATAGAATCGGGGTTCGATCAACTCACTGCGGAGCCATGCCCACAGAAACTGCTCTGCAGTCATGCCGTGGTAGGTGATGAAACCCAATGCCGCAAAAGGAAATGCACCAAGGATGCAGACCCAAGACAGGGTTTCCGTACCCAAATAGGGTTTGAGAACAAAGTAGAGGCCTACTGCCACGGCAATCGCAAGAACAGAGAAGATACACTGCCGCATGGACAATCCAAAGAACACAGACTCACTGTAGTTCCGGATTTCTCTGTTGATTTTTACTTCCATACAGTTTCCTCCTTAACGGGTCTGGGGGCTTGCGTTCTTCTGTTTGTCCGCTTTGGGGTCATACAGAGGAAGCACATTCATGCCCTCATAGTCAACTGCCTTTTGCAGCTTGCTTCTCGTCACCCCATTGTGCTTGCAATAGCCAAGATACCGATTGGCACCATCCGGTAAAGGAAGATTGTGTTCCTGGTTGTATGCAATGAGTGCCCATACATCTGCATGGATCGCCGGGTGCATATATGCAATGCGGTATCCCTTTACAAGCTCATCAAGCAGATCCCGGTCACAGTCAAATGCCCACAGTTCCTTTGCGGGTTCGTCAGCATAAGGCTGGAAAGAGATATACTGATTCTCCCACTTTGCCACGGCTACAACATCGGTAGCACGGGCAGCATGGGCAAGCACAAAGGCCAGTTCATAGTTGAGTGCGGTCTGCTCGTCCCGGTTCTCCCGGTACTGGGGAAGCCGCTTCATGGCTCGTTCCGCATCTCGCTTGACAGTATCGTTATAGCTTTTCAAATTGTGTATTCCTCCTTTACACGCCGATCATTTCGTGAACCACGCGATCAGCCATTTTCACGGTGCCGGTCAAGACCAACATTCCGAAGATCAGTTCACCAACATATCCCCATACCATCGTGATCGCCGCAGCGGAAGCATCATAGCTGGGCGGTGTTGCCGCAAACACAGAGAAGATGATGCAGGCCAATACGATGATTGCGCCTTCCAAACAGACTGCAGCATAGCTTTTCAAGAAGCTGACGCCAACACTCTGGGTCGGCTCACCGGCAAACGAGGATAAGGGAATGGGGGCAATAGCTGTGTACATATACAGCTTGAAGAACCGTCCATATACGGTCAAAATCATAATGAAAGACAGCACCCACACGAACAAGCCACCGATCAAGGTGACTGCCCACAACGGGATTGATTCAAAGAATCCGCAGTTTTCGATTGCTGTGATAATGTCCGCAGGAAGGACAGTTGGCTGCGGTGTTCCAAATCCTGCAGCACCCATAATTTTGGAAATGACACCTTGCACAATGGATAGCAGCGCCATCATCAATTCCAAGCCATGGGTAATCAGTCCTTTCGCAAGGGCGAAACGGACAAAGACTTTCAGCGCAGCTTCCGGGCGTTTGAGATCCGCAAAACTGCCGCAGGTTTTTACAACACCGATAACAAAAAACAGCACCAGCAGCGCATAACCGATTGCCTGCAAAGTGCCGTGGATACTTGTGGCGATGTTCCATAAGGCACCGCCTCTGAAAACTTCTGGACTCTGGGTGAGAAGCGCCCAGATTTCTGCTAACTTTTCATCCCAGGTAGCCAGAGCGTTTTCCAGGTTTTGAACTACCCAGTTATCAGACACTTAAACACCTCCTATAAGGGGTGGAGCCTCCCTTGGCAGGAGGCTCCATGGATTTACCGGACTTGCCACCGATTAACCGGTGATGAGGGTCAGGATTTCCTTAGCGAAGGTGATGACGATGCCGCCAGCCAGAGTGAGGAAACCGTTGGAGCGCTGAGAGGGGTCGTGGGACTGCAGGGACAGGCCAACCTGGACAATGCCCCAACCCAGCAGGATCAGACCAACGGCACGGATGAGGCCGAAGATGAAGTCGGACAGATTGTTGACAACGGTGAGGGGGTCGCCGGTGCCAGCGGCAAAGGCGGTGGTTGCCATGGTGCCCATGAGCATCACGCACACAACGGCAGCGGCATAGCGGCGGAAACCACGCTTAGCCTTGGTTTCCAGGTTCTCATTCTTCTGGGCGGGGATCAGTTCGTTCTTCTTAGTGGTTTTCATTTCAGTTACCTCCAGTATTGATGTTGAAATATTCTTCAAGCTCTTCTTCGCAGAACAGCACGAAGTTGTGATCGTCCACTTTCATTTCCGCAGCCTGCTTGATGAATTCGGGAGAGAATGTGACCGTAGCAAAGCTACGGGTATCCTCGCCGTGCTTGAAAGCCGGTGCGCCGCCGTCAGTGGTATAGCGGACATTGGGATGTTTCAAAATGTCATACTTGAAATCCCGGATGGGGCGTTCACCACGGATAAAAAGAAGCGCATACTGGTTGTCCAGCATACGCACTTCATCCGGTGTCATCAGTTCACGCCCGGAAACTTGATAGTTGGTAGAGTAGCTACCGTTACGGCCACGGGACTGACCGTAGGTGTTTGTGTCGATGGTTTCCTTGCCCAGCAATTCGCTGACATACTTATGGCTGGACTGCTCATTACCACCCAAGTAGAGAAATTCATCGCAGTTACCCACGATGGATTCCCACTGCTTTTCAAACAATGCTTTCAGCTGCGCCATGTTCTGAATGATGATGGAAACAGAGATTTCTCTGCTTCGCATGGTTGCCAGCAGCTTGTCGAACTCGTCGGGCAATGCGACATTGGCAAACTCGTCCATCAAGAAATGCACATGGACTGGCAATCTGCCGCCGTGGATTTGATCGGCTTGGTAGTAAAGCTGTTGGAACAGCTGGGTGTAGAGCATACCGACAATGAAGTTAAAGGAACTGTCATTGTCCGGGATAACCGCAAAGATGACGGTCTTTTTCTCACCAATACTCCAAAGATCCATTTCGTCCGTCTGGGTAATACCCGCCAGGGATTCCAGATTGAACTTTTCCAATCTTGCCACAAGGGTGATCTGAATGGATTTTAATGTCTTGGCAGAGCCGGATCTGTAGTTCCGGTAATACTTCAAGGCGATGTGATCGGGGTTCTTCATCTCCAACCGGTCAAACAGTTCATCCAGCGGAGAATGGAAATCCTCCATATCCTCCCGGACTTCACCGGCACGAATCATTTCCATGACCATGGGGAAGTTCTGCTCATCCTCCGGTGCTTCATAGTGGAGGTAGAACACAAGAGCAAGAAGTAGCATAGATGCCGCTTGATCCCAGAACGGGTCTTGGGATTGGCTTCCCTTGGGGGTGGTGTTCTTGAACAGGTTGGTCACAAGCCGCTGAATATCGTTGTCGGTTTTCAAATACACAAAGGGGTTGTAACAGTGACTTTTCTCCATGTTGATAAGGTCAATGACCTTTACATCATGGGTCTTGGAAAGGTGTTCTCCGCAGTCACGCAGCATTTCACCTTTGGGGTCCAGCACCACATAGCTGCAGTCGGCGTTCATAAGGTTCGGCTTGGCATAGAACCGGGTTTTACCTGCACCGGAACCGCCGCAGACAAGTACATTCAAGTTGCGCCGGTGCTTTCTGCCGTCCATACCAATCGACACATTTTGGGTTAGGATCTTGTTGTGTGCCCAATTCTTATCTGCGTATTTCCTGTTGACTACATGCGCTATGCCCCAGCGCGCAGAACCATGCTCTTCCCGTCGCCGGTAGTTCCGGTCATTGGAAATGTAGATTCCAAGGCCGACACCGTAAGCCAGTAGCAAAATGAGGACAGCACGGGTGCTGTCCTCACAAAGCTGAATATTGAACGGGTTATTCATCACACTGCCGAAGTTGGCAATCAACCCCGGCAGTCCCTCGCTCAAATAGGGGGCGATGAGCAAAGCAAGCCAAACAACAGGAATAATGCCGCAGAGGTAAAGAATGATATTTGTCCGTGAGAGTTTATCTTGCCTCATGGCTCGTCCTACCGAAGCGTTTTTTCTTGGGGGCATCAATGACCTTAATCAAAAGGTCGTTTACATCCTCGGTGGGTTTCTCATCACGAATCAGATCGTTTCGGAAGTCTGCCAGACCGTTCACCAAAAGCCGGTGTTCAAAATCTGACAGTTCCACAACTCGTTTTTCCTCTGCCATGGCTGCTACCTCTTAGCGGGCCTCGCCGCTGCGTTCCTTCTGTCCTTTTTCCAGAACCTTGGACATATCCATGGAAATCTGATTGGCACAGTCCCGAACTTTTGCAAGCTCCCCTCGGATGCCCTGCGCATCCATTTCACGAATAGCACCAGGTGCCACCTTAAAATTAAAGCTTTGCGTATCCACACCGTAGCGCTTGCACAGAGTATATGCGGTGCAGTAGGCGGTAAAAGAAGCACCCCTGCGGCTGTCGGCATCGCCCTTTGCAAGCTGAGCCTGGGTCAGCGCCTGGGTCAAATACCGGAAGATGTCATGGCCTTCCATACCCTGCCGTACATAGATCTTCTGATCGTTGGTATTAAACAAGGCACCGGCATCGGAGGGAATATTCGTGCTGATCTCCACTTCACAGGGGGCGCTGTTTAGCAACGCCTTCAGTAGCAGGCGCATATCGTGGTGTACCTGGGCAGGCTTCACCTTAGAGGAAGTTTGGGAAATATCAAATACTCGCTTGACATTGTAGTTGACACCCATGCTGCCATCCTCCCGCTGGAACTCTTCACCGGGTTCCAGGATCTTGATATGATCCTCACCCTTGCGGACATAGGTGCGGTTCTGCTTCCAGGTGTCGAAGTCTGCCAACTTGGTAGCTTCGGGCATTTGGGCAGTAATCAGCAGGATGTTGCCCACAGAATAACGGTCAAACCGTGCCATCACATCCAAGCCAGTCTTGAACAGCGCTCCGTCTTGGGTCATAGCTTCTGCGGTTTCGTCAATCATGTTGTAGACCAGCTGGCGCTCTGCCTGCTTTTTCTCTGCCCAAGCCTGCTTGTCCACGGGTGTAAAGGATTTGCTTTGATTTTCTGTTGCTGCAGAGGCAAAAATAGAATCGTAGTTTTCCATGGTTATCGCTCCTTTTGAGTTTTAGATTTGTGTTTGCGCTGCTTGCCCTTCGATTTGCCGGGGTTTTGGTGTTGAGGGCCTGCATTGCGGGTCTTGCTTTTGGTTTTATCCTTCGGGGGATGATCTGCCGTCTGACTCTGCTCAGCACGAATCTGCTTCAGTTCTTCACGAACAGAAGGGCGTGGATCAAGAGTACCCCTGGTAGTTCCCTCTCTGGTTGCGGAGGTAGGCTCGGACTGACGGGATTTCGCCACCCGGCCATCCGTAGGGTTTTCAGTCTGCTGCTCCGGTGCATTGGGCGGCTTTGCCATAAGCTGATCCAAGAAAGCATCCGTCCTTTCCTCAGTCTGCGTTCTTTCTGGTATGGGGATTTCCCCGTCCTTTTTCGTCTGTGCCTGCTCCTGCCGCTGGCGCTCGATCTCACTTCTGACCTCGCCCACATCGACAGTTGCCAGCTTGAACCGTTCAAAGATGCGGTTGATCTTGGAAGCATCTTCTGCCCGGACCATAATATCGGTCAGTCCGTCGCCTGCATCTTTGTCTTTCAAGACGCAGTAGAGGACACCGTATTTCTTGGCCTCCTTGCAGAACAGCTGCAGTTCTGAATCTTTTACCGCAAATACCTTCAGCGGTTTTTCGCTTCGCAGCATATTGGTCAGTCGGGTCTTGCCCTTGGTTTTCTTTTGGTCCTTCAGAATGGCGTAAATCATCATCGCCAATTCCTTTGCACCTGCGCCGGTGATCTTAGCGGCAACTTCAACGCCATTGAGTGACATTTTGACGATCTGTTCCGCTGCGTCGCCTGCTGTGTTCATACTGGTTTTTCTCCTTTCTTTCGGAAGTGTCTTGTTCGATGATTGCTTCCAGACCCGCCTTGACAAGTCCGGAACGCTCCGCTATGGAATCACATAATTTCACCTCCTTGCGAAGTTTGATTAGCTCATCCGTCAGTGCAGAAATTTTCTCTTTTGTGGCTTCGATCTCTGCAGCATCGCCTTTTCGGGTGATGCGCTTCAAAGCATTTCGCAAGTCTTTGCGCTGATCGGTTAGAACTTCAATTTGTGTATCTGCATACTGCTTCCGGTCTGCTAAATCAGCGGCGGTTTCAATCTTGTACTTGCCAAGAAAGCGGGTTTCCGCAATTCGTTTGTCCAGTTGAATGATGTCCTCACGCAAAACACCCAGCACCTTTTTCGTAGATGCTGGGTGTTTGACTATGATCTTCAGCCGGTAGCAGTAGTAGAAATAAAGTGCCCGAAGGCCGGTTGCCTTCTTGTGCTTCTTATAGTTACCACGGTAGCGATACCTACCCAAGCGGCGGTTTTCAGCTTCCGGGAATGGGATGCGTTTTCGCATATTGCGTAGTATCCGCTGTGTGATGCCATCAAAGGTGTATTCTTCTCCAAGGCGGTCCATACGAACACCTTTCTTGGCACCGGGCGGCAATGCTACCGGATGCGCCAGAGGTTGTCCGTTTTCTTTGAGCCGCTTGAAGGTGTATCCCATCTGTTCCATGACTTTGTAGAAGTCACGCATGGTTGTGGATGCAAGAATTGCCCGGTCAATATCGGCCTTGACAATATCACGATAAGTGGGTTTGCCATGCTTATTGGCAGACCACTCCGCATAGCTCTTGCCGTTCCATTGGGGGTCCTTTATGACAGACAGATGATGCTCTTTACATAGCCGGTCTGACACTTCCCGCATTCGGGCATAGTCCGGTTTGCGGTTGCTGAACTTTCTGCCATCCACAGAGGAAACAGAATTAATGACAAAATGATTGTGGTAATGGTCTGTGTTCAAGTGGGTGGCAACTACCACCTCGAACCGATCTCCCCATAATTCTTTTGCCAACTCGACACCGATCCTGTGGGCGGTATCCGCATCTACTTCACCGGCACGGAAGGACTGGTAGCCGTGGTAGCAGGTACGGCCATCCATTTTTCCAAAGCAGCGTTTGGTTTCCATGAACTGTTCCTTGGCGTGGGGGATTTGGCAGTTCACACCGGACACATACATCCGCTTTTCGGTTTTCAGATCGTCAGCTGTGTACTCCACAACATTGTCGATGGCATGGAGTGCAGCAGTTTCCTCCCGACTTTCCTCGGAAGTTTTTTCGGGGTTGATGGCATACTCGATTACTCCATCCGGGTTGCCCGTGATGGGCCAAATTGATGTGACTGCCAAATGAGCTCCTTTCCGTCCTTACTTGACTAATCTTTTTTCTTCCGCCTTGGAACAGGAACGGCGCTGTAGGCATCCGCAATCAGCTTTTCAACATCACGCAAATCTGCCATCGCCTTGCGAAGCTGGGGAACATCCAACAGTCCTCTGGCGTTGGCAATCGTCAAGATTTGGTCGATGTTGTTACCCACACGGCGAATCTCCCAAATCAACTTGTGGAGATCTGCAGGAGGGTTTTCCCGAATAGCAACACCTTGGATTGCGTTTCTGCAAAACTGTTCACGGGAAATACCGGCTTTTTTTACTTGCTCATTCAGTGCAGCAAGCTCGTCTGGAGAAAAGCGGATTTTGATTTCTTGGATTCTTTTCTTCATGTTCATCTATCCTTTTAGGCGGGGTATCAGGGGTGCTAAACCCCGGACAAGCTGGATTGTGTCCCCACAATCCGTTGCTTGTAAAGGTAATGCCATGGGTATACTACCCCTGGCCTCTGGTTTCATCTGTGGATGGATTCCATACTTACTGAACAGCAGGCGTGGGTGCTTCCGCTGCAGGTTTCTTGGCACTCGTTGCCTTTAAGATGGCACGGGCGAATTTTTCGATGGAACTCAGTGCGGCACGGGCATCGTCCAGCTGTTCTTCAGCATCTTCCATATACATGGACAGATGCAGCATCAGCTCGTCCAAACCCATGGGTTTGCCGTTTGCGCCAACCGGGTCCAGATCCTCATCTTCATCGTCCTCTTCCTCGTCGCAGATGCCGCAGATGGTGCAGTCGCCGCAGCAGAAGCACTCATCGTCCTCGTCATCTTCGTCCTCTTCAACGGGCGCAGGCTTACTGGCAGGTTTCTTCTCCAGCTCGGTAGCAGTGGTGATCAGACCAACCATATCGGCATCAGTCAGCGGCAGAGCATCGGTGCAAAGCAGCATGGTTTCTGCCAGCACGGTTGCAGCATCCTCATTGGTTGCCTCAATGTGGAGAGTCTTGGTAAAGTGGATGTCCATTTCAATTTCAAACTTTCTCATGGTAAATTCTCCTTCATTATTTTTAGTAGTGTTCAGGTTTCTTGGGGGTAACGCCCTTGCGTTCCCACAGCCAATACTCGCGTATTTGGTTCATCTTTTCGTCCCACAGGGAGGCCTGAATGTACTTGGCTAAGAGTCTTGCGTTTTGTATGCGTTCCGCATAATTGGTGCAGTTCTTTTCTGCATGGTGCTTATCATCGTTCATAGGCCTTGTTTTTGTGCTTGGGGTTAAAAGCTTTGGCTGTGATAGACTGGCCTGCTCTGTGAAAGGACTGGGGGTATCTCAGTTCGGCAAGAACCTTTTTCAGTTGATCGGGAGGCAAACTCTCAAAAGAATCTCTTGCAGTTCGGCAAATAAAGAACGGTCCTTGTATTGCCTCTACGCAATTAGGGCCTTTGAAAATGAGCCTGCTTGTTGTCATTCCCATTTCTCGTCCATAGCGGTTGAGGACCATCCGGGTTGTTTCATCGCCGTACTGATGAAGGCCAATCATGCCGCCTGTAAGATCTTCAAAGCTTGCATCTGTGGCTTCAATATCTGCGATTTCGGCTTCTTCGCCTGCATTTACCAACACAACACGAATTTCTTCTTTTGTGTGAGCCTGGGTGGGGTCAAACGCAATCTTCACATACTCACTTCCGGGGTCAACATAGTAAAACCCCGGCTCCATGTGTTCCGAAGCAACAACTTCAATTACATCGGAAATGTAAATGTGCCGTTCTCGATATGGCCCCCGTTTTTCAAAGGTGTAGTAGCCATAAGAAAAATCTTCGTAGGATATGTGCCCCTCATAAACAAGGTCATAGAACTGCGCTTGAACTTGCTGTTTGCCGTTGTTCGTTTGGTGATCCAGCGGAGTAAACGCAAACCCCATAAAGTCCCGGTTTGCATTTATCTGATAAACCCTTACCTCCATGCACTTAACCTCCTTTCTTTAGGATTAAACAGCCGCATGTTATCGGTCATTGCGGTCACGGCTGGGGCGGTAGGTTTCGACTTCGATATAACCAGCCTTTTCCGCAATTCGCTCCGGGTGATAATACTTGTCATGGAGCATGTGCCGGTCTATCTCTGATAGGCTTTTGATCCGCTGATCGCTACCGTCGCAGATAAGGAAGGGACCACGCATAATCAGCTGGATCTCCTTGCCGGGTTCCACCAAGTAGCATTTCTCGATCTTCCAACCGTCCTTGCCACCTTTTTCCGCAGCCATATAGCCTTCCAGTCGGACGCACACATCCGTTCCGTCCAGGGAAGAACCATAAATGGAATAGCCGCCCATGCCGGGGATGAACGCCTTGTTGTCGCTGGAAATCACATAGGTTCGGGAAGCTTCAGAATAGGGTTTCGTGAAGCTGTCCGGGGTGAACACCACATGACCAAGCAGGTGCTTGTCCTCCATTTTGCTTTCCTGGTTGTAGAAAGCAGAGGTCAGCTGCCCATAGGTCATTTCAGTTCGCTTGTCTGCAGATCGGAGCGCCCTATTGGTTTTCAGACCGACAGTTTGTGCATCCGCACGGCAAACAACGCAGATGTCGTTGCCGAAGGGATAGATGATGTTGAACTCGCCACCGATTGCCTTATGCAATCCGGAGGGGATCGCATCAATGGTGACGGTTTTGGGATACTTCCCAGGTTCAAAGAGAAGCACCGTCGCTTTTTCGTTGTTACTCATCTCGCATGAGCCTCCTTCATCATTATTTGGTATCGTAGGGTGTCATTCATATCGTTGCCGTATTCGGGCAGTTCGTCCTGGATGGCGTACTGCTTGCCAAGGCCATTGATAATACCTTGTGCGGCACCTCTGCCAATGGCATCCCTGTCCAAGTGGAGGATGATGGTGTCGATCTCCGGGTGTACCTTCAGGTATCGTTCCAGCGCAACCGGCACCACATCCTCTCGTTTGGTAATAAAAACACCGGCAAGCGACAGCAGATGATCCTTGTGCCAATCCCTGCCTGCCCGGTACTCCATGGTGGCATAACTGAGCAGGTCAATAGCAGCTTCAAAGAGGTGTACTGTGGTGGACTCTTTTGCCGCTGGGATATTGAAAGAATATTGCTTGTCGCTGCCGGTTGCTTCGCCTTTGAACTTGCTTGCAGTTCCACGAAGGGCAGCATATCGGGGAATGCCCTTTTCGTCATAGCCGATGAACACGGCATTGTGATAGGGCATCCCCTCGTATAGCAGATTGTTACGATAACAGAAGTCGATGATAGCCGGGTGGATTCCCCGTGACCGGAGATACGCAGTGACCTTTCTCGGATTCTCATTCCTTGGAGGCAGCAGAAGGATTTTACTGGACCGATCCGGTTGTTTATATGACACTGGCGGTTTCTCCAAAGACCGGCCCAGAATGGTTTCTACCGCCGCAGGAAGGGAGTAACCTTTCACATGGATAAGATAATCCAAGGCAGTAGAACTACCCACTCTTCGGGAAAACCAGTACCACTTGCCGTTGCTGATCTTCAAGCTGTCATGTTCGCGGGTGCAGTAGGTGCCGTTGGCTACCTTAACAAGCTCACCCGGCTCATAGTTCCGCAAATAGGTCAGCAGGTCCATTTCCTTTGCTTTGGCGATTTCTTCCGATGTTGCATAAGCCATGTTATCACCTTGCCCCTCTGTCGGTGGTAGGTCTTTCACCATCATCGTCAGCACGATCTCCGTCAACGATCTCATTTTCCTTCTTATCCAAGTTAAGCAGGATGTTGAGTTCGTCCAGACGGGCAGATTTCTTTTTCAGTTCGTCCTCTTGGGGGAACGGTGCTTCCGCTTCGATTTTGGCGGCTTCCAACTGCTGATGGACATTGTCAAGCTGTGCCTCACATCTTGCTAACCTTTCGGGGAATGTGTCAATGGCGTTGTCCAGTCGCTGAATGTTACCGAAAATGTCCGTGCCCAAAGTGACCGGATAGCTGAGTTCGCCTTGCATCGTGATGACAAATTCCCGTTTCATGCTGTCAAAATGCAGTTTCAAAGAAAAACCCCGATACATTCCAAGAGGAATGGGATCGGGACTGGTCATATTACTGCACACTTCCAGAATGGCGGAACCGGCTGCTTTCTTGCTGCTGTGGCAAACATTCTCAATGACCATGGGAGAGAACCCGTCCTCGTTGGGGTGGGTATGCTCCTTAACACGAGCCATGTCAGCTTTCAAACCGTCGATCAGCTGCTCAAAGCTTGCAATCTGCTGGGGGAACTCCTTGATGATCTTATCCTCCAATGCATACCTCTGGCTCAGATGGGAGGCTTTCATAAGCCGTAACCTCTGCACATCAATATCCAGGTCCATCTTTTCCTTGATGTAAGGATTGCCGGTACACAGTGCCTTGATCTCAGCATAGGACAATGCGGTTTCGTCAATATCCTCTGCAGATCTCACAGGAGATTTGGAGGTCATGATCTGACCGATGAACTTCTGCTTGGATTCTACTAGCTGATACAAGTAGCTATCGAAGGTGTTCTCGGTGACATAGGTGTAAATGTCCACCTCATCGTGCATGTTGCCTTGACGGACAATACGGCCTTCCCGCTGCTGCAGGTCAGAGGGTCGCCACGGACAATCCAAATGGTGCAAAGCGATAAGCCGCTGCTGTACATTCGTACCGGCGCCCATCTTTTGAGTAGAACCCAAAAGCACACGGACTTGACCGGAACGAACCTTGCCGAACAGTTCCTTCTTCTGCGCCTCGGTGTTGGCATTGTGGATGTAGGCAATCTGCTCTGCAGGAATACCCTTGGCGATCAGCTTGTCACGCACATCATCGTAGACATTGAAAGTACCGTCATTATGAGGCGTGGAGAGGTCGCAGAACACAAGCTGGGTGGATTGGGTATCCGCGTGTTTCAGCCAAATGTCATAGACCGCATCCGCACAGGCAGTAGCCTTACTGGTTTCGCTGTCGCCCAGCATGGGACTCATAAGCCGCTGATCCAGCGCCAGCTTTCTGCCATCGTTGGTAATCAGCAGCATATTATCCACGGAAGAATCCACCATCTTATTACGGACTTTTTCTGCTCTCTCGGACAGGGCCGCAACCATTTCCTTCTGCTGTTCAGAGGGTTTCAAAACAACATTATGGGGTATGAGCGTAGGAACAGGCAGCTTCAGCATATCTGCAGTCTGGATGTCTGCCACTTCCTTGAACATGGCCATCAGTTCCGGGAGGTTATAGAACCGGGAGAACCGGGTCTTTGCTCGATAACCGGAACCTTCCGGGGCAAGCTCTATAGCAGTCACCGTTTCACCGAAGTTGGATGCCCAGGCATCGAAGTGCAACAGGTCATTCTCTTTCAGTGTGTTGTACTGCAGATACTTCTGCATGGTGTACATCTCCACCATGGAGTTGGAAATGGGGGTGCCGGTGGCAAAGATAATGCCACGCCCTCCGGTGATCTCGTCCAGGTAGCGGCACTTCATATAAAGGTCGCTACTCTTCTGTGCTTCTGTCTGGGAGATACCGCCCACATTTCGCATCTTGGAATATGCAGCAAGGTTCTTGTAGTAGTGGGCCTCGTCCACAAAGATGCGGTCAACACCCAATTCCTCAAAGGTAACAAGGTCATCCTTACGGGTCTGATCGTTCAGCTTCTCCAGCTTTGCCTGCAGGGATTTACGGGTTTTCTCCATCTGCTTGACGGTGAAATTCTCCGCCCGATCTCGTTTGGCTTGGGCAATACCTACCATAACCTCGTCAATCTGCTGCTCCAGGATCGCTTTCTGCCGTTCCACGGACATAGGGATCTTCTCAAACTGGCTGTGACCAATGATGATAGCATCATAGTCGCCGGTGGCAATTCTGCCGCAGAATTTCTTGCGGTTCTTTGCTTCAAAGTCCTTTTTGGTTGCCACAAGGATGTTGGCAGAGGGATAAAGCTGCAGGAACTCGGATGCCCATTGCTCTGTCAGATGGTTGGGAACTACGAACAGGGACTTTTGACAAAGGCCCAATCGCTTGCTCTCCATGGCGGCGGCTACCATTTCAAAGGTCTTACCGGCACCAACTACATGGGCAAGCAAGGTATTGCCGCCATAAAGAATGTGGGCAATGGCGTTGACCTGATGGGGTCGCAGCTTGATCTCCGGGTTCATGCCTACGAAGTTCAAGTGACTGCCATCGTACTCACGGGGGCGGATGGAGTTGAACTTCTCGTTGTAAAGCCTGCACAGGCGTTCTCTGCGGCGTGGGTCTTTCCAGATCCAGTCCTGGAATGCCTGCTTGATCATTTCCTGCTTGCCCTGTGCAATGGCGGTTTCCTTTTTGTTTAGCACCGGGGTTTTCTTGCCGCTGGCATCATAGACATAATCGAAGATCCGCACATCCTTTAGGTTCAGCGTTTCTTCGATGATCTTATAGCCATTGATGCGGGTAGTGCCGTAGGTGTTATTCGCCTTAACATTGCTTCGGTCATAGTTCTTTTCAGATACATTCCATTCACCGGTGAGAGGGGTATAGCGGACTTTGACCTTCCACTGGGCATACCGGGGAGTACCAAAGAGTTCATACATGAAGTCCTCTACCACATCGGTTGGAAGCCATGTAGCACCCAACCGGACGGAGATCTCACTGGCAGACAAATCCTGTGGCTGCACCTTTTCCAACGCCTCCACATTTGGCTGATACTCCGGGTATTCCTCTACAAGTTTCTTGGCAAATTCCAGCTTCTTGCGGACATTACCGGACAGGTACTCGTCTGCAGGCAGATACTTGGGACTGCCAAAGCTGGCAGAAGGATCTAAGAAAATAACGCCTCTCAAATCACTATAAAGCTGCTCTTCGGTTTTGCCGGTCAGCTGCTCCATGTAGGGCATGTCGATCCTTGCTTTTTCAGCCAGTGACAAAGCCAGTGCCTCCGAAGCAGTATCTACGGAGGTAACAACCACCTTTTGACGGATGGTGCGCTTGGTGAACATATCCGCCTTACGGACGAAGTTGCCCTCATCATCCAGAATTTCCAGGGACGCAAGCAGACAGTAGGAACTGTCGGCACTGAATGCGGAGGTATTGGCTCTGGAATTGATAAGGCCGTACTTCTTGGAGAACTCATCATAAAGATTGTTCAGTTTGGTCTGCTCGGCGGCGATGAAGGATTCCGGGAAGTCCTCTGTCTGATATTCAATCAGCTGGCGGACACTATCCCGGATGGCAATTAAGCCTTTGATACGACTTTCAGCGGTGGCAGATACATCCACCGGATTCATGCGGCTGTTTTCACGGTAGTAAACCTTGCCCTCCACAACCGCATAGCTGAAGTTTCTCACATCGGGCAGAGCCGGGATGGATAGATCTTCTTCACCGTCCAAAACCTCGTCCAAATCGTACTCGGTGATCTCAGCGTGGATGTTCTGAATGGCATCGGAAAGCAGTTCCTCCAAAGAAAGGTTTTCAAAGGGAACACAAGCCAGTTCCGGACCAAAGGGACCGGAGATTTCTTTCATGTCACCCAGAATCATATCCGGGTTATCCACGAAATACTGGTTCATCTTATGTCCGTTGGCGTCGGTATTCAGATGCACCCAGGCAGGCTCAATGTCCACCATGCGGTCCCGTTTCTGCAGGAAGATAATATCGGAGGTCACTTCCGTGCCGGCAGCACTCTTAAAGGTATCATTAGGCAAGCGAATGGCACCCAGCAGGTCTGCCCGTTGTGCGATATACTTTCGCACTGCGGGATTCTCCTTGTCCATGGTGCCTTTGGAAGTGATAAATGCCACGATACCACCGGGACGAACCTTGTCCAAGGTTCTGGCAAAGAAGTAGTCGTGGATCAGGAAATTGTGCTTGTCATACTGCTTGTCGGGGACTTTGAACTGACCGAAAGGAACATTGCCGATGGCGGCATCAAAGAAGCTGTCGGGCAGTTCCGTCTTTTCAAATCCCTGCACAGCAATGGAGGATTTCTGATAAAGCTGCTGGGCGATTCGTCCGGAAATGCTATCCAGTTCCACGCCGTACAGTTGAGACTGCGCCATGCTGTCGGGCAGCATACCAAGGAAGTTACCGACACCGCAGGAGGGTTCCAAAATGTTGCCCTGTCTGAAGTTCATGCTCTCCAACGCCTTATACATGGCTCGAATGACCACAGGAGGCGTGTAAAATGCCGTCAAGGAGGATTCCCTGGCGGCTGCATATTCTTCTGCTGTCAGTAAGTCTTTCAGCTCCTGGTACTTGGGATGCCGGTCATCAAACCAGTGGGACAAACCACCCCAACCTACATATTGGGACAGCACTTCCTGTTCTTCCGGTGTTGCCAATCTGCTCTCTGCTTCCAACTGCTTCAACAGGCGGATAGCAGCCACATTGTTGGCATACCGCTGACTAGGTGTTCCTACGCCCAGATCATCGTCTGTGATGCGGAAATTGTGTCGCTGGCTGGTTGGGATTTCCGGTAGAATAACGGTTACCGCTGTTCGTGCTTTCGGCTTGGGTGCAGGAGGTGCCAGCATCTGCGGCTGTTGGATGGGGATTTCACGGAACTGACTGTTTCGCTCATCCTGGGCAAGCATCGCTTCAAACCGTTCCTTACTTTCTGCTCGGAATACAGGATAGGCCAAGGTTGGGTCACGCAGCTGCACCTCACGATCCCGAATCTGCTCAATGCGGAATGCGGTATCGTCCAAATAGACGGTATTGCCAACAGAATATTGCCAAAGTACATCGTCTGCTCTCACAGCGACCTTTGCCAGCTGTTCCTCCGTGAAAGAGTACAGGTCATCCATATCCGGGTCCAGCAGTTCTTTTTCAGTCAGTTCTTCCAAAGAACCGTACTGTCGGCGGTCTACAATGACACCCTCTACATACCGGTCAATACTGAAATCAATCAGATTTGCGTGGATTTGGATAGGAATTTCATCCTGGGTGATGGTGGTATGACCCATACCCACATGCCGCAGATCTTCGTACTCCACTCTGGAGTCGAACATGCCGATACAGTATCGGTCAATGTAGCGCAATGCCTTTTCCAGCGGTGTTTCGGCACGGCGGCTGTGAATCACTCCGTTTTCCAGATTCTGCAGGAAATGGGGGCGCTCCATGATCGTGGGGAACATGGCGGCATCGCCAACTTCGCGGTAGAAAATCCGCTTCTCCGTGATACCGGTGATGTAGATCTCCTTGTCACCCTCGTCCTGCTTCATAATAAAGAAGTCGCCCTCATTGACAGGAAGCGGTTCTGTTTCAGCGGATATATTTGCCACATCGCTGAGAACTTGCTGGATGAACGGGTCACGGTCAAGGGCATCGGGGTCAACCACTTGCCCGTTTACAATACCGTTTCGCTCCAACCTTTCACGGATCGCAGCAGGGTCTACATCGTCAAGGAAATCGTGTTCCGGTTCTGCCTGCTGGTAGGGATTATCTACCTTTTGGAATCCCGCAACGGGAGAGTCCAGGTCCTCCATAAAGTCCGTGGGGATAGTTTTCCCGTCCTTGTCCCGGTACAGAATGATGCTGATAGGCACACCGTTGCCGTTACAGTCCAGAACCTCTTTTACCAGTTCATCCCCATCCAGGAACTCCCCGGAATAGGCGACTTTGCCATCGTTGCTCAGATAGTCAATTCTGCCTGCCATGGGCACCGTGGACATATCCACGGCGGTCAGTTCTTTCAAATCCAGTTGTCGCAGTTTTTGCGCCAACATGGTTTCCAGATCGGGGAACTTCTCTTTCTTGACAACAACCCCATCCATCTTGGTGATGATAGCGGCGTTTTCCAGGTCTGCATAGACCGTAATGCTGTGCAGATCATTGTCCGTCAGTCCGGTGCCAATAGGGATAAGGTTTCCGTCTTTCTCCATGCTGTACTCCACACCGTACTCCTGCCGTATAAAGTCACGGATGAGCCGCTGTGCTTCTGCAACTTCGTGGAGGAAGTTGGGGGAAGCCATAACCAAATTGCCCTTGTCGAGATTCCTTTCAAATTCCTCCCGGTTCATGTTGGTGGCTTCCTGGTCGGGAAGATCTAAGGGGAAGGTGTACCAAACATCATCTGGATCAATGCTCTGAATAACGGCAACAGCACGGCCAATCTGATCGTCACCGGCAATAAATGCCGCGCCCTTTCGGTATTCCTTTCCGTTGGGTGTGGTCATTGCGGTATCGGGCGTAAGTCCGTTTTGCTGCTGCACCTTATTCAGATAGTTCTCGGCAGATTCCTGTTCGGCAAATCGGAACAGCTGCCCATCTTCGCCATAGTAGCGATTCAGCGCAGCATCCCAAATTCCCATAATGCCACCCTCTTGGGGGAGTAACCGAAGGGAGAACCGTTTGGGATCGTTCTTTTCCAAGTGAGGGCGCTCCAATCCCATAAAGAAGTCGCCATTGTCCAGATTCAACTCAAAGTGACCACGGCGTATCTTCCACGGAGCATGGTCGGGATCGTCTATTTTGGTGTACCAAACATAGCTGTCATTGACATAATCAATCACAGCACCGGGTCGCCACACCTGCATCACATAACTACTGAAGGTATCGCCAATGCGGTATTCCGTGCCTCCGGGAGAACGGAACACAACACCTTCCAAAGTGCCACCTTCCGGGCGTTCTGCCACATTCTGCAGTCCTGCCAAGTAGTTATCAGCACTTGTTTGATTGTAGAAGCCGATAATGGCACCCGACTCTGTGTAGAAGGTATCCAAGGTTGCATCCCAGATTGCCAATTCTCCCTCTGCGTCCGGGTGTGGACGGATAGAGAACCGATTGGGGTCTGCCTTGGAAATGTGTTTGGAGAGCATGGGGTAGGTTTCTTCCCAAATTTCACTGTGCAGCTTGTCGTGGAATGCCGGGGTATCGTAGTACATCTGCAGAAAGTGGTTTTCCCACTGTCCGGTGTTGACTACGGTACTGATAGCCGCATTACATTCGATCTGTGCGTTCTGCTGATCGGAGTTCCGGCAGGCATTTTGATACTTAATATCCGTAAGGACAGCATCCCGGACTGCGGGGTAGTTGCGCTCATAGACGGAGTTAAAGGTAGGTGTTTCGGAGTGAACGGCAGTTTGCGGCTCCAGTTCCCGGTACTCACCGGAATAGAGGAACAGTTCATTTTCACCGGGCAAATACAGCTTGCCGTTCTCTGCACAGCGGAACACATCTGCCTTGGAGTCACCGGTTGCTGCATAAAAGTCCTTGTGAGAATATGCAGCTTTTGCCCAGTCATAGGCAGACAGACCCAGCTCACGGTCAGAGGCAATTTCCTCTTTCATCAGCTTGTCCATGTCATGCCCATCGGTCAGATTACCTACCGGCTCAAAGTGATACCCGCCGAATTGGATGTAGACAGGCTTGGATATGGTGGCGATTTCCTTTCCGGTCAAGTCCCTGGACGCAATGGCAACGGCATGTGTGCGGCGCAGCTTATCCACATACTTATCAAGGACATGATAAGGAAAACCGCACATTTCCACTCTGCCGCTTCCAGGAATATTCCGGTTTGTCAGAGTCAGATCCAGCAGCGGCGCAATTTCCTTGGCATCCTCGCCGTACATTTCATAGAAGTCGCCAACCTGGAACAGCACAATCTCATCGGGATGCGCTGCTTTCACATCGTTGTATTCCATGAAAGGCAGTTGTGTGGTCGGTGCTGCGCTCTGTTGATCGGCACTTTCTTTCGCCGCTGCTTCCTCTGCCAGCTGCCGTTCCACTTCCACATCGAAGGGGACATCGCCAGCGGGTGCTTCTGCCTCCGGTACAGCTTCCACTTCCCGGAGGTACTTATCGTTCATGGGGTTCTCTTTCAGTAAGTCAAAGAACTCCTGCCGGGGATATACCTTGTGGAACAGAGGGAATGTGGGGTCATAGAGAGTTACTTCCTCGTCACCCAAGGAAAGCAGTTCATACTGCTGGGCACCGATATACAGAGGATCGCCCAAGGACAGCTTGTACTCTTTTGGAGGCGGGGGCGGCGGATTCAGTTCATCGTAGGTTGGCTCCATGGGACGGGCGATCTCGCCGTTGAGCTTTTCCAGCATCGCCTTTGCTCGGTCTACATGATGGGCATTGGCGGCAATGACCTGTTCCATAGCTTCCCGCATTGCAGGCAGGACAAACACATCACCCTGCGCCAGCCGGGTTGTCTTTTCGCCCTGTCCAAATGCAGACCAACACTGAGAAAGCGGATAGAGATAAAAACACCGATCCTTTTCGCCCATTTGCTCCCAAAAGTCGTTATGGTCGTAGATGATGGACCGGAACTCTTCCACCAGTTTGTGCCGTTCTTCCATAACCGCCTTGTTACGCAGATAGGCAGGATATGCAGCTTTCTGCTTTGGGGTCAGATATCGGTCAGCAGCGATTAGTTCCCGGATGCGCTTTTCCACCATGGGCCATGTCAGAAGAACTTCCGCCGTATCCTGGGTTTCTGAATCATACCGGGAAACACTAATGCCTTTTCCGTCATGGTTTTCCCATAATCCACTTCCGGGAATGGCATCGGAATGACCGCCCCAGCCATAAGCCTTTTTCAAAAACTCGATGTTTTCTTTCGCAGTCTTGTTCTGCATGAACTGCTCATAAATGGCAAGCTTCCCATTTTCATAGCTGCTACCGTAGCAGATTACATAGTCAATGGCAGCTTGGGGAAAGTCAAAACCGGTTCCATCTTTGAACTCTCCACGGAGGATCTTCGCTTTCTGCATTTCCTCGGTGGGCAGGAAAACTTCATCCGGTGCCAGCCATGTGTCCAGTAACAGCATACCTTCAATGTGCCGTGCAACGGTAGACCAACGGTAATAGACTTCCCGTTCCCGGCTGGGGTAGGAACCTCGCCACATGTGGAACATATCGTCATAGGCTCGATAACCGACCCGCTGACCATTACTGAGGATCTGTTCAATGAAAGTGTTATCAAAGAAACCCTTAATAAAATTGCCGCGTTCCTCTGTGTCCGGATTGGACGCGAAGAATGCGGCAATTTCTACTCGGTGATTTCTTAGCTTTTCACAGGTGCGGAGTAATTCATTTTTTTCTGGGTCTTGATGGAAATACTCAACATCATGGACGAAGTTTCCATTCCGTCCACTTAGCTGTAAACCACTTCCGCCAGAACTGTCTCCTCGGCTGCTTGCCGGAGGTTGTTCATCAGCTGGACCCACAACATCTGATCCTTCGCTTTCAGCTCCTCCGTCACGCCCTGTTCCTTGGACAACTTCTGCAGCAGGTTCTCCAGCATCTCGTTGGCCTGCCGGTCCACTTCCTCCAGATGTGCGTTCAGCTTGTCCGCCAACATCATCCCGGTGTACAGTGCTTTCCTGTGGTTCAGCAGGAAGCTGCGCCGCAGCATTCCATACTTGCCCACTTTCGGTGCCTCCGGTACTTCCAGGTTCGGGAGCAGATAGTCGCCCTGCGTTGTATAAGTCAGTTTCATGGTCTGTTCTCCTTTCGGTTTTTGTTTTTCTGTCCTCATGATAGCGATTTTCTTCACGGTTGGCAAATGTGCGAGCATTGGATTTTTCTTCCCGCTGAATAGCACGGACTGTCACTTCAATTTCCCGAAGAACCATTTCGGAAATATCGCTGGCTGCAACGCCAAGGACACCGATGGTTTCGTGGGTGTTAAAGTCCAGCACATGGGCAAAGTCCTCAAAGGTATAGAGTTCATTTGCATCCAGTCCGCAGCGGGTCATCAGCATATAGCCAACACTGCTTATCAGAGTTTGACGAAGCCACTGCTTTGTGTTCAGTTCGTCCAGTTCTTCCAAAAGGCTGTTGCCCTTTACCGCAGTTAAGGTGGCAACATAGTCGTCCAGATTGTCATTGACTGCATACTCTGCAATCTGCATGAGGAAACTCCGAAAGTCGCTGGTATCTGTCGCTTCACCGAAGCTGTTACTCAGGGCCTCTTTCACATCATCCAGATAACGATCCTGCAGCTGCCAAAGGTTGACCTCTCTGCCTGCTCTGCTGTTGGTATCGGACAGATCGAACACATAGCGCAGTTTGTAGGGCACATCCCGGTCCACCAAAAGGGCAATACCTCTTGTGCCAGCATTTACCCATCTACCCAGCTTGTTCCATGTGTCGATCTCCGCACAGGCGGTTGCATCCGGTTTCTGTGCGTGAATCAGCAGCTGTTCCTTGAAGTCGTACTTGTAGTTGTTTGCGGCGGTGTGAAGGAAGGCCATAAACCTTTCGGTATTGGAGGTTATGCTCAGCGCCTCCCGCGCCGCCATTTCTTTTATGATTTGCAATTTACTGGGCATTTCGCACCTCCTAACATATTGTTTTTAGGTTTCTGTTGCTTGGATGTCACCGTTTTTCAGTCTGGAACAGATAATCTCCGGGCGAACCCATACTCGTTGGAACTTTCGCCAGTCGGGATTGGTCTGTCCATCCTTATCCCGATACAGCATGGCAAAGGGTACAAAACCTGCCGCCCATGTATCCAGCAATCGCTTTTCAGCTTTTTCTATCGTATCTCCGGGATAACCAATGAGGACATAGCAGGCTGCACGGTGGGATGCTTTTGTGATGCCGCCCTCACGCAACAGCTTACCTGCGGCTACAAGCGGCTCATAATCATCGGGGGTGTCGTAGGCGAAGTACATCCGCTTGGTTTTGGTTTCCCGCAGCAGATCTACATGCCATGGCAGAAGCAGCTTTGCTTCCAAGCCTCCGGTAAACACAGGCTTTTCTTCCTGCTGTTTCAGCATATCAAACACATCCCGGATGTGCTGTTCGGAACAGGCCAGCAGATTATCGTCCAATACGATATGCCCCTCGGTGATGGGCAGTTCCCGGAGAACGCCGCCCTCTCTCATGGGGACAGAACAGAACCAACAGCGATTGTGACAACCTCTGGAGGTAATGACATACCCCTTTTTCAGATACATACCGGGCACAAAGTCGCCACCCGGATGGTTAAAGGCGGGTCCTCCCACAAGAACCGGCACACCCAAACTGCGCCACGCATCTGCAAGCATTTCTGCTTTCGGCAGATCGTAGGTGAACGCCACGGATACATGAACCTCATCAATATCTGCCAGTCCGTCCTTGGGTAGAACAGATGTAAAAGCCAGCACATCGTCAGGTGTTGCTTTTGTTCTGCGTGGAAATACCCTCGCAATTCTCTTATCTTCCATAACAGCACCTTCAGTCCAGCTTGATTTTGACTTCTACGGTCACACCACGTTCCGGAAGCACAGAGGCGAACAGCAGACCGGTCCGGGCGTTGGAAATGGTAGTGACCAGTTCATTCATGCGGCAGACCGTCGCATTGATCTCCTTCTGATTATCTGCATAGTAATAGCCGGTTTCGTCACTGCAGATGGGAAAGCCATCTTTCCGTAAACTGCTGATCTTACGGCGTAGATTTCGCCCATCAATGCAAAAAAGCCGCTGCAGCTCACGACTGTAGACGGCTTTACTCTTTCCGGTGTGGTGTTTTTTGAGATATTCGCAGATTGCGGTTCGTTTATCCATAGGCGATTCCTCCTTATCTTTCGTGGTCCCGTTTCCGGGGTTTTTGAATAGGATAGTGTTCCAGATATTCACGGAGTTTTACGGAATATCCGTTATCCACCCAGTCCTTCTCCGGGTCTATATCCTTAAAACTGTTATCATATTTGGGGTGGCGCTGTAATGGGATAGGGGTAGTTGACAGTAACGATCCGTAGCGGTTTGCCACTGCCCAGGCACAGACTTGAATGGGTTGTCCCTGGTTCTCGCTGTGATGCCGCACGGCATACAGGTGGACCCCTCTGGGAATGGTGCTGTGGTCAATATGGGATGTGGTAAACAACATGGGATGACCAAACAGAGTGACGGTTTCAAACCGATGCTCTTTCGCATTTACTCCAAAACGCATATTGTCACCTCTCTGCACCGGTGCGGATACTGCGATCAGCAGTATATTCCTCCGCTTTGTCCATCATAAAGGACACCAGCACATCCATGGAATTACTGGAATGATTGCCGTATTCCTTAAACAAGCTGTCCAGCAGTCTGGGCCTGCGCAGCAATGCTCTGGCTTGTTTCGCAGAAAACTCGGTTTCGTTTATGAGCATTACCATATCGGATTTGGTAGCATACTCATAGGCACGGTCCAAAACTTCCTGCGGACTTTTTGCGAGTAACTGCTTGCGCAGTATTGTGAGTTCTGCCCGTGCCTTTTTGCGGAGAATGATATTCACTTCTCTTGTGTCCATATTGCCCTCCTTTATGAAATAGAAATCCCCATCCGATTAGCCGCCAGTAAACGGGTCTTGATCTCGGATGGGGTTTCTCTGCGGGTTAGTCGCCGGTGGAAGATGTTATCTTCCTGTTCCCATTGGATGAGCCGGTCAAATAACTCTGGATGGTTGGTTATCATGTGCAGCAGTTCGGCATCACTGGCATTGGGACAGAACCAACAGCCATTTCTGCGGCAGTGTTCGTAGATTGGAGAAAGCAATCCGTATTGGGCGCAGAGTTCGGTTGCATCTTTCTCAGTCAGTTTGTATTTCTCCAACAAGCTGACCTTTCCCGTGCCCTCCAACCTTGCCAAGCGAACCGGCTCGTCCAACGCAATACCCACATAGGTGGTGGCATTGGGCGACAGGCTTTTCTTGTATTTCTCTATGGGTGGGATTTTACAGTCCCGATTGACTGCACACATTCCGGGCCAAGCGAACCCACGCACCATGCCCTTATGCGGACCACGGACAATGATGTGGTGGAACACATCGTCGTAGGTCTTTTCGGCATGTAGGATATTGAACTTAATACCAATTTCGTTTTCGCAGAAGGGTTTGAGAACATCATAAACGAAGTCCCGGTGTTCCGGGACCTCTCCGCTGGTGGTCTTGTCAAACATCACTTCGCTGAAAATTGCTTCGTCCAGAGGTTCGTTGTTCTCTGCGGCGACAATGAGTGTTGCAACACTGTCCTTGCCACCGCTGCAGGAAACAACGAATTTTGGGTCAATCATCGGGCATCACGGCTCCGATCCGGAACTCGCTTTGCGTCAGAGAGTTCGTATTCTCCGGATTGCCAAACAGTGTTGCCCATGGTGTAACCGGCTTCTGCCTTTTCGATTGCTTCTTCCGGGGACTTGGCATCCACTACAATGGTGCCATAGTTGATTTCTTTTACATCAACGGAGTATTTCATCGCGCATCACCTCGATCCCGTTTCTGAGGTCGGATAGGCTCTCCGTTCTCATTGTAGTTCTTGGGGTCTGCACCGGGTTTATCCCAACCAAACATCGAACCGGCAACCATGGCTTCTTCCTGTGCCCTGGTTACACCCATCGCTTCATTGGCTGCGTTCACAGCTTCACGGGGCGTAACACCATCGCCATATCTGGCGGTGGGGGTGTATCCCTTTTCGCCCTTTGTAATGACGATTATTTCGCCGGTTCCTTGCAGATAGCTGAAGCACTTGTCCGGAAGTGATGCCCGGAGGGGAATGACGGCCTGTGCCTTGGATTCTTCCATCTTCTCCGCAAACTCGCAGATGTGGAATAGTCCCATACTGTTGCCTAACTCGAAGTGGTAATCATCAACATAGCGACATATCCGGTCATTCTTTTCACCGTCGGAGCGAATAATACGGATCTTTTCACCATCGGCAATCCGGAATTTCTCCTTATAATCTGGTGTAATGAAGCGAATACCTCGCTGCGCATTTGTTAAATGCCGGTCAAGCCATTGCTTGACAAAGCAGCAACAATACAGGTTGTAGTCGCCCTTAGTGGGGTTCATCCGCAGAAGATAAGAGTAGTGGTCTGTATCCACACGGACGCCATACTCCGTCGTGTAGCTACCTTCAAACGCCAAAGCATTGCTGCGGCAATACGCAGACATATCGCTGCGACTTTTCAGTAAGCCGCCGTAATCGGGATTGTCCCGCAGAGCATTGATAACATCATCAAACTCGGACTTGAAAGCATCGCTTTTCAGTTCCTTTCGGTGGTCGAACCATGTGGAGTAGAAATTCTTTCCGTTGCTGTCAAAGTCGGCACGGAGATAGCCAATGCTGCCGGTCTGCATAGTGAGCTGCTGACTTTGGGCGTAGCAATAGCTGATTTCCTGCGATGTTAAGGGTCTAACAGTCATTTCCATTACCGTGATTCGCCCCTTTCCTTACGCATTTTTTGTTCATGCTGGATTAAGGTGAGTTCTGCCCACTTGGGAAGCTGACTGCGCTCCAAGGTGCCCATTACATCCGGGCGTTCCTGTCGGCACTTCTCTCCAGTGTACAGATCGACACAGTAGCAGGCATTCCCTCTGCTATTTGGGGATGCGCCGAAGCCACCGGTACACAGCATGATTTGGTTGGTACACATCTGATACTCACGCCGCAAAGTAGTCGGCTTGATAACAATGATCTTGCCGTGGATATTGTCACTGCTGTTAATTCGGTGGCAATCTTTTTCCGTCAAAACACGGGTATCAATGCCTTGGATCTTCGGCTTCATAACTAAAGGACGGGTTTTCTCCGCCTGCGCTGCCAGCCGATTGCCGTACTCCTGGATGATTTCCGTGAAGTCATCGCTGACAACTGCATCCTCCGGCTTCAGAAACACATCCAAGTGTTGCAAATTCATGCAGATATACCGTTCATCTTTTGCCGCATTAGGGTTATCGCCTACTACGATTTCTCGATCTCCGATGTAAAGAGAATGGATAATCTCATAGTCACCCAACATGCGTTTTTCAGTTGTACTCATAAGTTCCTCCTTCTTCGGTTACTCGGTCACAGAAAACGAGGAATCGCTGTTTGCCACCGGAAGCATAGGGATGGCAGGTAAGCAAGGTAATCATGTCCCGGCCTTCCTGGATCAAAATTTGATCCACTTCGTTAGGCTTGATGATTTGAGTATCCGTCACAACATAGGTCATGGTTTCCCACAGATTTGTGATAATGACTTCATCACCGGGTTTCAGATCCGTTACATAGCGGAAGTAAGCGGCACCGTTGTACCCTCTGTGACCGGCAATTACGCAGTTGGTGTTCATGCCGCCAATGGGCAGGCTGGTCTGGGACAGGTGGGCAGCACCCTTTGCCATGTGTGCAGAGGTTGCGCCCAAATACAACGGCATTTCCAAATCCAAGGCTGGAATGGAAATCACACCGAACACTTCATCTTCCAGTCCGTACTCGCCCAAAGTAAAGGAAGGCTGCTGATAGGACCATGGATCGCATAGTCCTGCCTGCTTTTCCTCCCAAATTTTACGGTTATACTCCAACATATCTTCCCTAAGTGCTTCATGCTCTCTGGGTGGCAATGTGGGTTCTGTAGGTGCAGTGGGGGCTTCTGTGGGAAGAGTATCCTGCTCTGTGGGATCTGTGCCAAGCTGGTCCCAAAAGTCCTGTACCTGCTCCTGCATATCCTTTTCCACAACATAGTTATGAATATAGGGATAAGCAAAGATGGAAAATCCACAGGAGAACATCAGAATCATGATAAATGCGACTATACCTTTAAGAACTCGCATGGCGACACCTCCGGTAAATCCAGTATCCCAATGCGGCAAGTCCCATGGCAGCAACCGCCGCCAAACCGATGTATAGACCTTCCATATATTCCTGCTCCCATGTGGATGCAGGCTTTTCCTCTGGGATGGTTTCTTCTACGATTTCCTCCGCTTCTTCATAAGGAATACGGGTTCCTCGTACAAGCAGCCGGTGGGTATTCACGCCGAAGGGGGTACAAGTCACCAAAGTACACAGATCACGCCCTTCCTCAATGCCAAGGTAGGTGACATCATAAGGCAATACAGTCTTAATTTGGTCTACTTGGTAAGCAAGGGTTTCATCCAATACCTCCAGATAAAAAACATCCCCGATCTTCAGCTGCGGAAGGTCGGAGAACATCTTTTGACTTGCCATGCCGCTGTGTGCGGTCAAGATGCTGTGGGTCGTATCACCACCTACCGGCAGAGAACTGCCAAGCAAGTGACCGATACCTTTTTCCAGAGTCTTTGTTTCGGTGCCATGATAGATGGGCAGATGGACATTGATGGAGGGAATGTTCACATATCCCATGATGCCGGTCCCGGCAATATTCAGCTGATTCTTGTAGTCCTCAGAGGCCCATAACAGCGCATCGTTGCTGAATGCATCACTCATCTGCGCTCCCGGCTGGATTGCTTCATTGTAGGCAATGGCAAGTTCCTTTGCCTTGCGAATTGCACTGTCATCCACCTGCTCCACCTGCTCTTGGTATTGCGTGTGGATTTGGGATTGGTGCTTTTCATTGTAAATGGTGCTGATGATCGGATAAAGGGTCATGCCAAGTGCCAGCAGAAACGCACCAATGGCAATACATATAGTCAAAACCTTGTGTTTGATAGCAATTCCTCCTTCCGGGAAACCCCGGAGGAAGGTGTTCTCCCTCCGGGGTGGGACAAATTACTTCTTTTCGTTCTTCTTGCCCTTGCGGGTAACGAGGAACAGCACAAACATTGCGCCTGCCATGGCGATCACGCCAACAACAGTGAAGATTCTAGTGCCGTTGTCACCGGTCTGGGGCAGGTCAAAACCCTTGGTGTTCACGATGGTCAGAGGTGCCAGGGCATTTTCGGACTCGCCATCATCCTCCATATTCACATCGTTGTTATCAACGGTTGCGTATGCGGTGAGGAAGTAATGCTCCATGTACTCCTGGGGGATTCCGGTCAGATGCAGGTCAAAGCCGCCATCTGCATCGGTCATGGACATAGGCTGTGCATTGCCGAAGCAGTAGTGAGGGTCATTCTGCAGCACACCCAGCACATCCTTGGTGTAGATGTCGCAGATGCGGTCATAGTTTTCCTCTACGAAGATGTCAACATAGATCTCATCCTTCAGCAGAGTATAACCGTTGGCAGTTTCCACTTCGTAAATGTTCCAGCAGTCGTTCTCCATGCCCTTGATGACTACCTTACCGAACTCGCCGCCCACAGTCACGGGGTAGAAGATGGTTGCGTCGGCTTCCTCGGTGACATGACCGGTAACATAGTAGATGCCGGTTTCCTCGTCACGGGTAGCGGTCAGCCAGTAACCGTCAGTTTCATTCCACAGCTTGAACTTGACATGCTTGAACATGTCCATTTCAGTTGCAGACTCGGAATCCAGATCGGAGAACAGCTTGGTCAGGTCAATGCCGAAGCTGAACACATGGCAATCGTCAATGAGGGTGTCATAGTATTCGGAGGAAGTACGCTTCCAGGTTAGCACAACCTCGTTGCAGTTACCGTCCTCACCATAGATGAAGCTTGCATTGGAGTTGATGGTTGCGGTGTAGGTCACACGCATGGTGTAGTTGGAGTAGCTGGCGAACAGCTTGCCGTTAACATTCTCGGCGCTGCCGTTGATCTCTTCCAGACCGGCTTCGGTAATGTCGATGGTCATGTGACGATCATCGGAGGAATAGGTCACAGTAAAGCGGCCATCATCCTGCACCCAGGTAGCAACCTTATCGGTGCAATCCTCGTCGGTGAAGATCTCAATCTTTACATCCTTCAGCGCCTTGTTGTAGGTCAAACCTTCGCTGATGGAGTCGTAGAAGTTCCAAGTCTTAATGGAAGTTGCATTGGAAGTAATGGTGGGCAGAGTGCTGACAATCTGATATTCCATCACATCGCCTGCAGAACCGGTGCCTACATGGTCATAGCCATCGTAGATGTCATCGGTGCCGCCGTTGGTGCCGGTGTCCTTTACAGATTCACGGACAGTCTTTTCCAGGCTGGGGATGCCGGTGTTGTTCTTGGGGTAGACGACAACATCGTAGTTCCAGAAGTGACCACCTTCGGGGGATGCGGAGTTAGCATCACCGGAAACGGTAGTCATGGGCAGGGATACGAAGAAGGGGTTGGTGGTGGAAGTAACCATTTCAGGAACCTTGGATTCGATGCACAGCCATAAGCCCAAAGACAAGTCCCGCTTGATGGTCTTACCATTTTCGTTAGTCTTATCCATCACGATTGCTTCATCGCTGGCAGCAACATAGGCTTCCAGTGCGTCCTTAACGGTAGTGGCGTTAGCATCCAGTGCATCTGCCAGTGCCTTGTTCAGTACATCGGACTGATAGTACCAGTATTCAGAGTCAACAGACTGACCATCAACTTCGGACATGGGGACCAGTTCGTTATCGCGCTCTACCATGCCATCGGCATTGACATAGCGGCCTTCGCCGTTGGGCAGACCGATTGCAGCCAGCAGGTCAGCAGCCTTTTCCTTATCAAAGCCATACAGAACCTGGGTCAGATTGTAGTCGGGGTGCTGATCGTTGGCACTCTCGGAGAATGTAACAATGTCAGCGACACGCAGAATGGTGAACTCGACACCCTTCAGTGCATAGCCGTTGGAGTTCTGGCCATTACCCAGGGGGTGATCGGGGTTGCCGTTGGCGTCGCCCTCACGGACGGTTTCGCCCAGGACTTCTTCTACATAACTTTCACGCCAGCCGGTGGAGATAAAGGAGTCTTCATTCCAAATGCCATCCTTGTAGGCGTTGGTCCAGTCAAACTTCCAGATGGTCAAGGAGGCCTTGGCATCTTCGTCGATCATGCAATCATCCGCTTCTGCGGCAAAGGCGGCGGGGACACAGGTCAGCACCATCATCAGTGCCAGACACAGGGTAAGCAGTTTCTTAAACTTTTTCATAAAAGCATCTTCCTTTCAGTAAGTAAATTGAATAGAAATATTGTGTTGGATTGGTATTGGAAACGAAAAAACCAGGGCTGATCCCTGGCGTGGTTGGAAGCTCTATTCACTTGGATTAGACCTCCTTTTTCCTCAGAACGAACAAAGCCCCCATGCAGACAGCGGCGCACAGAAGCAGGCCGATGGGCATGAGCGCAAGAGACTTGGAGCCGGTTTCGGGCAAGGTGAAAATGCGGCTGTTTACAACACGCAGGCCGATTGTCAAATCCTCAACAGGAAGTTCGCCCTCATAGGCAGGATCTTTCAGCAGCATGAATCCCTCCGGTGCTTCCAGTTCCAAAACACGATACTGCAGATTGGGGTACAGATTTCCCCAGGTGATTACACCTGTCTCTGCGGTTATGAGAGTTCCATCCACCACAGTGGGGTTGGAACATCCACCCTTAACAACCACTGCAGAATCACTGTAGAAAACAGGGTTCCATGTGGTGCCATCCTCGCTCCACTGCAACTCAAACTTTGCACCTGCCAAGGGTGTTCCATAGATGTCCACTTTCTCCACAGAAATTTCACCAGGACGCAGGGCGTTGGTAAAGATAACTTCTGTGGTTTCACCAGCGACAACAGTAATGATCTGAGATTTGCCAGTTACACATTGCCACAGGGAGTTTTCTTCCAATTCCTCCGTGATAAGGTACTGGCCCGGTTCAAGGTCGTAAAGAATGGTTCCGTCTGGCCCGGTTGTTACAGTTGTGATGTACTCTGCCTGCATATCGCCTGCGGCATCAACAACTCTGCTGATCGTAAAGGTCCAGCCTTCAACAGTACCGGCTTCTGGGTTAGCCAAAGCTTTAACAATTTTGGTCTTACCGATCCACTGGTTCTGGAATGTAACCTTTGCTGTTTCACCGGCTTTAACGGTGACGGTCTTGGTAGGATTAGGGTCATTGTGCCAGTAAGGGTAGCTTCCATCCGTTTCAACAATGGTATAGCTGCCCGGTTCGAGATCCACAGTGATAATTCCCGTAGTATCTGACACATAATTACCAACGACATTGCCGCTGGAATCCTTGATGGTAAAATGCCATCCTGCAACTGAACCGCCATTTGTTGCGTTTTTTATGATCTGCGCCTGACCCCTCCACTGGTTAGTAAAGGTAACTGTGGCAGTCTCGTTTGCCTTTACTGTGACCGTTTTTGTAGGGTTAGGATCATTGACCCAATACTTATAGACCCCATCTGTTTCGGTAACGGAATAGACTCCAGGCAACAGCGAAAGGGAGATAACGCCTGTGGAATCTGTTTCATAGCTTCCTACTGTATTGCCATTGGCATCTTTGACGGTGAAATGCCAACCTGCGACAGAACCTCCGTTAGTTGCCGTTTTGATAATTTTGGCAGTACCCATATTCAGCTTATTATTAAAGCTGACAGAAGCAGTCTGCCCGGATACAATGGTTGCTTTTTGCGGATTTGTGCTGTCACAATAGTATTTAGCATTAATTGCGGGATCGTTATGGCCCATTTCCTTGACCCAAACATCACCTGCAGCCAATCCTGTAGCTGAGATGTTACCACCGGAATCCGTAGTATGCGGTCCGGAAAGCAGTTGTGTGCAAGCAGCATCACCGTAAATGTTAAAGATCCAACCGGCAAGATTTTGATTATCTTCAGTTGTCTTTTTTAAGCTGAGAGATCCCGTCGATGCCTTGAGTTTGAAATATGCAGGTACGGGGTCACTTGCCGGTACGGAAACCTGGATACAAGTTTGCTTGCTGGAATCATACTGGTTATACCAAACCTCATAAAGCGATGCTTCCGGATCGGGTAGTGTTGCAGTTGCGGTCTGTACTGCTGTGGGGACTGCGCCAGAAACGGAGATCGTTAGATTGTTGCCGTTCTTGCTATAAGACACGCCATTTCCGTTGGTAAAAACGAATTTAGACAGGACTTTATTGGTATCTGTAACAGTTACACTATTGCCGGTAAGCTGAATTTCCGGTGCAGAAGCAGCAAAATCTCCGGCAAAGCTAGGGATAACATTATGCATCTGCATATCGGAGATAATGGAATTGTAGGCAACCAAAAAATGGTCCGTTTTCCCATCTTCGCTCATGCACTGTCCAAGTGCATTGTCATACCAGTAGGTGCTTGTTCTCTTGTACGGAGGTGTTGCCTCGCGCATATTACAGGTAATCTCCCAAATCAGCGCCTGTGTAGCATAGCGATAACCAATATTGGGGTTATGAGAGTTGCGGTTACCAGCTTCATTGAATCCCCAACTTTCATCCCAAAGTTTTGTAGGTGCGCCGTAGAGCAGAATCAAGCCGATAGCAACCCGCTGGTCAGCACTTAGCTTATACCATACTTTTTCACCCTGGGTTGTGCCGCTACCATCAATGGGAAGCTCCCCGACACCGGCATGACCACTACCAACACTGAATGACTTGTCATTTTCAAGACAGTATATCATGTTCATGTAATCCCAGGGCGCTTTGCCGTCTTCGTCAGCATAATGGAAGCCTTGTCGCATTCCATCTTTACAGATGAAGTCCATTTGGTCGCAATTGCGAAGGGTAGCCGTTTTTTGAAGGCGGAATGTAGAAATCCCATAATCGCCGGGATCTTCAATTCCAACTTGTTTCCTCTGCAGTTGATCCGTTACAAAGCCGGAATCAATTAGTGCCTGATTCAGCAAAGGCCCTTCATTGAGTTCTTCAGAGGGTGCTGTGCTTCCAGTCGAATTTGTCGGCTCAGTAGCCTCTATGTTTGCCAGTGTAGTCGGAAGCGGCGACTCAGCACTGTTTTCCAGTCCTTCCTCGGTCTCAATTTCTTCTGCAGCTTCATCTAACAAAGGATTTTCTTCTGTTATCTCCGCAGCATAGACCGCAGGGAACATTGAAACCATAAGTGCTAGGACTAGAATTAAAGAAAAGATGCGCTTAATCTTTTCCATAATTTCCTCCTTTCAACAAAAAATGCCCCGCCTAAAATAGACGGGGCATAATGCTGTGTTATTATGTTGTGTTTGTGTTCTTGCTCTCATCCATAGAAAACATAGATGTAGTACCAATCTCCAAGCTCATCAGAATGACTAAATACTACTTGACAGTTTACTCTAGCAAGGCCGTATGCGCCTTCAACTAGAACATCACTGTGTTCTGTAGAGAAGCGACTATTAAGCTGATTCTTGGTTGCAGATACCAAACCGATGGCAGCATCAAGACTATCCTGCATGGAAGTATATGGACGATAGTCCGGCGGGTAGTAACCAGCAGTTCCTTTACCTATCGAGTTGTCCACCACAAAGCCAAGGGAAGCTGCATACGCCTCCGCACCGCTTTCTATCGCAGCAATATTGATCGGTTCTTGCTGCAATTCAGTTGGCTCGGTTTCTCCTCCCGTAGGCTCCGTTGTTTGCTCAGTTTCTCCTTCCGTAGATGGCTGCGTTTCCGGAGAAACTATAGGTGTTTGCTCTGTTGGTCCTGTTTCCGGTTCTGATTCTTCTCTATGAGCAGGTTTGCTTGGCTGTTCTGTTGCTGGCTCGGTTGGCTCAGTAGCCGTTCCTGCCTGGGTTGGGGATTGACTTCCAGCTTCTTGCGGTTTGGTTTCCTGCATAGATGACAGTGTCGTTTCATTTTCAGTTGGATCATCTGTGGCGATGGATGAGTTTTCTACTGACTCACTTTGCTGTTGGGTGTTGATTGTTGGCGCTTCTCCAACAACATTTTGGCATCCAGTCAAGACAAAAGAGAGCAATAATAGAAGAGTAATGGATTTTTTCATATCTAGCACCTCCTTATTGCCGATTGTACTGCATCTGGCTTAATTAGCCAAATCTGCAAATCCTAACCAATACTCTCTTTTCAGTAAGTCCAGTAGGTTATCTGAGGGGGAGAGTGTGAGAGGGGGAGAACGGCAGCAATGACCGTTGCCATTGCCAAAAGGGTAGACTACCCCCATGGTGATCATGGCGCTGGTCAATTATCTGTCACCTCGCTCCTTCATGCGTTCCCTATACCGCTGGTAGTATTCAAGCGCTTTCAAAATATACTCTTCGGTTTGCTTGGGTGTGATGTTCTTGGGGAGATACGGTTTCAGCTTCTCGGTATGGAAGCTGATCTTTTCTTTTTGATTGGGTTTCTTCTGGCACATGATGCTAAGGATGGAATCCATGCTAAGAGTGCCAGCCTTGGACATTTCCTTCATTTTGATCGCCTGCGCCAAAGAAGGTGTGGCATCTTCATACCCGATGGTTTCCAGTAAATCCCTCTGTTCCTGTTCAGTAAGATAAGAGAGTTCAACAGCAGGACGGAACGCAATGGTTTCTTCGTCCACCATTGTAAGCAATTCCGGTATTAGATAAGTCAACCGAATAAATCGGTGAATTTGTCTTGTGCTGTCACTGGTTGTTTCTGCAAGTTCGTCACGGGAATTTTGGCCCACTGGTCCAAAATAATCTTTTGCAGGTCTACCTGCTTGCCGTTTCATTGCTTCCAACCGCATTCGATAGGAAAACGCCTTTTCGCTTGGCAGGATTTTTGTTCGCTGCAGGTTGGACTCGCACATGATAATGATTGCTTCGTCCCTGGTCATTTCTCTAACCTCTGCCGGGATAGTGGTCAGTCCATTGATTTTGGATGCCATACGGCGACGATGCCCTGCGGCAGTTTCATACCGTCCATCTTCCTTTTGGCGGACAATGATAGGGGTGATAACGCCGTGATCCCGGACACTCTCGATCAATAATTCCATATCATCATCCCTTCTTACTTTGAAAGGGTGGTCGGGCATATCGTCGATCATGTCCAGAGGGATTTGTCGTATGCGGGGCAGGCGGTTTTCCTGTCGCCCTTCCTCGGTCATAAAGAGTTCATCTAGCGCCGTCAGTCCTAGATCTATATGCTTCTCTGCCAATTCCGTTCACCTCCTTGGATAGTGCTGTGTAGGCTTCCGCGACTTTGCCCCGTCTGTCATGCTTGAAAATGCTCTTGCCATTTTCAGCAGCTTCCGCTGCACGGACAGACCGGGGAATCTCTGTCTTGAATACCCGGATGTTATCCCCAACTGTTGAACGCAGAGAGGAAATAATATCACGGGCATTGTTTGCACGACTGTCCACCATAGTGAACAGAATTCCGTCGATGCGGAGTCTGGGATTGATTTGCTTACGAACTCTTGCGATAGATCGCAGCAGTAGGTTCAGACCTTTTGTGGAAAGGAACTGAGGTTGCAGGGGGATGATTACACTGTCTGCTGCAGCCAGAGCATTGATATTCATAAGGCCAAGAGAAGGCATACAGTCAATGAGAATGTAATCGTAATTACTGCGGAGCCGGTTGAGAACATTCCGGAGGACCAGTTCTCGGCTCATGGTGTTTACCAAGCTAAGTTCTACACCGGACAACTCAATATTGCCGGGGAGAAGGTCAACACCCTCTTGATGGTGGAGTATTCCGAAGTCCGGGGGAATTGGCTTGTCCTCCATTTCTGCAAGCATAAGGGTTGAAAGGGTTTCCGTCAGCGAATCCGGGTCCTGAATACCCATGCTAATCGTCAGACTGCCCTGTGGATCTCCATCCACAAGCAGTACCTTCTTACCTTCTCTTGCAAGACCAACTCCCAAGTTGACGGTGGAGGTTGTTTTGCCCACGCCGCCTTTTTGGTTGGTTATTGCTGTGATTTGTGCGTTCAAGATGCTTCTCCTTTCGTATTATTCCCATAGTCTTTTCTCCGTTGCGCTGCTTATGAAAAAGTAATAGGGCGTATTCGCAGACAGCAAATACGCCCCATTACTTCACTATTCATTTGTAGCACTCTTGAAGAAATACAGAATGGTAGTTTAGAACAATCTACACGCCCATGTAAGCAATTGGGAAGAAACGCAGGTATATAAGTATTTTTAAGGCTTACATATAGGGTTTAGATTTAAGATGTAGCTGGTACATCTTCATCAGAAGCTGCCTGCATCTTGAACTTGTCCATAGCTTCCCGAGCCTGGGGAACATTGATCTGGTTGTTGTTCTTCATAATAATCTCTCTCCTTTTCTGCTTTCATCGGAAGTCCAACACTTTCCGAAGAAAGCGTTTTCTTTCCGCAAACATAGCTTTGCCGAAAACGGGAGAAAAACACATGTTTCTTTTCGGTAATGCGTGAAAAAATTGGAAAACCGTTCACGCGGTCGTAGGGATAACCACCGCGCAGCGCCCGTAAAAGGCATTACCGCAAAACGCCGCATTACATGGCGTTGAGGAAGTTTTTTCCAAAATAGCCATTGAGCCTATCGGCGTAGCGCATAGTCAGGACCGGATCTGTATGATAGCCGGGAACGACCCGGGGCAGAAGCTGATTGCCCAGCATGTACCCATAATAGTGCGCCAACTTTGGCGCAACAGTTTCCAGATGGCTGGTATAGGCAATGACATCCTCATAGATTTCTTTCTGGGCAGCGGACAGCGCGGAAAAGAAGCGGCTGCGCACCTTCTGCGCCCGTTCATATTCCGGAAGCGTGTGGGCGGTTTGTTCCCGGAGGTATACCTCAAAATCCACATCCAGGAAGTTTCTTGCCACAGGGTCAATATAGTGATCCAGATTCGCCTTCAGACCGAGAAAGCCGGAAAACAGCAGGTTCGAGGCACACTGCTGCTCGATCGCATCCGCTTCCTCCTTGACAAGATCACCCAATTCTTTTTGCAGCGCATCCATCGCATCCGTGTAGCGCTGATGATCTGCGGCGAAATCCTCACTTTCCTGGGCCATCCACTGAATAAAGCGCTCCACCATAGGCTGTCCCGTAAGATTTTCCCAAATCGTTTTCATTGCTAACATATTCGTCTTTCCTTTCTATAAGCAAATAGCATACAATCTATGCTGTAGGCTTATATTACCAGACAGATCTTGCGAAGTATGTCATAATTTGTCGAGAACGTGCAAAATAGCAATAAAGCAGACACTTTGTTGTGTCTGCTCTGTTTTTTAGTCGAGACTGCGCAAATATGCGTCCAAAATATCGGCGGCGGTTTTTCTTTGTTGTGGCGTAAGATCCTGCATTTTCTGCGCGATCTCGTCATATATGTATGCTTTGCCGGAGGTCAATTCGTCCCGCAGGATGCAATCTGCGGAAACCTCCAGCGCTTCGATCAGCTTAATGAAGATATTCAGACTGGGCATTTTTGTTCCCCGTTCAATTTCGCCCAGATAAACATTACCGATATCAGCCCTTTCAGCCAGGGCAAGCTGTGTGTAACCTTTCTTTTGCCGGGCGTCACGGAGCTTTTTGCCTAATGCGGATTTGTCCAAAAGGGTTTGCCTCCTTTTCTCGCTCATGGAATATTATGTCCGCCGGATCGGAAAAGTGACACATTTCCCGCAAAAAACAAAAAAACATTGAAATTATGCGTAAAAATTGGTAATATATTGGATAGAAAGAGGGGAGGTGTTGAGCCGGAATGACTAAAAAGCAGAGCCTTATGATTGAAAATCTGTACTATGAAATGTTTGAGAAAATGAAGATCTATGCTTGCTGCAGCCTGGATAACGAAGCGCTGGCAGAGGAAGCGGTGCAGGAGACATTCCGCATTGCTTGTCAGAAGCCGGCGCAATTATGCGAAAGCGTCAATCCCCGGGGATGGCTGGTTCAAACACTAAAGTACACCATATGCAATATACAAAGCAGCCGGGAAACGGCGAAGAGATTGGTAGAAAAATGCATGCAGACCCAGCGCGGGGATCTCACCGTTTCGGAAGATAACCCGGATCTGCGTATTCTCTATGGGAATGTGGCGGATACAGAGGAATTTAAGCTTCTGGTGGAAATGGCGGTCGAGGGAAGATCTCATTTAGAAATGGCAAAGAGCCGGGGCATTTCTGTCAGCGCCTGTAGAAAGCGGGTGCAGCGGGCAAAGGAAACTTTGCGAAGAAGGATAGATAAGTGATGTCACCTTGTGACAGTTTTCTTACATATATAGGTGAAAGGAGGAACCGGAATGTCCGAAAATCAGAACCGTGGAAACATTGACTTTGAAAAGTACGACTCCATGGCAACAGAAGCGCTGGAGGAGATTCTGCGGTTGGATGCGAAAATGCCCCAGGGGCAGGAATCGGATACAGATAAGATTCTTTATATAATGGAGGTGCTGGCAGAAAGAAAAAGAAACAGCAGTCACACCGGAAATACAGCACAGGAAGCCTACGAATCCTTCAAACAAAACTACATGCCTGAAACAGAGAGTTCTGCGAAGACAAAACGCGGATGTCCCCGTTGGGCGCGCAGCTTGACTGCGGCCGCGGCGGTATTGGCGATTTTGCTGGTCGGCTCGGTAACAGCCAAAGCCTTCGGCTTCAACCTTTGGAAAGCCGTGATCCAGTGGACCCAGGAAACCTTCCATTTTGGCCAGTGGGGCAATTCCGATGCGAATAATAACCTGCAATTTGATTCTTTTCAAAAGGCTTTGGAAGAAGGAAATACGCCGTCATGGCTGGTACCAACATACATTCCTGACGGATTGAATCTGACAGAGATCGATGTTAAGCAGACACCGTTGAAAAAAACATATACCGCGAAATATACAGGTGGAGAAACAAATCTTGTAATTGCGGTGCGAGATTATTTAGATAAGAGCCCGATTTTCGTAGAACAAAGTGAGGGTCTGATAGAAGAATACGAGGCTTCAGGGATTATTTATTATATTTTTTCAGATGTTGATCTGATGAAAGCAAAGTGGATAAGCGGTTCATATGAGTGCAGTATTTCTGGTAATGTAGCAATCGAAGAACTGAAAAGGATGATAGATTCTATTAAGAAAGGTTAGCACTCTATGAACAATAAGAGACTCAGCAGAACATTTAGAGTTACCGCATTGGTATTGGTAATTGTCCTGCTTCTTCCTGTTGGCGCAATGGCCGCGGAACCGAGATCCAGTCTTTACCTTGATGCCTACAGCGCATATGTTTACCGTGCCGGTTGGGGAAAAATACAGGTTTGGTTTGATGTTCAAGGAACCAACGATATGGATGAGATCGGCGCTCTGGAAATTCGGATGTATGAATCTAAGGACAATGAAAACTGGACCTGGGTAAAAACCTTTGATTATACCGATTATTCCGATATGCTTGCATATAATGACTATATTCATGTTGGCCATGTCGAGTATAACGGAACCCTTGGTCGCTATTATAAGGCCTATGTCTGTGTCTGGGCAGGAAAAAACGGTGATGGCGATACCCGCTATTTCTGGACTAATTCTGAAAAAGCAACCTTATTTGCAGAATAAAAATATGGGGCTGTTGCGAAAGAAAGCAACAGCCCCTAAAACTATGTCCCTACAAAAACCTCCGTCCTTCCCGTAGGGGCGGCCGCCCGCAAACCTCCCCTCTTCGTAGGGCGGGGTCATGACCCCGCCGACCCGGTCACATCCCCCACCAACCTCCGTCCTTCCCGTAGGGACGGGTTTCCCGTCCCACCGTCCACCCACCAACCTCTGTCCGCACCTACGATCTCAACGGTAATCAATCAGATGAAAGGTGTCATTTCAAAAAGAATCGGCGTTTCTGTTTGGCAAAAGGGTTTCTACGATCATGTGCTCCGGGGAGAAAGGGATTATCAGGAGATCTGGAATTTTATCGAAGGCAATCCTTACAGCTGGACAGAGGACGAACTCTGCGATGAAAAGATCCGGTAAGAATATCATAGATTCCCAACCTGAGAAAGCATTTTCTCTTCGCAACATAGCTTTGCCCAAAATGGGAGAAAACACAGGCTTCTTTTCGAAAATGCGCGCAAAAATTGGGAAGTCCATGGGCAGTTTTTACGAAAAGAGCCGATAAAACAGCATGCCGCGATTTTGCGGCATGCTGTTTGTGTGTTTTTATAAATCTCTTAATTTTTTTGCCGGGTTTCCGGCAATGACGCAGTGACCCTCCGGGAAGCTCTTGGTGACCACACTTCCCGCGCCTACAACAGTTTCGGGACCTAAGGTCACACCGGGCAGGACCACGGCGTTCATGCCGATCCAACACTTCTCACCCAAAGTAATAGGCTTGGGTTCCAAATGCTTATCCAAATCCGCAGGGTCGTGGTTGGCGGTGATCAGTCCTACATTGGGGGCAATGTAGGTTCCCCGGCCAATGGAGATCTTGCCGATAGCCTGATAATAATTGCCAAAGGTCTGAAAATTGTTCAGATCATCCGGATGAAAAGAAATGTTTTCCGGACAGACAACACGGGACGCAGAACTTACCGGCCAGGGAACATTTGCGTTTACGCCACATTTCCGGCAAGCGCGCCAATCGTTTACCATCCAATGCCAACCAACAGAAAAGATCCCAAAATGCCGTTTAGAGAAGTACCTTCCCGTGCAGTATTTTCGTTCATACCGGCCAAATAAAATTAGAAGTTGCGACAGGGTAAACCGGTACAAACCTAAGCAAATCTTTTTGAGTTTTTTTATCATAAAAAGAACTCCCATATCGTTGTAGGTAATATATAGAGGGTTATCGACTTAATTTGGTTACCAATGCAATATAAGCGTCACGGGCATAGGCATTTACAGAACGCAGTCGGCGTTTTTTAAGATCATAAAAGAACCGAAAACCTAATTTATAGTACCCATACATAAAGTGTACAGCCTGAGGGCCGAAGCGAAGGACATTTAAGCGCTTCTTCAAGCGGGATCGTGCTATGGAGGGGGCAAAGGGTACCGCATTTAATGCCGCAGGGAAAACGGTTTCCTGCATGGCGTTCAAGGCCTTTTTGCCCCGGCGAAGTTCATTATCGATCTGGCTCCAGTGGCAGAAATTTTCCCATTCAAAGAAGGGAACGGCCCATTGACAGGAGAAATAATCATAGACACGCACTGCGTTGCAGATAAACAAGCTTTGCCGGGTATTTCGGTTAAAACATTCCATAATTTGCTGCGCTTGGGTGTCGGTATAAGTTTGCGCCTGACTGCAATAGTTGGACAACTCTTTCTCAATGCAGGAGATAAGAAACTCCTTTTGCTCAGGTGTTTGGATCTCAATGGACTCGAAATGTTCCGTAAGGATGTTCTTGACAAGATCGGCATATGTCACTTCTGACTTGTTGTTTTTGGCAAGAAGGTGTATTGCACCATAGCCAGGTACGATTACAGAATCCTCGGTAATGATGCCCTGCTTCTTTAATCGGTAAACAGCGTACCATTCCTGCAAACAAGGGACAGACACACCGTTTCCTGCCATGATCGCAAACTTTGCATATTCTTCATGGAAAAGGCGACGCATATTGGCGGGCTTATGGGGGACAAAGTGCCAGGGGATATCCAAGGCTTTTGCCACCTGTTTGGAGCATAGGACCTCGGGGTTGTTGGGGATTCCATAGGTATAGGCAACAATGTTGCTGTAGCCCAAATGCTTTAAATAGAAGGCAATGAGCCTGGAATCGTGGCCACCGCTTAATGGAATCACGGCAGTGCGCCCGTTCAAGACCCGGATCAGTCGGCGGAAGGTGGTTAAAAAGAACTGATGTGTAGCTTCTGCTGCAACATCTACATCTTGAATCTGCTTTTCCGGATAGGAAAAAGAGAGATATTCTTTTTGCAGTACGCTGTCCTCATTGGCAATCAGACAGTGCCGCGCCTGAATCTGATAGACAGCTTGAAAGACAGTTTTGTCACCAAGTGTGTTGAGACCGCATTTGTATACACGCAGCATATCTTCATCGATGGAGAAGTCTTGTATAACGGAATCGTCGAGACTGTCATATAGCTCCAGCATGACCCCCTGCTTTCGGTAAAACAAAGGCATGCTTCGGGTTTGATCCACACAAGCAAAGACACCATCTTGCAGAACGATTATGATATTATAGATGCCACTTAACCGGGCTACCCGATGAATGGCATCTTCGGCAGAGTCGACTTCTGTAAAATAGGACGCCAAAGATTCTGCCTGCAGCAAAACATCATCTACAAAGGCGTATCCGCGCACGCAGACAGTATCTGTAACGGTCCATTTGTAGGCCAGTTCATCTGTTAAATGAATAGCGGTGTGCCCAAAGCGTAAATTCATAGGGACCTCCTAGTGTGGTGATGGAAAGGAAGTTACTCGTTTGTTTGGGGATATTTCTTTTCTTCACGGATCCTTTTCTTGAGAACATGACGGATGTACCACCATGTAACGGCAGCAGAGAGCAAATATACGATCACCGCGCCGTAAACCGCTCCGGTAACGCCAAATAAGCTGATAAGAATGTAGTCCAGAATGGTCTGAGTGATACAGGAGACCATAGCGGTAAAAGAATTAAATTTTAAAAACCCAACGGCTGGCAGTAAGTTCATGGGGACCATTCGGATGGCTGCATTAACAGTTCGCATCAACCAGTGGGCATAGGTCAAAGGTATGGCATCCACATATTTGGTGCCATAGAGCAATCGGATGACAAAAGGCGTCAGTAACGCGCCGATCCCAGCGACGAAGATCACGATGACAAAGTTGATCGCACCGATCTTTTTGATCTTGGACCATTGTTTGGCGGGGTCCTTGATAGCGGAAATCACAGGAAAATAGTAGGTCATCAATGCGCCGGTAATCAATAAGAGCTGCTGTGGAAATAGACCGGCAATCTTAAAGTTGGCGATCACCACCTCGTCCTGAATAATGTTGTTGACCAGAAAGGTCTCATTTGTGGGCATCATACTGGAGAAAAAGGAGGCGATGATCAAAGAAATGCCGGTTTTGATGTATTTTTTCTTTTCCTCCCGGTCCAAAACCTCAGCGTTGGTGGAGAAGAGAAATTTTTTGAAGAATAGGGCAACAAAGCAGATACCCACGATACAGCTTAGGTAATGAGAAGCAATGATGCCGTAGACATCCAGGAACCACACCAAGGTGGTTCCTACCACGAGGACAACAATTGCCCGGATTACACCGGTGAAGGAATAGATTTTATTTTTTTGATCCACCCTGGCTTGCATCATGAGCATATGGGAAACAAAGGAGATGGCAGGGAGCAAGACCTGCAGATAGATGTATTTTTTTGCCTGAGGGAAAGGCAGGGGGATAAAGGCTACGGCGATACACAGTCCGGCGGCGGCTAACAGCTGGATGCCGGCGCCGAGGCGCAGAGCGAAATTGAAGTAGGCTTTTTTCTTTTCCGGTGTCATATTGACATTGCAGAAAATCAGCAAGGCAGTACCCAGCCCTAAACCGTCCAGCAAGCTAATATATTGGTAAAAGTTGTTGACGTATGTATAGTAGGCATAGTCATTTTTGTCCACAAAACGGGCAATGAGTATGCTGGAAATCATAGTAATGGCCTTCACCAGAATGCTGCCGGAGAGGATATGCATAGCACCACCGCGGACAATTTCCCGGAATTCCTGTAGTAATTTCTTCATCGTATAAAGAGTTCCTCTACATTTTTATTTTCTTCTTTAGACGGCTCAGAAGCTGTATCAGTTTTGCGCCGTTGTACCAACCAAATATCTGCAATAGAATTCGGGTGATGCGCGCTTTTTTTCCTTTGCACATTTTAAGCAGATCCCGGTTTTCGTCCAGTAAGGGCGTCAATTCTTTGGCGTCACTGGGAGAAAGACGCGCCAAAAGTAGGATTCCTACGCAGTAATAATCTGCAAGTACCGACGACGGATATTTCCGAAAAAGCCGTATATATACGGTTAAATGATCCCGAATGTTGTCAAAAGACAGTGTCCGCGTAACGCTTTCCTCGTGAATACGATAGCGATACAGCGTCAGGCTCAAGTCAGTAATATGCTGTGCGACAGTTAGACATCCCATACGGAACATAAAGTCTTCGCCGAATCCAATATCTACTGGGAAGAAAAGTTCCTGCTTTCGTAAAAAGGCTGACCTATAGGCAGAGAACCAAGCAGACTGAAGGGGGTGTTGAGCCTGGGCCAACAAACGCTGCAAGTACTGTTGCCCGGTCTCTCCGTGCTTGGTCGCGGGGGGGGAATGGTCTGTGCACCGACCATCCTTATAAAATTTACAAAAACCAAATTGAATCAAATCCGGCTGTGCTTCGGTGGCTGCATCCAGATGCATCAGTAGATCCTTATGAAGAAGGTCATCCGCATCCAGAAATAAGAGATACTGCCCCTGCGCGGCCACAATACCTGCATTTCGGGCAGAGCTTACCCCTTGATTTGGTTGATGTATGACACGGATGCTTTTGTTTTTCTTCGCAAGGTCATCACAAAGGGACCCGGAGCCATCGGTAGAACCGTCATCTACAAGGATAATCTCGAACTCAGAATCAGATGACTGGTCAATAACGCTTTGCACGCAGGTATCTAAATAACGTGCGGAATTGTAGACCGGTATGATAATGGAGTACTTCATGCTTCATAACCTCTTGTGTCAAATTTATTGGACGGAGAGGGGCAGACTTTCGCCGAGAGAATAGCTTTTACATATGGTTGTTACGCTTGTTGCGGTGGTTGCTTTTCTTGCATCAGATCTATGCAAAGTGACTCCAGCTTTTTTGCCAGTGTGTCGTAGCGGAAGTCTGATTGTAGCGCAGGGTCCGGGACGTAGGCCACGGATCCAAGTTCCATTTTTTCCCGGTAGGCTTTTTCCAGGTAGTCACATAACTGATGGAATTGTTCTTTATTCCGGCAAATCTCATAACAGAAGCCGTATTGGTATTTTTGATTCAACAGATCAAGTTCACTATGGGGTACATTTCCGCTGATAATGGACAAGATGGGCTTGCCAGCCCGGATGCCTTCGTAGAATTTTCCGGTAAGGATGCCCTGAGAACTTTCTGTATTCCAGGAGAGCACCGTAAAGATGTCAGCAGTAGCTTGCAAACGGGCTGCTTCTGTCCGGCTGACATAACCGTGGTCTACCACAATTTCAGTCAGCTGAAATTGTGCGGCGGCCATTTGAAGACGGTTAAAATCCGGTCCTGCATAGTGGATACGCACCTTGGATAGGTCAATTTTTCCCTGCTCTTTCAGTGTACTCAGCGCTTGCAGAAGCGGAGAAAAATCACTCATCCCTGCATACAACAGTCCGGTATAGCAAATGGCAAACAAGCCGGCTTCAGGGCTGTCATTACAAGCCGGCATGGTATTGGCGATAGGTTCGTATCCGTTATGCAGAACCATCTCAGGAAAGTTAGACTTCACACCGAGAGTAAGCTCCGATAGCAATCCAGACGAAACAGCGGTCACGGCATCTGCCTGGGAAACGGCCTCCCTTTGGATCTTTTGCAGCTTCTTCAGCCAGCGTCTACGAAGGAAAGGGCTGCGCGCAGCCGAATCCCGGAAGTCTTGAACCAGCTTGCAGTCAAAGATTTTTGCTGCATACTGACCTGCAAAGATGTTTTCAATTTCTCCAAAAGTGGAAAAGACGATGTCAAAGGAATTTCCCTGGGACTTCAGTTGATCCAAAGCGGCCTTTTGTTTTTCCAGGCACTGATTGCGCCGCATCATATGCCGGGCAAGTTCTCGGGGTTGCATGATTCGGTGATAGAATCGGGCAATAGGCTTGCGAACCTTTTCTGGCAGAAAACCTATGCGGCTTTTAGGCTGTGTCGACGGCTTTTCCCATTCGCCCCGGGCAAAAACCTCAGCCGGACTGTTTTCTCCCAGATAGGAGATCACCTGGACACCGGGGATGTTTTCAAAAAAGTTTTCGCAGTCGTTAAAGAATTCTCCGGACCGAAGTACCGTTACATCATGACCGTACTGTTTCAGATACTTGGCAAACATATAAGGCCGCACAGCGGCAATGGCGGTATCCGGGGGATAGTAGGTGGTAATGATTAAGATTCTCATAGACATCTCCTAACGGGATAATTCAACAGTGCTTTTGCAAACGGGGAGCCCAATGCAAACCCTATGGAGGCTATTGGCGGCAAACGGATCAATTAGTCTCATCAATTGGGCATCTATCGTGACATTCTATCAAGTGCCGCAACAGACGCTGATACAGACTCCTGTGATATCCTGGGTCCTTTTCACTGACCGAGGGATTATGCCACAAAAAAACGATTTCTCCACCATGTTCATAAATACGCGAAAGCAATTCACAAACAAAGTGATAAGCGTCATCCTCTTTTTGGATTCCCATGTAAATCTTTCTGTCCAGAGTACATTCCATAACTGTCATAGGGTGCAAACGCAAATTTGTAACATTTCGATTTGCCGGATCAATCCAATTTACCGGGCGGCTAGTTCCAAGACGAAACCCTGCTACATCTGCATAACCCATAGTAAAGTCATCCGTTATGCCAATATTCAGCAGGACACGAAAATCTTCCGGTTCCCGGCTTGCAAGATAGTGGTTTCTGTTGTGCGTAATTTTTTTGCCCCATAGTGCTTCAATACGATCGATCTCACAGGGGGGTTCCGTCCGTTTTATGGAAGCCTGATAGCTCACATGGTAGCCAACCGCACAGTCGTTGTCTCGCAGATAGCGCAGCAATTCCTTGGTTCGTTTTGTCTTGCGCATGTAGCCGTCGTCGTGATCGCTTTCTTTCGTACATCCCATAAAAAAGTATAGGGGTGTGCATCGTTCTGCGCCATACAATTGACGCACTTGCGCATCTTTTTCTGTCAGCCAAGGAAACGTATAGCTGGGATCAAACTGCTTGTAATTCCTAACCGCCTTCAAGGGAAGGGTTTTGTCCGGCAGATTAAAAAGAACTCTTCGTGCCACTTCCCGCAGGGCGCGATAATAATTTGACCAATTCCAAATGGTATCAACATCATGGGTCAGCCAGATATGACGATAGCCGGGAGCCGGTTCCGGGATTTCAACACCGCATTGTCTCAGATAACGGCGCAGCAGCATACCGTACTCGTCAACAATGGGGCGATGCAAAAAGCCGGCACGATATGGCAACGATTCTTTACCGGGAAAGCGGCCATGCTCATCCCGGATATCCCGGCGAACACATTCTTCATAGCGTGTCAGAAGAAAAAACGCAGAAGCGACCAAATCCGCGCAAATGCGCACCTGGCCATCGCTTTCTATGATTCGAGGTTCTCCATAAAGAATCTCTGCTCCCTCCAACTTTTGCAGGGGGATTTTGGGGAGACTCTTTTCTGTCATATAAACGCCATCCTCAAAAAAAGATGAGGGTTCAATGATCACCTTGGCATTTTCCTGCGGGCCATAGGAGACCATAGGTAAAAACACATCGTTTCCTTCACCTAACAGAAAGCGGATGATATATTCAACATGATCCATTGTCATATTCCTCTCTGTTTAAATCACTACCATCCACGCAGATGTATCTGACACATACGCCAATCAGAGGGGTTTTACCTTTTTTTAAAAAGATAATCCAGCAACCGCGCGTTATTTGGAATGTTGTGTTTGATTCGGATATAAGCTCCAACACCGCTGATGGCAGACAAGATATACGCCATAATATAAGCAGGCATATCTTTGGGGGTCAACCCATAGCCCGTAACGGGTTTGGCGAGCGATGCTTTTCGCTTTGTTCCAGACAGTACAAAGTTTGGGTAGTTATACTTGTTCAAATGCAAGAAATAGAAGCGATCGTTGAAGGGGACAAACGCGCTTGCGGATTTCAGCACGGGGTAATAAGGGACGGTAACAGTTTGTCCAAGATGATACCGGTAAAGCTGGTAAGCCATGTTTTGCCCCACCAGGGTCTGCAGATAATTACAAAATTCCGAACGGGCATTGGTCTCTACAATTTTGTATACATTTTCTTGAGGGTCATATTTGAATTCCGTTCCAGAAAGCCCGTAAAAGCCTACCGCTTTCAGCATTCGCCGGGTATACTCTATCACTGGCTGAAAAATCGGATCCTCCGGATCGCAGGCGCGCATCGCTGTGGAAGTGCCTATCTGTGGTGGATACTGGCGTACCTTCTCCGATACATATACGCAAATCATTTCTCCTTCCCGGTTCGTGATGCAGTTCACAGTGGGCATATCCCGATCGCTGTCCTCAATGTATTCCTGCACAAGAAGCTCGCCGTTTGGCAAAGCCTCATAATAGCAGCGGATCTGCTCCCGGTAAGTATTTTCGTCATAGAAAATAGCGATTTTATTACCAAAGCTGCGAATAACATCGATATTCCAAATATTTGCTTTTGCGATCAGCGGCATACGCAGTTCCTGCAGACATGCCAAAGCTTCTTCCTGCGTATGAACCAACCGCTCCTTAATTGTGGGGATACCCTCCGCTTCGCAAACCTGGCGGAAATTTGCCTTATCCATAATCTGGCGGCATACTTCCAAATCTGAAAAAGGCAACTCGTAATATGGCAGCAATTCTTCTTTATGGGCTGCGATGGCAGCCAACTGTTCATCATGGGTGGGAAAAAACATGCCTTTTCTCGGCGCAAGCTCTTGACCCAGCGCAACCAGCTGGGAAATAAATAATTCTTCGTCCTTGTTGACATCAGTCATGATTACATGGCGTTCCAAATACTTTGAGTAACGAACAAAGTTGCGTTCAGAAGTGGTAATCAGAATGGAGCGAATACCTTCCTCTCCAAAACTTCGGACAATACCATAGGCATTATAGGAGCTGCCAATGACAACAGGAACAACATTCAGTTTATTCTCTGTATTGGTAACCATAATGAAGTCTCCTTGTAGTTATCGAATAAGTGTAGCAATCAAGAAAGCTGCACCGCAAGGTAGTAAAACCCACCTTAAAATCAGAAACAGATATCTCTTTAAATCAAATTTTAAATAGAGGAACAATGCGGATTGGGCAGCAATAATTTTTAGCGTCATCAAAATCGACAATGCGGCCAGGTATTCAATAATGGATGCCGCTGCTACAAACCGACAAAATCCATACAGCGCAACACAAAGAGCAAGGGAAACAATAGCGGAAATCAAATTCCAGTGGCTTTTCTTGATAATAACAAAATCACCGGAAAGACAGGAGGAACAAAACAGCATCATTTGGTAAACGCCTAAAATTGCTGCATAGAATCCCGCTTCTCGCCATTGTTCACCTAGAAAAAGCGCAAAAAGCGGCTCTCCCAAAAGAATCAACACCACAATCGGTACAACAGCCAACTTGATGTTTGTGGCCAAAAGCTTATAACAAAAATCTCCGATGTTCTCTCCGCGGTTATACCTTGCGCTGGCTTCCTGGAAGAACACACGGTTAATCGGTGTTGCCAACAGTGTGCTGGGTAACGACATAATCCGCATCGCCATAGAATACAGTCCCAATTCGGTGGCAGCATACAGCGACTCGATGATATTTACCGGCAATTGTGAACTCAAATTTGTAATTAGATTTGCGGGCATCTGATACAACGGGAACCGCCGGTAAGCCCTTAGTAATTGGATTCCACGATACTCCGGGTTACTTACCTTGCCAAAAGGATTGGCATGAACAGTTAAATGTAGAATGTTGATGAAAAAAGACAGAATATGCGCTGCAGTGTACCCCAGAAAACCCCATCCGAACAAGCCAAAGACAATGCCTACACCCACATTAATCACAGCCGTAATAATCGGGTTCCAGAACATCACGCGGTACATTTTCTGCCTGTTCACATAGGCATAACAGATGTTGCTGACAGTATTGAAAACAATATACAGCCAAAGGACCAATAGTGAAACACCATAGGGTGTTTCTTCAGTGTGAAAGATTCGGAAAAAGCCGGAGCATGCCGCCAAAACACCGATTACCAGGGTCGTAAGCAGCACTGTACTTGCGGTTACCAGCTTGCTCAAGCCTCTGGCTTCTTCATCTTCTTTGGGCAACATAAATGAAGTCATCATACCTAAGCATACAAACGAACTAATGATTGTGGCATTAGCGGTAATCAGAGTGTAATCACCCATGGCAGCCGGGGTATAAATGCGACCGACTACCGGCATGCCCAGGAAATTGATTGCTTGACCGATGACTACTCCGGAAGAAAGAGTCAGAACACTTTTCAAAAAACCACTCGAGGCAATTCTTATATACAGTTTTCGAAGCATGGTTTTTATATTCACACAAAAGCCTCTTTTCACAGATTCTCCTGATTGCTTGGTGTAACAGTGCTTCTTTTCTGCGAAAGCACAAACAGGTAATGACAGACCAACAATGCGCCAAGTACCATGAACCAGGAAACGTTATACACAAAATCAACAAATCCGCCTTGGGTCGTATTTGCGATATACACCGTAAAGTACGCAAACATCGCCACGGTGGCCGGTGTTTTTCGCATTTTTATGCACAACGCAAAAACTGCCGCAATTATAAAGGCTACCCACACGACGGAAAAGAGCACTCCGCCCCAGCCGAAGTTTGCATAAGCCTCGCCAAAGAAAACAGAATTCATAACGCCCGCAGAGCCTTCATAGACACCGGACGAGCCGTAAATTTCCATAATTAACCGGCCGCTGCGGATCTGCGCATCCGGCGCAAAGCCGAACAACGGCAGAAGCAGTCTGCCGAAACTGCGTCCTTGCAGGAAGGGTACATATTGGGGAAACAGGTCAAAATTATAGCTGAGAGTACCCACCTGCGTAAACAGTAAGCGTCCCCAAATGCCGTTATAAATATCGGTAAAATCCACCGATGTTCCAAGTGCAAAATAGGCAATTGTGAGAATCGCAAGACCTCCCGCACCGAAGGCAACCAACCATTTTAATTTAATTTTACCATTATGGTAAATCAAGATAAATAAATACCCCAACATAAATGTAACGATGGGGCCCTTAGCAAAGTTGTAGGTTTTGACAATCACAGACGCAACAAACAAAATTGCTGTCATAACCCACCATTTAGGAGCTTTGCTGGCGAGAGCGCAGGAGAATGTAAAGTATGCCATGACCGGAATCGCTGTGTGGATCATGATGTTTGTGACATACTGATTAAGCACGTATAAACGACCCATCCTGGCCCGTTCCAGTCCCATATCAAACGATTCATTATGGAAAAACATTTTGTACAGGGGAAGATAGCCTGCTTTTATCAGAAATGCCACCAGCAGACCAACACACAGGACGGAGGCTCCTGCTACCAGCCAAAACAGCAGTCGAGAGTCAGCCCATTCTGTTTTCTTTTGCAGGAATTCGTGATAGCGGATATTTGGATTCGCTTTAAATAAACGCATGAATAGATAAATCGCTGCGGGGAACAGTACCGCGACTACCATGACCACATAAAACGTTTCTGTAATGGAAGACTCACGATCCATCAATCTGTTCAGCGTATAGTGCTTGTCAAAACCAAGCATGATCAGCGCAATGCCCAGAAATGTCTGAACAAAAAACAAGCCGCCAATAAAGAGCACGATGTTCGCTTTTTCAAGATTCAGTGTGCCTGCTGATTTATAAAAAAAGTACAAGGAATAAGCCAACGCGATAAGGATCACGACGACAAGCGATAGTTTATCCATATACATCAATCCCCCGATTCTTTAGAACCAAATATATTTTGGTATACTTGTCCGCCATCATAAATCTGCCAACCAAAAAGTCTACTTGAGAACGGTCAAACCCCTGGCTGAGATAAATTGAGTGAAAATGCGGCAACTGGTGGAGGGGCGTTAAGTCCATAAAGTGATAGCCGTACATGTATAAGGCTTCCAGTTTTTCACAATCCGCCAATGGCTCAAAGTTGGGTAAATTTGTATAACTGATATGCAACTCCGAAACAGAGGAATCTTTCATAAATGCCAAGTCAGTGATAGCTGTGTTATCCAGATCCAAGACCGCCAGGTTTTGCATAGGCGAAAGGTTAGGGAGTGTTTCGATTGGGTTGCTCGATATATTCAGCTTCTCCAAATCCTCCAATATCAGCAATTCGGAGATGTCCAAGATAGCGTTCCCCGACAAGTTTAATACTTTCAATTTGGATAATCCGGAAAACGGCTGAACCGATACAAGACCACAATTTTTAATGGTAAGCTCCTCTAAGTTAGGCATAAGACAAATATCCTGCCATGAGGCAATATTGGGGTTGCTCAAAATTTGCAGACTTGTCACACCTTCGAGCATCTCAAGCGTCAATGAAGAAGCGTCTACACGCAATGCTTTGGCGATAGCTGCTTTCAAAGAATGATCCTGAAAAACAGCAGGCGTTCCCAGTGAGAGCTCGGGCTGATCGTCAAAATCTCCGGGGTTTACATTTTGTACAGGCTCTTGGCGCTCAGAGTTTTCAGATGTCAGCGTAATCAGTTCTGCCACAGTAAAACCGGTGACCACGATCCCAATCGTGATCATACAAGCCAGTGTAATTGCGAGAAAATCGTGTTTTTTCCAAAATGAAACAATGTTTTTCAGACTACTCACGTGGTACTCCTTTCTCATGCCGGGAAGTTCTTTCCTCGCAGTATATTTGTGTAATTATGTCCGTCCAGCCTTTGCAATATGCTGAAACAATACCTCTATGCGTTTGAAGCAGCTCATCAATTCATAATTCTGCGCCACATAGGCCCGTCCGGCGGTGCCCATTTGTTTCCGGAGAGAGGGGTCATTGTATAGACGGACCAATGCCTCCGCAAGGGCGCGCTCGTTCCTGCGGGGTACGACGATGCTGGTTTTGCCGGGGTTGGTGGCTTCCATCAGACCGGGAATGTCCGAAATAACACAGCAGCAGCCACTGGATTGGGCTTCTACAGCGGAAACACCAAAGCTTTCGCTTTCCAGAGTGGAAGGCACCACGGCCACATCCATTCCCGCCCATTCTTGGGCAGCATGCTCCTGGGGAATAAAGCCCAGCCATGTAGTAATTTCTTTGATGCCCAGAGCTTCCGCCAAAGCGTGGTATTCCTGCTCGTTGGGGCCACTGCCAGAGATCCGGAGCTTTAGGGGAATTTCAGGATGCTCTTCTTTGATCAAAGCGGCGGCTTTCAACAAATAATCAATTCCGTATTTTGGAGAAAGGGTCTTGACCGTTCCAACAGTGAAGACATCTTTGCAGGGCGTGCTCTTATCCGGAGAAAAGAGCGCCATATCCACACCAAAGGGGGTGATCTCGATGGCTTTTTTTGTGTACTTTCCGGCTTCCTCCGCCATAGCCTTGCTGGTGGAGAAAATATGTGCCGCCCGGTGAAGACTGAATTGCAGCATCCAGCGGTGAAGCGCGGTTTTCTTGGGAAAATCGTAAATATCCGCGCCCCAGATGGAAAGAGCATAGTTTTTCAGTCCTGCCAAAGCCGCCACCGCGCCGTAGCTGGTGGCATAATGGGCATTTACGATGTCCGGACGGATCGCTTTCACGATCTTGCGGACGGCGCCGGCCTTTAGCAGGTATTTCAGCTTTTGGGCATCGCCTCCGTTGGCATTGGCACCGGTGCTGACATAGTGCAGCTGAACATCGTCAATCTCTTCGTCACAAAAAGATACCACATGGACCTCGTGCCCCTGGGACACAAAGTATTTACACCACTTTTTGGTGTGGGCACTGTTAGATGGTGCTAAAAAGCAAATTTTCATAAATAATTCCTTACTTGTCAAATCTTCCGGTAAAATCGGTAGAGGCAACGCCTGCCAGAGGCAGCTTCACGGGCTTGCCGGTGGCGGCAGACTGATAGATGGCCAGGATCATTTCCAAAGCGTTTCTGCCGGCGACGGCATCCACATAGGGCTTGCGGTCGTTCTCGATGGCATCCATCATGTCGGCAAACAGGCTGGTATGGCCGTTGCCGTAAACATTGGAGGTAGCCTCCTGCAGACCCTTGTTCTTCTGGTCGGCTTCGCTTTCCTGGGCAAAATTCCACACATCAATGTTGTTGGTGGAAGTGCCGCCGATCTTGACGGTTCCGGTCTCTCCGAACATATACAGAGTCTCTTCTAAGTTCTTGGGGTAGACGTTGGTGGTGCCTTCGATGGTGCCCACAGCGCCGTTTTTGAACTTGACGACCGCCATACCGATGTCTTCGCACTCTAAGTAATCATGGAACTGCTGCTGGGTCACACCGTAGACCTCCTCAACTTCGTCGCCCATCATCCAGCGGAGCAAATCGATGCCGTGGATGCACTGGTTCATCAGACAGCCGCCGTCCTGGGCCCAGGTGCCACGCCAGGGAGCCTGGGTGTAGTAATCCTGGTTCCGGTTCCAGCGAACATGAATAGAGCCGTGGGACAGCTTGCCGAAGCGGCCGGCTTCCACAGCCCGGCGCAGCTCCTGAATGGCGATGTTGAAGCGGTTCTGATGGCAGGCGGAAACCTTTACGCCCTTTTCTTCGCTGCGGCGGATGATCTCCTCAGCATCATCAATAGACATAGCCATGGGCTTTTCAATGATCACATTGATGCCATTGTCAATGCAGTGCAGCGCGATCTCGGCATGGATGCCGGACTCGGTGGCGATGGATGCCAGAGTGATGTCGTTTTCCGCGATCATCTGCTTGTAGTCGGTGTAGCGCTTGATAGAGGTGTCTTTTTCCAGGCCGTGCTTGGCAAGGAGCGCCTCCATAGCTTCGGGCAGTACGTCGCAGACAGCGACGATGTTCAGCTTGTTGTTCACAGCAGCCTTGATGTGATTGGTGGCGATCCGGCCACAGCCAATGAGTGCGTAATTCATATCGATTCCTTTTCCTTTCGTACTGTTAAATCTTCTGCAACTTTTTGGGCGCGTTTTTCCCATGTGTGATAGGGAGCAATAGCGCGAACATTCTGTGTTTTTTCTTGAATTTCCTGGGGATTGTTTTTCAGACGGCGCAACAGGACTTCAAATGCGTCCATATTGTTTTCTATTACCCAGCCGCAGTCTGACTTTGCAATCAACTCCGCTGCGGCAATTCCTTCAGTAATCACAACGGGAACGCCGTAGCCAATGGATTCAAAGACCTTAATAGGCATAGCCAGCCGTGTGTATTCGTTGACCTCCAGGCAGCAGCAAAAGAGATCTGCTTCCTGATAGTGGGGTTGGAGCTGGTGACCGGATTTATGCACCACATGAATACGGTCGCATAGATACGGCTCGTATCTGTGCTTTGCCGCTTCCCAGCTTTGCTGTGGTGTGCAGATTGTCAGCTGCACACCGTCAACCTTGTTCACAGCCGCGCAGAATTCCGTGATATCGTATACACCCAGTACATTTCCTACATAGAAAATCCGAAGCTTTCCCGTTTCAGCGGCCTTTTCGGATTCTGCCGGGTGGTACAGCCCGCCGGGAGGGAGGGGGACGGTGTTTTTGTGGGGAACAAGCGCGCCCAGGGCATCAGATGGAACAAAAAGAGTGTCCACACATTTTTGATACATACGCAGGTCCCAACGGAACAGGGGCAGTGTGATCATTTGCTTCCACCGGGAAACATGATCCCGGTATACAGGGAACTGCCAATGCATATCCCGGTAAAACAGTCCCACAGGGATGCCCTGTTTTCGGCAGAATTTCAGAAAACCAAAATCCAGAAAGGGCTGCCGGGGAATATGATCCCGGTCCGCCAGTGCCGTGGGGATGTTTACGCTTTCGGAATATACGAAATCATAGCAAATACCGTTTTTGATGTTTTGCTTGATCCGGCGGATCTGCGCTTTTCTTTTTGCGCTGTAGCCGACTACGGTGTCCACCTCATAGCCGATGTCCCGGAAAGCTTGCAGCATGCGGTTGGGCCGCATGGCCGAACCGATACCGGGCTTGTCTTCAATGGGGTGCAGATAATGAAAAATACATCGTTTCATCCGTTTGCTCCGTTAGCCAAGGTGCTGCTGAATGACCGTTTAAGCCTTTTTCAGTTACAGAACCTCGATATTTTCTTTATTTTCGATATTCTTGGTGACATTCTTGCAGTCGAAAACAGGAACGCCTGCGTTTGCCACCATGTTGTAGTCCACATTGGTGTGGGCGGTGGTGATGCACACCAGGTCGTAGCTGTTCAGGATCTCAGTGTTGATCTCCTTAAGACCTTCAAACCACTGACCCTTTTCCCGGTACTTGGCAATGTAGGGGTCAAAGAAATCTACATTGGCGCCGGTCTTGTGGAACTCTTCGATGACATGGATAGCGGGGCTTTCCCGGTAGTCATCGATGTCCTGCTTGTAAGCAACGCCCAGAACCAGAACCTTAGAGCCGTTGAGGGCTTTTTTGTGGCGGTTCAGGATCTTGCCGGCCCGCTCTACGGTGTACTCGGGCATCCGGTCGTTGATCATCATGGAAGCTTCGATCATGCTGGTGTGGAAGCCATATTCTCTTGCTTTCCAGCTGAGGTAGTAGGGGTCCAGAGGAATACAGTGACCGCCGAGGCCCGGGCCGGGATAGAAGGCCTGGAAGCCGTAGGGCTTGGTTTTGGCAGCGTCGATAACTTCCCAAATGTTGATGCCCATCTTGTTGCACAAAATGGCAAGCTCGTTCACAAGACCAATGTTGATGTTGCGGTAGGTGTTCTCCAGAATTTTCTCCATTTCCGCAACGGCGGGGGAGGAAACGGTGTGCACATCGCCGTCCAAAATAGCCCGGTAAACCATGGAAATGACCTCCATGGCATCCTCACCGATGGCACCCACCACCTTGGGGGTGTTGCTGGTTTTGTAGATCAAGTTGCCCGGATCCACCCGCTCGGGGGAGAAGCCCAGATAGAAGTCCTTGCCGCACTTTAGGCCGCTGCCCCGTTCCAGAATGGGCTTTAACAGCTCTTCGGTGGTGCCGGGGTAGGTGGTGGATTCCAGAACTACCATAGTGCCCTTTTTCAGATACTTGGCGATGGCTTCCGCGGAGGAACGGACATAGCTGATATCCGGCTGCTGATGGGCATCCAGAGGGGTGGGGACGCAGATGGCGATAAAGTCCACATTGCAGACTTCAGAAAAATCCGTGGTAGCGCGAAGCATACCGCTGGCAACCAGCTCCTGCAGATCGGCATCTACCACATCACCGATGTAGTTTTTGCCGGCATTGACCATGTCGACCTTGCTCTGCTGCACATCGAAGCCAATGGTCTTGAAGCCATGCTTGGCCTTGTCTACCGCCAAAGGCAGACCTACGTAGCCAAGACCGCAGACACCCATGGAGAGGGTCTTGTTCTGAATTTTTGCGATGAGTTCTTGCTTGATAGACATATGCTTAAATTTCCTCTACTTCGAGATTTGCGTTCATTTGATACTTTCTTCCACAGGCGTGGCATACAGCGTTTTTGTTTTCAAAGGTCAGCCGTTCTCCGCAGCGGCAGACATAGCCTACCAGCCGGGTGGGAATACCCAGCATCAGGGCGTAGTCCGGCACATCGCAGGTAACCACAGCGCCTGCGCCGATCAAAGCGCAGCGACCGATGGTATGACCGCAAACCACGGTGGCGTTGGCGCCGATGGAAGCACCCTCTTTGATCAGGGTCTTTTTGTAGTTTTCCCGACCCTTGGGGAATTTAGACCGGGGGGTCAGGTCATTGGTAAATACACAGCTGGGTCCGCAGAATACGTTGTCTTCCAGCACAACGCCCTCGTAGAGGGAAACGTTGTTCTGTACCTTGCAGCCGTCACCCATGATAACATTGTTGCTGATGTTGACATTTTGACCCAGAGAGCACTTTTTGCCGATTTTCGCGCCGCTTTGAATGTGGCAGAAGTGCCAGATCTTGGTGCCTTCGCCGATCTCACAGCCCTCGTCGATGTAGCTGGATTCATGCACGAAATAATTCTTTTCCATTACAGCGCCTCCAAAACCGCGTCAATGACCAACTGCTGCTCTTCTTCACCCAGATAAGGATGCATGGGCAGGGACAGCGTCCGGGCACAGTAGTCATCGGCGTTGACGAATTTCTCCGCGTAGTGGGGTTCGTCCGCAAATACCGGCAGAGCATGCTGGGGGGTGGGGTAGTAGATCATGTTGGGGATCTTTTTTTCTGTCAGGTGAGCGACCACCTTGTCCCGGGTAGCGGTGTCCTTAGCCAGAATGGCGTACTGGGCATAGACAGACTCACAGCCCTCCTGCACAAAGGGGGTGGTAAAGTGGGGGGCAAAGGCATCGTTGTACCGCTTGGCGACTACCTGCCGGTCTGCCACCTCATGCTCCGCCAAAGCTTTAAACTTGGGCAGCAAAATGGCAGCCTGGAGGGTGTCCAGACGGGAATTCATACCCACCCGAACATTGTCGTACTTGCCCTTGGGGCCCTTGCCGTGGACGCAGATGGAGCGGATAACCGCGGCAGTTTCGTCGTCATCTACGAAGATCGCGCCGCCGTCGCCGTAGCAGCCCAAAGGCTTTGCCGGGAAGAAGGAGGTGGTAGCGATCTGGCCAAAAGCACAGCACTTTTTGCCCTTATAGGAAGCGCCGAAGCTCTGGGCGGCATCCTCAATGAGGATCAGATCGTACTTTTCACAGATGGGGATAATGGCGTCAAAATCGCAGGGGTTGCCTAAGATATCTACGGCAACCACAGCCTTGGGAGTCAGCTTGCCCTCAGCCAGTACCGCCTGGATCTGCTTTTCCAGGCTCACAGGACACAGATTGTAGGTGTCCGGCTGGATGTCGCAGAATACGGAGGTAGCACCGAACATCTTGGAAGGCTCGGTGGAGGAGATAAAGGTAATGTCGGGGCAGAAAACGGCGTCGCCTTCACCAATGCCGTAGACCAGGTAAGCGATCTGCAGGGCATCAGTGCCGTTGGCGCAGGTGATGCAGTGCTTCCGGCCCACATACTCTGCCAGCTTCTGCTCCAGTTCCTTTACCTGAGCGCCGCCGATGTACTGACCGGCTTCCAGAACTGCCTGGATCTGCTGGTTGATTTCGGTTTGCAGTGCCCGATACTGGGCTTTTAAGTCGATAAATTGCATAATTACACCTTTTCTTTCTTTTCGATAACAGCATATAGTTTTTTGGTCAGCGCTTCAAAGGAGTATGCCTTAGCGGCCGCTGCCGCGTTTTGACTGTATTGGGTATAAGTCTGACTGTCCATGTGAACAAAATCTTCGATGGCACGGGCAATGTTTTCCGGGGTCGGGTCATTGACCTCTGTGCCGGCGCCCCAAACCACTGCCGGGTTGTGCCCACAGGGGAAGTCAGAGAGGACGGGCTTGCCTGCGGCGAGATAGTCAAACAGCTTGTTAAAGCTGATGCCGTAGACAAACAGGGAAGAGGGGGTGTTGTGGGCGATGTTCAGATCCGCCCGGCTGACGATAGAGGGGACGAAGCTTTTTGCCACCCGTCCTTTAAAGCATACATTGGAGATGTTTTCTTCTGCCACCCGCTGACGCAAAGAATCCAGTTCGTCGCCGTCGCCCCAGATCAGGAAGCGGACGGAGGGATCTGTGACTTTCTTTGCCGCGTCCAGCAGCAGGCCTAAGTTGTTGACCTTGCGAATAGAGCCGGTGTATACCACCTTGAAGATGCCCGGATCATCCAGATCCGGATCTTCCACCGGGAAACGCGCCCGGTTGGCTTCAAACAAGCTTAGATCCACGCCGTTGTTCACATAAAAGACCTTACTTTCCGGGATATCCTGTTCCCAGCCCTGTTCTTTAATGTATTGGTAGGCGTTTTCCATGGTGAACACCACGGCATCCGCTTTTTTGTAGATCCACTTTTCCAGCCACCGCAGAGCGATGACCGCGGGATTTTTCGGCCCGGCGATGCCGTAGGCTACGATGGACTCCGGCCACAGGTCCGCGATCTCCGCAATGCCCCGGCAGCCGTATTTTCTTGCCAGCCGGATGCCCATGGCGCAGGAGGTGGGAGGCATGGAGGTGGCGACGATGGCGTCGGGCTTGGAAAAACGCTTGCAGACACCCGGCAGCTTCCAGGCAAATTCGCAGATGTTATACACCCGTTTCAGGCCGCTGCCCAAGTAGTCTTTGCATTTGATGTAGACGTAGTGAACACCGTCCACCGTTTCTTCCCGCCATTTGGCTCCGTCGGTGATCAGATTCTTGTCTGAGTTGTGGACGGTGCTGGCGGCAAAAATGGTGACCTCATGGCCCATCGCCATCAAGTATTTGGCAAAATTCGTCTGCCGCGCCAGCGGATAATACTGTGGAGGGACGGCATAATGGTTGATCAGCCAAATGTTCATTGCATTTCGACCTTTTCTTTATTTTTGATATCGGCTTCATCCCGGTACTCTTTTCCCAGTACGGCAAAAACCGTCATAAACATAATTTTAATATCGCCCCAGAAACGGAAATTCCGGACAGAGCGCAGATTATAGCCCATTTTGCCCGGCAATACATCCCGTATGTAGAGCGTGTCTACATCTTCCGCGTCCTCCAGCAGCCGGTCCTCGTCTTTATAAAGGATGCTGGCAAGGGAGGTCACACCGGCAGGCAGCAGCAAAGTCGCCATCATTTCCGGGGTGTAGGCGTCTACATATTTGGGAACTTCCGGCCGGGTGCCTACGAAGGTCATGGTGCCCCGGAATACATCGATCAGCTGGCAAAGCTCGTCTAAACGGCATTTGCGGATGAGCTTTCCCATCCGGGTGATCCGGCTGTCGTTACCCACGGTGACTTGCGTGCCGATCTTGTCGGCATTTGCCACCATGGAGCGGAACTTAAAGATCCGGAAGCGCTTGCCGTACTGGGTAACGCGCACCTGCCGGTAAAATACCGGGCCGGGGGAGTCCAGCTTGATGGCGACTGCCAGGATCAGGAACACCGGCAGCAGGATCAGCAGCATCACAGCGGAAACCAGAATATCAAACAGCCGCTTGCAGACAAGGCTGAGCTGCTTTTTTTGGAGAGATTCGTAGTAAGGCCGCACCGCATCGGTACGAAGATCATCGGGAAGTGCTTCCCATTTCTTTAGAATCATAAATATTCCTTCAAAATGTCGGTGTAGTTGTCGATCACATACTGTACCTGCTCGTCTGTCAGACAGGTGTGCAGAGGCAGGCTGATCTCATTGGCGAAATTTAAGTATGCGTTGGGGAAATCGGCGATGTCAAAACCCATGTTCTTGTATGCGGTGTGCATAGGCAGGGGCTTGTAGTGGACATTGCAGGCAACGCCCCGCTCCGCCATTTTGGTGATGATCTCATTTCTCTGCTCCGGAGTAATTCCCGGAATCCGGGTCAGATACAGATGTCCGGAGGACTGATGGCTTTCGGTATAGTGAGGAAGCACCAGAACGCCCAAAGGCTTGAAAGCGGCATCGAACCGGGAAATGATCTCTTTTCTTCTTGCCAGCATGGCGCTGTAACGCTTCATCTGGCTCAAACCGATGGCGGCAGCAACATCGGTCATGTTGCACTTGTACCAAGGACCAACAATGTCATACTCCCAGGCGCCCAGCTTGGTCTTTGCCAAAGCGTCCTTGGACTGACCGTGAAGAGAAAACAGCTGCAGCTGCTTGTAGATGGCTTCGTTGTCGATACCGGGAATGGTCTTCCAGGTCAGCGCGCCGCCCTCTGCGGTGGTCAGATTCTTCACCGCGTGGAAAGAGAAAGAAGAGAAGTCTGCCAAAGCGCCGGTCATCACGCCGTTTTTGGAAGCGCCGAAGGAGTGGGCGGTGTCCGCCATAATAGCCACCCGGCCCAATGCTTTCTGAATGTCAGAGTTAGCCCGGAACAAGTCCCGTTTTTTCTCTACGATCTCATATAGCCGCGCGTAATCGCAGGGAATACCGCCCAGATCCACCGGGATGATGGCCTTGGTGTTCTCGGTGATGGCAGCCTCCAGCTGGCTGTAGTCCATTTCCAGAGAATTCTCCTGGGTGTCTACCAGTACGATCTTCGCGCCTACATGGTCGATGACGGATGCGGAAGCAGTATAGGTGTATGCGCTGGTGATGACCTCATCCCCGGGACCGACCCCCAGCAGGCGCAGGGCCATTTCCGCGCAGGCGGTTTGGGAATTTAAGCACACGGCCCGGTCTGTGCCGCAGAATGTGGCGACCTGCCGCTCCAATTCTTTTGTTCTGGGTCCGGTGGTGATCCAACCGGAACGGAGGGCCTGCGTGACCTCTAAAATTTCAGCTTCCGTGATATCCGGAGGAGAAAAAGGAATATTCATAAAACATAACCTCGTATTCGGTGTTTTTTTACAGGAATCAGCGGCTTTGCGCAGGAGCACTGAAAGATATCCATAATATACCTATTTTAAAGTATAGTTCTACGACATTATAACGCAAAAATGTGAACAATTCAACCCTTTTATTCTGCAAAAGAAACCTGCTGTCAGAAACAGAAAAAGGACCTGTTGGGAAACCGGGCATACGACCCGCAAGCTCCCGGCGGAACGACCCGTTCCCGCGCCTGCCAATTCCCGTTTATCGCTCTGTCTCGTTAGAATTCGTAGTGCGGACTCATGAGTCCGCCGATCACTTCCCGGATTCTGAAAAGTTTGTATTTTGCAAAAGACTATGGAAAAATGGACGAAACTGCTCGAAATACTGCAACCTGGTCGGCGGGCTCATGAGCCCGCCCTACGAACAAGCTCCCCCATAAATCGCAATTTACTTGTCAATTTTTGATCCAATGACATAAAATAAGGGTCTGCTGCCAGGCAACAGACCCTCTGGGAAAATCAATAATTCTCTGCGTGAACCTCAAAATAGCTTTGGGGATGGGCACAGGTGGGGCAAAGCTCGGGAGCCTTGGTGCCGACCACCAGATGACCGCAGTTGCGGCACTCCCAGACCTTTACTTCGCTCTTGGCGAAGACCTGGGCAGTCTCCACATTCTTCAGCAGCGCCCGGTAACGCTCCTCATGGTGCTTCTCGATATTTGCCACCATACGGAACTTGGCAGCCAGCTCGGGGAAGCCTTCCTCTTCCGCGGTCTTGGCAAAACCGGCGTACATATCGGTCCACTCGTAGTTCTCCCCGGCAGCGGCAGCGGCCAGATTCTGGGCGGTGTCGCCGATGCCCTCCAGCTCCTTAAACCACAGCTTGGCGTGTTCTTTCTCGTTATCCGCGGTCTTCTGGAACAGGGCGGCGATCTGTTCGTAGCCTTCCTTCTTGGCCTTGGAAGCAAAGTAAGTATACTTGTTCCGGGCCTCGGACTCGCCGGCAAAGGCGGCCCAAAGATTCTTCTCGGTCTGCGTGCCGGTATATTTGTTAGCCATAATAAAACCTCCAGTTTTTATATTTTCACGCTATCTGCATTATAACAGTACCGGAGGAAAGAATCAATCTTTTTTTGTTCGCCGGAGGGAGCGGTTTTTCGAATTTATCTTGCAATATTCCGCAATCCGTGGTATGCTGAAGAAGATGGAAATTACCCAGAAATTTCATGTAATATTTAAGGAGGCAAACCATGACATTGGACGAAAAGAAGCAGCTGCAAATCACAGCTTGCAAAGTCCGTATGGGCGTTATCGAGTCCACTTACGGCGCAAAGGCAGGCCATCCCGGCGGAAGCCTGTCTGCCGCAGAGGTCTATACTTATCTGTACTTTAAGGAAATGAACATCGACCCCAAGAATCCCAAGTGGGAGGACCGGGACCGCTTTGTTCTGAGTAAGGGCCACACCACTCCCGGCCTGTACTCCGTGCTGGCACAGCGGGGCTTCTTCCCTGTGGAAGACCTGCCCACCTTCCGGCATATCGACAGCTACCTGCAGGGCCACCCCAACATGAACACCGTACCCGGTGTGGATATGTCCACCGGCTCTCTGGGCCAGGGCATCAGCGTGGCTACCGGCATGGCGCTGGCTGCCAAGCATACCGGCAAGACCAATCGGGTCTACGCACTGCTGGGTGACGGCGAGATCCAGGAAGGCCAGGTTTGGGAGGCTTGCATGGCTGCCGCCCACTATAAGCTGGATAACTTCTGCATCGTTGTGGATAACAACGGCCTGCAGATCGACGGCAATATTGCCGATGTTATGAGCCCCTACCCCATCGTGGACAAGCTGGAGGCCTTCGGCTTTGCAGTGCAGCAGATCGACGGCCATGACTTTGATGCCATCGAGGCTGCCTTTGCTCAGGCCCGCACAGTGAAGGGCAAGCCCTCTGCCATCGTCATCAAGTCCGTCAAGGGCAAGGGCGTTTCCTTTATGGAAAATGATGCCGGCTGGCACGGCAAGGCTCCCAACGACGCAGAGTACGCACAGGCTATGAGCGAGCTGAAGGCTCAGCTGGCAGAATTGGAGGCATAATTATGGCAGAAATGAAGAAAGTCGCAACCCGTGACAGCTACGGCAACGCTCTGAAGGAGCTGGGTGCCGAGTTTGATAACCTGGTGGTTCTGGATGCCGACCTGGCTGGCGCCACCAAGACCGGAACCTTTAAGAAAGCTTTCCCCGACCGTCACTTTGACTGCGGTATCGCAGAAGCCAACATGATCTGCATGGCAGCCGGTATGTCCACCGCCGGACTGGTGCCCTTTGCCAGCTCCTTTGCTATGTTCGCTGCCGGCCGTGCTTTTGAGCAGGTCCGTAATTCCATCGGCTATCCTCACCTGAATGTGAAGATCGGCGCTACCCACGGCGGTATCTCCGTCGGTGAAGACGGCGCTTCTCACCAGTGCTGTGAGGACTTCGCCCTGATGCGTTCCATCCCCGGCATGACCGTCATCTGCCCCGCTGACGATATCGAGGCGAAGGCTGCTGTCCGCGCCGCTTACGAGATGGAAGGCCCTGTTTACCTGCGCTTCGGCCGTCTGGCTGTGCCGGTGTTCCACAGCGAGGACTATAAGTTCCAGATCGGCAAGGGCGAAGTGATCCGTGAGGGCAGCGACGTTGCCATTATCGCCAACGGCCTGCTGGTTTACGAAGCTATCGAAGCCGCTGAGAAGCTGGCTGAAGCCGGCATCAACGCCATGGTCATCAACATGGCTACCATCAAGCCCCTGGACGAGGAGCTGGTCCTGGCTGCCGCCAAGAAGTGCGGCAAGGTCATCACCTGTGAAGAGCACTCCGTCATCGGCGGTCTGGGCGAGGCCGTCTGCGCGGTGCTGTCCGAGAAGTGCCCCACCGTCGTCAAGCGCATCGGCGTCAACGATGAGTTCGGTCACTCCGGTCCTGCCAAGGACCTGCTGAAGCAGTTCGGCCTGTGCAGCGACCGCATCGTGGAAGTTGCTCAGGAGCTGTGCAAGTAATTCTTTGCAATAAAAAAACGGATGCATCCACCCGGATGCATCCGTTTTCTTGTATGCCAAGTTCCGTTTGTCGAGTAGTTTCATCAGTGTTCGTAGGGCGGGGTCATAAGAATCAAGGTGCGATTGCCACAGGCAATCGATTTATTTTGATTCGCTGCGCGGAGTACCACCCCGCCGATCACTTCCCGGATTCTGAAAAGTTTGTATTTTGCAAAAGACAATGAAAAAACAGACGAAACTGCTCGAAATAATGCAACCTGGTCGGCGGACTCATGAGTCCGCCCTACGAATAAACTCTCCGAGAAGTGGTAATTTATCGGACAAAACCGGGAATGGCGTTTGCACACGCCACATAAGGCAGTAATTTCAAAATACTAACTTATGGGCGTTGCAAAAGGGCGAACTGCAAAAGATGAATACCGAGAAGAACTGTAAAAGGTTTTTCTCGGTATTTTTCTGTTTATAGCGGTACATTCGACTATTAAACCGCCTTTGAGTACAATTATGGTAGAAAATCAAAGGAGGTAACAATATGGGCAAATTCATAGAAGAATTCTACTACGGCAACATTGATCCGCAGGCACGAAGCACCAAGCAGAACAAAGCCGTGCAGAAGCAAATGGAAGTGCTGATGCTCAACGAGGAATTTCTGACCGAAGCACTTTCCGGCGAGAACAAGAAGAAGTTTCTCGACTTTGTAAATGCGTGGGGCGTGGTAAACGGCGAATCCAACCTTGATAGTTTTATTATAGGTTTTCGGTTGGGAGCTAACTTTACATACGACACCTTCGTTGCCACCGACACCCCATTCCAAGACTTGCTGAAGGAGTGACCGATATGCGTGATAAGAAGTATTACATAGCATTGGATGATTTTGAGCGAAGGGTGGTCGTGAACTGTCTGAACGAAATGCGGAACAACCTTATCGCCAACGGTAAGTACACCGATGCAGTGGATGAGATTTTACTGAAAATCATTGATGCAAAGCAAAAGAAATTCAAAGTGATCTATAAGGAGGCGTGATTATGGAAAAGCATATTTATAACGAACAGACGGGCATCAGCTACACTCTGCACGGCGATTACTACTTGCCCGACCTTACTCTTTCCGATGAAGAAAAGGGCGTAGAAATCGGCGTATGGGGACAACGGCACTTGCGATATATCAAACAACACCGCAAGGTGCTATATCTTAATCTGCTGACAAGCGACAAGCTGAATGGATACCTTGCAGACATCGACAAGCAGGCAGATGAAATGTTTTTTCGGCTCGTAAAGCAAATGGCAGAGCGTGAGGGCGTGACCGAACAACTCAAAGCGGACAATCAAATGGAGTGGGTTGCTTGGATGAATAACATCCGCAGTAGAGTTACAGAAATGATAAATGCTGATTTGATCTGCACCTAATATGAAGATAGCGACGGCAAGGGTATTACACCCGCCGTCGCTATCTTCATTTATATGGATTTTGCAATACTTCCCCTGAATGTTTAGAAATAATTTCCTCTTCAAGTAAATCTTTAATTTTTTCTTGGATATCCCCAAAAGACATTTCTGACTTAAATCCTTTATTACCATCTAAAAAAGTGCAATTCATTAATCTGTCGAATGTAGCTTCACAAGTTCTTCTCGGCAATTTACCAAGAGAAGCATCGAACAAGCTTGAATGACAAGAATAATGGTGAGTATGAATAAACTCTTGCCAAGATTCAATAACTTCATCTTCTGGTCGTATGTCAATTATTTCAATTTCTTCTAAGTTGCGTTTTTCTACATCGCCCCACGCCTTCTTCAACATAGAGATTGCTTCGACATCGCTTTTAGGTGCACTATACCCGAAAATGGTTACTATATACGCTTTTTTAAGCGCATTTTGTAAGGTTTTCCAAGATTTAGCGATAGCTACTTCGCCAGTATAATCTTTTTTCTTAACAGGATATAGCAGTTTTATAGGGTGTAACGTTTTTCCGCATTTGCAGATTCTTCCAACATTCCCTATAATATT
>JAFQCV010000003.1 GCA_017416325.1 Oscillospiraceae bacterium
AACATTTATTGCCTGCTATCGAAACTTCAAAATTGCGGAGTTTGACACCGAAGACGGCCAACTAATTCACCGTTCTATTGCAAGGCTGTAAGTTGTGGACTATGTCCTTACACTGGTGTGTACCATGTTACACTTGACACAAGCCCCCGCCCTACGTTAGTATAAAAAGAGGGAAGCGTTCGCTTCCCTCTTTTTTATACTTCCTTATACATGGCGGCGGCATCGTCCTTGCGGACGGTTTCTGCCACTTGCAGAACCTCCACAGCCACCACCCGGGGGCCCATACTGATCTCGATCTTGTCGCCGACCTTCACATCGTAGCTGGCTTTCACCACCCGTCCGTTGACGCTGATGCGGCCATTGTCGCAGGCCTCATTGGCAACGGTGCGGCGCTTGATGAGCCGAGACACCTTTAGGTATTTGTCAAGACGCATGGTTTATTTTGCAACCAGATCTTTCAGGGTCTTGCTTGCCTTAAAAGCGGGAACTTTGGTGGCGGGGATTTCTACAGCTTCCCGGGTAATGGGATTGCGGCCAACACGAGCTTCCCGATTCCGTACCTCAAAGATACCGAAGCCGGAGAGCTGAATAGATTCTCCCTGCGCAAGCTTCTGGGACATGATGTCGATGGTGGCATTGATCAGACGCTCCGCGTCTTTCTTTTGTGCGCCGGCAGCCTGTGCGGCAGCGGCAATCAGTTCGCTTTTGTTCATAATCCTTCTCCTTTACAATTTTAATAATTTGGCGATCTTTTCGCCTTTGGGTAACAAAAGACAGTCTTCGCGGGTAATTGCTTTCAGCTTTACTACTGCAATCAAGTATACAACAGCGCCCACCAAAATAGGCACTGCACAGCTGACCAGACGGCTCACATCACCCAACGCCATTTGGATGCCCTTCCAAGTGCCGAAGACGGCCACACCCATAATGGCGGCAGCCAGCACAGCCCGGAGGATGCTCTTGACAATGGCAGGGGGATTTTTGAAAACCTTGCGCATGGCAATCAGATTCAGCGCGGTGATGCACACATAGCAAACCAGTGTACCGATAGGCGCTCCCAAAATTCCAATGTTGGGATTGCCGGTAAGAATGAAGATGATGGCAAGCTTCAGAATACCGCCGATAAACATATTGATCACCGGCAAAACCACATTGCCGTGAGCCTGCATAATGGCGTTGGTCAGCAGCACGATGGCGTTAAATACGATGCAGATGCCAAGAATGGACATCAGCTGGGTAGAAAGCTGCAGATTCTCGCCGGAATAACCGCCCAACAGAGCGGTGACCGGCTGTGCCAGAAGGCTCAGACCCACCGCGCAGGGCAGGGCAATGAGACCGGTGATCCGTGCGCCGGATTCTTCTGTTGCCTTTACAGCGCTGTCCTTATTCAGGGTCAGCTGGGCGGTGATGGCAGGAATGATGCTGATGGTGATGGGGTTAATAAAGGCGCAGGGCATGTTGAAAATGGTCTGGGTCATATTGTAGATGCCCTTCATGGTGTTTGCCTGGACTTGGGTATAGCCTAGAGTGACCATCAGTTGACGCATGTAGGTTCTGGTTTCCAGTACGGTCAGCATCTGCAGTCCGGCAGAACCGATGGTGATGGGAATAGCGATAGCCAGCAGCGTTTTTATGATCTTTCCGGAGGAGGAAACTTCTTCTTCTGTTACCGGAAGGGCTGTATAGGACTTGTGGCAGGTGAGTTTCAGATACAGGGCAGACAGGGCAGTACCTACGGTAACGCCCAGAATGGCGCCGGCGGCAGCCAGAGGGATACTATTGGTGTAGCGCAGCACCAGCAGGGCAGCGCCCATGCCGACGACCAACTTGCACACCGCCTCCAGCACCTGGCTGACGGAGGTGGGCATCATGTTGCTCTGCCCCTGGAAGAAGCCCCGGTAGGTGCTGATCAGACAGATGAAGAACGCGCAAGGACCCAACGCGCCGATGGCGGCCCAGGCATCTGGCTGCATCATTTTTCCGGCTAACCACCGGCAGCGTACCGTCATCAAAATGCCGCCAGCGAGACCTAAAATCAGGAAAATAGTGCGGCAGATTTTGTAGATCTTCCGGACCTCCCGGTAATGTCCTAGGGAATTCGCCTGGGAGATCATCCGGCTCATAGCCACCGGAAGACCGGCGGAGGAGACCATGAGAAGTACGGTGTAGATCTCATAAGCGGTGGTGAAATAGCCGAAACCCTCCGGACCAATGATGGCGTTGAGGGGTATCTTATACAAAGCACCGATCACCTTGACGATGGCCGTAGACAGGGCCAGCAGCATGGTGCCGTGTAAGAAGGTTTGCGCTTTTGGTGATTCAGACATGGAAACCTCCTTGTATTATTGCCCCTGCCCGTCGTCGGTAAACACCCGGGCAATGGCGTAGTTTGTCAGCTCGGCAACAGCAGCCGGCAGGTCGATGGTGGGGAATTGACCGTTTTGGTAGAGGATCTTGCCCCGAACCATGGTCATAGCCACATCGCCGCCCATGGCGCTGTAGGTAAGACCGTTTAGTACATTGTGGCAGGGGATCAGATGGGGGGCGGAGAAGTCCACCAAACACAGGTCAGCATCGAAACCCTCTTGAATGATGCCGGTGTCTGCGGCGCGGCCTTGTGCCTGTGCGCCGCAGGTGGTAGCCATCATCAGCGCGGCAGCAGCGGGAAGCCCGCCGGAGCGCTCGTCGCCACGCTGGGATACCGCGGCGGCGCGCATTACCGGGAACAGATCCAGGTTGCCGGCTTCCTGAGAACCGCCGGTACCCAGAGCCACATTCATCCCGGCTTTGACGCAGCTGAGAATCGGCGCGGTGGGCCGGGCAGCCTTGGCATCGGAAATGGGGGTTGCCACAATGGATGCCTTCTTTTTGCCCAAAAGCTTCTGTTCTTCTTCCGTCAGACAGCCGCAGCCGGCAGCGGTGGTGGGCAGCTGGAACAGTCTGTGACAGCTAAGAAGCTCAGCAGGGGCCAAACCGGTACGGTCCAGGCAGGAATCCACTTCTCCTTGGGTCTGGGACAGATGCAGCTGCAGCCGCAGCTGCTTTTCTGCTGCGTAGCCAACAAGACCTTCCCAAAGCCGGTGGTTGCTGGTGTATTCGCTGTGGATGCCGGCGTCAATGCGGAGCCTGCCGTTGTCATAGCCGTGCCATTTGTCTACGATCCGTTGCAGCTCCCGGCATTGCTCGTCCGTTTCAAAGTCAAAGTCCTCGCAGGCATCGATAAACCGGTAGGAAGACAGGGCAAGGTTTGCCTTGATACCTGCCTCAGCCGCCGCCTCTGCGGTGGCATCGGGATAATAATATAGATCCGATACAGAGGTGATGCCGAAGCGCAGACATTCGGCGATGGACAGGGTGGCAGCGGCTTTGGCGCACCGATGGTCCATTTTCGCTTCCCGCTTCAGCTGCTCCTGGAGCGCATCCATAGGAGAAAGGTCATCGCAGTAGCCGCGCAGGACTGAGGCGGCCAAATGGGTGTGGCAGTTTATCAGACCGGGCATCAACACCATGCCGGTGCCGTCCACAATGGTCTTAGGCTGCTGTTCCGGTGGCTTTTTGCCGATGTAGGCGATCTTTCCGTCCTGAACACCCAAATGGGCGCCAAACAGCACATCCATTCGGTCGTTCATGGTAACGATGGTAACGTTGGAGATTAAGGTGTCCAAAATATCCTTCCTTTCGTAGGAAAGTTGATTTCAAATTTTTCTTTGCGGGGCAGTTCCGTAAGGGTTTGTAGGGCGGAGTCATGACTCCGCCGATTACTTTCCGGATTTCGAAAAGTTCGAAGGTTGTAAAGACCTACCGAAAAATGGACGAAACTGCTCAAATAATGCAACCTGGTCGGCGGACTCATGAGTCCGCCCTACGCACACACGCCTTTCTTGCTGTTCAAATTTACAGCAAAGCGAACAGCTTGCGCTTGTCCTCCAGCACAGAATCGATCATTTCGATATACTGCTCCGGGAACTTGGGGTTGTGGAACCGCTGGAGCGTGCCGTCCGGGAGATTTAGCTTGTTCATACCGCCGCCGCCCAGGGAAACAATGGTGTGCAGCTCCTCCATCATCAAGATGTTGTAGAGGCAATCCTGCCCGGGAAGGCTCCAGCCTACATTCTCGAAAGAGCCGGACATATACTTCTGCCGGTACAGATAATAGGGCTTATAGCCGAGACTGCGGAGTGCTTCGTTGGCATACTCCACCATCCGGGCCACTTCCTCCGGGGCGGAAAGGTTTTCCCGGCGTTCAAACAGGTCAGCGCCCTTTTTCAGCGCCAGGGTGTGTACGGTAATGTTGCCGGGACGAAGCTTCGCCACCGTGTCTAAAGAGTGACAGAAGCCGTCAAGGTGATCCGCCGGGAGACCGGCGATGAGATCCATGTTGATGCTCCGGAAGCCGGCATCCTGGGCCCAGCGGTAGGCTTGCAGCACATCCTGGGCTGTGAGGGGTCTGCCGCAGACCTGCAGCACAGAATCTACCATGGTCTGGGGATTGATGCTCATACGGTCCGCGCCGCCCCGGCGGATGGTGTCCAGTTTTAGGGGATCCAGAGTGTCCGGCCGTCCGCCTTCTACGGTGAACTCCAGACAGCGGCTCAAATCAAAGCTATCCCGGATCGTTTCCAGGAGCAGCTGCATCTGCGCCGCGGTCAAGGTGGTGGGTGTGCCGCCGCCTATGTAAATTGTACGAATCTTCTTGCCGGAACTTTCCAGCAATTTTCCTGTGGCGGAGATTTCCGTCAAAAGCGCCGTCAGGTACGGCGCTATCAGCGCTCCGTGCTTGCCAATGGTGCGGCTGACGAAGCTGCAGTAGCTGCACCGGGTGGGGCAGAAGGGGATTCCTACATAGAGGGAGATGTCATTTTTATCCAAAAGCCGGGCAGTCTCCACGGTGGACAAGGAACAGTCTACAGCCAGCTTTGCCCGGGGAGGGGTCACATAGTAAATATCCTGTAAAAGCTTTTGGGCAGACTCCGGTGTGCCGCCTTCCAGCAAGTGCCGGGTGGAAAGCTTGGTGGGGCGAACCCCCGCCAATGCGCCCCAGGCAGGGGCTTCCGGCAGCAGCTGTACCGCGGCCCGGTAGTAGCTTTGCTGCAAGCACCGCCGCCGCAACGATACGGTTTCTTCCCCGGCAGGCAAACGCCGGCTTGCCCGGACCGTTTTGCCGCCCAATGTGATGACCGTCACCGCGTTGAGCCAGGTTTTGCCCCGGGAAAGAGACGATACCGCTTCTACCGGGGAATCCGCGGAAAACAGCGCCATTTGCAGCTGCTCCACCGCATAGCGGTCCTCATGACCGATGAGCGTCAGTTTCATAAAAATTCCTCTTGGGTTACTGCATATAAGGGTTGTATTGCTTTTCCAAAGCCAGGGTGGTAGATTCACCGTGTCCCGGATGGATGGCGAACTCGCCCTCCAGCTGCCGAAGCTTCAGCAGACTTTTCCGGATGGCAGTCCAGTCGCCGCCGGGCAGGTCCGTCCTGCCGCAGCTGCCTGCAAACAGGGTGTCCCCGGAGAAGATGTGCTTTTCGCAGAGCAAACACACAGAGCCGGGGGTATGCCCGGGGGTGTGCAGCACCCGGAAGCTGAGTCCTGCCAGAGAAAGGACAGTGCCATTCCCATAGGTGTCGGTGTAGAAAAGAGGACCGGCAGTAAACATCTCGGGAAGCCCCAGATCATCCGGGTGCAAATATACCCGGCAGCCGGTTTCGGCGGTCAAAGCTTTGACACCGCCCACATGGTCAAAGTGTCCGTGGGTCAGCAAAATGGCGTCCAGTTCTAGCCCCAGCTCTTCTAATGTCTTCAAAACCGTTTCCGGCTGATAGCCGGGGTCGATGACAACGCAGGTCTTGGCGTTTTCTTCATATACGATGTAGCTGTTGGTTTGATAGCTGCCCAAAGCTAAAGCGTGCATTTTCAGCATAAAGGTCTCCTTTTAAGGCTCCCCTTGAGGGGAGCTGTCAGCAAAGCTGACTGAGGGGTGAAGCGTGCGGTCTTCAAGAAACTGCCATATATGTTGACAGACCTCCGGAAAATGTGTCTGAATTTCTAAATTGGTAAAACGCATTACGGTAATACCATGCTGGAGGAAATATGCGGTTCTGGCATTGTCGTATGCAGTGTTGAATGGCTCATAATGCTGAGCTCCGTCCAACTCAACAACAAGACCTGCCTTGTGGCAGAAAAAATCCGCAATATAGTTTCCGATAATCTCTTGACGACGAAATCTAGGCTTACAAAACCTTAGGCAATCATACCATAGGTGTCGTTCTTCTTTCGTCATATTTTTTCGAAGAACTTTTGCGTTGGGCAACAATTGTTTGTTGCGAGGCAAATTCGCAGGCATTTTATCACCCCTCCGCCCTCTTTGCGGGCACCTCCCCTGAAGGGGAGGCTTTTTACCTTCTTGGCTCTCCCAGCAGCTGGTCGGTGTCCAGGATCAAAGTCACAGGGCCGTCGTTGACGGACTCCACCTGCATATCCGCGCCAAACTGCCCGTGCTGGGGCGGATACCCCAGTTCCCGGCAGACGGCCAAAAACTTTTCATACAGGGCGTTGCCAAGCTCCGGACCGGCAGCGTCGGTGAAGCTGGGACGGCGGCCTTTCCGGCAGTTGCCGTAAAGGGTGAACTGGCTGACCACCAAAACTTCCCCGTGGACAGCATCCAGACCCAGATTCATTTTTCCGTTTTCGTCCTCAAAGATCCGAAGCCCCAAGGCCTTTTCTGCCAAGGCGCGACATTCTTTTTCGGTGTCCTCAGGACCGACACCCAGCAGGATCAGAAACCCCTTGCCGATTTTGCCGACCACCTGACCGTCAATGGTGACGGAGGCGGAATTTACTCTGGTCAGCACAGCGCGCATAATGACGCACTCCTTTTCCTGTTAGTTTTGTCCCCGTCTGGAGCTGATGATATCCGGGATGTTCAGCAGTTTGTTGCGGATGGCGTCCAGTTCTGCCACATCCTTGACCTCGAATTTTACGGTAAACACACTTCTGCCGCCGGGCATATCTTTACCGGTCAGTTCCTTCATCCGAACCCGGGCGGTGGTCATGGTTTGGGCGACATCCAGCAGAAGTCCGTCCCGGGTGATACATTCCAGTTCCAGAACGGTCTCAAAGGGTTGGGAATCCTGGTTGGCCCAGCGCACCGGCACCCACCGGGCAGCCTGAACGGGATGCTCCCTGTTTGCGGTATTGGGGCAGTCGCACCGATGCACACTGACACCAAAACCCTTGGTGATAAAGCCAATGATGGCATCCCCGGGGACCGGGGCGCAGCACTTGGCGAACTTGATCATGCAAGAATCGATATCCTCCACGATGACACCGTTGACAGCATGGCGGTTTTGCTTGACACTTTCCTTGTCGGGATTGGTCTTCAGGGGATTGACTTGAAGCTTTTCGCTGGCCTGGACCTTCAGCGCCTTGTTGATATCGTCCCGGATCCGGCCAACGGCCTTGGTGGCAGTCAGGCCGCCGTAACCGATGGCTGCGTACATATCCTCCCAGTTGTCGAAGGCCAGTTTCCGAAGAAGCTGCGGGCCAAGCTCCGGGTCGATGGTGATGGACAGGGGCAGGGCGTTGCGCTTCATTTCAGCTTCGAAGGAGGAACGGCCGTGGATCACATTTTCTTCCCGCTTTTCCTTCTTGAACCACTGGCGTATCTTGGTGCGGGCCTGGTTGGACTGGCAGATACTCAGCCAGTCACGGCTGGGGCCTTTGGCGGCTTTGGAGGTCAGTACCTCTACAATGTCGCCGTTGTTCAGAGTGGTGTCGATACCCACGATCCGGTTGTTTACCTTAGCGCCGATCATGGAGTTGCCAACGCCGGAGTGGATGGCGTAGGCGAAATCGATGGGGGTAGAGCCCGCGGGCAGAGAGACGATGCGGCCTTTGGGAGTGAAGACGAAGACCTCATCGTCAAACATATCGATCTTCAAGGATTGGATGTATTCGTCCGCGTCCGCGTCCTGCTGGCTTTCCAGCAGCCGGCGGACCCACTCAAAGTCTTTTTCGTCACCGGCACCTACGCCCTGCTTGTACTTCCAGTGGGCAGCGATACCGTATTCCGCAGTCTCGTGCATATCCCAGGTGCGGATCTGCACCTCAAAGGGAATACCCTGAGTGCCGATGACCGTGGTGTGCAGACTCTGGTACATATTGGGTTTGGGGGTGGAAATGTAGTCTTTGAATCTGCCGGGCACCAGATTAAACAGGTCGTGGATGTGACCCAGCACATTGTAGCAGTCGGGGATGGTGTCCACAATGACCCGGAAGGCGTATACGTCGTACAGCTCGTCCAGGGTCTTGCCCTGGGTGTTCATCTTCCGGTAGATGGAGTAAACGTGCTTGATCCGTCCGTAGACAGTGCTGTGGATACCCACAGCCGCCAGCCGGTCGGTGATTTTGCTCTGAATGGTGCGCATAAAGGCTTCGTCTTGCTCTTTATGGACATTCAGATAGGTCATGATCCGGTCATAGTCCCCGGGGTTCAGATACCGCAGGGCAATATCTTCCAGCTCCCACTTGATCTTCTGCATACCAAGACGGTGAGCCAGAGGCGCATAGATGTCCATGGTCTCCCGGCATTTCAGCACCTGCTTTTCCGGGGTCTGATACTGCATGGTACGCATATTGTGGAGCCGGTCCGCGATCTTAATGAGGACTACCCGGATATCCTTGGACATAGCCATGAACATTTTTCGCAGGTTCTCCATCTGAGCCTGCTCGGAGCTGGAGAAATTGGCGCGGGTCAGCTTGGTGACACCTTCCACCAGCTGCGCCACGGTTTGTCCGAACAGCTTTTCTACATCCTCATAGGAAGCATCGGTATCTTCAATGCAGTCGTGGAGCAGCGCGCCCAGAATGGCATCGGCATCCAGACCCATTTCCGCTACGATCTGCGCCACCGCCAGGGGGTGGATGATGTAAGGGGAACCGTCCTTGCGCTTTTGGGACCGGTGCTTGTTTTGGGCGTAGTCTACCGCCCGGTCGATCAGTTCCATATCCGCGCCGGGAAGACATTTTATAATTGTGGCCCGCATGGAGCTATAATGGGCATCAAAAGTTTCCATAGCTATCAGCTCTCTTTCGCTTGCGCCAGAAGCCGCATGGTTTGACTGTCATTCAAATCTGCTTTCTGGGCGTCGGGGTTGAGTTCTACGGTGATGTACCGGTGCTGCCGCTGCAGCCGCAGCAGCGCTACATCCTGGAAGATATCCAGACAGGTGAGCATTTGCCCTAAGCTTAGGGGCAGTCCCGACCACCGGACGATCTTGCGGCACAGACACATGGGATCTTCCCGAACAGGACCGGGGGCAGCAGCCAGATACCGCCATACCCGTGCCAGGGTATTCCGGTCGGGCAGCAGTCTGGCGGCATCGGCAGGGTCAACAGTCCCCCGGCGCAGATTCCAGTAGCCAAAGGACTCCGGACAGCAATCCGCGCTGCAGTGGGGACGAATATCCAGAATGTTCATCTGCACAGTTCTTTCTCCCCGGTATTCATTGATCTGGGGAGAGAACGCTGCATCCACCACATCTCCCGGCTCGATAGAAAAGCTTTCGGGGGTGGCGGAGAAACAAATGGCGGCAAGGCTATGGGAGCCGGAACGAAGCTTCAGCCGCATATGCCGCCCACCGCCTACCATGCTGATGCGCTCTACAGTCAGCTTTTCCATCATCAGCACCGGCTTGGGACAGCCGCTGCCGGTGGGCTCCAGGGCGGATAGGCCGTCGATTCCCCGGACTGTCAGCAGCTCCGGCGGAATACGGCAGTCCACATCCAGCTGGGTGTGAACGGTTCGGTCAGCATAGTAAAGGGCAGCCAGCTGACAGATCTCCTGCCGGAACTGACCGATCTGGCTCCGGGAAATGGTAAAGCCTGCCGCCAGCTCGTGACCGCCGTAGCTTTCCAGCAGCGGCGCGAGGGCTGTCAGAGAGGTAAACAGGTTAAAGCCGCCGTAGCTTCGGGAACTGGCTTTGCCATGCTCCCCGTCCAAACAGATCAGGAAGGTGGGACGGCAGAATTCTTCAGCCATGCGGCTTGCAACGATACCCACAACGCCTTGATGCCAGCTGTCATCCGCCAAAACGATGGCATCGGGGATCTGCCCCAAAGGCAGCATGGACACGGCCTGGGTGTAGATCTCAGACTCTACACTTTGCCGCTGGCGGTTTAGTTCACACAGGGATTGGGACAGATATTCTGCCCGTTCCGGGTCTTGGGTCAAAAACAGCTCCACAGCCAGCTCAATCTTGCCCATGCGGCCGGCGGCGTTGATCCGGGGCGCTAACACAAACCCCAAAGTGGCGGCGCTGACAGACTCCATGGCACAGCCGCTTTCTTTCATTAGGGCGGCGATGCCCGGGCGGCAGGTGTGCCGCAAAGCTTCCAACCCCCGGGCGACAAACAGCCGGTTTTCTCCCTGCAGGGGCATCACATCGGCTACCGTGCCGAGGCAGACCATGTCTGCATAATGTTTCAGAACTTCCTCCTGGCTGCCGCAGAGGGCAGAAGCCAGCTTAAACGCCACACCGACGCCGGAGAGCGTCTTGTGGGGATAGGTACAGTCGGGGCGGTGGGGATCTACCACAGCCACAGCATCGGGCAGGGAGGACTTGCATTCGTGGTGATCGGTGATCACCAGATCCATACCCAATTCCCGGCAAAGCCGCGCTTCTTCCAGGGCAGTGATACCGCAGTCTACCGTGACGATCAGCTTCACGCCCTCCTGGCTCAGCTGACGCAGGGCAATGGGGTTCAGACCGTAGCCCTCCTCCAAGCGGCCGGGGATATAGCTGACGCAGTCTGCTCCGTGACGGCGCAAAAAGTCCGTCAGCAGACACGTGGCGGTGATGCCGTCCACATCATAGTCACCGAAAACGGCGATCTTTTCCCCCCGGGTCATGGCAAGTCCCAGCCTTCCGGCAGCTAAGTCCATATCCTTCATGGCGAAGGGGTCGGGCAGTGGGGCGTTGCAGTCTAAATAGGCCTGCACATCCCGGGCGCTATGCATGCCACGGGAGGCCAGCACCATAGCGGTCAGCGGGGCGTAGCCTGCCGTAACCAGTGTGTTGACACTGCCTTGCTCCGGCGTGTGCACATTCCAAATTCCATACTTCACAGCAATACACATCCAAAATAATTACTTTTCCTAATATTATAACAAAATAATCCCGGATGCACAATAGGAAGTTTGCTTTTTTTGGAGGTTTGGAAGAAAATACAGGGGGTAAAACCGATTATTTTGCGGGTTTTGCCTGGAGAAACTGGGTGACCGTTACCGCCAGCAGGGGCGCCAGAAGCATACCGCCAAGCCCCCAGAGCCGATACCCTGCATAAAGCGCCACCAGAGTGATGAGCGGGTCCAGCCCCAATTGCTTCCCCACCAGCCGCGGCTCCAGTATAGACCGTATCAGCAGCGCGGCGGCATAAGTTCCCAACAGGCCGATGGCGCGGAGGGTGTCCCCCTGCAGAAAACAGACGATGCTCCAGGGGATCAGCACCATGCCTGTTCCTAAAATGGGCAGCGCATCCACCAAACTAATGGCGGCAGCCCAAAGGATCCCATAGCGGATCTGCAAGATCAGAAAACCCACGCTCAGTACACAGGCGGTGATGCCGGTAAGCTTCAGCTGCGCCAGCAGCCAGCCGCCCAGAGAGGATTTTAGCTGCTTGAAAGCCGGGAGATACCGTTCCTTCCAGCTTTCCGGAAGTAAGGAGCCGGCGCGTTTTTTAAGACTGGGAAGCTTGGCGCTGATCATAAAGCTGGCGATGATCCAGGTGCCAAGTCCCAAGGCGCTGTCCGGCAGCGCTTTCAGCACCCCGGAGGCAAATCCCAAGAGCCATAGGGCGATTCGGTCTAAAAACTGGGAGCTGCCGGAAAAGATGCCGTCAACATAGTGGTTCAGAATGGACCGTACACCCTCCGGTGTGCGGTCCGCCATGCCCATCAGCCAGCTCTGGAGTAACCCGATCCCTTGCCGGGCAGTTTTCTCCAGATCCGGAACAACACCGGCAAGAGAGCTGAGCTCTTTCAGCAGCAGCGCGCCCAGCATAAGCGCGCAGAGGATCACCAACACCAGGGCGATGCATACACCCAATCCGGCACCCAGCCACCGGGGCATCCGGCAGCGGCGGACAAAAACGCCCACCAACGGCTCGGCGGACAGGGCCAGCAGCACAGCGAATAAAAAGGGCAGAAAAACCGGGAGCAGGTACCGAAGGAAAAACCAGAGGGCGATAATCGCTGCGGCAGCGGCGCCCAGCCTGCGGGGGATACTGTGGGACATGTTTGGACTCCTTTCGTGGTAAGAGGGGTTGCAATTCTCAGAAAGTGTGTTAAAATGGTAAAAGAAACCGCAAAAAAGCGAACGGAAGCTGGTCTTGAGGAGGATGTCCTATGGCAGATAAACATAAGTTCTATATCGTAGAAGCATCTGCTCTGCCCGAGGTGTTTCTGAAGGTGGCGGAGGTGAAGCGCCTGCTGTCTACCGGAGAGGCTGCCACGGTGAACGATGCTGCCCGGATGGTGGGCATCAGCCGCAGCGCGTTTTATAAATACCGGGATGCCATTATGCCCTTCCAGAACATGACCGGCCGGGTCATCACCTTCCAGTTTTTGCTGCAGGATCAGCAGGGCGTGCTGTCGCTGATCCTGAAGATCTTTGCGGAAAATGGCGCGAACATCCAGACCATCAACTCCGTCAGCCCCTCCAATGGCTGCGCGTTTCTGACCATTACAGCGGAGACCGCAGGCTTGACGTTGAGTCTGGAGGAACTTCTGCACAGATTAGAGGGGATCCCCGGTGTGATCCGGGCAGAGATCCTGGCAGGCTGATATACCACCGCCCCAATGCTTTGGGGCGGTTTTTTCGCACATTTCGTCGGCTTGGGGCGTAGAATGGCACGGAGGTGAAACTATGTTGATCGTGCAAAAATTCGGGGGGACCTCCCTTGCAGACAGCAATAAGATCCGTAAAGCTGCCCTGCGGACTGCCCGGCTGGTGGGGCAGGGCCATCAGGTGGTGACGGTGGTTTCCGCCCAGGGGCATACCACAGACCGGCTGATCCGGGAGGCCGGAGAGATCGATCCTCAGGGACCTGCCCGGGAGATGGATGCGTATCTTGCGGCAGGGGAGCAAATGTCCGCGGGACTTATGGCCATGGCGCTGCAAAAGGCAGGCTGCGATGCCATCAGCCTCACAGGCTGGCAGGCAGGACTGCTCACCGACGGAGACCACGGGAACGCCCGGGTGGTGGTTTTGCAGTCAGACAGGATACAGCGGGAGCTGGCACTGGGGAAAGCCGTAGTGGTGGCAGGCTTCCAGGGGGTGGATGCCGAAGGGGACATCACCACCCTTGGCCGGGGCGGCTCTGATACCACGGCAGTGGCGCTGGCGGCCTTTTTGGGCGCGGAGGAGTGTCGGATCTATACGGATGTAGATGGGGTATACGACCGGGATCCCCGGGAATATCCCGATGCCGTGCGCTATGACCGGATTGGCTACGATGCCATGCTGGACCTGGCCCGCCGGGGCGCCCAGGTGCTCCATGACCGGTGCGTGGAGCTGGGGCGGCAGTATGGGGTGAAGATCCGGGTGCTGTCCTCGTTTCGCCCGGGGCCTGGGACATTGGTTTCAGATTGATTCTTGCCATTTCCGGGATAGGATATTCCTGCCGGGAATAAATCCAAAGAAAAACCTGTAAAATACTATTGACAAAAGGAAAAAGGTATGCTAAGATACCCGGGTAATAAAGAAGGCTGAACATCCGCCTCACCGTAAGCAGACTGCAAAACGGTTCATATTCACAAGACCCTTCGGGGGTATCATTGCGGGTATGCGGATGCTTTGGCATCCGCTTTTTTATCGTTATTTGGAGGTGCTTACCATCGCTAAGTTAGATCATCAGCTCAATGAGGAGATCCGCGACAAGGAGATCCGCCTGATCGGTGCCGACGGTGCCCAGCTGGGTATCGTATCCGCAGACGAAGCCAATGACATGGCTGCGGAGCAAGGCTTGGATCTGGTTAAAATTTCTCCCAATGCTACCCCCCCGGTGTGCAAGATCATGGACTATTCCAAGTTCTGCTACGACCAGAAGAAGCGGGAGAAGGATGCCAGAAAGAACCAGAAGGTCGTGGAGATCAAGGAGATCCGCATGAGCCCCAGCATCGACACCAACGACTTTAACACCAAGCTGAAAGCTGCCATGAAGTTCCTGGCAGACGGAAACCGGGTCAAGGTCAGCGTCCGCTTCCGCGGCCGTGAAATGGCCCATACCAATCTTGGTGAAAAGCTGCTGATGGACTTTGCCGCAGGCTGCGCTGAGATCGCTTCTATGGAGAAGAATCCCAAGCTGGAAGGTCGTTTTATGGCGATGTTCCTGACCCCGAAAAAACAGTAAATAATCAAACCAAAGATACGGAAGGAGAACCACTTATGCCCAAGCTGAAAACCCATAGCGGTGCAAAGAAGAGATTCAACCTGACCAAGTCCGGTAAGGTAAAGAGAGCTCACGCTTACAAGAGCCACATCCTCACTAAGAAGACCACCAAGCGTACCCGCCATCTGCGCGCTACCGCTTACGCTGACAAAACCAATGTCAGCGCCATCAAGGAAATGATTCCGTACAAATAAGGCAGATTAGGAGGATACAGAAATGGCAAGAGTTAAAGGCGCGATGATGACGCGCAAGAGAAGAAATGCTACCCTGAAGCTGGCCAAGGGCTACTGGGGTTCCAAGTCCAAGCACTTTAAGATGGCCAAACAGCAGGTCATGAAGTCCGGCAACTATGCTTTCGCTGGCCGTAAGCAGAAGAAGCGTGACTTCCGCCGCCTGTGGATCACCCGTCTGAGCGCTGCTGTCGCTCCCTACGGTCTGAACTACTCCAAGTTCATGAACGGTGTGAAGAAGGCCGGTATCGAGATGAACCGCAAGAGCCTGTCCGAGCTGGCGATCAACGACACCGCTGCTTTCGCCGCTGTTGTTGAGAAGGCTAAGGCTGCTCTGAACTAAGCATCTAAAGACCCTGCTTTGCAAAGCAGGGTCTTTCTCGTATCTACGGCAATGCAATAAATTGCCATTTCTCGGGGAGTTGGTTTACCCGGTAACGAATCGGGCGGTACCCAAAGGCGTAACGAATACCACCCGACAGTCAGTCCCGAAATTGTCCGCGGCTACTAGCCGCCCGACAAACGGGGATTTGAAAGGAGGACAACCGTGGAATTAAGGCACATAGCAGACCGGGCGGGACGGCTGTCATCCTTTTTGCTGGGGGAGATGGGAATGTCCGCCTCTTTGATGAATAAACTGAAATGGGGAGATTCCCTGCAAGTCAATGGGATGCCTCAGCGGACAAACTACCCGGTACAGCCCGGGGATGTAATCACGGTGCAGCTGGATGAGCAAGCGCCCCAGTACCCGGCAGAGGATGGGGAACTGACCGTATTGTATGAGGATGACTTTCTGCTGGCGGTGGATAAACCGGCAGGCATGCTCATTCACCCATCCCGCAGCTGCTTTCGCGGCACTTTGGCAAACCTTGTGGCAGGCTATTACGCCCGTACCGGGCAGAAAAGCGCCTATCACCCTATGACCCGGCTGGATCGGGATACCTTCGGCATCGTGCTGCTGGCGAAAAACGCCTATGTCCATACCCGGCTGCAGCAGGTGACCGTGGAAAAACGCTACCGCGCCTTGGTCTATGGCGGCCCGGAGACGGATGCCGGCGTGATCGATGCGCCCATCGCCCGGAAACCCCTGCCCAGTCTTCTCCGCCAGATCCGGGAAGACGGCAAGCCGTCCGTTACCCGGTTTTGGGTGCGAAACCGAAATGACCAAACTTCTGTTCTGGAACTGGTGCCGGTTACCGGCAGGACCCACCAGCTGCGGCTTCACTGCGCCTATATGGGATACCCCATTTTGGGAGACCCCCAGTACGGCAGTCTGGAATCCCGGGCCTTTTCCCAAAGCCTGGGACTGACCCACCAGCAGCTCTGCGCCCGGGAATTGATTTTTCTCCATCCCATCACCGGAGAAAAGATGCATTTGGTGTCGAATATGGATGTATGACAGGGAATGTCAAATTCCCGTTTTTCGAGTAGTTCCGTAAGGATTCGTAGGGCGGACTCATGAGTCCGCCGGTTACTTTCCGTGTTTCGGAATGTTAAAGTTTTAAAAATCTACCGGAATCATGGACGAAACTGCTTAAAATAAGCAACCTGGTCGGCGGGGTGGTGCTCCGCGCAGCGAATCAAAATAAATCGATTGCCTGTGGCAATCGCACCTTGATTCTTATGACCCCGCCCTATGAATACATATTTTTTCAGCTGCCCGAAAAAATGGCAATTTGTTGGTTACAGGCAGATGCAAAGCATAAAACACCCATTGACAGGTCGTGTCAATGGGTATATACTATACATAATACATGAATAATTGCTCATATGTAAAAATAACCAAAACAGGAGGCTGCCATGGTGGAAAAGATCTATACTTTGCAGAACCTTTGCTGCGCAAACTGTGCCGCCAAGATCGAGGAAAAGATGAACGCCTTGCCGGAGGTGGAAAAAGCGGTCATCGTATTTCCCACCCGGCAGCTTCGGCTGACAGCCAAAGACCCGGATGCGCTGCTTCCGAAGCTGGAGCAGCTGGCCCGGACAGTAGAGCCGGAGGTAACCATTTCCTCTGGGGCAGAAGACCCTCCCAAGGAAACGGAAGAATATAGCCTGCCGGAGATTTTGGCAGGCGCAGGCCTCTTCGCGGCAGGCTTGGTGACCCAACAGCTTTTACCCCAGATCCCGGTGGCGCTGATTTTATACTTGGCAGGCTGGCTGGTGCTGGGAAGAAAAGTCCTGATCGCCGCAGTGACCAACCTGTTCAGAGGCCGTGTGCTGGATGAGAACTTTTTGATGAGCCTGGCCACCGTCGGCGCGTTCTTTATTGGAGAATATCCCGAGGCGGTGGGTGTCATGCTGTTTTACCGTCTGGGCGAATATCTGGAGCACCGGGCGGTGGCGCGCAGCCGCAGCCGTATTATGGAGGCGGCAGACCTGCGCCCGGAGACGGTGCATCTGGCATCCGGGGAGGAGGTTCCGGCAGAATCGGTACGCCCCGGAACACTTTTGGTGGTTCGTCCGGGAGACCGGATCCCTCTGGATGGACGGGTGGTTGCCGGACGCAGCCGTATCGATACCTCTTCCATTACCGGAGAACCGGTGCCGGTTTCCGTGGGCCCGGGAGACAGTGTGACCTCCGGCTGTGTCAATACCGAGAGTCTCCTGACCGTCCGGGCGGAAAAGGCACTTTCCGAGTCCATGGTGACCCGGATCCTAAACAGTGTAGAAAATGCCGCTGCGGGAAAGCCGAAGATAGACCGGTTTATCACCCGCTTCTCCCGGGTCTATACTCCGGTGGTGGTGGCGGTGGCTCTGGCAGTCGCGGTCGTTCCGCCGCTGATGGGGGGAGATTGGCACTATTGGACCTATACCGCCCTGTCCTTTTTGGTGATGAGCTGCCCCTGCGCTTTGGTTTTGAGTATCCCGCTGTCCTTTTTCTGCGGCATCGGCGCAGGCAGCAGGCGGGGCATCCTGTTTAAAGACGGTTTGGCTATGGAGGCCTTGGCAAAGGTGAAGGCGGTGGCGCTGGATAAGACAGGCACCGTTACCCGGGGGGATTTTTCTGTAACGCGGGTGGCGCTGGACAAAGAGATCCTTTCTCTTTGCGCCGCCGCCGAGCACAGATCCAGCCATCCGGTGGCGGTCAGTATTACCCAGTATGCCCAAAAGCAGGGGATAAAGCCGGAAGAGCCGGAAAAGCTGGAGGAGATTCCCGGGCGTGGCGTTTTGGCATGGGTCAAAGGCCGGGAGGTTCTCTGCGGCAATGAAGAGCTGATGCAGCGCTATGCGGTAACTGTACCGAAACAGTCCGGGGAAAATGGGACCCGGGTGCTGGTGGCAGTGGATGGCAGCTATGCCGGCTTTCTGGAGATCTCCGATACCGTCAAAACCGGCGCGTCCTCCGCGGTAGCCCGGCTGGAACAGTCCGGGATCGCCGTAACCATGATTACCGGCGATGGGGAAGCAGCCGCACAGACGGTAGCTGCCCAGGTGGGGATTGACCGGGTGTATGCCGGTCAGCTGCCGGATCAGAAGCTGCAGATCCTGCGGAAGCTTCGGGCAGAATACCAAAGTGTGATGTTTGTGGGCGACGGCATCAATGATGCCCCGGTATTAGCCGGCGCGGATGTAGGCGGCGCTATGGGGACTGGCGCAGACGCTGCCATCGAGGCGGCGGATGTGGTGTTCCTGACTGCTGAGGCAGAAGCCATCCCGGAAGCGGTGGACATCGCCCGGCAGACCCAAAGGATCTCCCGGCAGAATGTGATATTTGCGTTGGGCATCAAGGGCCTGGTGATGCTGCTGGGGCTGCTGGGACACGCATCGCTGTGGGCGGCAGTGTTTGCCGATTCCGGCGTGGCGCTGCTGTGCGTTGCCAATGCGGTAAGACTTTTGTACCGAAAACGGAAAATGTAAACTTTTTTCCATCGCTAAAAAAACAGGCAAAATCCCTTGCAAGCCGTATCATCGTCCGTTATAATAAGACCATCAACAACGGATTGTAGGAACGAGGTCAAAGCCGTGAAAAAAATGCTGTTTATTGTCAATCCCTGCGCAGGGATGCGCCGGGTGAACCGCTATATGGTGGAGATTTTGGATATCTTCAATCGGGCAGGGTATGAGGTGGTTACCTATATTACCGCTAAGTCCGGAGACTGTGCCCAAATTGCCCGGGAGCGGGCGGCGCAGGTAGATCTGGTAGTCTGTGCCGGGGGAGACGGTACGTTTAATGAAATGATTACCGGCGTTTTAGACAGCGGCGCCCAGGTGGCGGTGGGATATATCCCCAGTGGCTCTACCAACGATTTCGCTTCCAGCCTGCATTTGCCTACCAATGTCATAAAGGCAGCCAAGGCGATCGTGGAGGGAACACCCCATCCTTTGGACGTGGGGCGGTTTGGTAACCGGTATTTTTCCTATGTGGCATCCTTCGGCGCGTTTACCCGGGCTTCCTACGCAACCCCCCAGAGCATTAAAAATGCCTTGGGCCATATGGCATATCTGCTGGAGGGGATTCAGGAGCTGTCCCAGCTTAAGAATGTGCATGTGTGCATCGAAACGGAGAGCCAGAGGATCGAGGGAGATTACCTGTTCGGCGCGGTGAGCAATTCCACATCCGTGGGCGGTATCCTCACCTTAGACCCCAAGCAGGTGGATATGAGCGACGGAATGTTTGAACTGCTTCTGGTGCGGATGCCGAAAGATCTGGGAGAGCTGCGTGAGTGCATTGTGGCTTTGCAAAAGCAGAAATATAACTGCTCCGTAATCACCTTCGTAACAGCCAGCAAGCTGAAGATCGCCGCGGATCCCAAGATGGTGTGGACTTTGGACGGAGAGCGGGAGGATGGACATGCGCAGGTGACGGCAGAGAATCTGCACCATGCCATCCGGCTGATGAAGTGAGGAAGGATCATGCGCAATACGACTTTGTGCTATATTACCCGGCGCGATCAGGTGCTGATGCTCCACAGGGTCAAAAAGGAAAACGATGTCAACCGGGATAAATGGATCGGGATCGGTGGCAAATTCGAAGGGGAGGAAACCCCCGATGAATGTCTGCTCCGGGAGGTTCGTGAGGAAACGGGCTTGACTCTGACCAACTGGCAATGCCGGGGGATCGTAACCTTTTTGTGTAACGGCCCTTGGGAAGGGGAATATATGTATCTGTTTACCGCTGACGGCTTTGCAGGGGAACTGATCGACTGTGATGAAGGAGAGCTTCAGTGGGTCAGCCGGGATTTTCTGGACGATCTTCCCAAGTGGGAGGGGGATCAGATCTTTCTGGATCTTTTGTGGCAGGATGCGCCCTTTTTCCTGCTGAAGCTGCGCTATGATGGCGATTCCTTGGTGGAAGCCGTGCTCAACGGAAAGAAAATACGCTAAAAAACAGGCATGCTGTCCAGCGTGCCTGTTTTTTATTCAGATAGATTCATAAATTGCCATTTCTCGTGCTGACGCACGAATGAATAATGGATAATTGATAATGGATAATTGTGGTATTTTCTTCGAAAATGATTTCAAATATGTCGCCGAAGGCGACTCCTTCATTATACATTTTCCATTATCCATTAGCAGGCGCTTGCCCGCCCGACAAACGGGAATTTGATTGGTTGTGCGGTTATGGCGCGCTCAGGGGCAGGACCTTCTGCCGGTAGATCCTGCGGAAGAACAGCAGGGTTACCGTAACACTGATTACCTCCGCAATGGGGAAGGCCCACCAGACGAGGGTGACATTTCCGGAAAGGCTCAGCAGGTAAGCTGCCGGGAGCAGCGCGATCAGCTGGCGAATCAGAGAGGTAACGGTGGAGTAGATGCCGTTGCCCAGAGCCTGAAAGCTTGCGCCTAAGGCGATGCCAATGGCAGCTAAGGGGAAATGCAGGCAGATGATCCGCAAAGCGCTTCTGCCGATCCGCAAAAATTCCTCCGAGGGCTGGAACAGACCCAGCAGCAGATCCGGCAGCAGCAGGAAAGCGGCTGTACCCAGAAGCATGATGACCATGGCGCTGCCGCAGGCTATTTTCAGGGTGCGGACGATGCGTTCCGGCTTCCGGGCGCCGTAATTAAAGGCAATGATGGATATGGTGGCGTTGTTGATGCCGAACACGGGCATGAAGAAGAAGCTTTGCAGCTTGAAATAAACACCGAAAACGCCGGTAGCGGTTTCGTGGAAGCCCTGGAGGATCTGATTCATACCAAAGGTCATCACAGAGCCGATGCTGTTCATGACGATGGCGGGAACACCCACGGAAAGAATGGGCGTGATGACCCGTTTCCGGGGGCGAATGGCAGCCAAAGAGAAGCGGATATCGGGATTGAATTTTAGGTTGAAGATGACCGCCAGGATCGCTGCGATCCATTGACCGATGACGGTGGCAATGGCAGCGCCTGCCATACCCATAGCCGGGATACCCAGAGGCTCGACACCGAAGATGAACACCGGGTCCAGCAGGATGTTTACGATGGCGCCGGTACCTTGGGTGATCATGGTGTATACGGTGCGGCCGGAGGCCTGGAGCAGCCGTTCCCCCAAAACCTCAAGAAAGATACCCAAAGAGAAAATACAGCAGATGGCGGTGTAAATAATGCCGCCGTCCACGGTTTGCGCCACCTGGGACTGCATGGCAAAATACGGCTTCGCGCCGAAAATACCGAAGAGGATAAAAAGACCCGTTGCGGTGAGGGCCAGAAAAATGCCGTTTCCGGCAGTGCGGTCAGCCAGCTCCCGGTCGCCCTGCCCCAAAGCCTTGGACAGCAGGGAATTGACACCAACGCCGATACCCACGGCAAAACCGATCAGCAGGTTTTGAATGGGGAAGGCCAAAGACAGGGCGGTGACGGCGCTTTCCGAGATCCGAGAAACATAGATGCTGTCTACTACATTGTAAAGAGCCTGGATCACCATAGCGAGGATCATGGGAAGCGCCATGTTGAAAAGTAATTTGTTTTCGGGCATGATGCCCATTTTATTTTGAGAAAGATCATTTGTATGCTTATCCTTTTGCATGGGAATTCCTTTCCGTAACGGTTTTTCGCTATTATACTACAGTTTTCCTTGGGGCGCAAGAGCAGCCTCTGGTGTTCTGAAGCAAAGGCCGCGTCAGGCGAAAGAAGCTGCGCTGCTTTTAGCTATAATTTTATCGATAAAAATGTACTTTTTACCTTTAAACATGGTAAAACAACGAAAAAACCATGGACAAATGTTGTGTTTTGCGGTATGATATCCTCAACAAGCCAAAGCCTGTTTTGGTATCTGAGCGAGAGGTGATCAACCATGGTATTCCCCATTTTTGGCGGAGTCCATCCCAAGGATAACAAGTGGTATACCGAGAACTGCCCTGTGGTAGAGTTCCCGGAGCCGGATATTGTGGTCATTCCCATGAGTCAGCATATCGGCGCGCCCTGCAATCCCCTGGTGAAAAAAGGTGACCGGGTGCTGATGGGTCAGAAGATCGGCGATAATGCCGGTCTTTGCGTACCTGTCCATGCCTCGGTTTCCGGCACAGTCAAAGCCGTGGAAATGCGTCCCCATTCCAACGGCACCACCTGCTTGTGCGTGGTGGTCGAAAATGACCATCAGCAGGAACGGCATCCCGATATCCAGCCCAGAACGCCCCAGCAGGTGGAGGCGCTGACCCCTCAGGAGCTCATCGACATTATCCGGGAAGCCGGAATCGTGGGCATGGGCGGCGCGGCCTTTCCCACCCATGTCAAGCTCAGCTCCGGCCTGGGCAAGGTGGATACCGTGATCGTCAACCTGGCAGAGTGTGAGCCTTTTATCACGGCAGATGACCGGCTGTGTAAGGAAAAGCCCTGGGATCTTCTGGAGGGCATCCGGATCTTAAAAAAGATTCTGGGTCTGGAGGTCGCCTACATCGGTATTGAGAACAACAAGCCCGAAGCCATCAAAACACTGAAGCGGGCCATCAGCACCAAGAAGGATATCCGCCTGGAGATTCTGCGTACCAAGTATCCCCAAGGCGCGGAAAAACAGCTGATCCAGGCCATCACCGGCCGCCAGGTCCCCTCCGGCGGTCTGCCTGCGGCGGTGGGCTGCGCGGTGTTCAACGGCGCTACCTGTAAGGCAATCTATGATGCGGTGTACCAGGGCATGCCCCTGATCCGCCGGATCGTGACGGTCTCCGGGGATATCGTCATGGAGCCGCGGAATCTGCTGGTTCCCATCGGCACCAGCTTCAATGAGCTTCTGGAGGCGGTAGGTCACAGCGAGAATCCCTATAAGGTCCTGTCCGGCGGCCCGATGATGGGCGCTGCCCAGTATGACCTTTCTGTGCCCACCATCAAGGGCACCAATGCCGTTACGGTTCTTGGTCATGCCAACCGCTATGTTGTGGAGAGTGCCCGGTGTATCCGCTGCGGCAAGTGTATCGATGCCTGTCCTATGCATTTGATGCCGGTTTTGATGTATAAGGCACTGTATACCGGCAGCATCGAGGAAATGAATTCGGTGCATCTGATGGACTGCATCGAATGTGGCTGCTGCGCCTACACCTGTCCTGCCGGTGTTCCCCTGGTGCTCAGCTTCCGAAGCGGCAAGCACCAGATCCGGGAAGCTGCCGCGGCAGCTAAGGTCAAGGTGTAAGGAGGAAATGTCATGGCACAACATATGAAATATTATTACGAGCTGACCATTTCCTGCTCACCCCATGTTCATTCCCGGACCACCACCCGCACCGTCATGCGGGATGTGATCCTTGCTTTGACCCCGGCTCTTGCGGGCAGTGTGTATTTCTTCGGTCTGCGGGCGTTGGTGGTAACCCTGATCTCTGTGGCGTCCTGTGTGTTTTTCGAGTGGGCATGGTGTCAGCTGATGAAGCAGCACTGCAAGATCTACGATCTTTCCGCTGTGGTTACGGGCATCCTCCTTGCCTTTGTGTGTCCCGTTACCATCCCTTACTGGATGATCGTGGTGGGTGACTTCTTTGCCATCGTGCTGGTGAAGATGCTTTTCGGCGGCATTGGCAAGAATGTGGTGAACCCTGCCCTGGCAGCCCGGGCGTTTCTGTTCAGCTGGCCGGCGGCCATGTCCACCTGGGTCCAGGTGGGTTGGGAAAACCGGGCAGGCATTGTTTCCACTGCCGATGCGGTGACTGCCGCAACCCCTATGGCTGCTTTGCATGGGGGGGATCTGCCGGAAGCTTCCCTTCTGGATATGTTCCTGGGCAATGTAGGCGGCAGCCTGGGCGAGACCAGCGCGGCGCTGCTGCTTCTGGGCTTTGGCTATTTGCTGCTTCGTAAGATCATCACGCCCCGGATACCTCTGGCGTATCTTGGCACCGTGGCGGTGCTGGCGCTGCTGTTTCCCATGGGCAATGACCGGCTCACCTGGATGGCGGCGCAGCTTTGCGGCGGCGGCCTGATGCTGGGTGCCCTCTTTATGGCAACAGACTATGTGACCTCCCCGGTCACCAAGCTGGGTCAGGTGATTTACGGCATCGGCTGCGGCGTGCTGACGGTGCTCATTCGCTATTTCGGCAGCTATAACGAGGGCGTCAGCTACGCCATTCTGGTGATGAACTTCTGTGTGGTGCTGCTGGACCGCATCGGCCGGCCTAAAAAGTTCGGCGCGCCGAAAAAGGAGGCGGCTGGAAGATGAAACAGGAATCTGTAGTCAAGTATATCCTGCGTCTTGCCTTGACGCTGCTGCTGATCACCGGTGTGGTGGCGGCGGCTCTGGCTGGCATCAACAGTATTACCGCCCCGAAGATCCTGGAAAATCAACAGGCCAAGATCCGGGCGGCGATCCAAACGGTGCTCCCGGAAGCCAATATTTCCGGGGAAGTGGCGTTTACAGATGCGACCGGCCTTGTGAAGACCGTGTATGGCTCTGACAAGGGCTATGCGGTAGAGGTTGCCCCTGTGGGCTTTGGCGGCGACATCACCATGCTGGTGGGTGTCAGCCACGAAGGAAAAATTTTGGGCGTGGCGGTGGTTTCCCAGACAGAAACTGCCGGCTTGGGCGCTATTGTAGCGGCGGACAGCCAGGCGGGCCAGAGCTTCCGGGATCAGTTTGTTGGCCTTTCCGGTACATTGGCGGTGGAGAAGGACGGCGGCGAAATTGATTCCGTTACCGGCGCCACCATTACCTCCCGGGCAGTGACTGATGGCATCAACGCGGCACTTTCCTGTGTTGCGGATCTGGAAAAAGTAGGGTAAGGGGGGACTTTCTGTGAAATTTAAAGATCATGTAAAGGAAGGTCTTCTGACCAAAAACCCCGTTACGGTGCAGCTTTTGGGCATGTGCTCCACCCTGGCCATCACCACAAGCCTTTTTAACGGCCTGGGTATGGGACTGGCGGTTACCGTCATTCTCATTTGCTCCAATGTGCTGATCTCCGCTCTGCGAAACTTCATTCCTTCCCAGATCCGGATCGCGGCGTATATCGTGATCATTGCCGGATTTGTGACCATCGTGGACCTGATCCTCCAGGCGTATCTCCAGGAACTCAGCGAAAGCCTGGGCGTGTTTATCCCGCTGATCGTGGTAAACTGTATGATTTTGGGGCGGGCGGAGGCCTTTGCCTCCAAAAACGGGGTGCTGGCTTCTGCGTTGGACGGACTGTGCCAGGGCTTCGGCTATACGGTGGCGCTGGTCGTCGTCTGCGTGATCCGGGAGCTGCTGGGCTCCGGCACGTTCGGCGGCGGCATCCTCAACAACGGCGAGGGGATCCGCATCATTCCCCAGGGTTTCCCGGCGATGCAGATGGTCATGCCGGTGGGCGGCTTTTTGGCGCTGGGCTTTGTCATCGCCGGCTCTCAATGGCTGATGCGAAAGCTGGAGCACCGCAAAAAGGATAAGGAGGCGGTCAGATAATGGAAGGCGCTTATTCACAAGCATTACTGGGCATCCTGTTCAGCGCGATTTTGAGCGAGAATTTTATTCTGGTGAAGTTTTACGGCATCTGCCCCTTTATGGGTGTGTCCAAGAAGATCGATACGGCTCTGGGTATGGGCATGGCGGTCACTTTTGTCATGGCGTTGGCCTCCGCGGCCTGTTACGGTGTGAATCTGGCGCTGGAAGCGCTGGATCTGCAATATATGCAGACGGTGGTGTTCATTCTGGTCATTGCCTCCATCGTACAGGTGGTGGAAATGTTCCTGAAAAAATCTGTGCCCGCCCTTTACAAGGCGTTGGGCGTGTTTCTGCCCCTGATCACCACCAACTGCGCGGTTTTGGGCGTGGCATTGGTGAATGTCCAGGCTGGCTATGATTTTCTGCTGAGCGTGGTCAACGGCGCTGCCGGCGGCCTGGGCTTTACTCTGGCCATCGTGCTCTTTGCCTCCATCCGGGAGCGGGTAGAGAAGGCAGAGTGTCCTCAGGCTTTCAAGGGTTTTCCCATAGCGCTGATCACAGCGGGTCTTATGGCCCTGGCTTTCATGGGATTTTCCGGCATGAAGATATTCTAAGGAGGGCAGGCTATGGAAATTATCCTTGCAATCGGCATCCTTGGCGGCCTGGGACTGATCTTCGGATTGGTTTTGGCAGCTGCCTCCAAGGTGTTTTATGTGGAAACAGATCCCCGGCTGGAAAAGCTGAACGCCTGTCTTCCCGGCGCTAACTGCGGCGGCTGCGGCTATGCCGGCTGCGGCGGCTACGCCGAAGCGGTGCTGGAAGGCAGAGCGGAAATCGGCAAATGCGCCTCCGGGGGCAACGAATGTGCCCAGGCTATGGCAGCCATCATGGGTAAGGAAGCGGGGGAGGTCACCCGGAAAGTGGCGCTGGTGCGCTGCTCCGGCGAAAAGACCTATGATAGCGACGGCAATCTGGTGGCGGGTGCCCGGATGAAAGCCAACTATGAAGGCTTCCACGACTGCCTGGCAGCCAGTAAGGTAGGCGGCCGGGGTCCTCTGGCTTGTAAATACGGCTGCCTGGGCTTTGGAAACTGCGTCAAAGCCTGCAAATACGATGCCATTAGGATCGTGAACGGTGTGGCCCGGGTCAATGAGAAGCGGTGTGTAGGCTGTATGAGCTGCGCTGCCGCCTGTCCCCGGGATCTGATCGTGGCGGTAGAACCCAACCGCAATGTGGTCATCGCCTGTAACTCCATGGCTAAGGGCGCGGTCACCACCCGGGGCTGCACCGTGGGCTGTATCGGCTGCGGCTTGTGTAAGAAGATTTGCCCCCATGGCGCCATTACCGTGGAGAACAATCTGGCGGTGATCGATTACAGCAAGTGCGATAACTGCGGCCTGTGCGCTACGGTTTGCCCCAAGCGGCTGATCAAGGATTCCAATGTGGAAAACCTGGCAGATCCCCATCCGCTGACAAAATCGCTGTAATAACAAAGCCTGAGGAATACAAAAGTATACAAATAAAACCGGCAGTGGTGTTTTAAACGCCACTGCCGGTTTTCGTTTGACGGGGAATATAGTCGCATTTCCTGACATAAGGAATTTTTGTATGCCAAATGTCTGAGGAATAAATTCTCCATATGGTTGTATAGCGCTGTTCAACTGATACATTGAAAAAGCGTGTAAAAATAGTATATAATTGTGGTAAACAGCGGAAGGAGAGAGCGTCAATGTTAATTGGTGATAAAATACGAAGGCTGCGGAAAAATAAAAATATAACTCAGATTCAACTGGCAGAAGCCTTATCTGTTTCCTCTCAATCGGTGAGCAAATGGGAGAATCATATATCTGCTCCTGATATTGCTGTCTTGCCTGTGATTGCACGATATTTTGGTATCACAATGGACGAGTTGTTTGGCTACCGGCTTGATGCGCTTAATTACAAGGAGCGTTTCATTCGCTTTATGGTGAACAACGGAATGTTGCGGTTTGGCGAGTTTATGTTGAAAAGCGGTCGTCTTTCGCCGTATCTTATCCACAGCGGCTACAACCTTACGGGAAGTCAAATTTCTAAGCTCGGCGAGTTTTATGCCGAATGTATCAGAGAGCACAGCATTGAGGCAAACTGCCTTATTGGAATTGACAACAGAGAAATCCCGCTTGTAATTGCAACAAGCATGACTTTATTCAATCGGTATGGCATAGATTCAGCCCATTGTGTTGATTATGATATTGAAAATACTGCTTTTTCTTCTCATGAAATAACGCTTATTACCGATGCGTTTACATCGGGGGCGTCCCTCTGTTCGGCATTAGAGCAAATTAAAAACAGAATGAACAAGTACCCATCCGATGTGGTAGTTTGCGTTGACAGAATGGAAAGCTCCGATCATTCTTCTCTTTCTGCGAAACACGAAATTGAAAACCGGTATGGAGTGAAAATCCATCCTATCGTAAATGTGGATGATATAATCAAGGCGATTGAAAGTGGCGTAATTACGGCAGAGGAGCATTTTGAGAAGCTAAAAGATTATATGAAACGTTATAAGGGGAAATGACAATGAATGTTGTTGATAAACTGATTGAAAATACGATTAGAACAAAGAATCCGTCCGTTATTGGCCTCGATCCGGATATTGGGAAAATTCCTGCGTGTTACAAGAATCATGCCAAAAGCAACCATCCTTTTGAGGCAGTAGCAAACGTAATATATGCGTTTAATCGTGATGTGATTGATACGGTTGCCGATCTTATTCCTGGGGTCAAGCCTCAAATGGCATTCTACGAAAAGTATGGTTCGTATGGTGTTGCCGCTTTTGAGAAAACGGTTGCATATGCAAAATCCAAGGGACTGATCGTGATAGAGGACGCAAAGCGGAACGACATTGGCAATACAGCCAGGGCGTATGCAGACGGACATCTCGGATGCGTCGAGTTGCTGGACGGTTCTTGCGCCCCCTCCTTTGATGCTGACTTCTTAACTGTTACGCCCTTTTTGGGAAGTGAAAGCCTGCATCCGTTTATTGATGTGTGCGTAAAGAATAGCAAAGGCATCTTTGTCTTAGTAAAGACATCAAACACAAGCTCCGGTGAAATCCAAGATGTTGTTACTTCAGATAAAATGACGATCAGTCAAAGCGTTGCAAAATATGTATCTGAGCAGGGCGATACTTTCACAGGCGAACACGGGTATTCCGCTATTGGCGCTGTAGTTGGCGCGACCTACCCGGAGGAAGCTGTTTCGCTTAGAAAGTTAATGCCAAAGAGCTATTTCCTTGTTCCCGGTTATGGCGCACAAGGCGGCGGTGCAAAAGACATTACACCTTGTTTCAATGAAGATGGTCTTGGTGCAGTTGTCAATTCGTCAAGAGGTATCTTGTACACACATATGAACAACGAAGAAAGAGAACAGTGTACCCGCCAGGAATACTTGTTAAGTGTAAAAAATGCCGCAATGCAAATGCGGGAGGATATTTATTCTGCTTTAAAAAGAGAATACCGGAAAATGATTTATTAATTACACATCGAGTATGGCGATAGATTGTTTTTTGTACGAAAATAGAGGCCAGGTGAGTGCTTAGCTTGAAAACATTATATGTATCAGATTTAGATGGAACTTTATTGAGAAGTAACGAGAGAACTTCTGAATACACCAATAATGTCATTAATAGCCTGACAGACAGAGGAGTGCTCTTTTCCTATGCAACCGCACGTTCGTTGATTACGGCAAAGAAAGCAACTAAGGGGTTAAATGCCAAAATCCCGCTAATCGTTTATAATGGCGCATTCGTGATGGATAATGTTACGGAAAAGATACTGCTTGCAAATTATTTTGATGCGTCTGTTCATACGTTGCTGGATGAATTGTTTGCGAACAAGATATATCCCATTGTTTATGCTCATATAAACGGAAAAGAGAAGTTTTCATTTGTACCGGAGTTGTGCACGGTTGGTATGCAAAAGTTTATTGGGAGCAGAAACGGTGATGTTCGTACCAATGCTGTGAACACACCAGACGAATTAACAATAGGAGAGCTGTTTTATATTACTTGTATAGATGAACCGCACAAATTGAAGCCAATATACGAAGCATATAAAGATATATATCATTGTGTTTATCACACTGACATATATACAAACGATCAGTGGCTCGAAATTATGCCTTTGGCAGCATCTAAGTCAAACGCACTCAAACAATTGCAAGAATTGCTTGAGTGTGAGAAGTTGGTTGTATTCGGTGATGGTAAAAATGATGTGGATATGTTTGAACTGGCCGATGAAAGCTACGCCGTTGAAAATGCACATGAAGAATTGAAAAAATATGCTACGGCAATGATTCCGTCCAATAATGATGATGGTGTTGCAAAGTGGCTGGACCATATGCTTGTGCAGTCAGGTTCATCCGAAATGGCTTGATTTCAATAGAACCTCAGGATATAATTCTGTTAGATAAGAAGTTAGCATGTGAAGCGGGTGATCAGAATGAAAAATGTTCCAAAGATTAAGACCGTCGTAGTGGATTTGGACAGGACCTTATTACATACGGACAAAACCTTGTCTCCTTATACCCTGGAGGTTCTGAAAGCCTGCAAGGAAAAGGGATTGCGGCTCCTGATAGCCACGGCAAGACCCCAACGCACGGCTGAGCAATTCTATGAGAGAATTGGCGCCCACGGGATGGTTGTTTCCAACGGCGCAAGGGTGATCTGCGGAAACAAGCAAACTGAGTATGGAATCTGCCGAGAGAGTGCGGAGCGTTTATTGCGTTACTTGAACCGCTATCCCGATCTGCGCATTACTCTTGAAACGGGAGATATTGCCTATTCCAACAAACCAATTGCGGATTATGAAACAATTCTTTCCGACAATTTGGTGGGAATTGCCAAAGCGGAAGGTGTATTAAAAATACTGGTGCAGCTTGATAGAAAAGACACATTAGCGGTCGTGGAGAAAGGTTTAACAGATGATCTGTATTACACGGTTGCTCATGGGTACTTAATGCAGATCATGAACAAATCTGCAACCAAGTGGAACGGCATCAAAGCAATGCTGGAAATTTGCAGCTGCTCCCCGAAAGAAACTGCTTACTTTGGGGATGACCATGATGATTTGGAGCCTATCAAACTGTGTGGAATGGGAATTGCTGTAGCCAATGGTATTGACGAAGTGAAAACTGCCGCAGATTGTATTGCCGAAAGCAATGATGAAGACGGCGTTGCAAGATTTATTGAACAAGTGTTATTAAGGAAACTGTGATTTGTGGAGAGTTGTCCATGGGAATGGGAATAGTTGTCTGTGGGTTGAATGGGTGTGGAAAAAGCACACTTGGTAAAGCGCTAGCACGGCAGATGGGATTGCATTTTATTGATGTTGAGGATTTGTATTTTACGCGAGAAAGTGTAGAGGCGCCCTATAAAAGTCCTCGCTCCCGAGCAGAAGTTGAAGACCTACTCTTGCGTGAAGTGGCTGGGCATGAAGACTTTGTCTTTGCTGCGGTGAAGGGTGATTACGGAGAAAAAGTTCAAAAATGCTATCAGTATATAGTTGTTATTGAGGCCCCCAAAAAGATACGCGTGCAGCGTGTACGAAATCGTTCGCTGCAAAAATTTGGGAGCAGGATGTTAGAAGGTGGAGACCTGTATGAGGCGGAAGAGCAGTTTTTTAAACTGGTAGAATCAAGAACAGAAGCATACTATGAAGATTGGTTGCGGACACTAAAATGTCCGATAATCAGAGTGGATGGTACCAATACAATTGAAGAAAATGTTTATTACATTATTCAACAAATTAGTATGCAACAGTCAACCTTTTGACGGGGCATAATGGTACAATTCTACTTAAAGTTGCATAAATGCAAACTCTAGCTGGTGGAAAGAAAGCATAACCTGTGGTATATTGACAATATACATTGTGCGAAAGCGAGGCATCGCAAATGAGTTTTGCAGAAAACTTAAAGAGCATTAGAAAAAAACAAAATATCACCCAAGAACAACTGGCAGATATGCTGTCAGTTTCAAGGCAGGCGATTTCCAAGTGGGAATCCGGACTGGTATATCCGGAAACAGAAACATTGCTGACAATTTCCAGGGAACTAAATGTTTCGCTGGATTATCTGTTTGAAGACAGGCATCACATAGTCAGACCTAAAAGCACAGAGCGTACATCCAAGATTGATACGTATTTGAACTGCGCGGAAGTATTTGCCTATCGAAGCACCTGCATAAAGCGCAAATACGGTGCCGTCATTGTAAAGGATGATGCGGTGATTTCAACCGGGTACAACGGCTCGCCCCGTGGAATGGAGAATTGCTGCGATTTGGGAACGTGTCCCCGAATCGAAAGAAATATGCACCAAGGTGAGGGGTACGGTATTTGCAGGGCCATCCATGCAGAGGCGAATGCACTGCTTAACTGTTCCCGCCAACAAACCATTGGTGCGGATTTGTATTTGGCAGGCATCAATCCAAAGGATAATTCTATCCACAGAGCCAATCCCTGTCCGATGTGTGCAAGACTTATAATTCAAGCAGGTATCAACAATGTCTATATGCGCGTGGGTGAAGGAGTAGAAAACTATATAGTGCTTCCTGCCAAGGATCTTGTTTGGGTGCAGGATGCGTAAATTTAGCATAATTTTAGGCGCTGTTGCTATGCAACAGCGCCTAACTTGTTTGTTTTATCGATGTTCGCCCAGGAAGAACAGAGCCAGCGTACCGGGACCGGAATGAGAACCGATCACCGCGCCGGTGTAGCCGATGAAGACCTCTTTTACACCGTGCTTGGCTTTCACAATGGCTGCCAGCTGCTCAGCATCCTGGATGCAGTCGCCGTGGCAGATGAACACGGTGTCATTTTCGCCGGGCAGCGCCAGCTGATCCATTTTGCTGGCCAGAGCCTCAATGGCTGCCTTCCGGCCCCGAACCTTGGATCTGCTGATAAGATGCCCTTCGTCATCCACATGGAGTACCGGCTTGATGTTCAGCATGGTACCGACCAAGGCGGTGGCTGCGCTGACACGGCCGCCCCGCTTCAGATACATCAGATCGTCTACCGTAAACCAATGGCACAGCCGGAAGCGGTTTTCTGTGACCCAGTCCGCCAGAGCGTCCAGCTCCAGCCCCTCCTGCTGCTTGCGGCAGGCATACCAAACCAGCAGTCCCTGACCCAAGGAGGCAGCCAGGGTGTCCACCACCCGGATCTTCCGCTGCGGATACTTTTCCGACAGCTCATTGGCGGCGATCACAGCGGATTGGTAGGTGGTACTCAGACCCGAAGAGAAAGTCAGCACCAGGGCGTCCAAGCCTTCTGCCAGTACAGATTCTATGACATCGGACCATTGCTGGGGATTGATGGCAGAGGTGGTGGCGGCTTCCCCGGACCGCAGGCCGGCATACATTTCCTGAATACCGTCGTCTACGGAATCGGGATTGGTGACACCTCGGAAAGTCACATACAGCGGCGAAACAGCCAGCCCCAAGGAGTCTGCCATGGACTTGGGCAAATCGCTGCCGGAATCGGTGATGATTTTATAGTTGGACATAAGATACACTCCCGCATCAAAGGATTTTCCGGCTTGAACGCCGGAATCATCATATAGAAATATCATACTGCATATGGGACGCAAAGTCACCCTTTTGGTCGGAGAAGTCCAAAATCTTGCTCTCCATAAGGTAGAATACCCCACTCTACTCATGGTAGAGTGGGGCGTCCGGTCATTTTTCTAAAAAATCCGTGATTTGCTCCGCAATCGGACACTGCATACGGTGAACACAGAGAAAATAGTCACAGTCAATTTCCGGTGGCTGTCCGGCTTCCGTCTCCACGGTTACCATCCGGCTTTGATCCAGACAGCGGCAATAGCCCGTAAAGATCTTTTCTTCCATTTATGCTTCCTCCAAAATACACATGCCGCCGGCATCCAGAGTTACCCCATCTTCGGCAACGGACAGCAGGTTGTGTCCAAAGAGAAGCTTGCCGCCGGGCAGCTCCCAGGGCGCAAGGCTTCGGTTGACGCAGACGCGAAGGGTTTGCCCCGGGTACTGACGGGTGAAGCCCAGCTTGCCGTCCTGTGACTGGAAAAAGCGGATATCGCCCAGCCGCAGAGCGGGATGTTCCGCTCTTAACTTACCCAAAGCTCTAAAATGGGTCAAGAGTGTCTGGTTTTCCCTGCCCCAAGGGTAGGTGCGGCGGTTAAAGGGATCTTTGTGCCCCTCCATGCCAGCTTCATCCGCGTAGTACAGACTGGGCGCGCCGGGGAGGGTGTACTGGATAAAGGAAGCCATCAGCAATTTCTCCACGGCAGCGCTGTATTGCTGGGGAGAGAGATGGCGGTGCGCCTGCTGCTCCCGGCTGCCCTCAAACCCGTCCACCAAGGCTGTGAGGATCCGTACACTGTCGTGGGTGCTCAAAAGATTCATGTTGCACAGCAGGACCTGAGACGGATAATTTTCCGCAATGGTCATAACGGTATCCGCAAGCCTCCGGCCATCATCGCAGTCCCGCAGGTAAGCCAGGATGGCGCTCCGGAAGGGGTAGTTCATCACGCTGTCCAGCTGTCCATCTACAAAATACCGGCGGCGAACGCCGTAGGCAATTTTGTTGGAAGCATCCTCCCAGACTTCCCCCATCAAAAGAGCGTCGGGGCGCAGCTGGCGGAGGCGCTTTTTCAGCAGCGACAAAAATTCATTGGGAAGCTCATCTGCTACATCCAACCGGAAACCGTCGCAACCGGCGTTCAGCCAGTGGGCGATGACGCTGTTTTCTCCGGTGATGATATAGTCTATAAAGGATGGGTCTAGCTTGTTCGCCGTAGGTAAGGTGTCAAATCCCCACCAGGAATTGTAGTGATCCGGCCAGTTTTGGAACTGATACCAGGTGTAGTAAGGGGACGTTCTTGTGCAGTAAGCGCCGTTTCCACCGAAGGTCCTCTGCTTGTCAAAATAGAGGCTGTTAGAGCCGGTGTGGGAATACACGCCATCCAAAATCACCCGGATACCCCGTTTGTGGGCCTCCCGGCACAGCTGGGAAAAATCCTCCAGCGTACCCAGCATGGGGTCGGGGGTTTTATAGTCAGCCGTATCGTAGCGGTGGGAGGAGAAGCTTTTGGAAATGGGATTTAAATACAGGATAGTTGTACCCAGGGAAGCGATATAGTCCAGTTTTTCGGTAATGCCCCGGAAGTTGCCCCCAAAGAAATCGTTGTTCAGCACCTGCCCATCGGGAGTGGGCTGCCACTGAACCTCCTCGTCCCAATTCTCATGGATGGTGTAGGGGGTGAGCTTATCCCTTAGATCGCAGTCACCGGATTTACAGAACCGGTCCGGGAAAATTTGATAGATCACAGCGCCCTGGGCCCATTGAGGAACGGTAAAGTCCGCCGGGATACAGCTGACCTGCCAAAGATCCCCGTCTTCCATATTGGTGTCGTTGCCGTATTTAAACAGGCGGAAGGAATTGCCCGGGGTGTGGATGCGGAAATAGTAGTAATAAAGACCCGGCTCTGTCAGAGAGAAGCTGCCCCGGAAGATCTCATAAGCTCCCTCCTGGGCGTGGAGCGTCAGGGGGACAGACATGGGGTTGCTTCCGTCAAACAGGGAGATCAGACACTCTACCTTTTGGGAACGGACGGTTGCCGGAATATGAATATGCAAAGTACATTCTTCCCCCGGCAACAATGTGCCGAAGGGGGTTTTAAATTCAGACTTCTTGCTGTCAAAAAGAATACGCATACCATATCTCCTGTAATCTGGTCAAATTCCCGTTTGTCGGGCAGTTGCGATAGAGCATATGCCCTCCCCTTTGGGGAGGGGGGACCGCTTGCGGTGGGAGAGGTTATTACCTCTTCCGTCAAAAAGTGGCTTAAAACGCCACTTTTTGCCACCTTCCCCAGAGGGGAAGGCTTGGCGGCTGCGCCGCCATAAGGGACGGGAGATCCGTCCCCTACTCCCCGGAAAATGGCAATTTGTCCTTATATGATAACCATACTGTATCATAAAATATCAGCGCAGGCAAGTAAAAACCGGAGCGATTTCGCTCCGGTTTTTAGGAATCTTTACTGACCAAGCATCTTACGAAACAGCTCCATATACCGCTGGGCGGGTTTGTCCCAGCTGAAGTCCTGGGCCATGTCCCGGTGTTGCAGCTGACGGAACCCATCGGGATCCTCCCGGTAGAGCGCCAGACACCGCTTTAGCGCGCCCAGGAAATCGTCAGCATTGTAGCTTTGGAAGGTGAAGCCAAGACCGCCTTGTCCGTTGTTATCCACCGGGGGGACAGTGTCCCGCAGACCGCCGGTGGCGTGTACCACAGGGACAGTGCCGTAGCGCATGGCGTTCATTTGGCTCAGGCCACAGGGCTCGGATTTGGAAGGCATCAGGTAGATGTCGCCGCCGGCATAGATCCGGGCTGCCAGGCCTAAGTTAAAAGTGATCTTGGCAGCTACCCGGTCAGGATACTCTGCTGCCAGTTCTCGGAAGAAATGCTCGAACTGGGGTTCGCCCGTACCCAGGATCAACAGCTGGCAGCTTTCCTCAGCCAGCAGCTTCCGGGCGTTATAGCAAAGAAGATCCAGTCCCTTGTGTCCTGCAAGCCGTGTGACCATGACCAGCAGCGGCACATCCGGCGCTTGGGGAAGCCCCACTTCCTGCTGCAGGGCGGCTTTACACAGAGCCTTGCCATCCCGGAAGGTTTCGGCGTTGTAATGCGCCGGGAGATTGGGGTCGATTTCCGGGTTGAAGGTATTTACATCAATGCCGTTGGTGATACCCGTCAGCTTCCAGGCGTTTCCGGCAAGAACACCGTCCAAGCCGTGGGCATAGTAAGGATACATCAGCTCCCGGGAATAGGTCTCGGAAACGGTAGTTACCAAATCGCAGGTTTCAATGGCGCCTTTCATCATGTTTACGGAGCTATTCATATCCATGGTGCTCCGGTACTCCCAAGGCAGGCCCAGCACATCGTCAAAGAAGCTGCCGTTTGCCCAACCCTGATACTCGATATTGTGGATGGTATACATACACCGGGTGTTGGGGAAGACCCACCGGTACTGCGCTTTCAGATAGGTTGGCACCATAGCGGTCTGCCAATCGTTGCACTGGATCACATCCGGGATATATCCCATCAACGCAAGCCCGTCCAGACAGGCTTTGGAGAAGAAAGCGAACCGCTCGGAATCGTCGCCGTGACCGTAAATGGCCCAGTCCCGGCCGCCGAAGTAGTAATCGCTGTCGATGAAGTATACCTGCACACCGTCCCGGGGCGTTTTCAGCCGCATAAGACCGGCATACTGCCGCCGCCAGCCTAGGTGTACCTCGTAGGGAATTACCAGCTCCGTTTGGTAGGCCAGGTTATCTTTGACTTTTTTGTAGTAAGGCAGGATCAGCACGACCTCATTGCCCTCGATTCTGGAGAGGGCGGAGGGCAGCGCTTCCATAACGTCGCCCAAACCGCCGGATTTGCAGTAGGGCGCGCCCTCGGAAGCCAGGATGGCTATTTTCATACGATCTCTCCTCTGGGGATGATAATAGGCGTGGTGGGGGTGCCGCAAAGCTTCGCGCCGGGACGGACTACCACGTCTTTGTCCAAAATGGCATATTTCAGCTCAGCGCCTTCGCCGATCACGGCATCGTTCATAATGACACAGTTTTCTACCTCTGCGCCCTGGCAGACGGTTACATTGCGGAACAGCACGGAGTTTTCCACTTCACCCTCCAGAATACAGCCGTCAGCGATGATGCAGTCTTCTACCTCGCAGTATTCGCCGTAATAGGTGGGAACTCTGTCGCGAACCTTGGTAAAGACCGTGTGATTGTAGCCAAACAGGTCGTGGCGCACATTTCGGTCGATCAGCGCCAGGGAATTGCGGAAATATTCTTCCACAGACTCGTTGTAAAGTACAGCGCCCTTGAACTGATAGACATTCACGGACAGCTGACCCTTCTGCCACTGACCCAGCACCAGATCCCGGTCCATGTGGAACAGATTTCTGGCAATGAATTCCTGAACCTTTTCCTGCAGATACTTTTTGGAAAGGACAAAGATGTCCATGGTGGCAAGATAGCCTTCCGGCGCCATATAGTCTACAGCGATGTCGGCGATCTCGCCCTGCTCATCCAGCTTCAGCGCCAGGTCCAGCTGCTTCTTGCCGTTGGCAATACCGGATTTGGTGACTATGGTGATATCCCGGCCGCTGGCGATATGGGAAGCCACAACGTCATTCAGATCGATGTTACACAAAATGGAGGAGCCGGTCATGACCACATACTCATCCTCAGGGCCGTAGGTCAGAAAGCTCATAGCGGAGTGAAGGGTCTCCAGCTTGCCATGGTAGCTGTCGGTGGTGGACATGGAGAAGGGTGTCAAAAATTCCAGGCCGCCTTCTTCCAGCTCCATGCCCCACTCTTCGCCGGAGCCGATGTGGTACATCAGGCTTTGATAGTTATGCCGGGAGATGATACCCACCCGACGGATGCCGGCTGCGGCCATGTTGCTCAAATGGAAGTCCACCTGGCGATACCGCCCGCCAAAGGGAATGGCTGCTGTGGTGCGTTGATTGGTCAGAGCGCCCACGGCACCGTCGTTTGCGAAAATAATACCCATTACTTGCATGACAGCACCTCCTTACAGCATTTCACCGGGCAGCAGCACGGTGTTGGCTTCTACAACGGCACCTTTGGAGGTGACGCTGATCTGTTTCTTTTCCTTGGGGCCGAAAGCGCCGCCCACGACCGCGTTGCGGCAGACCTTGCTGTTCTCACCCAAAATGGCATGACGGACGATGGCGCCGGGCTCAATGACAACACCGGGCATCACCACACTGTCTTCCACCACGGCGCCCTCCCCGATGGTGCAGCCCACGGAGATCACACTGTGGCGGACGATGCCGTAGACTTCACTGCCTTCCGCAATGAAGCAGTTGACGGTCTTGGCATTTTCGTCAATGTAAGAAGAGGGGAAAGCATTGTTCCGGGCGGAGATTTTGCTCCGCTCGTCACCCCGGATATTGAAGGCGGGATTTTTGCCCAGCAGCTCCATGTTTGCCTCCCACAGGGAGTCGATAGTACCCACGTCTTTCCAGTAGCCGTCGAAATTGTAGGCCATCATCTTATGGCCGGCATTCAGCAGGTTGGGAATGATGTTTTTGCCGAAGTCGTTGGAGGAGTTGGGGTCTTCCTCGTCAGAAATGAGGGCTTCCCGGAGGACGCTCCAGTTGAATACATAAATACCCATAGAGGCGTTGGTGGATTTGGGCTTCTTGGGCTTCTCTTCGAATTCATAGATAGAGTTGTCCGGATTGGTGTTCAGAATACCGAAACGGGAGGCTTCAGACAGGGGAACATCCCGGACGGCGATGGTGCAGCTGGCGCCGTTTTGCTCATGATACTCAACCATGGCGGCGTAGTCCATTTTATAGATGTGGTCACCGGAGAGAATGACGACATAATCCGGGTCAAAACGCTCAATAAAGTCGATGTTCTGGTAGATGGCGTTGGCTGTGCCCTTATACCAGCCGCTCTTTTTATCGTGGCGCTCATAGGGAGGCAGGACCTGGGCGCAGCTGTGGGTCTTGTTCAGGCCCCAGGGTTGGCCGTTGCCGATGTATTCATTCAGCTCCAAAGGCTGATATTGAGTCAAAATACCAACGGTGTCGATGCCGGAATTTACGCAGTTGCTCAAGGGGAAGTCGATGATCCGGTATTTACCGCCGAAGGGTACGGCAGGTTTGGCGGTTTTCTCTGTCAGAACTTTCAGTCTGCTGCCCTGGCCGCCAGCCAGAAGCATTGCGATGCAGCGTTTCTTCTGAAAATACATGATTTCAGCTCCTTACAGTCAAAGTGGGTATGCCAAAAGATAGGTACATCTATCCATGGATAACATATCACATTTTTGGCAATTAAGAAAGAGACAAAATGGCTAAAATATCCTCCAATTTTTGGCTAGAATTGACAATATCCCAAATGGGAATCGGGGCGCGACTGGGAGAATCGACAAAATCCTGCCGTTTTTCCATCCAAACGACACCCAGCCACCGGTCAAATTTCCAGCCGCAGTCTTTAAGCAGCGCTGTGTGGGTATAGCCCAGCCTTTCGTGGAAAGCTATGGAGGCGTGGTTTTCCTGGGTGATCAGGGCGTAGAGCACCCGGTAACCTTGCCGGCGCAAGAGTTCTTCCAAGACGGTGTAAAGCTGTTTGCCGATGCCTTTGCCCTGAATTTCGGGAGAAAGGTAAATGGACGGCTCGGCGCACCACTGATAAGCTGCCCGGGTGAAGGGGGCGCTGGCATAGGCGTAGCCCAAAACCTTTCCGCCTTCCTCCCACACCAGCCAGGGGAACTGCTTGGTAATGTCTGCAAACCGGGCGGAAAAATCTTCATAAGTGGGGACGGTATATTCAAAGGTGGCGGTGGTGGTCAAAACATAAGGCGCGTAGATATCCAGAATAGCCGGGATATCTTCAGCCCGGGCCATACGAATCATGGCAGTTACCTCCGTAAAAGTCAAATTCCCGTTTGTCGAGCAGCCGATGGCTGCCAATTGACAATTGAAAATTGACAATGGAGAATTTCGGAGTCGCCAAAGGCGACATTTTTAAATCATTTCCGAAGGAAATACCACAATTGTCAATTATCCATTATCAA
>JAFQCV010000045.1 GCA_017416325.1 Oscillospiraceae bacterium
CCCGCCGCAAACATTACAAACATAGAATCGTTTCTAGATGTTTCACCGGAAATTTGACACAAAATACAAACTATTTAAATATTGTCATGTAAACGGCGGGAGCAAGCCCCCGCCCTACGATCTAATCGATAAACGGGAATTGGCAAACCCGGTAGCGAACCGGGCAAAATGAGATGGGTAACGAATATCGCCCGACAGCCAGTCCCGAAGTTGTCAGCGGCTACCAGCCGCCAGTCCCGAAGTTGTCAGCGGCAAATAGCCGCGCCCACGAAGCGATGCTTCGTGGGCGTTTTTTATACTTCATAGATCTTTGTAATTTCCGTCGGGCCTTCCAGCAGCAGCTTCTCCACTTTCCCGGCTGCGCCGCTGACCGTCACCGTCAGCGTACCGCCCCGGTTGTGGGCGGTGAGAACACCGCCGGGGAGCAAACCTTTTTTCCATAAGGTTACGGCAATAGAGCCGCAGCCTGTGCCGCAGGCCAGGGTGAAATCCTCCACCCCCCGCTCAAAGGTCAGCACCCGAACCTGGTCCTGCGCCAGATGCTGATAGAAATTCACATTGGCGCCCTTGGGAAACGCCGGGTCATGGCGAAGACTTTCCATTTGATCTTTCAAATCCTCCGCGGCTCCCCAAAGATCCCCTTGGTACGCCGCCACTGCATGAGGCACGCCGGGGTCTCCCAGCTCCACATAGGCGATCTCTCCCTTGCGGTTCAGATCCAAAATCCCGGGCTCGTTCAGCTGTACCTGATATTGGCTTTCCCCGAGCCGCCAGCCGGGAACCAATCCCGCATCGGTTTCCACTGTCATGGTGTCCCCCGCCAGGCCAATGTCATGGGCAAACCGGCAGATGCACCGGGCGCCGTTGCCGCACATCTCGCCCCGGGTGCCGTCGGCATTGTAAAAATGCAGCTTGAAATCGGCTTTTTCCGAGGTGTCCACTGCCATGAAGCCGTCGGCGCCGGTTAGTTTACATAACTCTTTCGCCATGGCTTCAAAGTCATATATGCCGCCCCGGGCATCCATGACCATAAAATCATTGCCCGCGCCGTTCATATGCCATACCTGCATAAAAAGCTCCTTTCTCACGCAGGCTATGCCTGCAAATTGACAATTGAAAATTGACAATGGACAATTAAGGTGTCGCCTTTGGCGACATTTTTAAAATCATTTCCGAAGGAAATACCACAATTGTCAATTATCCATTATCCATTGTCCATTTTTACGCATCCAGAATATCTTCCATACCGTAAAGTCCCTTGCCCTTGCCTGCCATAAACCGGGCAGCGGCAACACCGCCCTCAGCCAGCATAGCCCGGGAGCCGGACTCGTGGCGCAGGGTCAGGCTCTGGTTCTGGGTGTGGATATGCACCTCATGGATGCCTACCACACTGCCCAGCCGCAGGGCATGGATGCCTACTTCGTTTTTCTCCCGCTTGCCCTCGCCGCTGCGTCCGCAATTGGCGTAAACCTCCGGGCGCGCCTCCTTGACGGCGTTGAAGAGCATCAGCGCCGTGCCGCTGGGGGCATCCACCTTCCGGGTGTGATGGGTCTCCACGATCTCGATATCCGCCTCGGGGAAGAAGGCTGCCGCCTGCTTCACCAGCCGGCACAGCACCGCGATACCCAAGCTCACATTTCCGGCGTAAAATACCGGAATTCTCTGGGCAGCCGCCAAAATGGCTTCCTTTTCCTCCGGGGTGTGGCCGGTGGTGCCGATGACCGCCGCCGCGCCGCAGCTTTCCGCGTAATCCAGCACATCCGCCACAGCGCTGTGGTGGGAAAAGTCGATGACCGTATCACAGTCTGCCTTCCCCAGCTGGGCAAAGGTCTTGGGCACGCCGTTTTCACCGTCCAGACTCACCAGACCCACGATCTCATCACCTAAGATCTCCCGGATCAGCTTGCCCATGGCGCCGTTGGCGCCGCAAAGCACGGCTCTCATACTTCGATCCCCAGCTTTCTCATTTCTGTCAGCATATTGCCCCGGAAGGGTTCTTCCATAGGCGTCAGGGGCAGCCGGACATGATCTTCGCCATAGCCCATAGCCGCCATAGCCGCCTTCACCGGGATGGGGTTGACCTGGCTGAACAGGCAGTCGATAAGGGGCAGCAGCTTACACTGCCACGCAGCCGCCTCTTTATAATCGCCTGCCTTGCAGGCCTCGGTCATGGCAACCGACTCCTTGGGGACTACATTGGAAAGAACACTGATCGTGCCCGCGCCGCCCATAGCCATCATGGGAACGGTCAGAGCGTCCTCACCGGAGTAGACATCCAGCTTATCGCCGCACAGGTGCATGATCTGCACCATCTGGGCCATGTTGCCGGTAGCTTCCTTGATGGCCACGATATTGGGGTGCTCGGCAAGCTTTGCCACGGTCTTGGGCAGCAGGTTGCAGCCGGTACGGCCGGGAACGTTATACATGATCACCGGCACGGTAGAAGCGTCCGCCACCATAGTAAAATGCTGGATCAGACCCGTTTGGGTGGCCTTGTTGTAATAAGGGGTCACCACCAGGATCGCATCCGCGCCCACCTCACAGGCAGCCTTGGTGTTGGCAAGCACATGCTCGGTGTTGTTGGTGCCGGTACCGGCAATGACCGGCACGCGCTTGGCCACCTTTTCCACGGTGTAGGCGATGACCTTCTTCTGGTCCTCCGGCTCGATGGTGGCATTTTCGCCGGTGGTGCCCATGACAACGATGGCGTTGATGCCGTTTTCGATCTGGAACTCAATGAGCCGGCCCAGAGCTTCGTAATCGATGCCGTCCTTGGTCATGGGTGTGATGATGGCGGTAGCCATTCCGGTAAATACAGTGTTCTTCATAATATTTCTCTCCTTTGTAACAGGTGCTTAAACCGCGAAGCGGTTAAAATAGTCGTATAATGGCAAAAGCTTTGTAAAATAGTCTTTTACCCGCTGGGCAAGCTGGGGCGTAAAGACATCCGGGCCAAATTCCTCCTGCCGTTCCAGGCTGATAGCCTCTTTCCAGGCAAAAAACGGCATAAGCTCCGGATCGTCGGTGGGCTTGGGGCGTTTGTAAAGCTTTGCCGCCACCTGCTGCCCTGTAGCTTCCTCCACCTGCCGAAGCATGGATAAAAATTCTCCTTTTCGGGCGGTGATATCCCTGCGGAATTCTTCCCAAACAGCCGTCCGGGGCTTCCAGTAGAAAAAGCCGTAGCTGATGCCCTCGGGGCGGATCTCAAAGTACAAACAAGGATTCTCCGCCCACCAATCCACATCCTTGCGGATGCAGATCCAAAGGCTTTCCTTGTAGGGCAGCGGATGATGCATCCGGGCATCCCGGTAGATCCGGCTGACCTTCAAAAGGTCTCCTGTCCGGTCACCGAAGATCTCAAACAATTCTTTTCCCAAGGCTTTCATGGGCTCATACAGGGTGTTTACATACTGCGCCTTGTTCTGTAAAAACCATTCCCGGTTGTTGTTCATGCGGATCCCCCAAAGGAAATCCACCGTTTCCGGGGAAAAACCGGCAAACATGGCTTTGCCTCCTTTTGTCTGTTATTCCATAAACAGGCCCACAGGCCGGTTATCCTCCGGCAGCTTGGGCTCGCCGTTGCGCCAGATGAGCCGGTTTATATCCCGGGGTTTTACCTCCCGGTCCGGAAGCTCCAGCTCATACCGCCCCGAGGTGTTGATCACCGAAGTGTCCCCATACTGCCGCAGCCGGGTGGTGTCTTGACCGTAGCTTAAGTGCACATGCCCGTGGAGCAGATACTGTGGCTTATGCTTGTCCAGCAGCTCCCGCAGCGCCCCAAAGCCCCGGTGGGCAGGGTCTTGCGCGTCCCCGATATCCCGGGGCGGCGCATGGGTCACCACGATATCCACGCCCCCGGCGCGCCATAATGCCAGCCGCAATTTTTGAATACGCCGGCGCATCTGCCGTTCGGTGTACTGATGGGGGCCGGGGCGGTAGCGGATGCTGCCGCCTAAGCCTAAGATCCGCACCCCATTGTAGACCACCAGCTTGTCCTCAATACAGTCACAGCCTTCCGGGGGACGGCTTTCATAGCGTCCGTCATGGTTGCCGTGCACATACAGCACAGGACACTTGGCAACCGTCACCAAAAAGGACAGATACTCCGCTTTCAAATCGCCGCAGGAAAGGATCAGATCATACTGCCTCAGCTTCTGGGCGGCATTGGTGTCCCACAGGTAGGGGGATTCTTCGTCAGAAACCGCAAGGATCTTCATAGCGAACCCTCCATTTCCGGGGGGATCTGATCCCGATGGATGCCCAGGGCGCGAATGATGGGCTTGGCAAAGGGTTCTACCTGGTCATATTCGGGAATGGATCCGTCCACATTTTCGCACAGCCAGTCCATATGCAGCAGCTCATCCGGGGTAAAGCCCCGGCTGCCGTCATTTTTCAGGCTGCCGTCCTGGGCATAGATCTTGCGGCAGAAAGGATCGAGCATGCCCTGCCGCAGCTGATTTCGTAAGCTTTCCGCCAAAGCCTGCATACCCGGATGCAGCTTCTCGGTCAAGGTCACATCGATGACGCCGCTGTCCATGCCGAACCAGTAATTCACCGCCCGGGAAGAGGTCTGTTCCTTTTCCCAAGCCCCGGAAAGGATGGAACGAACCACCGTCTCGTAGAAATGCCCCCAAAGCCAGCAGGGAGAACCCAAGGGCGTTAAATTGCCGTCATCGTCCAAATAGTAAGTGCCGTAGCTGCAAACATCCAGGAACTTTTGCTCCGGCGTGGGTACATCCCGGTTGGAAATGACCCGGATGCCCTTCTGAAGAAAATCCTTCTGGGGCGTTCCCGCCATGCAGGACCACCGCAGGTCGATCCTGGCCCGGGGATTGGTCAGCTGCGCTCCCAAGGCAAAGGCATTGATGGAAGCCGGCACGCCGAAGATCGGGTTTGTGCCGATATAACCGATCCGGTCATTGTTCGCCATAGCGCCGGCGATAGCGCCGGTGATAAACTTGGCTTCGTAGATCCTGCCGTAATAGGTGCGGATGCTGGAATAGGGCGCGTCCACAGAGCAGTTGAGGAATTTCACCTTGGGATACTTCACCGCCACCTTCAGGGTGGGACGGCTCAGCTGCGGCGTGGTGGTAAATACCACCTGCGCGCCCTCCTCCACGGCCTGCTCCAGAAGCTGCTCCGCCAGCTCCGGGGTATCCGCATGGAAATAGCTGCGCACCGTCACCCGGTCCTTCAGCTGCTTTTCCAAATACTCCCGGCCTTGGTCATGACCCAAAATCCAGCTGCTGCGGATGGGGTCTAACGGATGCACAAACGCCACATTTAAATGGGGCGCTACAAACCAGTCCAAAATTCCGGTCTTGAATTCCGCCTGCAGCGGCTCTGTGCGAACCTCCACCGGCTCTGCCTCTGCCAAGGCCAACACATCCGGCCGCAGACCGGCAAGGGCTTTTTTCAGCTCCCCGGTGCTCATCTGACCCAGATCCCGGAAAGGATACACCTGCAGCCAAAGAAGCAGCGCTTCCTCCGGCAGCAGCTCCAGCCGGTCCATCTTCAGGGCGGCAAACGCCTCCCGGAAATACTGGTACCCGGCAGAAAAGGTTTTCCGCTCCCAGCTATTCCAAGCTTCTCCCGGCGACTTGCCCAAATGGGACAGTAATTCCGCGTAATCTCCGGGGTTGCGGAACTGGATCTCATAAAGGCCGGTGGCCTTGAAAAATTCCAAAAACGCCAAATAGGCCTGATACTCCGGACTTTCCGAAGGCTGCGGCAAGATCCGCTGCACCTGCGCCGGGATCCTGGCCGCGCCGAAATGCCGCAGGACGCTGACCCGCTTGTTGCCCTCTTTCACATAGAATTTGCCCATGTACTCGCAACAGGTAATGGGATCACGGATCCCTTCGTCCCCCAAGTGGGCGGCGCAGAGGCTGACCCATTTGGCGGCAAATTCGCTTTCCTGTGACAATAGAGGCCGGAAGTTGTCGGTAAAGGCGTGGATCCGCCCTGCCGTAGTCACACCTACGATGCGATCTGTGGGAATATCCAAAATGCCCAGCTCCTGCACCGCGCCGATGTCTTTTTCTTCCAGTACATCGGTAAGCACCGCGGGATAGGGCTGCCCCCCCTGGGAAAGCCGCGCTTTCAGCTCCCGGTGGGCTGCTTTCATGGCTAAGGCATACTCTTCTTTTGCCTGTTGCAGCAGCATCGGATACTCCCCCCTTTTCCATTAGATATTCTATCTGTATATCATATCCTCTTTTTGGGAATTTTGCAACAAAAAAGATTTTCCTTTGCCCCTGTATTCTCCCCTCCGCCGTTCCTCCTGCCATTGCGAGGACTCTTTTTCGTAGGGCGAGGTCATGACCTCGCCGACCCGGTTGCCTATTTTCTCCTCAGTCGCATACCGCCACCCGTTCGGCGGACTCATGAGTCCGCCCTACGCACCATCTACAAACCCACCGCATAGAATACCGTGAGGTGAAATATTTTGTCCATTGTAAGAGCCGATGTACCCACCACAGCCAAGCTGTGCGATGACACCATACAAGCCTTAACGGAGCGCTATCCCAGCTGCTCTACGGAGCTGCTGACCTTCACCGCCTATGGGCGGCCCATCCGCAGTCTGATCCTTGGCACCGGCGCGCGGAAGGTGCTGTTCACCGCCGCCCACCACGCCAACGAATGGATCACCGCCCCGGTGCTGCTGAAATTCGTGGAAGACCTTGCCCAGGCGGCCGAGGACGGTGAGGGCTTAGGGGGCGTGGATGCCAAAACCCTTTTGGAGCAGGTAACCGTCTATACCGTACCCATGGTAGACCCGGACGGGGTGGCGCTGGTCACGGGAGAGCTGACTCCGGAAGACCCGGGCTACGCCGCCGCCCGGGAAATTGCCCAAAGCTTCCCCGCGATCCTCTTTCCCACCGGCTGGAAAGCCAATTTAGCCGGCACGGATCTGAACTTAAACTACCCCGCCGGCTGGCTTCAGGCAAGGGAGATCAAATTTATGCAGGGCTTCGACCGTCCTGCCCCCCGGGACTATGTAGGCCGCGCGCCTTTGGATCAGCCGGAGACCCGGGCGCTGGCATCCTATACCGAATACGTCGACCCGGCGCTGGTGCTGGCTTTCCATTCCCAGGGGCAGGTGATCTACTGGCAGTTTGACGATATCTTCGTTCCCGGGGCGGAAGAACTGGGACAGCGGTTAGCGCAGGCCAGCGGCTATGCCCTGGAGGATACGCCCTATAACTCCGCCTTTGCCGGGTATAAGGACTGGTTCATCCAGAATTTCCGCCGTCCGGGCTACACTGTTGAGGTAGGTATCGGTGAAAACCCTTTGCCCTTAAGCCAGTTTGATGCCATCTACCGGGAAAATCTGCCATTGCTTCTCATCGCCGCCCAAGGCTGACCCACCCAGCAAATTGCCATTTATCAAGCAGACCGTTAGGACTTGGCGGCACAGCCGCCCAAGCCTTCCCCTTGAGGGTGGTGCTCCGCGCAGCGAATCAAAATTAACATATCTGCCGGTGGCAGATATACCTTGATTCCTAGGTGGCAAAAATCTTTGATTTTTGACGGATGAGGTGGTCTGCGAAGCAGAAATTCCGTCTTTGTAACGGCTGCTGCGCAGCCTACACCTCATCAGTCACCAAAAGCGGTTGCGAAGAGCCGCCTTTGGTGACAGCTTCCCCTCAAGGGGAAGCCTTTTACTCTGTCAAAACTGCCCGATAAACAGGAATCGGCACATTCCCCAAAACAGCAAGGAGCTGTCTCGCGTATTTGCAGACAGCTCCTTATTTACAGCTCCGGAGGGACACCTTGGTCAGACCAGCCCCGGGCAGCGAAATATTCGCCGGGGGTACAAATTTTTTCTCCGGCAAGCAGCTTTGGCAGCTTTTGCCCATCCCCGCCAAAGCGGAGCGACAGCAGCTGCTCCAGCGCAAAGCACCGCCCGCCTATTCGGAGCAGCTGCCCCGGTGTCAGTTTCAACCCGGAAACAGCGCGCAGGAGCTTTGTTTGCCAGAAAAGCGGCAGCGGGATACCCAGCATTTCCGGCTTGCGGACGATCCGGCGCAAGAAGCGCCCGGTCACCGCGCCGCGGATCAGCTTGCCGCGCAGGGAATCCGGTTTTCTCAGCAGTATTTCCGGGCAGAAGGCGTTGACGGTAAACAAACAAAGACCGGTGGCGGAGACCGCCTCGCACAGATCCAGATAGAGTAACATACTGTGAAGACGGCTTTCGTCCGACATCGCCTCCGGCTGGAAGCCCCAGCCCCGTAAGAGCGCAAGAAACTCGCCGTCCCGGTTGTGGCTGTCATGGCCTGACCCTTTTCCTTTTGGCAATGAGAAGCTGTACTTCCGGGAAAGGTGTTTTACCCCCTCAGCCAGCTCCGCCCCGGGGCCGCGGCGAAAAGCGATATCTTCATACAGCTGCTCCCGGGCGGGAAGCTTCGAAGCAAAAACGCCCTGGGCAGCGGCTGCATATGCCCAATCAGCAGCCTCCAGCGCAGAACCGGCATCCATGCCCAACCGGTTGAAAAGCTCTGTTTGCCGGTCTGTCCCCTTGGTGAATTGCCGGCGGCACAACACGGGGCATCCGGCGCATGGCTTTGCGGTGGGCATGCCGCTGCGGCTGTTTTTTCCGGTGAAAGGGTGATTATGCAGCTTTTGGAAGCATTTTTTGTTCAGCAAGGCAGCTTTTTTTTCGTTGTGGATGGGAAGATCCTTTGTTCCGGTAACGGTGATGGCTTTCAGGTTTTTCCACCCGAAAACAGCGCCGATGCCGGTCCTTCCGGAGGTGTGGGTCCCGTCCATAACGGACGCAAACAGGACACCGTTTTCTCCGGCAGGCCCGATATACACTCTTCCGTGTTTCTGACTGCCCATCAGGCGATCCAGCCGTTCCCGGCAGTCATCGGTGTACGTTCCCCAAAGACCGGCAGCATCATGGAAAACAAACTGCCCGTCCCGGATCTCCAGCCAGCGGTGCGCTTTGCACCGTCCGGCAAGGATCAGCGCGTCATAGCCTGCCCGCTTTAGCCAAAGGCCGAACTCGCCGCCGCAGTTGGCGGATACCGGTGTCTTGGTTAGCGGCGATACGGTGGTTATGTCATAACGGGAAGAACCGGGAGCGCCGCTGAGGGTCAGAGGGCCGGTGGAAATTATGATCCAGTTTTCTTCCGAAAACGCCTGCTCTTTTCCTGTCAGATGATCGGAAAGGAGCTTGTACGCCATGGGCTTTCCCCCAAGGTATTCCTTCCGTTCGGCATCACTCCAGGGATATTCCCGAAACGTCTCCTCCGTCAGATCCACCAGCATGATCTTCCCGGTATAGCCTGCGTATGCTGTAGACAAGCCATCACCTCCCACCGTTTGCTACAGCTATTATAATTCCGGGAAGCCGTTTTTGCAATCCTTATTCCCTGGCGGTATCCGAAAGACTGGTTGACACGCAATCCAAAATGCAGTATGATGGGGTTGACAAATAAATAACATTCGACCTGCTTTTTCTAAGGAGAGATCTATGAAATGCCAGGCGTTAGGGTCAAGCCGGAAACAGCTTGGCCTCCCAGTGCGGTAAGAATGTGACGGATACAAGATAGGGACGGTTTCGCTTTTGCGGCCGCCCCCGGTACGACTGCACTTTTTTTGCAGTCGTTTTTTGTTTTTTTGTGGATAAAAACAGGTTGTCTTGGAGGTTTCCTATGCTCAGTGTAAAAACACCGGAAGAGGTTCTGGCTCTGATCAAAAAAGAATTTTCTCCCATAGCGCAGCCGGAGACGGTTTCTCTGCGGAGCGCCCTGGGCAGGACCTTGGCAGAGGACATCACAGCCGCGGAGTATGTGCCGGATTTTAACCGCTCTACCGTAGACGGCTATGCGGTCCGGGCCAGGGATACCTTTGGCTGTACCGATGCCATTCCCGCTATACTGCCTTTGCAGGGAGAAGTGCTGATGGGTCAGGGCGCGGCGTTTGTCTTGAAAAACGGATGCTGCGCGGCAGTTCCCACCGGCGGCGCCGTGCCGGAAGGCGCTGACAGCGTGGTGATGCTGGAATATACCGAAAATTACGGTGACGGGACTATCGGTGTGATGAAGTCTGCCGCGCCCGGTCAAAATATGATCTTTCGCGGTGATGATGTTTATCCCGGCAAGGTAGTCCTGAAAAAGGGCAGAGTCCTCTCCTCCCAGGACATCGGCGCGTTGGCTGCCATTGGCCGGGTACAAGTGCCGGTGGTCAAGAAGCTGACTGTGGGCGTGCTTTCTACCGGGGACGAGCTTGTTGCGCCGGATGTAAAACCCGGTCCCGGGCAGATCCGGGATGTGAACAGCCCTATGCTGGAAGCGCTGTTGGCAGGCTTCGGCGTGGATGTCATCCACTACGGTATCGTAATAGACGACGAAGCCCTGCTGCGGAAAACGGTGGAAAAGGCCATCACCCAATGCGACGCCGTACTGCTCTCCGGAGGCAGCAGCGTAGGGGTCAAGGACGCTGCCTGCCGGATTATTGAATCTATGGGTGAATTGCTCCTCCATGGCATCGCCATCAAGCCGGGCAAGCCTACGATTTTGGGTAAAACCGGGAATAAGCCCCTGGTGGGTCTGCCCGGTCATCCTGTAGCCGCTTACTTTATCACAAAGCTGTTTGTTCTGCCGCTGTTATCCCGGCTCATGGGAAGAACCGAAGCGGCCTACACCACCACGGCCAAGCTTACGGAAAACATCAGCGCCAACCACGGCAGAGCCCAGTATCACTGCTGCCGCCTGGAGCGCAGAGACGGGGAGCTTTACGCCTACCCTATCCGGGGAAAATCCGGCCTGATCACCACATTGGCAGGTGCCGACGGCTATTTCTGCATCCACAGAGATTGCGAAGGCCTGCCCCAATTTGCGGAAATTGCGGTTACCATCACACAAGGAGATTGATTCTATGGGATTTGCCTATTTGACGAATATTCCCCTGGAAAAAGCCAGGGAAGACTATATCGGACTGCTGAAAAGCCACGGCTACGGCCCGAAGACCGAAGTGATCCCTGTTTGGGACGCCTGTGGACGGGTCACCGCCCACGCGGTCTATGCCCACATCTGCGCGCCCCACTACGCTGCCAGCGCCATGGACGGCGTGGCGGTAAACGCCAAAGATACCTTTGGCGCAACGCAAACCACCCCCATCCGGCTGCAGCCTCATCAGTATACGGTGCTGGATACCGGTGACCCCATTCCCGAAAACTGCGACGCGGTGATCATGGTGGAGGATATCGTCAAAAACGAAGACGGCTCCATCACCATCCACGACGCTGCCGCCCCCTGGCAGCATATCCGCCAGATCGGCGAAGACATCTGCGCCGGTGAAATGATCCTTTCCTCCCATATGCCGGTTTCCCCGGCTGCCATCGGCGCTATGATCGCCGGCGGCGTGTTGGAGGTAGAGGTTATCCGTAAGCCGGTTGTGGGCATCATCCCCACCGGCGATGAGATCATTCCCCCTTGCACCGACCCCAACCCCGGCGATATTTTGGAGTTTAACGGCTCTATTTTCTCTGCCATGGTACGCCAGTGGGGCGCGGAAGCCAAGGTGTATCCCATCATTCCCGACAAATTTCAGCAGATCAAAGCCGCTGTCGCGCAGGCTGCCGAAGAATGTGACCTGGTGATCTTGAACGCCGGTTCTTCTGCCGGACGGGAAGATCATTCTGCCCAGGTCATCCGGGAGCTGGGGGAAGTGCTGTACCACGGCATTGCCATGAAGCCCGGTAAGCCTGCCATTTTGGGCTGTCGGGGCGCTACCCCGATTTTGGGTGTGCCCGGTTATCCCGTTTCCGGTATTATCGTCATTGAGCAGCTGCTGAAGCCCTTGATCGACCATTGGCTGAAAGTGCCTGCCGCCCCCAGCGTATCTGCCAAAGCCATTCTCACCCGCCCGGTGGTATCGGGCCTGAAATACCAGGAATTTGTCCGGGTACGCCTGGGCTATGTGGGCGACAGATTGATGGCATCTCCCTTAAGCCGGGGCAGCGGTGTCGTCTCCTCGTTCATGAAAGCCGACGGTATCCTGGAAGTGCCCCAGGGCTTGGAGGGCTATGAAGCAGGCAGTGAGGTCACTGTCCGGCTGCTCTGCTCCGAGGAAAAGCTGAAAAATACCGTGGTGGTCATCGGCAGCCATGACCCCTTGCTGGACGAGCTGGGGGATATGCTGCATGTGGCGGATCCCAGTGTTTATATGGCGTCCTCTCATGTGGGCTCTATGGGCGGTATCATGGCGATCCGCCGGGGGGAAGCCCATGCCGCAGGCTGTCATTTGCTGGACACCGCCACCGGAAAGTACAACCTCTCCTTTATCCGCAAGTATTTCCCCAACGGCGGCGTGAAGCTGGTGCGCTGCGTGGGCCGGCAGCAGGGCATGATGGTGGCAAAGGGGAATCCTTTGAATATCCAAAGGTTTTCTGACATCGCCCGGGAGGGTATCCGCTATGTCAACCGGCAGAAAGGCTCCGGCACCCGGATCCTGACAGATTACCTGTGCGCTCAGGAGGATCTGGATACTGCCGCTATTTACGGCTATGACCGGGAAGAGCTGACCCACACCTCCGTAGCTGCCCAGATCGTCAGCGGCAGCGCCGATGCCGGTATGGGCATCTACTCCGCTGCCAATCTGTACGGCCTGGACTTCATTCCCATCTGTATTGAGGAATATGATCTGCTGATCCCGGATCACGCATGGGATACGCCCCAGATCCGGCAGCTGATCGCCACCATGAAAAGCGCCGCTTTTCAGGAGAAGATCCTTTCCCTGGGCGGTTATACTGTGGAAAATTGCGGCGAGATCATTGCGCTGGATTGAAATAACGAGGTGAGCTTATGACCGATCGGCTGGGCCGGGATATTACGTATCTTCGCGTTTCTGTTACGGATAAATGCAACCTGCGCTGCCGGTACTGTATGCCGGAAGAAGGCGTTTGCAAAAAAAGTCATGCCCAAATGCTCACAGAGGACGAGATCATCACCGCTGTGGAAGCCGCCGCAGCCTTGGGGATCACCAAGCTGCGCTTCACCGGCGGCGAACCTCTGGTAAAAAAGAATATCGTTTCCATTTGCCGCAGAGCAGCCGCTGTCGGGGGGATCGAAGAGGTTTGCCTTACCACCAACGGTATCCGCCTGCCGGAATTGGCTGTCCCCCTGAAGGAGGCCGGTGTATCGCGGCTGAATTTAAGCTTGGATACCTTAAACGAAGAAAAATATGCCTACATCACCCGGATCGGCAAGCTGGAGGATTTCTATGCCGGTCTGGATGCCGCGCTGAAGGCAGGCTTCGAGAAAATTAAGATCAATTCCGTGCTGATCGGCGGCTTTAACGAGGCGGATATCCCCCAACTGGCGGAACTGACCCGAAAGTACCCGGTGGATATGCGCTTCATTGAGATGATGCCCATGTATGACAGCGGCGATTTTGATGAAAAAGCCTTCATTCCCTGCGCCCGGGTGCTGGAGCATCTGCCGGATGCCGTTGCGGTGGCGGAAGATGACGGCGTTGCCAAGCTGTACCGCTTGCCCGGTGCCAAAGGCAATATTGGGCTGATCAGCCCGGTCAGCGCCCACTTCTGCGGTCAATGCAACCGGATCCGTCTGACTGCCGACGGCAAGGTAAAGCCTTGCCTGCACAGCAGCGAGGAGTATTCCCTCAAGGGCTTGGACTTTGCCGGAATGAAGCGGGTGCTGCAGGAAGCTGTTTGGAACAAGCCTGCCTGGCATGGGGATCTGGATGCCCTGCACAGAAGTCAGGCAGGAAGAAATATGAACCAAATCGGAGGTTAAGCCATGGCAGAATTTACCCATTTTAATGAACAGGGCCGGGCCAGGATGGTGGATGTGGGAGAAAAACCCATTTCTCAGCGCACCGCCGTGGCAGCAGGCCGTGTGCTTGTGAGCGAAGAAACCTTTGCGCTGATCCAAAGCGGCGGCATGAAAAAAGGGGACGTGCTGACGGTTTCCCAGATCGCCGGTGTCATGGGCGCGAAACGCACCCCGGATATCATCCCCATGTGCCACCCTATTTTGATGGATGGCATCGATTTGGCGCTGACACTGGATGAAAACCGGAGATCTGTGGAGATCCAGGCCACCGTTTCCTGCGACGGACGTACCGGCGTAGAAATGGAGGCGCTGACAGCAGTTTCCACCGCCGCTCTGACGGTCTATGATATGTGCAAGGCTGTCCAGAAGGATATGGTCATCACCGATATCCGCCTGCTGCGCAAGACCGGCGGCGTCCACGGTGACTATGAACGGGAGGAATAAGCATGTATACAGCAGCCGTCATTACTATCAGCGACAAGGGCTACCGGGGTGAGCGTGTGGATACCAGCGGCCCGAATCTGGTAGAAATTTTGAAAGACAAAGGCTTCGATGTGGTCTATACCCAGATCATTCCCGATGACCGGGAGAGGATCATGGCAGAGCTTATCCGATGTGCCGACGAAAAGAATATCGCGCTGGTGCTGACCACCGGCGGCACAGGCTTTTCTCCCCGGGATATCACCCCGGAAGCCACCATGGCAGTGGTGGAGCGGCCTACCCCCGGCATCCCGGAAGCCATGCGGGCAGAATCCATGAAAATCACCCCCAAAGGCTGCCTTTCCCGGTCTGCGGCAGGCATCCGGAAGCGGAGCTTGATCATCAACCTCCCCGGCAGCAAAAAAGCAAGCCAGGAAAATATCCTGGCGGTGATCGATCCTGTTATGCACGGACTGGATATGCTTTACTCGGAAGGCAGCGCCGACTGCGCCAAATAAAAATAAGGGACTGTTGAAAACAACAGTCCCTAAAATATTACCCCGGCCCATACCGCATAGCTATTGCCCGGTACGAATCGCCCAACAAATTGCCATTTTTCGGGGAGTTTGTTTGTAGGGCGGGGGCTTGCTCCCGCCGCAAACATTACAAACATAGAATCGTTTCTAGATGTTTCACCGGAAATTTGACACAAAATACAA
>JAFQCV010000022.1 GCA_017416325.1 Oscillospiraceae bacterium
CCTTTCCGGCGCATCCGGTCAAGCGGCAGATACCAACGGAGACGGCGGTGTTTCCATCACGGACTTCATCCAGATGAAGGCGCACATCCTTGGAAAGAGCAAGGTAGAACCCAAGAGTACAGTGACTGTGGTTCAAACCAGTGCAGTTTCGGGTACGCCGGAAGCGGAGCAGACACCGGTTGTAGCAACGCTTCTGGGTTATATCCAACCGGATGCGTTTCTTCCGGAAAAGAAATCCTTAATCTGCCTATAACAAAGCCTGTCTGCGTTTTTAAACTGTATTTTGTGCCAAAAGCTTTGGCTGCCAACACTTGCTGATTTCATCATCGGTTGCGCGAGGTAGAATAATGTTAGAAACCGAACGATTAATTCTTCGTCCGTGGCAAGAAAGCGATGCGGAAAGTCTTTATGAATATGCAAAGGACCCGGATGTGGGTCCTCCTGCGGGCTGGCCGCCCCACACCAGTGTAGAAAACAGCCGTGAGATTATTCGGAAAGTGCTGTCAAGCGCGGAAACCTATGCGGTGTGCCTGAAAGACGGCAAAGCCATCGGCAGCGTGGGACTGAAACGGAAGGGCTACACGGATATGACCGACCGGGAAGACGAATGTGAGCTCGGCTACTGGATCGGCAAACCGTTCTGGGGCCAAGGCCTGATTCCCGAAGCGTCCCGTGAACTGCTCCGCTATGCTTTCGAAGAGCTGAACATGCGGGCGGTCTGGTGCGGTTATTATGAGGGAAATGAGAAATCTCACCGCGTACAGAAAAAGCTGGGATTCGTATATCACCATACCACAGAAAATTTGGAAGTGGTACTGCTGAACGAGAAGCGCACAGGCCATACATCCTTACTTACCAAAGAACATTGGGAACAAATAAATGAGGACCTGCTGTAAGCTTGCAGCAGGTCCTCTGTCATAGTTCGATGAATTCGTAGATGTAGGTTGCGGTGCCGTTATCGTAGGTGTATACGACCTGGCCGCTGGGCAGGACTTCTTTTATAAACTTTTCAAAATCCTTTCCGTGCTTGGCGCGGACAAAGTCATCGGTTCTCTCCAGCTCGGCATCCTCAAAGAATGTTTGAGGATGGGCAGCGCCGGCGCAGCAGCTCAAAACTTGGCAACGATCTCATATCCTTGCATAAATACACCCCTATGTATTCTTGCATTTATGCGCAATTTGTTCACTATGCGCATAGTTTGCTATATTTTTTGTGGAATTTCAAGCAAAAAACCTTTTGAAATCTTGAGAAATAAAAGCTATAATATAGGTGTGGATGATCCGTAGAGTGGGAGGACGGCAGCTATGTTTCAGGTAAATGATGTGATCAATTACGGCGCTCAAGGCGTTTGTAAAATTACAGATATAGAAGAAAAAAGCATTGGTGGAGTAAAAAAGACCTATTTTGTTCTGAAGCCTGTGAGCGATCAAGGGTCTACGATTTTTGCGCCAACGGATAACGAGCATGTTTTGAAAAAGATGCGCAGGCTGCTGACGAAAGATCAGGTCCATAAGCTGATCGATTCCATGCGGTCGGAAAACGCGGTATGGGTCGACAATGAAAGTGAGCGCAAGGAGCTTTACAAAAATATTCTCGCAAAGTGCGATCATCTGGAGCTGATCAAAATGATCAAGGCCATCTATGCCCACAAAGCCCAGCGGGAAGCGGAAGGTAAACGCCTGCATATGTCCGACGAGCGGTTTTTCAAGGATGCGGAGCAGATCCTGTATAACGAATTTCAGTATGTGCTGGACCTTGACGGCAAGGAAGACCTGATGACTTATATTTTTAAGCGGCTCGAAATATCGGATACATAAAATTACGGTGGCAGAGAGGTTTCTCCCTGCCACCGATTTGCTTATCTTCCCCGGTATTCCTGCTTCAAAACCTCTGCCATTTCCTCCGGCGATTCCCGGCAGCCGCCGGCAAGCCACAGCTTGATTATTGCGTTCAGACCGTTCCGGAAAAATTCAATGTGGTATTTGAGATTCGCGGAGATATGCTCCTGCTCGGCCCGCTTTGGATCGTATGCGGAAATCAGATGCTTGTCATCGTAACACAGTTTGAAATAGGTCTGATAGAAAATCTGGTTCTCCTGGATGTGCCGGAACATTTTCAGTGCGCCGCTGCGCTCGTTGAAATAATCGTAATCGGCAAAGAGGTTGCTGAATTCCTGTTCCAGCTTCTCTCTGGTCTTATCGGCAAGATCAAAGATATCCAGATAATTGGCATAGAAGGTGCTGCGGTTTAACCCTGTGTCCTTAATAAGATCGGAAACCGTGATATCCTTAATTTCACGGCATTGCAGCAGATTGATAAAGGCTTTTTCGATTTTCTCCTGGGATTCTCTGCGCCGCTTGTTATTCTTGATGTTCATAATATTTCTCCATTATCCCAACACATGTTGCGAAACTGATGATTGTTTTGCACCGCTGAAATGATTATACTTAGGTTGTAATAAAAATACAAGTGTTGGTTTAATGAAAGGAGACCAAAAAATGAAAAAAAGCAGTTTTGTTGCGCTGCTTCTGGGAACAGTCAGCGGTGTGCTGTTTGCGCTGGGTATGTGTATGGCGCTTCTGCCGGAGTGGAACGCCTTTCAGGAGGGTGTGATCTTCGGCGGTATCGGCTTGGTGCTGGGCGTTATCACCGTGCTGGTGTGGTGCAAGATGGAAAACAAGAAGCTTCCGAAGCTCAGCGGTAAAAATCTGTTTCGCGTTATTTATGCCGTTGTAGCTGTGCTGGTCCTGGGCACAGGTATGTGTTTGTGTCTTGTCTGGCAGCAGTTCGTATGGGGTACACTGGTGGGATTGCTCGGTATCGTGATGCTGATCGCCCTGATCCCTATGATCAAAGGTATTCAATGAAAGCGCTTCAAATCGTAAAAAGTCCCTATACTAGTCTTGCAGTCAACATCCTATATGCCTTGGGCAACTGCGCGGTTGGTTTTTCAACACATTCCTGGTGGTTTATCACCGTGGGTGCATACTACGCCGTTCTGGCTATGGCGCGGTTTTCTGTGCTGCAGGTAAAGAGAAAGGCTGGAGGGGATTACGATACCGAGCTGTTTGCGAGGCGCATTACAGGGATTTTGTTGGTGGTACTGTCTGTCTGCATTGTTGGGGTCAACATTTTGTCTGCCCTGAAAGAGCGGGGGAAGGCTTTCCACGAAATTATTATGATCACCATCGCTACCTACACATTTGCGAAGATCATCATTGCGATCATCGGCATGGTGCACGCAAAGCATACCGCTTCACCGGCATTTAAGACACTGCGCAATATCGCTTTGGCTGAGGCCTGCGTTTCCGTTTATACCATGCAGCGGTCCATGCTTCAGTCCTTTCCGGGACTGACACCGGCGGAAATTCAAATATTCAATATTTTAACGGGAACGGCGGTGTGGCTCATCGTGCTGTTTCTGGGTATCAATCTGATCGGAGGAAAGAAAGTCGATATGGCAAAGTCAAAGTTCATTAAGACAAATGAAAAAATCGCCGAGGCAGTGACCGACGGCTACAAAAAGATTGAAAAAGGTGTCGTTGACGGCTATAAAAAGATCGAGCAGGGCGTTGTCGGTGGCTACGGCAAGCTCGAGGACAAGTTCGTGGATACATTTCTGACAAAAGACGGCGAAACGGTCGAGGAAGCCAAGGAAAGACTGAGAAAAGAGAATAAGTAGACGAGAATAAGGTTTTTTACTGAATAGCCCGGCAGGGAATCCAATGTCCGCAAAGATAACTTTTAGCACTCTCATGGCGAGAGTGCTAAAAGTTTACAATTTGGTCACACATTTTGCTTTTGCAGCGCTTATAATACAGACAGTAAGCAGAAGAAGCTGATCAGCGAAAAGCGTACTAGGCTCGGCAGGTGCCGACCTTGCCGGATACCTTGCAGAAGTCGGCATATAATATCATCATTACAATGGAGGTATGATTATGTTTGGACTTACCAGAAGAAATCAAGATATTTACAACCCCTGGCGGGAGATGGAAGCATTTGAGAAAGCCTTTTTTGGCGCCCCCTTCGGTCACTTTTTTGACACACCTGCCCTTGTCCAGTTCCGCACCGATGTGACTGACGAGGGCGACCACTACCTGCTGGAGGCAGACCTACCCGGTTTTGAAAAGAAGGACATCACCCTGGACATCCGTGATGATACCCTGACCGTCCGTGCCGAGCGGAGATCCAAGGTAGAGGAGAAGGACAAGAAGGACAAAGTCGTCCGCATGGAGCGCTCCTACGGCTCTTACCAGAGAAGCTTTGACATCTCCGGTGTGGATGCCGATAAGATCAAGGCAAAGTATGTGGACGGTGTCCTGCGTCTGACACTGCCCAAACAGGAAAAACGCCTGCCGGAAGGCAGACGCCTGGAAATCGAATAATCCAAATAGGGAAGCCCCGGCTCAGCCGGGGCTTCTAATCATTTTAAGGTCAGACCGTCGTGGAAAGCTTGACCGACTTTCTCACCCAGCACCAGATAGTGGTGATTCATTGGATCGTAGGTGATGGGCTGCAGCTTTTGGGCATCCACCTTGCCGTTTTCGCCCAGGACGGATTCATCGGCGCTGACATTCACGATCTTGCCAACCAGACGGCAGGATTCGGGATCGTAGGAGATCAGCTTACATTCTACAGCCATCGGCAGCTCGTCGATCAGCGGAGCATCCACAAACTCCGACTTGGTGGCGTGAAAGCCTGCCTTGGCGAACTTGTCCGGCTCTTTAGTTCCGGAAACGATGCCCACATAATCGCACGCTTTCATGTATTTGGCAGTTGCCATGGATACGGTAAAAGCCTTCCGTGCCAGAATGTTCTCCGTGGTCTTATGGTCGGCGCTGACGCAGATGGAGATCTCTTGCTCCTCGCTGATGCCGCCCCAGGCGGCGTTCATGGCGTTGGGCGTGCCGTCTTCGTTGTAAGTACCGATAATAAACACCGGCATGGGATAACACATAGCTTTTGCTCCGAAATTCTTTCTCATGGTTACTTCTCCTTACCGAATAAAGTTGGTGAATTGGTGTGCTTCTTTGACCGGCAGGCCATACTGAGCCTTGCCAAGTGCAATGGACTTCATTAAAAAAGCCATGTTTCTTGCCAGGGTGCGCATAGTCTGCAAGCCTTCGGCATCCTCGGCGGCCTGTCCCGGCGCGCCGCCGTGGACACTGTTCCAGTACTGGCTGGAGGCGATGGGCATGCCGCTGATGGTGAAATATTTGTTCAGCATATCAAAGGTGGCAGAGCAGCCGCCCCGGCGTGCTACAGCCACGCTTGCGCCAACCTTCATGGTCTTGTCAAAGCCGGTGCTGTAAAACAGCCGGTCAAGGACGGCGATCAGTGTGGCATTGGCAGAGGCATAGTAGACAGGGGAGGCAACCACCAGACCGTCCGCCTCCTGAAGCTTGGCTGCCAGCGCGTTTACCACATCGTCAAAAATACATTTGCCGGTTTGGGCGCAGGTGTTGCAGGCTATGCAGCCGCGCACTGTTTTGCTTCCTACCTGTACGGTCTCTACTTCGATTTCTTCCTGTGCGAAGATCTTTTCCATTTCCGCCAGAGCAAGGGCTGTGTTTCCGTTTGCCTTGGGGCTTCCGTTGAGCATCAATACCTTCATACGGATTCCTCCTATCCAAAATGACGAGCGATCTGCTCCATGCGGCTTTCCTGCTTTACGCCGAAGGGGCAGCGGCTTTCGCAGTGACCGCAGTGCAGGCAGGCATCCGCTTTTACGGACAGCTTGGTGTAGTGGTTGGCGGCAATGGCATCTCCGGCCAAAGCCAGGTCATAATACTTATTCACAAGGCCAATGTCGATACCGGCAGGGCAGGGCTGACAGTGATTGCAATATACGCAAGTGCCGGTGACGGTATCCGCAGTAAAACTGCCAATGACGGAATAATCTTTTTCTTCCGCCTTGGCGGTGAGGAATTTCAGCACCTGATTCAAATGCTCCATGGTCTGCACACCGGGCACAGCCACCAGTACGCCGGGACGGTCAATGGCATATTGCAGGCACTGATTGTGTGTCAATGCCACTCCGAAAGGGGACTGTTCCGTACTTAAGAGCTGTCCGGCAAAGAAAGGCTTCATTACGGAAATGCCCACGCCTTCTTTTTCACATCGCTTGAACAGGTCGAACCGTTCCCTCACAGAGCCGATGCCGTACTCGTCGCCCTTCTCAAAGTCGTAGGCGGGGTTGATGGAGAACATCATCATATCCACAGGGACGGTATCCAGGATGCGGTTTGCCACAGACGGAGTGTGAGAAGAAAAGCCAATATGCCGGACGATGCCTTGTGCCTTCAGCTCTCTTATGTAGTCCAGCACGCCGATCTGAACCAGCTTGTCAAAGTCCTCGTCCTCGTCTACGCAGTGGAGAAAACCAAAGTCTACATAGTCCGTGCCCAGGGTCTGCAGTTCCCAGAGGAAGGTCTTTTTGATGGTTTCAAAATCCCGGCACCAGCCGTATTCGCCGTTTTCGTCATAGACCGCGCCGAAATGCACCTGCAAAAACACTTTTTCCCGCTGACCGGAAATGGCTCTGCCAAAGGGCGCGTAAGTGCTGCCCGCGGTACACATATCAAAGAAGTTGATGCCGTGGTCGATGGCTTTGCGGATGATCGCCTCGATCTCGTCGGCTGGCGTTGTTCCGATACCGCCCAAGCCAAGACCCAGCACGCTGAATCTTTCATTTGAACTGCCGTGGGGGAGCTGTCTGTATTCCATAATAACACCGACCTTTCTGTATCTATTATAATGCAAACAGCATAGCCGTTGCAAGGTGCATTTTTGCGTGTTATAATAAAGCCAAGAGGTGACGAGCCATGAAAAAAGTAAGAATTACCGCCATTCGCAAGACCAGCTACCCCGACCTGATGGCAAAATACGAAAATCCGATCCGGCATACCTGTGATGTGGAGGAAGGGCAGGTTTGGATCGCAAACGGCTGGGAAAAGCCAGATGGCTTCTGCGACAGCGCGTGGGACAGCATTTCTGCTTTTGTGATGACCCTCGCGCACGGCGGCGGAAACTTCTATGACGGCTGGATGAAGGATCCCAAATCCGCTATGATCTCCTGCAACGACGGCTTTCGACCGGTCAGTTTTTATATTGAAGCACTGGAGGAAGAGGTATGACTTTGCATGAAATGATCTACCATCGCAAATCCTGCCGCAGCTTTACGAATGTTCCTGTGGATGGGGCAATGATCGAAACCATCAAGGCATTTCCTATGAAGCCCTTGTATCCGGAAATCAAAGTCCATTGGGACATCGCTGCGCGAAATCAGGTCAAGTGTATCTGCCCATGGACAACGCCCCAGCTGATCACCATTTACTCTGAGGAAACCGATGGCTGGTTGGAAAATGTGGGCTTTCTGTTCCAACAGATGGATCTATACTTGCAAAGCCTTGGCCTGGGTGTTTGCTGGCTGGGTATGGGCAGGATGAATCCCAAGACCGCCACCGAAGTGGCAGGGATGAAGTTTGTCATTATGCTTGCTTTTGGTCATCCCAAAGGTGACCGGCTGCGTCATGACTTAAAAGACTTTAAGAGAAAGACACTCGAACAGATTGCAGACCAAGCCGACCCTAGACTGGAGCCTGCCCGCTTAGCGCCTTCCGCGGTCAACAGCCAGCCCTGGTATTTCACCCACGAAGGGGACGCTATCCATACCTACCGCATCCCAAATGACAGGCTCAGCCATATGAACCAAATCGATATGGGCATCGCCCTGGCACACCTGTATTTGGCAAACGAGGAGAACTTTCAGTTCGTCAAGTCAGAGAACCATACGAATGTTTCTGGATATGATTATGTTGGCAGTGTAACACTGTGAGAGGGGAAGGTATATGAAACTTCTGATAAACGCCCTGACAAAGTTTTTCTGCGGACTGCTTTTGGTGGTGCTTTTGATCTTCCTGCCGGCAGGTACACTGCACTATGCAAAGGGTTGGCTCTTGATTGGATTGCTGTTCGTACCTATGCTGATTGCAGGTTTTGTGATGCTGGCGAAGTCCCCGGATTTTTTGGCAAAGCGGTTGGATGCCAAGGAAAAGCAGGGGACGCAGAAAGGTGTAGTTGCCTTATCGGGACTGATGTTCATTTTCGGTTTCGTGGTGGCGGGGCTGGACTACCGGTTCTCTTGGTCAAAAATGCCGTTGCCTGTAACGATTATAGCATCGGTACTGTTTTTGGCTGCCTATGCCCTCTATGCCGAAGTTATGCGGGAAAACGCCTACCTGAGCCGTACCGTTAAAGTGGAAGAGGGCCAGAAGGTGGTGGATACCGGTCTGTACGGCATCGTCCGCCATCCCATGTATGCGGTGACGATCCTGCTGTTTCTGATGATTCCTGTAGTGCTTGGCTCATGGTATGCGCTGATTGCTTTTGCGTTCTACCCGGCGATCATCATCATTCGGCTGAAAGACGAAGAGGACCTGCTGACCCGTGAACTTTCCGGATATGCAGAGTATAAAAAGAAGGTCAGGTACAGGATCATCCCGTTCATTTGGTGAGGTGGCTTTATGCTGGTATATGCGATTTTGATGTTTCTTGTTGCGGCTGTATTTGCTATAGTGTCCGTCGCAATATATAAGGGAAAAACAGATTGGATCCACGACTATCACCAGACCAAGGTAACGGACAAAAGCGCCTACGGCAAAGCCTTTGGCAAGGCATTAAGCGTGATGGCGGGGGCAATGGCGCTCAGCGGCGTGATCGCTTTATTTGGAGAGCCTGCGATGTGGGGCGCGATTGCGGTTTGGATGATCGGGTTTGCGGTTGGCGTTATTGCAATCGTCCGGGTGCAGAAAAAGTACAACGGTGGTGTGTTTTAAAACTATGGATAATTACGATCTTCAGGTGGATATCGGCAAGGGGATATTTCTGGAGTACGACCAGGAGTTGCTGATCAGGAAATTCCATTTGGAAGCGAACGAACAGTATCTCTATCTGACCTATTTGAACACCCCCTGCCGCATCGATAGATCCGATGGGGGAATCGAAGAGTACATCCAAGGTGTGTGGAAGGCTTGCCGCTCTTATAGTACGGTAATGACCATCTACGATCTGCTGTGCTACCACAAGGGTGAGATCGCACCGGCGCTTTCTGGGCAGTGGTGTGCGGTGGGTAATTTTGTAGTCACCGGGGTTACCAACACCGAAACCTTTACGAAGAAATATGCCGCCAAGCTGGACGGCCATATAGAGGAACTAAGGGCGGCGGCAAAGAGTTTGGGCGGCGTTCTGCTGGAGCGTATGGCAGGGGCGGATGTGACTTGCCGGATTCCCGTGACTTCCTTCTTTCCGGTGCTGCTGCAATTTTGGGAGGGCGACGACGAATTTGCGCCTAAGCTGATGCTTCTGTGGGACCGGAACACCGATAAAATTATGCACTTTGAAACCACTTTCTATTTGCAGGGCGACCTGCTGGAACGGCTGTGGAACAGCATGAAAAAGTAAAAAAATTGGACACCACATGATCGTGGTGTCCAAATTCGTATCACGCAGTAAAGGTATATCTAACGAAATTACCGTTGCCGTCGCCGGTGGTGATGACGGTGTCGCCATTTGCGTTTTCCGAAATATCCAGAATGGGAAATCTTCCGCTTTCTTTTACATAGGCCTCAGGGCTGTCTGCCTCGACCTCGATCAGCTCTTTCTTGGCATGCTGCTCACCGCCGCAGGAATTGATATCTTCCATAAAAACTTCGTATTCGCGCATATCGGTATCTCCTTATCCTAGATTACAGAAACAATATCGTCCAGTTCCCGATACTGGGTATGCAGCGGTGCGGGCTTTGCGTCGTCAGCAGGATAACCTATGGGCAGCAGTGCGGAGACAGTCACATTCTCCGGCAGGTCCAGGACTTCGGACACCTGCTCCGCATGGAACCAGCCGACCCAGCAGGAGCCAATGCCCAGCTCCGCTGCCTCCAGCATCATGTGAGTGCAGACGATGGCGGCATCGGTCTCGCCGAATCCATAACCGGGCGTGAGCCTGTTTTTCGCATCTCGAGTGCGGTCATAGCAGACCACCAGAATCACAGGGGCACCAAAGGTGCAGGGGCACACGGATGCTAGTTTCTTTCTTGCGTCCTCACTCTTGGCGACATAGATTTTCTGAGGCTGATAGTTGCAGGCGGTGGGCGCAACGTGTCCTGCTTCCAGAATCAAGTTCAGCTTTTCATCTTCAATGGGTTGATCCTTAAAAGAGCGGACAGAATAGCGCGCCTTGGCAAGTTCCAAAAATGTCATTACGATGACCTCCCTGGTTTTTTAATCATTATAGCATAGTTTGGGCGGTATAGGCAATAAAAAAGTCCCGGAATTGGTTTCGTGATTTTCACGTTTCCAACTCCGGGCTTTGTTTCTACAGTAGGCTTTGCTGTTTCGCGGCTTGCGGGTGACCGGGTTCAGATTGCCCCAGGTGCAGCGCTTGGCAGCATCCACTTTTCGCTTTTCCTTCTTGGAAAGCTTTTCGTAGGGAATAAACTTTTCCATTTTCGTTTCCTCCTAAATGATTTGCGTTGCAAGCATAACAGAAAAGAGGAAATAGTCAAATGAAGTTTCTGGAAGTTTTACTGCCTTTTCATCTGCCGCAGGAACAACAATACTGCCGCTGCGAGAGCGATGGTTGCGTATCCCAGCACCCACCACATATGAGGAAAAATATCGGCAAAATTTCCTGCAAGTATCGCCCGTTCCATTTCCACAGCATGAACAAAGGGCAGCGCATATGCGATCTTCTTAAATACTCCTCCAACAAGTTCGAGGTCAAACCACGTGCCGGACAGCCAGGCAGAAAGATTGGTAAGCAATGCTCCGCAAATGCCGCCAACCTGCTTATCGTTAAGGATACTACCAAAAAGCAATCCCAAGGCAATGAACAAAATGGAAACAGGTATGATAAAAATGACCGCGTACAGAACATTCACCGTTACTTTCAGGCCGAGAACGATCGCCACGATATAACAAATAACGCATTGTGCCACGGCAATAGGGACAAGCGGCAGAGTATAGCCGAGGATAAAATCCACCGGTGTCAGCGGCGAGGTGTATAACCGCTGAAGAAGGCAGCTGCCTCTGTCTTTGGAAATGATCGTGGCAGAAAACAGTGTCATAAAGGAAAGACCAAAGACCGTAATACCGGGGGTCAGGTGCTGAATTTCAAAAAGCTTCACAGGTACGTTTGCTTGTATGGCGCTGAGCAATAAGATCAGAACAAGCGGAAATCCCAGACCGAAAGCCAAGTTCAGCGGATCTCGCAATATTTCCTTTGTGTTTCTGCCCGCAAAAGTCAGTATTCTCATTCTGCCGCCCCCTTTACAATATGAATAAAGGCTTGTTCAAAAAGATCTGTTCCTGCCGATTCTTTGATCTTGTCAGGGGTGTCGCAAATGAGCAGCTTACCGTCCTTCATAATGGCAATACGGTCAGAAAGCGCTTCCGCTTCTTCCATATAGTGGGTCGTCAGAATCATGGTAACCTTGCCTTTGAGGGAACGGATCATGTCCCAAAGTTCGCTTCTTGCCAGCACATCCAGTCCAAGGGTAGGCTCGTCCAGAAACAGGATCTCCGGCTGGCTGACGAGCGCCATTGCAATGCTCAGTCTGCGCTGCCAGCCGCCGGACAGTTTTCCTGCTTTTTTCTTTATTACGGTTTCAAGGCCCAGCCGCTCGGTCAGCTCTGTGACCTTGGTGTTTCGCTTTTCTTTTGTAAATCCGTGAACGCCACACATCAGTTCCAGATTTTCACGAACCGAAAGACCGGGGGCAACTGCAGTTTCCTGGGGAGAAACGGCGATAAGCGATTTCACGGCGGCAGTATCTTTGCAAATGCTTTTTCCATTCAGAAATGCATCACCGCTTGTGGGCTGTGTCAGGCAGGACAGCATTTTGATGGTGGTTGTTTTCCCTGCACCGTTCACGCCCAACAGGGAAAATAGTTCTCCCTGGCGAACAGAAAGGCTAAGGTTATCAACTGCAATCACATCCTTGTATTTTTTGGTTAAACCTTCCAGTCTGATAGCATCCATATCTTTGCTCCGTTACAGCTTTTCTTTCAGTTTTTTGTTCAGCACTTCCGTTTTGGCCTTTTCGATGCTGTAGATGATGAGCCAAATAAGCGCATAGCCGGCGACGAAAATGCCGGTAAAAATAAGGATTGGAACAAGGGAATTGTGCAGCCAACCGTTGATCAAATAGGTGAGAATATAGGCAATATACAGCGCGCCGCCGTGGAGCAGGATCATAATGGGAAGGGGCAGCTGCTCCATCTGATAAATGGCTGTCATGCCTGCCGCGATAAAAGCAAGCAGCGTGATGGTCAGGATACCCATGCAGACCTCTCTGGGGGAGAAAACTTCCACAGTACCGTTGGCGCCCAGAATACCGTAGATGATTGCCAAAACGATAGGGCCTCCGCTGGCGCAGATCAGACCGCGGAGCAAAAATTCTTTTAGAAACTTTTTCATTTTTCGTCAAACCTCCTTTTGATTTGGGCAAAGCACCGCCGGGATACATATTCTGTGTAGCCACATTGGAATACAGCATCAACCGCGCCGCTGTAGGTGACGGCGAACCGGTCCAGGCGTTTCTCGTTTGCCAGAGTGCTTTTGTTGATGCGGATGAAAGAAGAGGGGAGCAGTGCTTCCAATTCGTACAGCCGCTGCCGTAGACGGTAGCGTTGATTTTTGGAATCAATGGCATAGGTCTTGCCGTCCAGGACTGTGACACATTCAATGTCTGAAAACGCCAGCATCTTCATATCGTCATCACGGTAAGCCGGAATACGGTCAGCCCCTGCGTGCTTCAAGATAAGTGCCTCGATCTCGTCTGTTAAGGCTGAGCAGCTATGGACTGTGGCGACCACCTCTTCGTCCTTTTCTTTGTCGATGATGAGCTTAAATTTCATCGCCTCACCTCCTGTGATGCCATTCTATCATATCCAAAACCAAAAATGTTGCAAATCGCCCCCATCGGTCATTTTTGCACCGTAAGCGGTAAAAAAGATGTGTAATAGATAAAGAATAAGGCCTTCAGTATTCCGACAGGAATACTAAAGGCCGAATATTATGCTTGCGTACTCGGAGAAACAGAGGGAAGATTGCCGAGGTTGTTGTTTTCACTGCCGTCGGGGATGGATTTCAGATATTCCGTATCGCCACGGTGGGCGATGCCGACACCGGCGATTTGTCCCTGTTTTGCCATATTTACTGCCTGTTGTTTTTCCACAATGGAATTGTCGGATAGCTGATACCCGGTGATCCTGCCGCCTTCTTTGACAAGACCGATGATCCGCTTGGCATTGGAATTTGCCTGCGGAATCTGATCCAAGGTCTGCTTTACAAGTTCTTTCCCGTCCATGCTCATCACTCCTTTTGCGTAGTTTTTGCTACAGAACAGAGAATATGCGGCTTTACAAATTGTAGAATTATGTGATATAATGCAAACAAATGAGCGAGGTGAACGACATGTCGGAAAGCTATTACAAGCCATGCAGAGAACTGGAAATCTGCAATGAGCTGATTGAAAAATACTTCAATACCCAGCAATATGAGAAATGCTTTGAGGGTCATTTGGTTCTGGCAGAGCAGGGATATCCGCTGGCGGAATGTCAGATCGGATATTTCTATTACGATGGCCTTGGTGTGAAAAAGGATCCTGCCAAGGCCGTATGGTGGACGCGTCGTGCAGCCAATCACGGTGACCGGGACGGACAATTCAACCTTGCCTGGTTTTATGAGGATGCCATCGGTGTAGAGCATGATATGGAACAGGCTGCATTTTGGTACCGGAAAGCCGCCTTGCAGGATCATGATCTTGCAATCGACAAATGCAAAGAGCTGGGCATATCCTTGGATGATGCGATCGCGGATAGAGAAGGGCTTCGCAAGGTTCTGAAATGCAGAGTATTTCCGCTGAACTATCTGCCGTCTTACAAGTACACCGTGATCTGCTCCAACTATAAAGGAAAGTGGATCCTTTCAAAGCACAAGAAGCGTGACACCTGGGAAACCCAGGGCGGTCACATCGAGAATGGAGAAACACCGCTGGAAGCCGCCAAGCGGGAAATGTTCGAGGAAAGTGGAATCCGGGATGCGGATGTGTATCCTGTCTGCGATTACTGGGGCTTTAATCCGTTCCGTTGCTCTAACGGTATGGTGTTCCTTGCGGTGGTGCATTCCATCGGTGAACTCCCGGAGAGCGAAATGCAGGAAATCGGGATGTTCGATGAACTGCCTGATAACCTTACTTATCCCCAGACCTCCCCGGTGCTTTACCGGGAAGCGGAGAAGTTATTGCGGAGGATATCAGATGCTTAGCGTAAATTTGTATGGCCTATGTAGTGACGAAACAGATAAAATCATAAAAGGCATTTCCGAAGCGACGCAGAACATTGTTGCATACCGCAAAGCACCAAATCGTAATCCTGATATGCTTATGGAACTCGCTGATGATCTTAGGGCAGTATGTTATTTTTGGACTGGAAGTACATATGTAGGAAGTCCGAAAGCTGAACCAATAAAGATGGCCTTTCAAGCATTCTTCGAGGAATTCATGCAGCTCCTTTTGCTCATGAAAGACAGCACATTGCCATTTGAGAAAAGGGTTGCGATCGCTATGCTTTACAGTGGAACTGTGTATCGCTATTTGGGAAAAAACTATCCCTCGGATGAAGTTGTAGTGCCGTATTACGATGGCATTTATGTGTCTTGGAGCAAACAAGATGGAAATAGCTTCCTTTTGAGCAAGTTCTACGGCCCTGTTACAAAAATAACATGCGAAATTGCAGAACCGATGTATGGCATTGATTTGGATATTCTTGAATGCACCAGAGGAAATGAACAGGAAGTTGTGTTTCCAACCTTTGAGCAAAGCATTGTGGAGATCCTGTATTCTAAATGAAGTGAATCGGAAAGCAACTACTTCTCGGTAAGACATGCATTACTGAACAAACAAAAGGTAGCGTAGGTGATCGGGTAGAAAGGAATGGATCTAGATGGAGAAAGACTGGATTTTTAGAACAGATGAATACATCTGCGATCTGCGGACGGTCGGTGTCCTTGTTCGTGACGGAAAGCTGCTGGTGCAGCGTGATCGTGATGGCAGTGAATATGCTCTGCCTGGTGGTCATGTGAAGATCGGTGAAACTACGGCGGATGGGCTTGTTCGAGAATACAAGGAAGAAACCGGGGCTGACATCAAGATTGGCAAGCTGCTCTGGACAGAGGAATGCTTCTGGGAATGGAATGGAACCCAGGTACATAACATTGCGTTTTACTACCTGATCGAACTAGCTGATGGTTCTGATATTCCGGATACAGGGGAGTTTGTGTCCCATAAGGATAACTGCAATGTTGTCCTTGGATGGATGCCGATTGAGAAACTGACCGATGTGACAATCTACCCGGACTTTATCAAGGAAACAATATATGAATTAGATGAACCGCCCCGGCATTTCATCACCAGGGAATAAAGCATAAATGACTTTCCACGGAGGTATCTGGATGTATTATTCTTATGTTATGGGAATTGATGAATCGATCAACATTTTAGAACAGCAGGGATTCACTATCAGAAATGATGGTGGAAACTATATGGTTGCCTTCCCGAAAGAGAGCAGCCACATTTGGGAAGATTTCATCGCTGGTCATCTGGAATTAGGGTATTGGAATGAGTACCTTACAGAATTTGGCGTGGTATTTCTTTTCCATCTAGAAAACGGAATTCAGAGATATGAAGTATATGACTATAATAATGAAGAAGTTCTTCATCTATGCGAAAAGCTGTGTGAATGTCATTTTGACTCCCTTTATCAGATGCTGACAGGTAATCATTATTACAGAGAAATAATAGGATCTTGAGATTATGAATGCTGAGGAAATAAAGAAATATTGTTTGGGAAAACACGGAGCATATGAAACACAGCCATTCGGTGATGTTCCAATCTGCTACAAACTGAATAATAAGATTTTTGCCCAGTTATATCCGTATGAGCACGATTATAAAATCACACTAAAATGCACCGCTGATGTAGGAGACTTTTATCGGATGATTTACCCTGGCAAGGTTGTTCGTGGCTACCATTGCCCACCTGTTCAGCAACCTTACTGGAACACCATCTATCTGGCTGATTTTCCAGAAGATGAGTTGTATCACATGATTGACCTTGCCTATGATACTGTTCTGAACAGTTTTAGTAAAAAGGTGCAAAGAGAGATCCTTTCGCGTGAAAAGTAACCAACATACAACTTCATGCAAACAGAAAAGTCCAGACTCCGCGCAAGCGGATTCTGGACTTTTGGTCCGAGTGGCGAGACTCGTTTGCATTTTCTTCCCAGAGGGAAGAAAATAGAGGTGTTGCCGCCGTCGAGCCGTCGGCAAGCGACTGTCCACCGGTCAGTCGCATTTAATTGTTCGAGTCTCGCTCCATACAAACAAAAAAGTCCAGACTCCGCATAAGCGGATTCTGGACTTTTGGTCCGAGTGGCGAGACTCGAACTCGCGGCATCCTGGTCCCAAATAGTTAATAGAATGTTTTTTGTGGCATTTCAGGCACTTTATAGCCCTTTCGTCTGGAAATCACTCGCTCTTTGAGCCTCTTGTCTCCACTGTTTCCATGTGCTCCGAAAATGACTGTGGGATGAAATGTGGTCGTAAAAATACTCCCCGAACAAGAAATTTTGCTCGGGGAGTTTGCTGTTGATGGTATGTTAACTCTGAACCGGTAAAAAGTCAAGTCTTTTCTACCCCCAAAATTTGAGCCGCAGTAGACAAAGAAAAATTACTTTTTCTCCCCATTCAATATCCACTCGGCGTCGTAGCCGAATTCCATTGCAATTACCTTTGCGAGCATCGGAGAGAGAGTGGTGATTTTATTTGTTTCACCGGTTAGAGTGTAAACATAGTTTTCTGAGATGCCGACACGTTTGGCAAATTCACGCTTAGAGATCTTTTGCTCGTCAATAATTTGATTTAACCTATTTGCCAGTGACATCTTGGGCCTCCTCAAGTTTTGCTTTTACGGATTTAATATGTTTATGTAATTCTATTAATTCTTTTCGTGTGGATACACCCAACTTGCTGTATAGATTGCGACTGTGATATTTTACGGTAGATTCCTTAATGTTCATATTTGCCATAATTTCCTTCGTGGTAACTCTGGCAATATAGGCATCATAAATTGCCTTCTCAGATGGTGTTAGTGTTTGCAACCCCATCATAAAGAACTCAATGCGTTCGGGTGTGATTGACTCACTCTCGACCGGTGTATCAAGCATTGTATCCGAAGCGGCAGTTGCACCCTCGGAGTAGTTATGCACCGACTCTACTTGCTTGACAAGCTGGGACATTCTCTGATACTCATTCATTACAAGGTGAACACCCAAAAGGAACAATTCGCTGATAATGTAAGACACTGAGAGCATCTCAAAGTCAATAGCAACAAGCTGTTCGGTTAGCCATACACCAATATTCACGAAAACAGCAATGGCAATAATGATAGCGTGGGCAGTCGTATCTATTGTTTTTTTGATATTAGCGCGGATAATGATTGCTACCATAGCAGAGAAATATCCAAGCAAATAGACGAGGTATATTGGATGAAGTGGCCCGTATACCTTGACGAGCCTGGAAACACCATCGACAATCTCAAAGGAAACATCTTTATAATAGATCGGGAGGATGCCCGGACTTGCAGCAATCAAAAAGACTACAACAGCCACTCCGAGCAGAACAGTAGGTAACTTTCGCTTGTATGATGTGTTGCTTACGGTTAAAAGGATCATAAGCATCGACAACGGTAAAAACACCGAACCAAGATAAGAGATTCGATTTGCCCAAAGAGCCATCTCCAAATTGGAGGAAATCGCCAAAAACGAATATCCGACATTCACCACAAATACAGAAGAAAAAAGTGTAATAAACCAAACTCTCTTTTTGCGCACAAGAATAATACAGCCCACTAATAGCAAAAGTGAGAGTACGGCAGCGACTTCGTAAATGTATGTGAGACTGCCGCTTTTATCACCGACAGTATTACATCCCGACAAACTCAATATTAATATTAGCAAGGTAGGTATACCTGCGAGAAATTTCCTCATTATCTTTTCCTCCGCCCGAGATCTATCGAAAAATGTTGTAGAGCTATAATAAAATCATGTTTTTTCTAAAAAAACATCCAATCCTATACTTTTAGTATGGGGACAAAGATGCAATTGACAGTTATAATTATAATGCGATTGGTGTAAGTAGGTATCTTACACTTATAGATATCTTTTATATTATATCACAAAGTGTTGAAATTTTCAATAGTGAACGAACTGACTTCGGAAATTTGTCAAAATTCACTCATTGAGTTCACGAAAGGAGGATAGGTCTTGTGAATAAGGGAAAAACGATTGCTACCTACAAGATCGTAGCCGATGTGGGAGGTAACCGATACAAGTTCTACTGTGATTTATCCGGTGCTCTTGTTTGTACCACAAAACCGTACAAAGCCAATACACCGGAGGAAGAACTACAGCTTGCTTGGGAAAGCGAAGGCAAACAGCATTTTAATCCTTGTCATAAATGCGGTAAGCTCGTTTCCGATGCTATGTACAATGTCGAAGTTTTAGAATGTGTGGAGTGCGCGCCCTTTGAAGCGGAGGCAAAGTTCTGCAAAAGCTGCGGTACAAAAATCGAAGATCCTAACAAGCTCTGTCCTGCTTGCGGCAAACCGCTTGTGTATTACGGAAAGGAGATTCGACATGAGCCCGACTGAGCAATTACGATACAGGAATATGGAAGATTTCGGATACGGCCCAAATGTGATGAAGAAAACGAAGGTCTGTCCGAAATGCGGAACGATGGTCAATTCCAGATTTCATAAATGTCCCGATTGCGATGAGCGTTTATTGAGTGAAACTCTCTTTGACCGCTATAAAAAGCAGCATCTAAGCTGTCCCTATTGCGATACGGTGCTTGCACCCGATTCGCTGTATTGCCCCAACTGCGGCAAGAAAATAGAACAAGAAAACCGAAACGGAGGAACTAAGAAATGAAGCATAATATTTCAAAAAAACTCACAAGCATATTACTTGCCTGTGTTATGCTGATTGGATTGCTCCCAACCGCAGCGATAACTGCATATGCAGCGACGGATGTATCCGGAACCCAATATGCGAGTAATCTTGTGGATTATGACGATCTTATTTTGACGGGCGACACAACGTTGTTCGTTAACGCAGATATAAATCTGCGTTCCATCAGCGGTGACTATACCTTGGAGATTCAAGGTGACGGAGAGCATACGCTGACGGTCAACAATCAAAATGGTTGTGCAATTAGTGTTAAGAGCTTGCAAAGTGTTGCTCCATCTCAAGGCACAGTAAACCTAACTGTTAAAGGTGGCAGCGGCTATTTTGCGATTGCTGCTGACGGAAACATTTCATTGAATGGAGTCAAACTGGATGTGACAGGTTCCTCCGGCATCCGTTCCGCAAATGGCAATGTAACCATCAACGGTACAAACGTATCTGTCATCGGTCAAGACGGTGTTGGCATTGTTGCCAATGTCGGAAGCATCAACATCGACAGTGACTACCTCTTTGTGCAGTGCGCAGGTCAAAGCGGTGATGCCCTGTGGGAACACGGTATTGGTGCTGTTGGAGATATTACTATTAACAGTGCGGATGCAACCATTACCGGTCTATATGGCGTTGATTCTGATAAAGGTAATATTACCTTGTCGGGAAATATTTCGGTTGGCGCAACGAGATGTGC
>JAFQCV010000046.1 GCA_017416325.1 Oscillospiraceae bacterium
TCGATATGCCGCCGTTGGCGGCAAGTCCGATATAAATCCCTCTCGCCCCGCAGGGCATATCGATCCGCGAAGCGGAATATCGAGCGCATCAGCGCATATCGAAAATCCCGCAAGGGATTTATATCGACGAATCAATCGCGTGCAAGGCACACGATTGATTCTACATGGCTGCACCTTGGGAATAAATCTGCAGCCAGGGCGTTCTTTAACACATAGCCTTTTTCTTTCAAAAGCGCCACATCTCTTGCCAAAGTCGCCGGGTCGCAGGACACATAGACGATCCTTCGGGGAGCGAACCGGGCAAGGGCCTCAATGGTATCAGCATTTAAGCCTTTCCGGGGTGGGTCCACAATGACCACATCCGCCTTGATGCCCTGCTTTTCCAGCGCCAGTGCCGCCTGGCCTGCGTCGCCGCAGAAAAACTCCACATTCTCAATGCCGTTTCGCCGGGCGTTATCCTTGGCATCCTCCACCGCCTGGGGGATCACCTCAATGCCGATGACTTTCCCGGCGGCTTTTGCCATGGCAAGGGTGATGGTCCCCACGCCGCAGTAAAGGTCCAGAACCGTATCGTCCCTGGTGATCTGCGCCTGGGAAATGGCGGCCTCATAAAGCCGCTGGGCCTGGTGGTGGTTCACCTGGTAAAACGACCGGGGGGACAGCCGGAAATTTAAACCGCAGAGGGTATCCGCAATATAGCCCGGGCCGTAGAGGGTGATAAATTCGTCGCCCAGCACCGCGTTGCCCTTTTTGGTATTCACCGACAGCACCAGGGTGGTGAAGCCGGGAATTTTCTCCAGGCGGGAAATCAGCTCCGGGACATGGGGAATACTTCTGCCGTTTACCGCCAGGCACACCAGAATCTCCCCGGAAACCGCCCCCCGGCGGACATAAATGTGCCGCAAAAGGCCCTTATGGGCAGTTTCATCATAGACGGTGACCCGGTATTGGTTTACATAATCCATAACCGCCATCTTGACCCGGTCGGTCTCCCGGGGCAAGATCAGGCAGCGGTCGTTTTCCACCACGCTATGGGTGCCTGCCCGGAAAAAGCCGGCGTAGGCTCTGCCCTTTTGGGTCGCCACGGGGTACTGGGCTTTATTCCGGTAGCCGTAGCAGGTGGGAGCGGACAAAATGGGAACGGTGTCCAAATTCTCGCCGCCGATCCGGTTCAGGCAGTCCCGGACCCGCGCCGCTTTCAGCCGGGATTCTTCTTCATAGTCCATATGCCAGAAATCGCAGCCGCCGCAAAGCTTAGCCACCGGACATTCCCGGTTGACCCGGTGGGGAGATCTTTCCAGAATCTCTACGATCTTTCCCGCCGCCCAAGTCTTACCGGCTTTTTCGATGCGGATGCGGTAACGCTCCCCGGCGATGGCATTGGGCAAAAACACCGCACAGCCTTCCACATGGGCAACGCCTTGCCCCTCAGCGGTATAGTCTGTGACGGTGGTTTCATAAATTTGGTTTTTTATCAGCATATGCTGACCTCCATGCCGATTTTTTGGGGCTTCATACCGCATTTTTCATAAAAGCGCATGGCGCTTTCGTTGCCGCACCAGACATTCAAGGTCACGGCCTGGCAATGCAGCTCCCGGGCCAGATCGCAGACTTTCTCATACAGGGCGGTGGCGATGCCCTGCCCACGGCAGGTTTCGTCCACACACAGGTCATCGATATAAAGCTCCCGGCGGTCCTGAAGCACCGGGTCGTTCTCCACATTTTTTAGGATGCAGAAGGCATAGCCCTTTACCTGCTGCTCCCCGGCGATCAAAATGGGGCGGTCCGGGTCTTGGAGCAAAGCGGTCAGGGCGGCTTCGTCATACTTTTGGGCATCGCCGCGAAAAAGATCCGGGCGGATGGCATGATGTACGCCACCCACCTGCTTTAGCAGCTTTATCATTCCGGGAATATCCTCCCGGGTCGCGAAACGAACCGTCACAGCGATCCTCCTCTTGATAAAACCTCTGCCAATTCCCGTTTATCGGGCAGCCGATGGCTGCCAATTGACAATTGAAAATTGACAGTGGACAATTATGGAGTCGCCAAAGGCGACATTTTTAAATCATTTCCGAAGGAAATACCACAATTATCAATTATCCATTATCAATTCGTGCGTCAGCACGAAAAATGGCAATATTACGATCCGGCGTGGCGGTATTTCCGGTCCCAGTCGCCGTCGTACAGAAGGCTCGTCCGCTCCATGGGACAGCCTTGTGCCAGATCGTCTGCCAGTTCCCGCAAAATATCCGTAGGCTCCAGACAATCCAGATAGAATTCCGGCAGGGCTTCTTCTCCAAATTTCGCCCCCAGCAGCGCGCCGGTAACCGCGCCCACCGCGGCGGAGCGTCCGGAATGGTTCACCGCCGTGATGATGGCGGTATCGAAATCTCCGTGACAGGTCAGGCAGGCATACACAGCGCCAGCCAGCACCTCCGAGGCGCTGACGCACCGCAGCTGCTCCATAGCCTCCATGGGGGAAATGGTATCGGAATCCGCCAGGGTCTGGGCAAGGCCCAGCAGTTCCCAAATGTGGGTGGTCTGGGCGTACTCTCTGCCAAACTGCAGCTGCACCGCATCTCTGGTCTGGGAAACGATCTGTGTCACCGTCAGCTCGGGGCTGCGCAGCACCAAAGACAGACCGTGAGCCAGGGTCGCCGCTGTGAGAAAAGCCTCAGGGTCCCCGTGGGTCAGGGCCACGGATTCTGCCGCCAGCCGGTCGATCTCCGGCTGCTCCAGATTTAACCGGGAGACTGCCAGCACCACCGCCACCGCCTCGGTCAATGCGCCGGGGTGGGTGGAGCGGTTGGTGGGCTCTTCCATAGAGCCTTGGGTGGGGCGGTTCAAAGCATCCAGCATCCGGGTATCCATGCACCGGCGGCGCTTCAGCTCCGGCTGGCCGCTGAGCCAGCAGAAATTCCGCTCCGGGGCGCTGTAATGCTGAGAGCGGGACCATTCCCGAAGGGCGAGGTTTACATAACGCACCAAGGGTGCCATTTTCCCCTGCATCTGTCCCCGGGTCAGACCCAGAAGCAGACCGTTGGCGCAGAAGGCCGCCACCTGGGTATAGGAGGTCACATCGGCATAGCCATTGACCAGATCGTAACCCAAAAGACCGTTGGGGCCGTAGTCTTCGCAAATTTCTGTCAGGGTTTTTCCGTCTACGGTGTTGCCCATGGCATCGCCTACCGCCATACCCAGCAAAGCACCCCGGAAAAAGGTTTGTTTTTTTGCCATATCTGCCCCTCCTTTGTGCATTTTTTCTACCATTATTATACTGTGTAATATAGAAATTGCAAGAAAAATATGCACCCCAAGGCTTTCTCCTGTAGGGGCTGGCGCCCTCGACAGCCCGTAAAAGGTTGCATTGTCAAACGGGGCGTCGTAGGCGCCGCCCCCTACAAGCAGACCTCGTCGTGGACGGGAAACCCGTCCCCTACTTTACTTTTTCCGAAAATTTTGGTATGCTAATGCTTTAGAAAGGAGGCGGCGGCTGTGAAAGTAAAAAAACTGGTTCTGTTGGGTTTGCTCACCGCCATCGCCCTGACCATTTTTATGATCGAAGCCGCTATCCCGCCCCTGGTTCCCATCCCCGGGGTGAAGCTGGGCCTTGCCAACATCGTAACGGTTTTCGCGGTTTTTGCCATAGGCCCCTGGGAGGGGTTGGCGATCCTCGTCTGCCGGGTATTCTTAGGAGCGGTCTTCGCCGGAAATTTCAGCACCATCTTCTATTCCGGGGCAGGGGGTCTGTGCGCCATTGCCATTACCGTGGTATCCCGGCGGTTTTTGACAGGCCGCCAACTTTGGGTCGCCGGCACCCTGGGCGCGATCGCCCACAGCATCGGTCAGATGGCCGCGGCTGTTCTGATCTCCGGCACGCCGGGTCTTATGCTGTATCTGCCGCTGATGCTGATGATCAGCATCCTCACCGGCAGCTTCACCGGGCTGTGCGCCCAACTTCTTCTGAATCGGGGAGAGAAAATATGGAAAACCTTTTTGCGCTGAGCTTTTCGAAAAACCAAATCAATGAAATGTCCAGTTTGGGTCTTGCCCACATTGGGGATGCTGTGTATGAGCTGCTGTGCCGAAGCTATCTGTGCTGTAGCGGCCATCACACGGTCAAGAATCTGCACAAAGATACCATTTCTCTGGTCAACGCCCAGGCGCAGGCGGTATTTGCCCAGAAGCTGCTGCCATTCTTAAACGAAGAAGAGCAAGGGTGGTTTCGCCGGGGCAAAAACGCCCATTCCCACGCCCCCAAGTCTGCCTCGCCCAAGGAATATGCCCTGGCTACCGGCTTAGAGGCGCTTTTTGGCGCGCTGTATCTTGCCGGCCGGACAGACCGGCTGCGGGAGCTGTTTTCCAAAATGCTGGAGAAAGAGCAAATTGACAATTGAAAATTGATAATTGACAATTGTGGTATTTCCTTCGGAAATAGATTTGAAATCGTCGCCAAAGGCGACACCTTAATTGTCCATTGTCAATTGTCCATTGTCAATTACTTAGGAGGAAACCCTATGGCCTTTGATGCCTTTTATATGCGCTGTGTGCTCTCCGAACTGAAGGATCTGGGAGAGTGCCGGGTGGAAAAGATCCACCAGCCCGCCCGGGACACGGTGATCCTGCTGCTGAAGACCCGGGAGGGTCGGGAGCGGCTGCTGCTGGGCTTGAACCCCACCGCCCCCCGGCTGCATTTGACCGCTACTTCCCCGGAAAATCCCGCTCAGCCCCCTATGTTTTGTATGCTGCTGCGCAAGCACCTCACCGGCGCAAGGCTTACGGCTATCCACCAGCTGCCTATGGAGCGTTGCGCCCGGCTGACCTTCGCCTGCATTGACGAAATGGGCGACCCGGTGGAAAAGACCCTGGTGGTGGAGCTCATGGGCAGGACCTGTAACCTGTATCTGCTCAATCCCGAGGGCCGGATCTTAGACTGCCTGCGCAGGGTCGGTCTGGACGAAACCGCCCACCGCAGCGCTCTGCCGGGTATGTACTACCAAAACCCGGAGCCGGTGGCGAAAAGCGACCCTCTGGCGCTCCAGCAGGAAGATTATGTTAACCTATTGACCCAGCCGGGGGCAGATCTTTTGTCTGACCGGCTGATGGACAATCTGGGTGGTCTTTCACCGCTGATCTGCCGGGAAGCGGCTCTGTTCGCCGCCGGCAGTACCGATGCCCGGCTGGAAGATGCCCCGGTGGAAGCCGTGGCAGAAAAGCTAAGTCTGTTTTTCCGGGAGCATCTTACACATCCCGTTCCCCACTACACCTGCGCCCCCGACGGCACCCCCAAGCAGTTTGCCTTCTGCCCTATCCGCCAGTATGGCGAGAGCCGGGAAGCAGATACCTTCAGCGGTCTTTTGGACAGCTTCTACGCCCAGCGGGACAAGCGGGATTCACTCCGGCAAAAAAGCCAGGCCATGCGAAAAACCGTACAAAATCTCTGCGCCCGGCTGACCCGAAAGCTTGCCTTGCAAGAAAAAGAGCTGCAGGAGACTTACGATCGGGAACGGCTGCGGCAGTTAGGCGACATTCTCACCGCGAATCTGCACCGGATCACCAAAGGTCAGACCACGGTAGAAGCGGAGGATTTTTATGACGAGAATATGACCGTCATCTCCATTGCCCTGTCCCCAACCTTGTCTCCCCAGCAGAACGCCGCCAAGTTCTACAAGGACTACACCCGGATGAAGAACGCCGAAAAGGAATTAACCAGGCAGCTGGCTTTGGGACAGGAGGAACTAGGGTATCTGCAAAGCGTATTGGATGAGCTGAACCGGGCGCAATCCGATCCGGAGCTGGATGCCATTCGCCGTGAGCTCCACGCCGGGGGCTATGTCAAGGCGGACAGCGCCAAGAAAATGAAAGCCGCCAAGGTTGCCCCTCTGCGTCTGGAATCCACCGACGGCTTTACCATCTATGTGGGCAGGAACAACCAGCAAAATGACGAGCTGACCTTCCGGCTTGCCCGGAAAGACGATCTTTGGCTCCACGCCCAAAAGGTCCACGGCAGCCATGTGATCATCGCCTGCGGCGGCAAAACGCCACCGGATGACACCGTGACCCAGGCGGCGCAGCTGGCGGCTTTCCACTCGGAAGCCGGCGTGGGGCAGAACATTCCCGTGGACATCACCCCGGTGCGGCAGGTAAAGAAGCTTCCCGGGGCAAAGCCGGGCATGGTGATCTACCACAGCTACCGGACCGTCATCGTCAATCCCTACAAAGATATCGTCGTTGACCCCCTCAACGCCGAGAAGAAGCCGGATTGACTGCTGCCGATTCCCGTTTGTCGGGCAGCCGATGGCTGCCAATTGACAATTGAAAATTGACAATGGACAATTAAGGAGTCGCCAAAGGCGACATTTTTAAATCATTTCCGAAGGAAATACCACAATTGTCAATTATCAATTATCCATTATCAATTCGTGCGTCA
>JAFQCV010000047.1 GCA_017416325.1 Oscillospiraceae bacterium
ATCTATTTTTGGGAGGGTCTGTTGGCCTTTGCCTATGCAATCTCTCTGGGCCTGTCCTGTGTGGCGAGGGAAAAGAAATTTGGAACATCCGAATATCTGTTCACAAAGCCTGTGGAGCGGAAAACCATAGTTCTGGCAAAGGTGGTTGTTTCATCGGTGAACCTGCTGGTATTTTCCCTGTTCAGCGGTGTGTGCAATTACTTTGCGGTCATTCTCCCGATGGGGGGACTGGAACAGCCGGGAGCTGGAATTGCAACTGCGTTTGGAATGTTCTTGACACAACTTCTGTTCTTTGCCTTGGGCCTACTGTTTGCCAGCCTCTTCAAATCTTATAAGGCTGCGGTTCGTGTTGGTACGGTTTTCGTATTGACCGCCTATGCTGTCGCCATCACCGCCGAGTACGGTGGGAACCGTTTCTTAGACTATCTGACCCCTCTGCGGTACTATGATGTGTATGAAGTAGCACTAAATGGCGTCTATCTTTCCTACATCGTCTTAACAGTACTCATTGTGGGCGCATGTGTAATGGTTTCTACAAGGCGGTGGAAACTGCGTGAGTTGTAAATGTAATTGTCCATAGATATTCTAGTATCTGATGAAAAACAAAGAATTAAAAAAACCGAATGGCTATTATGCCCCAACTGCAACAACAAAACGAGAATTAAAATCTGTGATAATACAGTACTTGAAAATTTTCCGCTATACTGTCCGAAGTGCAAACGGGAAATAATAATCAGCGTAAAACAATTCAATACCACAGTTATCACAGAGCCAGACGCATAGACGCAGAGCCGATAACCCGTTAGCCTTGTGCTGCGGATTATCGGCTCTTTTTGCTTTTAAGATAGAAAAGGAGACAAAACCATGAGTAATTCTATTAAAGACAGCGTACAGGCTTTCGCCGTCAATCAAGTGCTGAAATATGTTGACAGCAATCCGCAGGAAGCATTCCCCAAGTTGTTAGATTGGGCGGATAAGTTCGATAAGGATAACCTCTATCTCACACAGCGCCAGCAAATCCGTAAGGTGATGGAGCAGCCTGACAGCAACTGGATGCGCCTGATCAACAGCCTTTGGACGGACATTGATTCTGAAGTCCGCAAAGTGTTCTTCCGCAATTTTATTGTCAATGCATCTCTCTTAGGCAGCCGCAAGCAGGTGGCTAATCGTGAAAAGTACGGCTGCAATATCCCCTGGGCAATCCTGATGGACCCCACTTCCGCCTGCAACCTTCATTGCACCGGCTGTTGGGCGGCAGAATACGGTAATAAGCTGAATCTGAGCTATGAGGAACTGGATGACATCATCAATCAGGCCAATGAACTGGGAACCTATATGTTCCTCTACACCGGCGGTGAACCTATGGTACGCAAGAACGATCTGCTCCGCCTGTGTGAAGCGCATCCTGACTGCGTATTCTCTGCCTTTACCAACGGTACCCTTATCGATGAGAAGTTTGCCGATGAGATGCTGCGGGTGAAGAACTTCTACCCGGCCATCAGCATTGAAGGCTTCGAGGAAGCTACTGATTTCCGCCGTGGCAAGGGTACTTATCAGGCTACTATGCGGGCGATGAAGATTCTGAAAGAAAAGAAGCTGCCTTTCGGCGTATCTGGGTGCTATACCAGCAAGAACATCGACTCCATCAGCTCGGATGAGTTCTTCGATCATCTGGTGGAGTGCGGTGCGAAGTTCGCATGGTTCTTCCACTATATGCCTGTGGGCAACGATTCCGCTGTGGAGCTGCTCCCGTCTCCTGACCAGCGTGAAAAGATGTATAACCGCATCTGCGAATACCGTAGCACAAAGCCTATTTTCACAATTGACTTTCAGAATGATGCGAAATTTGTAAACGGCTGTATTGCTGGTGGCCGCAACTATCTGCATATCAATGCCAATGGTGACATTGAGCCTTGCGCTTTTATCCATTACTCTGACTCCAACATCCGTGAAAAGACCCTGCTGGAAGCATATCAGTCTCCGCTGTTTATGGCCTATCACGACGGTCAGCCCTTTAATGATAATATGTTCCAGCCGTGTCCTATGCTGGAAAATCCTGAATGTCTGCGTAGCATGGTAAAGAAATCCGGTGCCCATTCTACCGAGTATCAGTCCCCGGAAAGTGTTGACCATCTGTGTGATAAGACTACACTTTATGCAGAAACCTGGAAGCCGAAGGCCGATGAGCTGTGGGCTGCTTGTCAGGGCTGTAGTGGGTGTAAGAAGTGATGGACGGCTATCAAATTTTCACAGATGCCACCTCAGATCTCGCACCGGAGTTAACCGCAGGTCTGCCATCTGTTGAAATGATTCCTATGAATGTTGAGATCGGCGGAACAGAATACTCATATGGTTCCCCGGAAGGAATCACAGCCAAGGAGTTCTACCGCTTGCAAAGAGCTGGGAATTTTGCAACGACCTCACAAATCAACCCAACGATTTATTTTAAGCATTTTGAACCCTGTCTGCGACAGGGAACCGATATTCTGTATCTCTGTTTTTCCTCTGGTCTGTCAGGTACATATCAGTCTGCGTTTTTAGCGGTTGAAGAACTACAGCAGGAATATCCGGAAAGAAGAATCATCTGCATTGATACGCTTGCTGCCGCAGTGGGTGAAGGGTTTTTAGTCAGAGAAGCTGCGAAAAAGCAGAGGGAAGGACTGTCTATTGATGAATTGGCTTCTTGGGTCATGGAACACCGATTAGAGGTATGTCATTGGTTTACGGTTGATACCTTTACCCATTTGAAACATGGCGGGCGGGTTTCAGGTGCCGCAGCCGCAATGGGAACGGCTTTGCAGATCAAACCGTTGCTTCATGTGGACAGCGAAGGAAAGCTGCAAGCAGTGGAAAAACCTCGTGGAAGAAAAAAGGCTGTTACCACTCAGATTGCCCGAATGGAACAGGGCTGGAAACCTGAACTTGGTAAATCGATTCTGATAGGTCATGCCGATGACCCTGAAGCAGCAGATATGCTGAAAGAAAGGTTGTTGGAACAATTCCCGGATTCTGAGATTTGTATTGCTTATATTGGCCCTATCATCGGAGCACACACCGGTCCCGGCGCACTGGCATTGATTTACTGGGGAAATAATCG
>JAFQCV010000010.1 GCA_017416325.1 Oscillospiraceae bacterium
ATAATCTAGAGCAACTATAAACATAACTAATAGTCAATTAACGCAAAGCCTTCTAAAATGATGAATCTGTGGAAGAAATATGTGTGTTTCTGCCGGGATTTTGTTGATTTAAGTCAAGTCCGTTATGAACACCCGTACCAAAGAAATCACCCGGTATCTGTTCGGATACCGGGTTTTTCTTGCATATATGGCTCTTTTTGGGCTTGAAATGTGGAGATGTTCATGGGCAGCCTGTTTTGTTTCCCTTTTGTTTTCCCTTATCCGTTCACGGCTTTTATGAATTGATCCAACTGGGCGGCGCTTTCCTGCTTCATTTTCTCTGTGACATGACCGTATACATCCAGGGTAAAGGCTGCCGTAGCGTGCCCTAAATTTTCCTGCACGGTTTTTATATCGTTGCCGGATCTGATGGAAGCCACGGCGTAAGAGTGCCGCAGATCATGGAAACGGGTCTCAGGGCTGCCGATCTGTTCCATAACTTTCTTAAAGGATTTATACACGGATGAGGCAGATAGATGGTGCCCCAGCTCGTCAGTAAAGACAAAGCCACTATCCTCCCACAAGGGTCCGTACCGGAGTCGATTCTCCAGCTGCTTTCGTTTCACATCACGCAGCACCTTCACCACAGAGGCGGCAAGTGTGATCGAACGGCATTTGCTGTTCTTTGTGGGGACCATTTGATACTGTCCACCGCTGCCACGGATCAGCTGCAGCTGCTTGTCTACCGTAATCGTACCTTTGGTGAGGTCCACACAGTCCCACAGCAGGCCCAGGGCTTCACCTTCACGCATTCCAGTGAACAGGGTAACGGTGAACAGATCGCCAAATTGGTGGCCTTGGATAGCCTTCAGGAAGGCTGTGATCATATCTTCATCCAGGGGCTTTAATTCTTTGCGGATCGCCCGGGGCAGAATGCACGAATCTGCCGGGTTGGTTTTAATATATCCGTTGGATACCGCCTGCTGCAGGGCTTTGTGGAGAATTCCGTGGATGTTCTTTACAGTCTTAGGCGCAAGCCCCTCTTTGCTTAGTCCATTATAATAGCTCTGGACAGTATGAGGTGTGAGGGATTCCAGCTTCACGGCTCCCAGTCCTGGCTTGATCCTGGACCTGATAACGCTCTTGTAAAGGTCAACTGTCCGGGGCTTGACTGCTCCCAGGTATTCCGCTGTCCAGATATCCAGCCATTGCCCCACGGTCATTCTGCTGGGAGCAGAGTAGGTACCTGCATCAATGGCGGCGGTGGCTGCCTTCAGCTTTTGGGCTACCTCTTTCTGCGTCTTGCCGGTGATTGACCGTTGGATCTGCTTGCCGGTGCCCGGATCTCGGCCAGTTGTATAGCGGGCCTCCCAGTAGGTGTATTCTTTGCCGTTTCTTGTGATCGTCTTCTTGCGGATCGTGCCGGTACCGGCTGCTGCTTTTCTTGCCATGGTGTTTTTTCCTTTCGTATTTGACACCACGGCCCAGAGGTGATATAATAAATGGGCATAGTGATGCCTTGATTTAGTCGTCGGGTTTCATTTGTGCGTTGCCGCCACAGTGGTTGCCGCCGCTGTGGTGGTTTTCTTTTGCCTGATATTCTGAGTTATTAATCTGGTGTTGATAGTGCCAGATTGGTTTAGGCTTGGGGTAATTTGAGTTGGTTGTGCATATCGTTTAGCTTTCTTGTTCCGGCGCTGTCTGCAAGGGTTTTTAACTGAGATACGGCCATTTTGCGAAGCTGCTCAAGTCTTTCACGCTGCGGCACTCTCTGCTCCAAAAGCATAGCATTGGCTGTTTCGAGATTTGTCATAACGAGCAGCTGTTCAATGCTGGCATAATCTCGCATATTCCCTTTTAACTCTGGATTCTCTGTCCGCCACTGTTTTGCAGTTTTTCCAAACAATGCTACATTCAGTACATCTGCCTCATCAGCATAGATAAATCCCTGCTGATGTTTAGGCAGTTCCGGCGGGATGAGATTTTCTTTGATTGCGTCCGTATGGATGCGGTAATTGGCACTGGCCAGAATCCGCTTGACATTCCACTCCAGGGCAAAGCGGTGGCTCTCGTCGTCTTTGAGCCGTTGATAATCTTTGATTATATACAGCTTAAACTCCGGGGAGAGCCAAGACGCAAACTCAAATGCAATATCCTTGTGGGCGTAAGTACCGCCACCGTAACGGCCGGATTTGGAAACGATACCAATGGCGTTTGTTTCTTTAATCCATTTGCGAGGTGAGAGAGTAAAAGCATTCTCACCAGACTCATTTTTAAACCTATCGAAAACGATAGGGTTAAAACTGGGATTGTTTAGTTTTTCCCATAGGCCAAGAAACTGTATTGTGCTTGTGGTACGCAACCAATTGCACACGACGATATACGGTTCACTGGGGTTTTTGTGTTTGGCAATATCAGTAAGGGAAATATAATCATCATCGTTCCCGACTGTAGTTACAACGGAAATATCCACACCGTCGGCATGAATAACACTTTCAACTTTTTTGTTTGCCATAGATTACCTCCTTGGTGAATGGTATAGTGTAGATTGTCCGTCCTAGGTTAGTCCTGGGACGGTTATTTTTTATACTTGGGGATCTCCGTCAGCTCCTCGACACGCTCGACGGCTTTGCTTTGGCCCTCGTCATTTAGCTGGTCAAATAGGCTGTTGATTAGATCCTTATAGGGATTGGCCGCAAGGGCAGCTTTCTTTTCACTTTCAGGAAGTGTTGACCAAAAGTCACTACCTACCAGATCTGATACCGTAACGCCGATAGCTAATGCAATTCTGCGTATTTGTTCCAGATGAGGCTGACGTTTTCCAGCTTCGTACAGTCGAAGGCTATTGACGGCTATTTTTGCCCTTTGAGCGACAACTGCCTGTGTTAATCCTTTTTTCTTGCGTGCTTCCCGGATTTGCTGTCCAATTTCCATTGATACACCCCCTTTGGAGGTAAGTATATCACATAACCACGTTTGTGGCAATAATTTTTTGAAAATAGATTGACAAAAACCATCAAAGCGGTTATATTATACACATAGATAACCACATTAGTGGTTAGAAAAGGGGGTGGAACAATGAAAATTGACACGAAAAAGGTTGTTTTGATTCTTGCAGAACAGGGGTTGACAAAGACAGCTCTTGCAGAGCGTAGCGGAATGTCACGGCAGAACATTAGTACAATCCTGGGGCGTGGAACCTGCGAGCCTGCAACAGCAGGGAAACTGGCCAAAGGTTTAGGTGTGTCTGTAGCTGAAATTACAAAGGAGGAATAACCATGTCAGCAGTCGAAAGTTTAACCATGAGCGTTGAGGAAGCGGCCCAGCAGCTGGGGATCTGTACAAAGATCGCCTATCAGCTGACCCACCGGGCTGACTTCCCAACAATTAAGATCGGACGGCGTACCCGGGTATCTCGTGAAGGTCTACGGGAATGGGTGCGCAGCCAGGAGCAGAACAGAATGGAGGTTGCACAATGAAAACCACAACGACAATTAAGGCGTTTGCCTACCCTGTGATTATCAAGGACCACCGCACCTGCGAAAAGTTTGAGGATGTGATCGTACTCCCGAAGGAGTGGTTGCAGATCTGCGGCAGTGATGGCGTGAACATCTGCGACGATAAGCATATGATTTACCGGGCCTATAATGTCAAGGGCTACGAGGTTCTGGAGGTCGGCAAGCGGCGCAGCGTACAGCTCACTGTGGATCTGGAGGAACTGTACAACAAGCAGGCCCGGATGGAACGGGTGCAGGTATTTGGTAAAGCCCACACCGATGCACAGCTGGATAACCAGGAGGCTGATGCCTGTGATTAAAGGGGTGGCACCATGGGAGCGGGACGACGATAACGACGATCTGGGCTGGCCTGAGAATCTAGGGGATGCTTTTAACGGTATTCCGGCTTTATCCCCACACCTGATCGAAGGGGTTCTTCGTAAAGGTCACAAGATGCTGATTGCTGGACCCTCCAAAGCAGGAAAATCCTATAGCCTAATTGAACTATGCTGTGCAATAGCTGAAGGTAGATCCTGGCTTGGTTGGGACTGTGCTCAAGGTCGAGTGCTCTATGTGAATTTCGAATTAGATGCTGCAAGCTGCTTGCATCGATTCAAAGACATATATACGGCTCTTGGTTGGGCGCATGACCATATCAAAAACATCACTGTTTGGAATCTGCGAGGCCACACCCTTCCATTAGACAAACTTACGCCGTTATTGATCCGCAGGGCAAAGTACAAGGGCTATGCAGCCATAATCATCGATCCTATCTACAAAGTACTTACCGGCAACGAGAATAACGCTTATGCAATGGCACAGTTCGTCAATTATTTTGATCAAATTGCCTATGCGTGTAACTGCGCAGTAATTTACTGCCATCACCACAGCAAGGGCGATCAGAGTTGGAAGCGCTCTATGGATCGTGCTTCTGGATCCGGCGTGTTTGCCCGGGATGTGGATGCACTGCTAGATATGACAGAGCTGGAATTACCACAATACCGTCGACGTGAGGGTGTCACGGCGTGGCGTGTAACGGGCACCCTTCGTGAGTTTCAGTCATTCCCACCGGTTGACGTGTGGTTTGATTCCCCCCTTCATGTGATGGAGCATTTTGACAAAAAAGAGGTAGCACCGCACCATGAGCTACAGCCTCACCAACGAGCAATGAACGCCCGGAAATCTAAGGAACAGAAATTAAAAGAACGTAAGCGGCGGCTGGAGGCGGCATACGACATTTGTTCCGCTGATGGTCCGGTAACTGTTTCTACTCTGGCTGAATACCTAGGTGTTACCAATCAAAGTATCCGCAACAGTGTCGATGAACATCCAGGCTTTACACGTGAAAATGGCGTTATATCGAGAGTTTTCCACAGGTGAAAACAAAGGTCAAAAAAACAGAAATTTTTGGTCTTTGCCGTGCGGAAAAACAGGGTCAAAAAAACAGTATTATATATATGGAAAATTATGTGCATGTGTGTACCCCCATATGTGGGGGCTAAGAGTACGCCCCACACATGGGGTAATACACACACTAAGCCGAAGTTTGAGAGAAGGAAGTAAAGTGAAAATTCTGCGAGTTATAATTTACCCGTTGATTTAGGCAAAACAAAAGTTAGGAGGATGCATAATGCCCTTTTACAGAATTTGTCCACTGTGTCACGCATACCTCGATTTTGGAGAACGGTGTGACTGCCAGGACAAAGAAACCGCCCCCGATGCGGCTAACATCGAGGACGGCCAGGTGGAAAATGGTTTGCCGACCAACATTTCCACCTCCCATTTTAACGAATGATCAGGAGGAAATCAAGTATGAAGATCAAGGAAATTATTCCGGAGTATGAAGCCACGACCGGCAAGAGGGTGTCTCCTTTCGTTGCTCGTTTCGCTGAGCAGATGGATATTGTTGGACAGAGGTTCAATATTAAAGGTTATGAAGATGCTGCCCAGGGCAAGCCTGTGCCGTCTGAAAATGTGTTCCAGATGTGGGGCAAGAAGCTCTTTGAGGATGATTCTACTATGGCTGAGGCGTTGGCAAACCTGGCCCAGCTATACTACATGGACGGTTACGAAGCGAGGATGAAGCGAGGTCAAACGGAGGTTCCGGCATGAAAATCAAGATCTCCTACAAGCCCGATGAGGAGAAGGAGGCCGCTGCTTCGGTGGTGGCCTTCCTCCGAATCCACCCGGGGGCGATTGTCCGTAAGAGTGACCGGCACGACCCTTTTCGCCATATCTACATTGCAACTGAAAAACAGCGGAATCCCCCTTGCAAAAACACCCAAAATGTGGTATAATATAAAACAAAGAATACGGCACAGTACCGCCCTCTAGGGTTAGCCATTACCGGCATGGGAAGACAGCTTATTGCTGCTCCTGTGCCGGTTTTCTTTTTGCCCGGGGTGAGGTTTCTCCTCCTTTCCCTCACTCCGGGCCGCCGGCAAAAGGGAGGAAAAAACGAAAGGAGAATTTTTTATGAGTACGCATGTAGGAAAGATGAAGGATGTCCTTGTGTCATTTAACACCACGGCGCTGGATATCCGCAAAAAGATGCAGAATGCCCATGCACAGTACAAGGAGGACATTGCTGCAGCGGAGGAAAACAAACTCCGGGAACAGCTCAAGCAGGCAGAAGCAACGGCGCGAGAGCAGATTGCCGGCATTCTGCAGGAGGCTGTGGCAGCTGCTAAGCAGTGGGCAGCTCCTGACGGTGCCAAGATCGATGCCGCGGATCTGGAACTGTTGCGGGGTGATTTCAACCTCTCTACGGAAGATATTCACGGCCTGCTTGTAAAGCATCAGGGCAACGGCGTGATGGTCAATGCTATCGCAAAGTATGCCAAGGAGCACGGTATCACACCCAGCTACATTCCTAATGTAGAGGATAAGGAGAGTGCCTATGAGGCATTTGCAAATGGTGCCAATAACATGATCTCCAATATCGCTGGCAATCTGGGGTATTCCGCAGATAGCGACACGCTGGCGCTGTGGGGGCAGCCTGGTAATATGTCTCAGCGGTTGGAGCTTGCAATTTTCGGCATTAAGGATCTGTCTGCGGCAGAACCCCCCAAGGCTACGTTTGATTTTGGTTTTAAGCCCTTAGAGGGCCGCTGATAAAGAAAGGGGATAACTATGAATCAGATTATTGTTGATAACCGCCACAAGATCGATACCGCATGCCAGAGCTGCTTCTTTGCGCTGGATAAGTACCACAAGGCTGTGAATACCTTTAACGAGGAAAAACGACGGATTGCCGCTACACCTTATATTCAGCAGGAGCAGGAGCGGATGGTAAACACAGCGGCGGACAACCTGAAGGCCACAGCGCAGGGACTTTATGAGGATATCAAGCACAACCTGGATACAATCCGGGCGGCAGCTGGTGAAATGGAGAGCCTGATGGATATCGGCGAGGACCTCCAGAATGCTCTTTCCGTGGTCAAGGCACTGGGCGCATCTCTGCCCGGAGAATCTCGTATCAAGCTGGTAGAGCAGTTTAAGGGCCAGCGGCAGGCGCTTTCCTTACTGAGGGCTGCCTATGAGTCTGCAGGAATCACCTCTCAGCCTTACTTCCAGGACTTGATCCTCAACACTACCAATGAACTGGATGCCCTGGAAGATGAAGCTTACCGCATGGTGGCTGCGGCTGGTGAGAATATGATGGTTGTGGTCACCTTCGGCAGTGACCTGGAGAAGTTTGCTGAATCCCTGGGAGTGGATCTTACCAAGAAGTTTAGAGAGATCGTCGATACCGCTGATGCCTTAAATGCTCAGCTCCGGGCTGCCATGGGGCTCAGTGCGTCTAACTAATTAAGAATTAGGTAATGGGTTGCTTGGAAGTAGAGTGCCTTAAATGTGGATGCCGATTTACAATTATGGCCGATGAAATTGAAACCAAGAAGGAGTATTTTTGTCCTAGCTGTTCATTGAAAATAGATGATCGACTATGGCGTAAAATGCGGATAGGTTTTTTTACCACGGAAGAGACGTTGGACAGGCTAGAAAGGCCTATTCTTGAGTTGCGACTATTTCGGGCTCAGTACCAGCGTCCTGGTGTGGATTTGGGCAGCCTTTTTGGTATATTTTTGGAATAACTAATATAAATTAGGAGGTGAGTTTGTGGCAGGCTCACATGACGGTCGTGTTACACTTTCGACCAAACTGGACACCTCCGGCATACAGGCCGGAGCAAAGGGAATAAAAAGCGCCTTGGCAGTATCCACTAAGGCTGTTGCGGCATTGGGTGCAGCAGCAGCTACTGCAATCGTTGCGGTAACAAAGAAATCAGTAGATGCTTATGCGGCATACGAGCAGCTGGCAGGTGGTGTGGAAACCCTGTTTAAGCAGTCTGCCGATAAGGTGAAGGCCTATGCTGAAGATGCGTACAAGACCGCCGGTGTCTCTGCAAATGCCTACATGGAGGCAGTTACCAGCTTTTCGGCAAGTCTGATCAGCTCCCTTGGTGGCGATACCGAGAAGGCAGCCGAAGTTGCCAATATGGCAATGGTGGATATGAGCGACAATGCCAATAAAATGGGTACACCCCTCGCAAATATCCAGAACGCCTATCAAGGTTTTGCTAAGCAGAACTATACCATGTTGGATAACTTGAAGCTTGGTTACGGTGGCACGAAAACGGAGATGGAACGGCTGCTGAAAGATGCGGAAGCTTTTTCCGGGGTGAAGTATAATATCAACAATCTGAGTGATGTATATGAAGCGATCCACCAGATCCAAGTCAAGCTAGATGTTGCCGGTACCACGGCAAAAGAAGCGGAGAGCACGATCACCGGCTCTATCACCATGACAAAATCGGCATGGGAAAACCTCTTGACCGCCATGTCCGGTGGCGGAAGTCTGGACCGTGCAATTGATGATTTTGTGTATTCCCTCGAGAAGGCTATGCAAAACATCCTCCCGGTAGTTGAACGGTCTCTTGTCGGGATCGGTTATGCGATCGAAAGATTGGCGCCAAAGCTTGTAGAGAGGATTGCTGTGGCCTTAATAAAGGCAATCCCCAGCCTGCTGAATGCTGTGTACAAGATGATTATCGGTTTGGCACAGGGTGTGTACCAAGGCATCAGGGCACTGTTCGCCGGTGGCACAGTGGAAGTGCTGGAGGAGCAGGCTGAGCAGATCAGGGCCTCTGTAGAGAACCAAGAGGCTTTAACGGAAGAGGTAAAAGAAACTGAGAAAGTTGCCAAGAAGGCGCTCGCGGGATTCGATGAGCTGAATGTGCTGTCGCATGGTTCTGCAGGTGCGGCAGATAGTTCTGTGGGCGCTGTGGCGACGGGGGATGTATCGGTTGGCAACATATCCGTTGGTGGAGAGGTTAAGGATGAAGTAACCAATGAGGTTCAAGGGGTTATTGATAACATCCTTAGCAAGATTCAGGGGTTGGAGGAAAGTATTTCTACAGCCTTTCAGCCTACAATCAGCTCTTGGGGGAAGGCTTTCTCTAGCTTGGTTCCGGCTGTCAAGGACACGGCATCTCGCATAGGGGGAGCGTGGACAAACCTTTGGGACACCTCTTTGGCTCCCTTTGGCAGAAAGATTATAACCGAGTGGGTTCCTTCGATTGCAAACACCTTCAGCGAAACATTTGCACCAATGTTCGCAGATGTAATGCCGGTGGCTATGGATGCCTGGACCACAGATTTTGAAAATGGGTGCATAGTCGTCCAAGAGGCAACAGGATGGCTGACAACAGCTTTTGAAGGCGTCAAAACCGTATTTTCCGATATGTGCATGTCAATCTCCACAAACTGGGAGATCTACGGCGGAGATCTCCTGCAAGGCTTCACAGACTTCAAAGACGGACTGTGGGAAACCTGGTGGTATATTTACGACAACATCATTAACCCTGTGATCGCTGCCTGCAGTGAGACCCTTACTTGGCTCTGGGACGAGCACCTGAAGCCCCTTTGGGACGATGTTGTAGAGTTCGTAATGTCGGTTAGTGAGAACATCCTTGCACTGTGGAACGGTTTCTTGAAGCCTGTGATTGATTGGATCATAGCATTTTTGGCACCAGCTGTGACCAATGTCATTAACCTAATTGTCGACTGGGTAGGTTATGCTGTCGCACTTATCGCGGATGTCGTAGACGGCATTATAACCTTCCTTGATGGTATTATCCAGTTCATTGTTGGCGTTTTCACATTAGATTGGGAGCGAGCTTGGGGCGGCATTGTGAAGATGTTTGAAGGCGTGTGGAATGGTGTTGTAGGCATAGTGAAGGGTGTTGTGAACTCGGTTATTTGGGTTGTCAATGCGTTAATCGCAGCGCTATACTCTGGTATCGCAGGTGTGGTAAATGGCGTTGGCAGCATCGTAAAGAGTTTTGGCGAACTGCTCGGAAAAGACAACTGGGGATTCAGCATGCCCACCCAAACGCCTAAAATCCCATATCTTGCAGAAGGCGCTGTCCTGCCGGCTAACAAACCATTTCTGGCCGTGGTCGGTGATCAGAAGCATGGCACCAACATTGAAGCGCCTTTGTCCACAATTCAAGAGGCTGTCCGGGCGGAGTTGGGAGCAGCAGAAAGCGCGATCCTGACTTCCGCAGAAGTGCTACTGGAAGAGATTCAACGGTTACGCAAGGTGGTTGAAGGTATCGAAGTCGGCGACACCACCATCGGCCAGGCAGCAAACCGGTACAACCGAGAGATGGCCATTATCAAAGGGGTCCTGTAATCAACCTGGGGCGTGCAGGCGGTGCTTGTGCGCCCCTTTTTGTGTAGGGAGGTGTTAGCATGGGAGGATGGGGGAGCGGTGGACGCAATAAGACCCATGGCACAGTAGAGTGGTACCGGAGAATTGATAGCTTTGAATTGCTACGATGTATCGATGCAGATGATAAACCGCACGACCTCATAGATCCAGTGTTCTACGGCAATCACCGATTCCGGCTGCATTGGGTGGACGGTATTGACGGTACACTATCTAGGCTGTATTTCGGCTGTCCTCTGTGCCACCGTAGAGTACGTTATCTGTATGCCTATGGTGATGGCTATGTGTGCCGGAAGTGCCTAAATGTCAACTACGAAAGCCAGCAGATGCGACAGGGGAGCACTGAAGATATAATACGGAAGATGCGGAAGCTTGTTGAGGGTCAGTTGGGGTACACTTGGTGGAAACATGATAATCCAGGCAGTCAGATCGAGGAGCTGGACATTATTCCTAAGCCACGATACATGCGCTGGGCGAAATACAGTGCCCTGATGATGAAATATCAGGAGCTACAGGGAGAATGGTGGAGAGCCTTTGTTCGTGAATGCCCATGGGCGATTCCGCCTGATATGATGGCGGCTCTAGGTAAGTATTTGTGAGGTGATCGCAATGTCAAATGAAGAATTGGTGGCGGTGATTCAGGCCGGTGAGAAGGACCGTATGGGTGAATTGTGGGAACAAGTGGCGGGATTGGTCAAGTGGAAGGCAAAGCGGATTATGACCGTCCTAGAGGGGTGTCCGGGGCGTGGTGTAGAATTTGAGGATTTGTACCAGTCCGGCTATCTGGCTATGGTGGCAGCGGTGAACACTTACGACCCGTCCGCCGGCGGTGCTTTCTCCACTTGGCTTATGTATCACCTGAAGACTGCATTTGCAGAGACTACTGGTTACCGTACTCAGAAGGACCGCCAAGAACCACTGAACAATTATCTCAGTTTGGACACACCGCTATCCGATGATGCAGATAGCGACGATCTGATGGATGTGGTTGCAGATCCAGCTGGACTGCAGTGGCGGGAATCCTTGGAGGAATCTATGTGGCGGAAGGAACTGCAGGGAGCTGTGGAGACCGCTCTGTCAACCGTACCGGAGCAATACCGTGAGATCTTGCGCCTGCGGTACTGGGAGGATATGACGCTGGAGGATGTGGGAGATCTGCGCGGTATCAGCAAAGAGCGAGTGCGGCAGATGGAAAACAAGGGTATCCGTTTGTTAAGGCAACCCCGCAACGCCTGTCACCTACGGCCATTCCGCGACTTTGATTTTTACTGCCATACAAGCCTCAGTGCGTTCAATCAGACCGGTATGAGCATCCAGGAACGATACTTGGTGATCGAGGAGGAGCGCAAAGAGAGAGAAGCCAAAGAGCGCAAGCGAAGAGATGAAGAGTGGCAACGGCGAGTCGAGGAAAGCCAACGGTGGATTGCGGAACATCAAGCACGACGAGATCAAGAGATTGAAGAGGCATTCAGCAGAATGACCCCGGAGGAAAAAGAATACTTGTTGAAAAAGTATGGTTATGTGAGAACCTGATAAAACCTGAACCGGAAAAGAGTTTGCATAAAGCACAATGCGTCGTAATAGTGACAACCCACAAAGGTAGCTCCTGTTTGCTTATTCTTCCAATGCGGGAGCATAGCGTCCGTACTTCTTGAAATGCCACTCTTGAAACTTTTTCTCGTGTTCGGGATCTTTATAATAGTCGATGATATTTTGCGCCAAATAGGTTCCCAAAGGTTTCGCCAGCTCTTCTATCTGCTCTTCAGATAACTTAAACTGTTCCATATTATCCCTCCTTTCTGTTTGATATAATAGCATACTGCAAAGTCGGGTATAGCTTGGGTTTCCCTTATGTTTTCCCTTTGTCCCAATATACAGGATTCCTATATGTACCACAAAATACCATGTTTGCAGTGTTTATGGAGTGAAATGCCGTAAGAATCCATGTTATTCTGCGCGCTGAAAAGTGTCGTTCTAATTCGAGTCCTGCCTCCGCAACCAAAAAAGACAGTCATCCATCCGGATGGCTGTCTTTTTTCGTTATGGAAAAGTGACTCGAAGAGGGCGGCGGAAGTTGCAAAACTTCCGTAAAAAAGTGTCCGGTGGACACTTTTTTAGCCCGGGGAAGAGTCCATTCATGCAAGACGGTATCCGATACGGATGCTGGCTTGCATGAATTTGTTTGTGCTGAAATTTCCTTGCAAAACCGTTTGACCCATGTTTTGACCCATAATAGGATATCACCGTATGGAAAAATTAGGATTTTTCAGAATACAATCTCCATCAAATCGTAAAATCCGAGAAATTTTCAAAACTTTTGAAAAGATTTTTCTGCGACCTCCGGGTGCTGCACTCGATGTTCAAAACTTCTCCCAATGCTGATCACCGGCACCGGGAGAGGTTTCTTTGTTTATGGCGTACCAATAAACGTGTCGGGAATAGACAGATTCTTGCACAGTTAAAAAATTTTTACTTTTTGTAAGAAAATGTTGATTTTTGCTGATTGCTATGCTATATTTGTCAAGCAAGGAGGGATTGTGTATGAACACACTACCGATTAATACTATCATCAATGGCGAATGTGTTTCTGAGATGAAAAAATTGCCCGACTCATGTATTGATTTGATTATTGCTGATCCACCGTATAATCTTTCTAAAGGTGGAGATTGGAAATGGGATAACAGTGTTGAACTTCAAGGTATGGGCGGCAACTGGAATAAAGTTATGCAAGAGTGGGATGATTTTACTTTTGAATCCTACATGACATTTACGAAAGCATGGCTTAGCGAGGCAAAAAGAATACTTAAGCCGACTGGTTCCATGTGGATTTTTGGCACATACCATAACATCGGCGTTATCAATGTTATGTGTCAAATGCTTGGAATTGAGATTATCAATGAAGTTGTATGGTATAAAAGAAATGCTTTCCCGAATTTGGCAGGACGGAGATTGACGGCCAGCCACGAAACAATTCTGTGGTGCAACAAAGGTGGAAAGAAAAGAGAATACTATTTTGATTATGAGTATTCAAAAAATGGTGACTTTTCCTATGATGGCTTAAAGTCTCCGGGAAAGCAAATGCGAACTGTATGGGATATTTCGAATAACAAAGATAAAAGTGAGCTTGCGTATGGCAAACATCCTACCCAAAAGCCAATTAGAATTCTCAAACGAATGATTAAACTTGCTTCAAGAGAAGGTGATGTTATGCTCACGCCTTTTTCAGGCGCTGGAAGTGAATGTGTTGCTGCAAAAATGACGGGAAGAAAATACATTGGTATCGAACTTGATAATTCTTACTGTGAAATTGCCGTGGATCGTTTAAGCCAGGTTGAAGAAAACGAAGATCAGTTAGGTCAGATCAGCTTAAGCCTGTTCGAAAGCGAGGCAACCGAATGAAAAATCTGATACTCAACGAAAAAGAGCTTCGCAAAAAAATGATTGATTTGGATATCAAGACCATTAATGAGTTGGCTACGAAAGCGGGAGTGTCCAAACCTACAATATATGAATACATAAACGGCAAGTCTCCACTTTCTGCAGCTTTTATTCGCTTATGCGACTATTTAAGTGTTAATCCTCGCGATATTTTAATAGAGACTGAAATAACACCCACGGAGGAATAAAATGTTTAAACCTGTTATTAAGTGGAGTGGCAGTAAACGTAGCCAAGCAGCAAGAATAAAAGAGTATTTACCAAAAGAATTTAATAGATATTATGAGCCGTTTATTGGTGGAGGTTCAATGTTATATGCTATCAACCCTCCTGATGCTGTTTGCGGAGATATTTGCGCCCCGCTTATTGATTTGTGGAATGAAATCAAGCGTGATCCGATGGGACTATCTGAAGCATATAGACAACATTGGACAAAACTGCAAACAGAAGGTTATCAGGCATATTACGAAATCAGGGATGATTTCAACCGAACCCGTTCCCCTGAAGATCTTCTGTTCTTATCTAGAACCTGCGTCAATGGCTTAATTCGCTTTAACGCAAACGGTGACTTTAACAACTCCTTACACCATACTCGCCCTGGTATATCTCCTGACAGTTTAGAAAAAATAATTCTGGATTGGTCTGAGCATATCCAAGGTGCAGAATTTATTGCTGCCGACTATACTGTTACAACCGAAAGTGCCCAAACGGGTGATCTAATATATTTAGACCCTCCGTATTTTCATACGAAGGGTCGTTATTATGGTGCGATTAATTTTGATGCGTTCCTCACCTATCTTGAGCATTTGAATAGTAAAGGTATTAAATACATGCTTTCTTTTGATGGTATCAGAGGAGAGGATGACTTTACTATTGAATTGCCCAAGGAACTATATAGACGGCATGAGTTTATTCCATCGGGAAATTCTAGTTTCAAAAAAGTTATGGATAAAGAAAGTGTTCACGTTTTGGAGTCACTGTATCTGAACTGGTAACTTAGAAGACAACGATATTGGTAAATCCACTTTCCTCTATCTTGTTGCAGATAAACTCTTTCAGAATTTCAGCGGAATGGGTAGCCGTTACAATTTCAATCTCCCAGCCATGTGCAACCGGATCCATGATGAACAGCATATCGCAGTTGCTCTGTTCAAACACAGTACGGTTTGTTTGCGCAGTTTTTCGCAAATAGGCCGCAGCAGAGATTGTTTCAAATGTGTTGAAGTCAACGAGAATGTCCGATTGCGTCCATGCTCCAATGCGAGGATAGACTAGCCGTTCCACATTAGGAACATAATTCATGAGGTTTTGGATGTAGTTTACGAGGCCTTCGCCAACATTTTCCTCCAAATCAAAGGACCGCTCCTTTGATTCAATGGAAAGCAAAACAGGACGATCGAATACCCCAAATAGCTCTAAAACATGATCGGGGCGCTTACCATCAACTTCTTCGCTTACACGGGGCAAAGATAGCCAACGCACTTCATGGTTGCCACAAATGACAGAAAGGCCACTCCAGTCGCCACCAGGAGGATTACACATGCCTTCAAAGCAAACTTCACGGAGTAGATGTGCAAAAAGAAAATGGATTCCTGCATCCACATCATCTTCGTGGAAGGATTGCGGGATGCTTGAAAAAGCGATTTGGGTCAAACCATTTTCATCAGGCTGTTGCTCGATATAGTGCTCCTTCAATGCAGAAGTGTCTAAAAGGACCTCAGCATCGTATGTGTTAATGGCAGGCTTGGTGAGCACAGGAACATCAAGCGCGATGTAGTTGCTCAAAGAGAGAATGGCGCGCCAAAAACCATTGTAAGCTGCAAGACGTTCGGGACTAGCCATAAGTGCGTTAAAATTGCGTTCAACAACTGGTCCGTAAATATATGTCATCACTTCAATATCAGTTGAGGCAAGCATAGCAGCTAACGGCAAAACACCTCTATCAGGTCGGTTGTCGTCACCTCCGGGTTTAAAACCCTTAATCATACACAAAAGCAAATCTGAGCGATTGGAGGAGATTCGATCAAGCACATTGGTGTCATAGGTTGGATATAAGCGGCGTATTCCATTCGCCAGTCTGCGTCTATTGGCGGCGGGGATAATTCCAAAGGGAAGATCTTTGGAGGCTAAGCCGACACTAAGACTTTCAACTAAATCAAGAAATTCCGGAGAATTCCCATGGTGCCCTTTCCCGGAAATCTTCTTGCGAAAATTGAACCGAGAGTTTGCTAACGAAAAATCAACGATACTCTGCGGATGGGTATATAGCTGACTCCATTGTGTAGGTGTAAAATTCGTGGAGGGACGTAAACTACTTGCAAGGAAAAGTACGATGTTTAGATTTTTTTGAAGAATAATCGATTCTTCTTCACTTGTATCAAAACCACACATCCGTTTTATGATATATCGAGAAAGTTCTTCTTCAGCAAAATTTTCTTCGTCAAAGCCACGTAGTTTAGGTTCGGAATGTTTGTCGAATTCTGCAGAACGAACATAAAGTTGTGCGACAAAATTCTCTGAATCATCCGAGAAATTAATATAGCTATAAGGAACTGCAGGATTAGGAAAACGCAGTGATTTTCGTTCACGTGTTTTGGGATTAAGTTCGTAATTGACAAACTCAACAACGTATATATAGGGGCAGCCGGTTCGACCGGTAGAGAACGCACGACCACTTCGCTGCCACGCTTGATTACCAGCCTGCAAGGCACTACAAAATTCGATTGCAAAAAGAACGGTTTCTAATCCATTCTCTACATAGGTAACAATGGCATCTGGTGTTTCATCGAGGAAACTGCCGCTGTTTTTAAGACCAGTAAAAATATTGGCCTCCCATCTGCTGCGGCCTGCTTTGTTAAACCCGGGCAGCAGTTCTAACTGCCACTGAAAATCGTATCCTAAATAGCTAAATTGAAGGTTATAAACAATGGTGGACGGGGACATCAAGGAAATTTCAATGGATGTCGGGTCGGTTTCGTCTAAAATGAGCTTGGCGATTCGCTCACATTCCACAATATTATCGCCATGTATTCTAAATACTCTCGGCATATAGGAACCCTCCATGAAATAGTTTTTCTGCTGGTTTTTTGTTTGATTATAGCATAGAGGATAAGTATTTACAAGAATCCAATAGTTTGTCAAAAAACATAATATTTGTTGGTAGATACAGCTTGGATATTCCTCTGATACTTATTAATCTTAAACTATGGTTCAGAACCCCGATCCTAGAGCGGGGAAATCGGGACAAAAATTTACAGCGAAGCCGTGAACGATGTGTTGTCGTTCACGGCTTTTCTATCGGCTGCAAAGCCGATTTACAGGCCCAGAATGTTTCCCATGGTCGGGGCGGCTTTTTCTGTGCCGAGGTGGTGACATGGGCGCAGGTGTCCGGGGTGAACCCCAATGTATATTCTTCGGAAGAAACTGGCAGAATAGGCATATCACGGTGAAGGGAGTGATGTGCTTGTTCAAGCACGAAAAGCAGTTATTTCATCCGGTGGCGGTGGAGCGCCCCAATCCCCAGTACGCGGCACTGCTGCAGGAGCAGCTAGGTGGCGGCAATGGCGAGCTGAAAGCCGCCATGCAGTATATGTCCCAGAGCTTTCGCATCAAAGATCCGAAGATCAAGGATCTGTTTCTTGACATTGCGGCGGAGGAGCTGGGGCACATGGAGATGGTTGCCCAGACCATCAACTTGCTCAACGGCCATGATGTGAATGCGGCGCAGGTGCCCAGTGGAGAAATTCAGAGCCATGTGATCCTGGGACTGAATCCCGGGCTCATCAATGCTTCCGGCTATTCCTGGACGGCAGATTATGTTACAGTGACCGGAGATCTGTGCGCCGATCTTTTGAGTAACATCGCATCGGAACAGCGGGCGAAGGTGGTCTATGAATACCTGTACCGACAGATCCATGACAAGAAGGTCCGGGAAACCATTGATTTCCTGCTGAACCGGGAAGAGGCTCACAATCAGATGTTCCGGGATGCTTTCAATGCGGTGCAGAATTCCGGCTCCAATCAGGATTTTGGCACCACCAAGGCAGCAAAGATGTATTTCTCCCTGTCCGATCCCGGTCCGAATGCTTTCGCAGGGAACCCGGTGAATCCACCAAAGTTTTCTAACTGATCAGGAAATCTCTTTATTTGATTGCTTCGTATTGTTAGCTGCCGCCAGACGGGATCAGTCGATCCTGTCTGGCGGCAGTTTCTGTTTTTTGCTGTAAGAGGAAAGCTGTGATGATGGGCTGCGGTCAAGAGCTGCACCGGCAAAAAGATACACAGGTTTCAAAAACAGGAAAGCGCCAAGGCGTGGAAGGCGGGCGGCACATAAAACGGCTTTGTTTTTACAGAACGGACGTTTGTTTTTCGTGGAGAGTGAACAAAAATTTGTTATATGCCATTAAAATTTGTGATTATCAGCATAAAAACACCTAAAACATTTGACAACAGGGAATTTTGGATGTATAATTTCATATATTTATGAGAGGTGGTATTTTTGTCGGAGAGCCACCTTAGTAAATAATTATTTCTATATTTTCATATAGGAGGAAAAATCATGAAAAAGCTTCTTGCACTGTTGCTGGTTGCTATGATGGCCGTTTCTATGGTCGCATGCGCACCTGCCAACACCGACCCCACAGAGAGCACCAACAAGAATGTCGAGTACGTTGATCCCTTTAAGGACATCACTGACTACGACGAGCTGTCCGCCGCTGTTTATGACCTGGTTCTGGGCGACTTCTACGAAGCCTATCAGGCAGCCCTGGCGGAGAAGAATGTTCCCACCCGCTATGCCTTGATGGCTATTGCCGAGGCTAAGCTGCTGGGCGCAGGCATCTTCCTGCCCACCACTTCTCGGGGCGGCAACTACGCTATGACCAAGATCGCTCCCTACACCAACACCCCCATCCTGTACGGCAACGACACCTACCGTTTCCACGACCGTATTGTTACCAAGGAGCCCATCGAGGCTGCTCACATTGCAGAGATGAAGGCTAAGTGGAACGAAGTAATCGGCACCGGCACTTACGAGCAGTGGGTCAAGGACTACCTGACCGGTAAGGGCTACACCATCGAGGACACCGCTACCTTCTACTTTGATGCGGATCTGGAGTCCTGGGATGTTCTGGCAACCTCCAATGCTGCTGACTCCGAGATCCTCGTCCAGACCTATGACGGTCTGTATGAGTACGATATGGAGAACAAGGCTCAGCCCGCTCTGGCTCTGAGCTACACCGTTTCCGATGACGGCCTGAAGTACACCTTCAAGCTGCGTGAGGGTGTGGTCTGGGTTGATAACCAGGGCCGTAAGGTTGCTGATCTGACTGCTGACGACTTTGTTGCTGGTATGCAGCATGCAATGGACCAGGGTCCTGACCTTGGTTACCTGACTGGTGCTGGCTGCGCCAACATCCTTAACGCTGATGCATATATGAACGGCGAAATTACCGATTTTGCTCAGGTTGGCATCAAGGCTGTTGACACCTACACGGTTGAATACACCCTGTCTGAGGCTACAAGCTACTTCCCCACCATGCTGGGCTACGGCGTCTTCGCTCCCATGAGCCGTTCTTACTACGAGTCCATGGGCGGCAAGTTCGGCGCTGACTTCGACAGCTCTGCTGAGACTTACCTGTACGGCAAGGGCCCCGACTCCATCGCTTACTGCGGTCCTTACATCATCACCAGCTTCACCTCCACAAACTCCATCGTTCTGGAGTCTAATGAGACCTACTGGAATGCTGGCAACAACAATCTGAAGTCCTTCACCTACATGTATACTGACGGCACCGACCATCAGAAGATGTACGATGACTTCTTCAACGGCGTTGTTGACACCCTGGGTATGACCACCGAGCGTGTCGAGATCGCTAGAAAAGCTGGAACCTTTGATAAGTATGCTTACATCTCCGACACCGATGCAACCACTTACTGCGGCTTCTTCAACCTGCGCCGTGCTGCTTTTGCTAACTATAACGACGCAAACGTTGGTAAGTCCTCCAAGACTGAGGAAGAGATCGTCCGCACCGGCGCTGCCATGCTGAACCAGAACTTCCGTCTGGCTCTGGCTATGTCCATCGACCGCGGCACCTACAACGCGCAGTCCGTAGGCGAAGAGCTGAAGCTGAACTCTCTGGTCAACTCCTACACTCCCGGCAATTTTGTGTTCCTGGAGGAGGAAGTTACTGTCAGCATCAATGGCACTGACAAGACCTATGCTGCCGGTACTATGTACGGCCAGATCGTGCAGGATCAGCTGACTGCTGACGGCATCCAGCTGACCGTTTGGAACGGCTCTTCTTCCGTTGGCTTCGACGGCTGGTACAACAAGGAAGCTGTTGCTGCCTACATGGCTAAGGCTGTCGAGGAGCTGAAGGCAAAGGGCATCGAAGTTTCCGCTGAGAAGCCCATCTATCTGGACATCCCCGTCCGTGGCGACAGCGAGAACTCCAAGAACCAGAAGAATGCTATGAAGCAGTCCATCGAGGACGCTACCGCCGGCTGCATCAAGGTCAACCTGGTTGAGTACGCTACCCGCGACACCTATCTGGATGCTACCTACTGGTACAGCGCTGGCTCTGAAGCCAACTTTGACCTGAACGACGGTTCCGGTTGGGGCCCCGACTACGGCGATCCCTCCTCTTACCTGAGCACCATGCTGCCTAACTACTCTGGCTACATGACCAAGTCTCTGGGTATCTTCTAATTTAAGATTTAGATTAGATATTTTTCCAATAACAAGGAGGGTGGGCGAATTTTCGCCCATCCTCCCGATTGGCACTATGGCAAAGCACTGTTGGATAGGAAATGCTGCCCCCAGTATTCCTTGTGGTTTGGTTTTATCTGCCAGGAATATTGAGGGCAGTGTTCTCTACTGCCGGGATATTTTTATGCTGTATGTGTTATCCTAAGAGACAAGACGAAGGAGACTGACTATGACAAAATATTTAATCAGCAGAATCCTGCGGGCACTGTTCTCTGTTGTCCTCGTTATTGCGGTGATCATGGTGATGATCTACTCGTTCCTGGACAAGCAGTCGATCTTTGCCAACGATCCTTCTTTCACCAAAATGAAGCTCAATGCAAAAGAAACATACATGATGCAACAGTGGGAGAAGTATGGCTATCTGGACTATGTTCCGTTTGCCGATTATCTTCAGGAAGAGGTAAAGGCAGGACGCCTGACCCAAGAGGAAGCTGATTCGGCAAGGCTTGCGATCACCGCCGAAGAAGACGATGAGCATACCAAGGCTCTGGTGGATGCGTTTACCGAAAAGTATAGAAGCGAAGGCTACGAGGTTGAGCGCCTTCCCGGTTCTTATAAGATCGGCACCAAGAAGTACAAGGAAGGTGGCGAGCCTCGCCTGTACGCCTCCAAGGATGTTCCCCTGATCAAGCGGCTGGTAACCTACTTTACCGGTCTGATCAAGGTGGATAATATCCATAATGTGGAGAGTATAGAAGGGGAGCGGGGACTGACCTTTACCTGGCGCGACCCTGCCTACGGCGGAGAAAAATTCTCTCCTGCCATTATGGGTAACGGTACAAGCTATAAGTATTTGCTGTACTTTGATGATTCCTTCCCCTATATCCACCAGAATCTGGTGAAGATCCGCCTGGGCGTTTCTTACTCTGTTAATAGAAATATTGACGTGTTTAACACCATGACGGATGCCCAGGGTCCCCAGAAATTCACCACCATCACCTATCCCAGCGGTGTGGTGGAAACGACTGCGGATGATATCCATTCGCTGCGATACATTCCTGACACCAAGGATTCCAGTCTGCTGAATCAGAAGTACTATGTGGACAATTATACCGGTGTTACCACCGCCAAATCCGGCTTGTCCCAGATGGGGTATTCTTTCAGCATCGGTATCATTTCCGTAATTCTGGCATACCTGCTGGCTGTGCCCCTGGGCGTGATGATGGCGCTGAATAAGGATAAGTTTATCGACAAGCTGGGCACTTTCTATATTGTTTTCATTATGGCAGTGCCTTCCCTGGGCTATATCTTTATCTTCCGCGCCATCGGCAGCAGCTTCAAGCTGCCTACCACATTTGATATGCAAAATCCCACATGGCTGATGTATGTGCTGCCGGTGATTTCTCTGGCTCTGCCCTCCATCGCGAACCTGATGAAGTGGCTGCGCCGGTATATGATCGACCAGATGAACTCTGACTATGTGAAATTTGCCCGCAGCGGCGGCCTTTCTGAGGGTGAGATCTTCAGTAAGCACATTCTGAAAAATGCGATCATTCCCATCGTACACGGCATCCCCGGCAGCGTGCTGGGCGCTCTGACAGGCGCTATCATTACCGAGCGTGTGTACCTGGTACCCGGTATCGGTAATGTCCTGACAGAAGCCATCAACAAGTATGATAACGGCGTTATCGTCGGCGTCGCGCTGTTCTATGCGCTGCTGTCTGTTACGTCCTTTATCCTGGGAGACGTGCTGATGTCCATTCTGGATCCCAGAATTTCCTTCTCTTCGAAAACGAGGTGATACGCAATGAATGAAAATAAGATCAACCTGAGTGAATTTAACCTGTCCGACGAAGAGCTGTTTGCTCCCGTTGCCCAGGATGAGCTGGCTTCTGAGCGTATCACGGCTCCCAGATACTCCTATTGGCGCAGTGTGTTCCGTGTGTTCTTCCGCAAGAAGATCAACATTGTTGCCCTGGCGCTGCTGGCTGTTCTGATTATTTTCTCCTATGTGTATCCCGCTGTCATCGGCTACGATGCCGCGGTGGACCCCTATGTCAACCTGATGGACGGCTCTACCAAGCACCTGAAGCCCGCGGATGCGATCGCGAAGTTTGGCTTCAACCTGAAGTGGATCCTTGGCTCCGGCGCTTCCGGCAACTCCACCTTCGATGCCATCTGGTATGGCTCCAGCATCTCCATTTCTCTGGCGCTGGTCTGCGCGGCCATCAATATGATCGTTGGCGTTGCCATCGGCGCGGTATGGGGCTTCAGCCGGAAATTCGACATCGTGATGACGGAAGTTTACAACGTGGTGGCTAATGTGCCGTATATCCTGCTGATCTCCGTTATCGTTTTGATCATGTCTGCCAGCTTCTGGTCCATGGTCTTTGCGTTGACCGTTACCGGCTGGATCGCCATTGCCTACTTTATCCGTACCCAGGTTATCATTATCCGTGACCGGGAGTACAATTTGGCATCCCGGTGTCTGGGAACCCCCATCACCCGCATCGCTACCAAGAACATCCTTCCCTTTATGACCTCCGTTATCGTGACGCTGGTTGCTACCGAGATCCCCTCCTACATCTCCTACGAGGTGTTCCTGAGCTATATCGGCATGGGACTTTCTGATATGTCGCTGGGTAAGCTGATCGAGGCCGCAAAAAGCGCTATGATCACCCCCGGCTGGGGATTCGAGTTCTGGAGCCCCGTTGCGGTGGCTTCCATCATCGCTGTGGTGCTGTATGTTGTCGGCCAAAATCTGGGCGACGCGTCTGACCCCAGAACCCACATGTAAGAGGTGACGGATATGGAAAACAAGAAGGTTTTGCTGTCCGTTAAGGACCTTGAGGTTAAATTCCGTGTTCGTGGCAGAATTCTGACAGCGATTCGCGGTGTTTCCCTGGATTTTCACGAAAATGAATCCGTTGCCATTGTTGGTGAGTCCGGTTCCGGTAAGTCCGTCTTTACCAAGACCTTTGCCGGTATGCTGGAGACCAATGGCTACATCAGCAACGGCTCTATCATCTTCAACGATGAGGAGCTGGCCGATACTTCCGTTGTGCTGGATACTACCGCTGTACGGATGATCAACGCGGCGAAGGAAGCTTTGAACCGTTACGCCAAGCTGGAGGCCGGCGCTGAGATCTACAAGCAGATCTTGGAGCTGGAATCGGAAAAGAAGCAGCGCGCCACCATCAGCGATGCGGAAGATCAGGCAGCGACTGCCCAGATCGAGGATCTGGTGTTCAAGCGCACGGAACTGTTCAATCAGCGTCAGACTGTTGACACCAAGAACGAAAAAGAGCGCTACCGCGCTATGGGCAATGAGATCGCCGAGCTGGACAAGCAGATCAAGGACCTGCAGAAGGCCAAAGCGGAGATGATCAAGAGCCACCGGAAAGCCATCCATTCCGACTCTGCATACCTGAAGCAGTACGAAGCGCGTATGAACGAGCTGAAGAGCGCCTATGCAAAGGCCATTGATTGCACCGTCTCCGATGAGACGAAAGCCCGCAACGAGATCATTGCCAAAGAAATATACCTTTCTGTTGGCCGTTTCAGCGCGCACAAGCGCAGTCAGTGCCATACCAAGCTGCTGAAGGCCATGAAGAAGGCGATGCAGTTGGGTGTTGATCTGGGCGATGAAGCACAGAGAAACAGTGTCTTCGACAGCGTTGTCTTCCGCGTAAAATACCTGGATGAGACATCTGAGAAGCTCCACGGCACTTGCGTGCTGAATCTGGCAAAGATCCAGGATGCCAAGGACTGGAGCCAGATCCGCGGCGGCAAGATCGCCACCGTCTTCCAGGATCCTATGACTTCTCTGAACCCCATCATTACCATCGGCAAGCAGATCACATCCATCATTCTGAAGCACCAGGACTGCACGGAGCTGGAAGCCCGAGCCAGAGCGCTGGAGCTGATGAAGAAGGTTGGCATCCCCAATGCGGAAAAACGCTTTGACGATTATCCCTTCCAGTACTCCGGCGGTATGCGTCAACGTATCGTTATCGCCATTGCCCTGTCCTGCCAGCCCAAGATCCTGATCTGTGACGAGCCCACCACGGCGTTGGACGTTACCATTCAGGCTCAGATCCTGAAGCTGATCAAGGACCTGCAGAAGGAATTCAACTACACTATCGTATTTATCACCCATGACCTGGGTGTTGTTGCCAACGTTGCTGACCGCGTTGCTGTTATGTATGCCGGCCAGATCGTTGAGACCGGTACGGTGGAAGAAGTCTTCTATGATCCCAAGCATCCCTACACTTGGGCTTTGCTGTCCAGTCTGCCTCAGTTGGCACAGCGCAATACGACCCTGTATTCTATTACCGGCACGCCTCCGTCGCTGTATAACAGCATTGTTGGTGATGCCTTTGCTCCCCGAAATCCCTACTGCCTGAAGGTGGATACCCTGAAGGAGCCTCCCATGTTCCAGGTTACCGATACCCATTATGCAAAGACTTGGCTTCTGGACCCCAGAGCGCCTAAGGTGGAAAAGCCGGAGATCATCCAGAACATCCACGAAAAGCTCATTGATGCATTCAATATTTAAGGAGGGGTGTGTCGTGTCAAAAGATAAAATGAAAAAGACTGCCTCTTACTTGCCCGAGCATGGTCCCATTGCGGAAAACGGCAGAGAGATCCTGCTGTCTGTCAAAAATGTGGATATCACCTTCGGTAAGGGCGACAACGCGGTGAAGGCTGTTAAGAATGCCAGCTTTGATATTTACAAGGGCGAGACCTTCTCTCTGGTTGGTGAATCCGGCTCCGGTAAGACCACTATCGGCCGTGCCGTCATCCGTGTCAATCCCTGTGCCGCCGGTGAGATCCAGTACAAGGGCGTGCGTATTTCCGGCAAGACCAGCCGTGGTCTGGACCGGGAAGTCATCCGTAATATCCAGATGGTTTTCCAGGACCCTGCAGCATCTTTGAACGAGCGTGCAACGGTAGATTATATCATCTCCGAGGGTCTTTACAATTTCCATTTGTACGAGAATGAAGAAGATCGCATCCGCAAGGTCGAGAAGATCGTGGAAGAGGTAGGTCTGCTGCCTGAGCACTTGACCCGCTATCCCCATGAGTTCTCCGGCGGCCAGCGTCAGCGTATCGGCTTGGCCCGTGCCATGGTTATGGAGCCTGAACTGGTTATCGCCGATGAGCCCATCTCCGCGCTGGACGTTTCTATCCGCGCGCAGGTTTTGAACCTGCTGAAGAAGTTCCAGCGTGAGAAGAATCTGACTTACCTGTTCATTGCTCACGACTTGTCCATTGTTCGGTTTATTTCTGACCGGATCGGTGTTATCTACAAGGGTAACATTGTGGAGGTAGCAGAGGCGGAAGAACTGTTTGACTATCCTTTGCACCCCTATACTCGCAGCCTGATCTCCGCCATTCCCATCCCGGATCCCAAGCTGGAAAAGAATAAGGTGCTGTTTACCTACGATCCCTCTGTTCACGATTATTCCCAGGAGCAGCCGGAGCTGGTCAACATCGGCCACGAACACTATGTCTACGGCAATACCAAGGAGATCGAGGAGTACAAGGCAATCCGCGATGCCGGTGTACCCATGAAGTCCATCACCATCATGGACCCTGAAACGGCAGCAAATGACGCGCCTGTGCAGCAGGAGATCGACTGGAACAGCAGTCAGTTTATGCTGCAGACACCCCTGCACGATACCGGCAGCCTGTGGTATACCATCGGTTCTTTCTTACTGCCGCCTCTGGGCATTATCGGCGGCCTGCTCTTTAAGAAGTTCAAGCATTTGCGCAACGCAAAGGCTTGCTTCAAGGGCGCGTGGATCGGGCTGGGACTGCTGGGCGCTATCGTTGCGCTGTTTGGCATATTCCTGTTGTCTGCCCTGCTGTGATGAAAAAGAAAAGAGATTTGGAAGGCAACCGCCTTCACCACTTCGAACTGTCCGACAAAAATCGGACAGTTCGTTGGGTTTTGATTGTCATTTTGTTGATCGTGGCGGCTGTGTCATTGACAGTGGGAATACTCAGTGTACTGCAAACCCCTGCCGGCTGGCAGACGGTGACAGGCAGCTCTTCCGGCCTTAATTGCGGCGGAGAGTTTGTCTTGCAGTATGAGTACGGCGCAGGAGAAAACTCCCCTACAGCGGAAAGCAAAGCGCTGGAACAGCTTTATGGAAAAACGCTGGAAGACGCCTGGAAGCTGTTTTTCAACGAAGCCGGTGCTTCGGATTTGAAGGGGATGTATGAAATAAATCAGCATCCCAATGAGCAGATCACTGTGGACAGCGGCCTGTACCTGGCGCTGGAGCAGCTAGTCAACAGCGGCAGCAGGGCGCTCTATCTGGCACCGGTGTACGCGGAATATGACCGGGTGTTTTACAGCGATAATGAAAGCATAGCCCGAGATTATGACCCGGGGCAGAATGACGACCAGCGGGCTTATGTGCAGACGCTGGCAGAATTCGCAACAGATCCGCAAGCCGTTCAGCTTGTGCTGAGTGGCAGCAACAAGGTCATGCTGCAGGTGTCCCAGGAATACCTGACCTTCGCAGAGAAAAACGAGGTAAGATATCTGGTGGACTTTGGATGGCTGCGAAATGCCTTCATTGCGGACTATATTGCCTCCGTGCTGACAGATCATGGCTTTACAAACGGCTATATCGCCAGTGTGGACGGATTTACCCGGAATTTGGATCCGAGAGGAAATGCGTATAGCCTGAACCTGTTTAACAGGAGCGAGGAAGGCATCGATCTGGCGGCGGTAATGGATTATACCGCACCCCAAAGCCTGGTGTTCTTGCGTAGTTATCCTATGTACGACCTGGCTTATCATCGGTATTACAGCTTCTCGGACGGCAGAATCGTCACCGCGATGATCGATCCTGCCGATGGACAGAGTAAAGCGGCAACAGACAATTTGGTGTCCTATAGCGCGAAGCTTGGCTGCGGTCAGCTGGCGCTGTCTGTTATGCCGGTGTATGTGGCAGATACTTTTTCTGAGGATGCGCTGAATGACCTGACAGAGCAGGGAATTTACAGTGTCTGGTTCAGCGGTAAGCAGTTGATGCACAATCAGAAGGATCTGAAGCTTACCGTCAACACCCCGTATTATACGGAATAAGCACGATCACGGGTAAGAAATAAAAGAATGGCAGGCACAAAAGTGCCTGCCATTCTTTTATTTGCTGAAAACAAGATGCGACCTTATCCAAAGGCGATGCGGAAGCGGCTTGACCCCAAAATCTTAAGATTTCTTTATATTTCCGCAGGAATTTACAAATATCGCCCTTTGTTTGCTATAATGGCGCAAGTGAAAAATACAAAAGAGGGATTTACTATGAGGGAGTTCTTTGGTTTTGGGGGTTATGCCCGGGAGCCGGAAGGGTTTTTGTCCTGGCAGCATTTGCTGTTTGTCACATCGTTGATGGTGGTTATGACGGGGCTTGCGCTGATTTTGGGAAAGAAAAACCGTCACAGCCAGGCGGCGAAAAAGGACCGGGTTCTGAAGGTTGCTGCCATTTTGATCGACAGCATTGAGCTGTTCAAGCTGGTGATCGTCTGTATCCGTTCAAAGGATGCCTGGGCGTGGCTTTATGATCTGCCGCTGTTTTTGTGCAGTATCCAGTTGATCACCATTCCGCTGGCAGCATTTTCCCGTGGCCGGGTGAAGGAAGCCGCTTTGGATTTCGTGTGCATTTTTGGCATGCTGGGCGCGGTGCTGGGCACCTATGGCGCAGGCAACAATTACGGCTCCTATCCCGTTCTGAGTTTTGACAATGTGGTTTCCGGTATTACCCACAGCATTTCCGGCTTTTCCGCCCTGTATATCCTTGTCAGCGGTATGGCCAGCATGAAAAAACGCAATATTTGGATCACCTTTACCATTCTGCTGGGGTTCTGTGTCGCGGCTTATACGGCAAATGTGCTGTTGGATTACAACTATATGTTTCTGATGCGGGGCGACGGCACGCCCTACGATATCCTGTTTAACCTGTTAAGCGGCCATGCGGTGCTGTATCCCATCTGCGTGGTGTTGCTGTTCCTGGCGTACATTTTTGGATTCTACGGCATCTACTTTTTAGCGAAGCAGAAGAAAAAAGTAAAAGCAGTATAAGGAAACAGGGCTTGTTGCAAAATGCCGCAACAAGCCCTCAGACTATGCAAATATCTACGTCCTGCGGATGTAGGAGCGAACTGTTCGCCCTACGGATTCTATCGGGCACATTCTGTATTTTGCAACAGCCCCAATATATCTTTAGAACCTATCGAATGTGGCGTATGGGGGTGCTGCGTGTGAGAAAATTTACATTCCTATAAAAAAGAAGCGAAGAAGACCGGGTTTTCCCTTGAAAAACAGGTTTTTTTATTATAATATATACAGGATCGGTGTCTGCTGTGATGCAGGCAGATACAAATGCCATTGCTTTTGTCGTTAAAATATCTGTAAGGAGTATATTTTCTATGTTAGAACAGTTTTTGGCTTGGTATAACGGCTTAACGGACAGCCTGTTGGGATCGTTGGCTTTGTTCGCTGTGGGCGTAGTCCTGCTCATCAAGGGCGGCGACTGGTTTGTTGACAGCGCGGTGGGTATTGCCAAGCGCTTTCGTGTTCCGGAAATTATCATCGGCGCAACGGTGGTTTCCATCGGCACGACCCTGCCGGAGGTTATGGTCTCTGTGACAGCGGCGGTGAACAACAATGGCGCCATTGCTTACGGAAATGCCATTGGTTCTATTATCTGCAACACTGCCCTGATTGCGGCTTTGACCATCGCCATCCGTCCTGCGCCCGTCAACCGAAAGACGGTCGTTACCCCGGTGCTGTTTTTCTTTGGCGCTGCAGCTATTTATATGGTAGCTGCCTATATCTTCGGCCGCTTTGACAGATGGATGGGTATCGTACTGCTTTTGGTCTTTGGTGTGTATATGGCCATGACCGTTTATAAGGGCTTTAAAAATCCTGTTCAGCACGAAGAGGCAGAAGAGGAGAAGGGCGGTGGCTCCTTGCTGAAGGATCTGGTGGTTCTTGTGGCAAGTGCCGCCTTGATCGCCGTTGGCGCGGATATGCTGGAGGGTTCTTCCGTATCGCTGGCAACCATGGCAGGCATCCCCACAGAGGTCGTGGGCGTTACGGTGGTTGCTCTGTGCACCTCTCTGCCGGAACTGGTGACTGCGGTTACTGCTCTTGTGAAGGGACATGGCGCCCTGTCTCTGGGTAACATCATTGGCGCAAATATCTTCAATCTTGTGCTGGTAAGCGGCGCGGCCGCGGCCATTTCTCCCTTTGAGATCCCGGAGGGCAGCAAGCTTCTGGGCTACAATACCTCCCAGCTGTTCGAGATCCCTCTTATGGTGGGCGTGATGGCGATTATGACACTGCCCGCTTTGATAAAAGGAAAGCTGCGCCGCTGGCAGGGCATTACGCTGCTGAGTATTTATGTGGCTTTCGTAGTCCTGCAGGTGCTGATCGCCCTGAAGGTTGTGTAAACAGAACATGAAAAAACCCCCGACATCCTTGTGGAATGTCGGGGGTTTTGACTGTTTCCGTATTTATAAGAATGGGTTATTCACAAACCAATCGGGAATCAGCGTAAACGGGCACTTGCCCTGGAAGGGGATCTCTCCGAACAGCGCGTCCACAACGGCCTCCTGCAGCTCCTTGGTATAATCATAGGCAGCAATGAAAGCCTTACCGGTGTTGGTAAAGTAGTCAAAGTAAATGTGGGGAGAGCCGTAGGCTACGGCGACTAACTTGTTGTTGGCATAGGTCTGCAGGAACTGCAGGAACCGCTGATGCCAGTGGTTGTAACCGGGGACACCGGCAGGCCGGTGCGCCCGGAGGTAGCTGCCGCACAGCACCAGATCATACTGCTCCATGTCCACCATGGTCTTCACATACGCCCATTTGTCCACCTCTGTGGGCAGCATATAGTCCACCTGGATACCCTTGGCTTCCAGGAGCTTGCCGGTATGGTGGATCGCTTCGTCAAACTCAGGCCAGTAGGAAACCGGGGCGATGAGGACCTTGTGAAGGTTTTCTTTCTTCAGGGGCAGCATCCCGTCATCCCTGACCAGGGTGATGGCCTTGCGGGCGGCAGAGGCTTCGATTTCGTGGGTTTTTGCCAGCAGCTCCGGTGTGATCTCCAGATCCAAGCCGAAATCCTCCTGGAACATGCCCAGCTTCTCCTTCATCTGCAGCACACGCTCACAGGCATCGTCGATCCGGCTTTCGGGGATCCGTCCGTCCAGAACCGCCTGCTCCACATAGTCAATGTAGTCGTCGGTTGCCTGGGGGGTGGGGCCCAGAATCATATCGTTGCCGGCCAGCAGCAGATGAACATACAACTCGCTTTCGGGCATATGGGTATACAGCGCGCCCATGCCGATGGCATCGGTGATGACCACGCCCTTGTAGCCCAGCTCACCCTTGAGAAGCTCCGTCAGGATCTTGTAGGACAGGGTAGAGGGGATAAAGGTACCGTTGGGCATCTTGGTGTTGTCAACACAGGGAAGACCCTGGTGACCGACCATGATGGCCCAGGGGTCAGACTCACGGATGATCTCCCGGTAGATATAGCCGTTGGTTTTCTCCCATTCCTCCCGGGTCTGCATATTAAAGGTGGAGGCGAAGTGAGAGTCCCGATAATCCACGCCGTCCTTGCCGGGGAAGTGCTTGACAGAAACCGCAACACCCTCAGACTGGGTGCCACGAACAGCGGCAATGGCGCAGCGGATGATCTGATCCGGGTCGCCGGAGTAAGCGCGTCCGTAGGCGGAGTAGCCGTGCAGGTCGTCGGTATCAATGTTGGGAGACCACTTCCACTGCACACCGCTGGCCTTCATTTCCCGGGCGATGGCGGCAGCTTGTTCATAGATCAGCGCTTCATCGTTGGTGGCAGAAACGGCCATTTGGCCCATGTTGTGGGTCAGCTCCGGGAAAACGGAAGAGAAGCCGCTTTCGGTGTTGCCCACCATGAGAACGGGGATCTTGGTGGCGGCCATCAGCTTCTTGGTGGTTTTTAAGTATGCCTTGCCGGTAGCCTTGCCGTTCTTGTTGGTTTCTTCACCCATGTTTTCCGTATCGTTGAGCTGGTTGCCCATAGCCCAGATACAGCCGTAGGGGTATTTTTTCAGATACTCGGAAAGGTCAGGGATATTTGTCAGCAGATTTTCCCGGACACAGACGGTCTGGCCGACTTTCTCCCGCAGGGTAAGGTCTTTTAATTGGGGTCTTTTCATAGAATTTGCCTCCTAAACTGTGATATTTTTGTGTGCAGAAAATGGCACAGTTGATCGTCTCCAGTTTACCATACACGCAAGGTCGCGTCAAGTGTCCGCAAGGATAAAAAAGTCAAAAAATGGTTGCAAATCCCAGTAAGATTTGCTATAAGTATAGAAAAGCTGTAAACAAAGGAGTGTTAGCGTATGCGCACATTTTTAGATGTCCATTACAATACAGACGATGCCCAGTGCATGAATCTTTACCTGCCGGATACGGAGAGCTTTCCGGTGCTGGTGTATTTTCACGGCGGTGGATTGGTCAGCGGCGATAAGGCAAAGCAGGAGGTGCCCTGTCAGTATCTGGCGGAGCACGGTATTGGCGTTGTCAGCGCCAATTACCGGATGTATCCCACAGCCAAGTATCCGGAATTTCTGGAGGACGCGGCCAATGCGGTGGCTTGGGTGTTTGAGAATATCAAGCAGTACGGCGATGTGACGGAGATCTATGTGGGCGGCAGCTCTGCCGGCGGTTATATGTCTCAGCTGCTCTGCTTCGATAAGTCCTGGCTGGGCAAGTATGGGATCGATCCTATGGATGTTGCCGGCTTTGTCCACGATGCCGGTCAGCCTACCTGCCATTTTAATGTACTTCGGGAAAGAGGAGTCGATCACCGGCGGCTGATCGTAGACGAGGCAGCGCCCCTTTACCATGTAGGCAAAGACGAGCAGTATCCGCCCATGCTGGTGATCGTGTCCGATGAGGATATGCCCAGCCGCTATGAGCAGACCATGCTGCTGATCTCGACCTTCAAGCATTTTGGATATACGGAAAACATTACCCTCAAGGTGATGCACAGCAAGCATTGCCGGTATATCAACCTGGTAGACGAAAACGGCGTCAGCGTTTTCGGAAAGCTCATCGAAGATTTTATCCGCAGAGAAAAATAACACAACGCTCCACGGTCTGTGACCGTGGAGCGTTGTTTATCTTGCCGGCATTGCCAAGTCCCCTTTACCGGGCGGTGCCTGCCAATGGATAATGGAAAATGTATAATGGATAATGAAGGAGTCGCCTTCAGCGATATATTTGAAATCATTTTCGAAGAAAATACCACAATTGTCAATTATTAATTATCCATTATTCATTCGTGCGTCAGCACGATAAATGGCAATTTTACAGATACTGACGGATATCTTCTGTCAGCTGGGCTTCCAGCTTGATCAGCCGTTTGGTGATGTCCTTGGACTGCTCGTCGGCGGCTTTGTACTGGTTGAGATATTTGCTCAGGGATTTTACACCCATATTGCAGCCGTCGGTCATCAGATCGGCTACCACCCGGTCGGAATCCTCCATGCCCAGCTTCATATTGGTCTTCATCCAGGACATTCCCTTAGCGATGGGGTTTGGGTCCTTTCCGTCGTCATGATACTGATCCAAAAGGGTTTGGATCTCGGTTTTCAGGGCATCATGCTCTCGCTTGCACCGGTTTAAATGGTTGCGAAAATCGCCGCTTCGGACGTGCCCCAAAACATCGTCGATGGATGCCACACCCATTTTAATGCCTGCGTCACATTCCCGCAAAAGTTTTATGGTATCTTGCTGTACCATTGTCATCAGCCTCCCCTTGTTGGATAATTTCAGTATCTGCTTTTTTGCTGGCATTATACGGATGCTTGACAGGGATTTTTCAGCTTAGTATACTAAAAGAAAAAGGGGGCTGACAATATGTTTGCGGGTAGCAATAAGAAGCTGGGCTTTGGCTGCATGCGGTTTCCGATGACCGGCGAGGAAGTGGACCTGCCGGCAGTGACCCAGATGGTGGATACCTTTATGGAAATGGGCTTTTCCTATTTTGATACCGCCCACGGCTATCTGGACGGAAAAAGTGAGACTGCCCTGCGGGAATGTCTGACTTCCCGGTATCCCCGGGAGCGGTATATTCTGACCAACAAGCTCTCTGTCAACTTTTTTGACAAAGAGGAGGATATCCGTCCTCTGTTTCAAAAACAGCTGGAAGCCTGTGGGGTGGACTATTTTGATTTTTACCTGATGCATGCGCAAGACAAAAAGTCCTTTGTCAAGTATCAGCGCTGCCGTGCCTATGAAACAGCGTTGCAGCTGAAAGAAGAGGGGCTTTTCCGGCATTTCGGAATCTCCTTCCATGACCGGGCCGAGGTGCTGGAGCAGATACTAACAGAGTATCCCCAGATCGAAGTGGTGCAGCTGCAGCTGAACTATGTGGATTACGAAGACCAGGCGGTTCAGTCCCGGATGTGTCTGGAGGTCTGCCGGAAACACGGAAAGCCGGTGATCGTCATGGAACCGGTAAAGGGGGGCAGCCTGGTGAATCTGCCACAGGAGGCGCAGGCGGTATTCGATAGATTACATGGCGGTTCCTATGCCAGCTATGCCATCCGCTTTGCCGCCAGTCAGGAAGGGGTGTTTATGGTCCTTTCCGGCATGAGCGATCTGGAGATGGTCCGGGACAACTGCGGCTATATGCAGCAGTTTCAGCCCCTGGATGACCGGGAGCAGGCAGCGGTGGCGGAGGTCTGCGGTATTTTTCGCAGTCTGGGTACTGTGGCATGCACCGGCTGCCGGTACTGTATGGAGGTTTGTCCCCAGAAGATCCCCATGCCGGCGATCTTCGCCTGCTTAAACGCGAAAAAGATCTTCCAAAACTGGAACAGCGGCTATTATTTCCGCAATGTTCAGGAATCGGGCGGCGGCAAGGCGTCAGACTGCCTTGGGTGTGGCGCCTGTGAGGATAGCTGTCCCCAGCATTTGCCCATTCGCCAGCTGCTGAAGAAATCGGCAGCGGAATTTGAAAAATAAATTGTCATTAGATACCGAGTTAACAGTAGACCCGCCTGTTGCAGAGTGCTGCAACAGGCGGGTTTGCGTATGTGTTTAGTCTTCCGGGAACAGCTGCTGGCTGCAGTAGCGGATGATAGCGCTTCGGGTCACGATGCCGATAAAGGCATCCTTGTCATCCACCACGGGGACAAAGTTCTGGGAGCTGGCCCGCTCCACCAATGTATGCATGGAGGTGGTTACCCGAACAGGGACATTGTCCTTGCGCCGGGAGATCTCCATAATTCGATGGGCCTCTGCCTGGCGTATGTCCATATAGCACATATTTTTGATACCCCAAAGCAGGTCGCCCTCGGTGAGAGTGCCCCGGTATTCGCCCCGCTTGTTCAGAATGGGAAGCGCGGCGTATCCGGCGGCTTCCATTTTTTCCAATGCCTGCCGCATGGTGAAGTCATCATACAGGTAGGCGCACATGGCCTTGGGTGTGAGGAAGAACAGAATATTATTGGTATTCATATAAGCTCCTTTGCTGGGCTGCATTACGGAATTACTGCCACCCGTATCATTATAACATACTTACGCGAAAAGAGCATGAAAACTTACTGTAAACACCCGGATTTTGATGCCGAAATATTTCTGTAAAATTTGTGCACAGTGCACAAATTAGCTGGAAAAATGGAATTGAGTACCATCCAATGTAGCAAAATAGTCCTGGGGGGTTTCTGCCCGGCGGATCAGCTGGAAGCTTCCGTCCGGCTTCAGCAGCACCTCCGCGGAGCGAAGCTTGCCGTTGTAGTTGTAACCCATAGAGAAGCCGTGGGCGCCGGTGTCATGGAGGACCAGAATGTCTCCAATGTCGATTTCGGGAAGACTCCGTTCAATGGCGAACTTGTCGTTGTTTTCACACAAGCCGCCGGTGACATCGTAGACATGATCCAAAATAGCGTCTTCTTTGCCCAACACGGTGATGTGGTGGTAAGAGCCGTACATAGCCGGGCGCATCAGGTTGGCGGCGCAGGCATCCAGACCGATGTACTCCCGGTAAATGTGCTTCTGGTGCAGAACCGTAGAGACCAGATGACCGAAGGGTGCCAGCATAAACCGGCCCAGCTCGGTGTAGATGGCAATGTCATCCATACCCTGAGGGACCAAAATGCTGTTGTATTCCCGCTGGACACCTGCGCCGATGGCGGCGATATCGCAGCAGGGCTGCTCAGGGCGGTAATCCACACCCACACCGCCGGACAGGTTTACAAAGCTGATGTGCGCGCCGGTGGCGTTGCGCAGCCGAATCGCCAGACGGAACAGGTTGGCTGCCAGCTGGGGGTAGTATTCATTGGTGGTGGTGTTGGAGGCCAGGAAAGCATGGATGCCGAAATGCTTGGTACCCAAAGCCATCAGCCGGTTGATGGCGCCGGCCATCTGGTCCTCGGTCATGCCGTACTTGGCGTCCCGGGGCATATCCATGATGGTATTGCCCAAAGAGAAAGAGCCGCCGGGGTTATACCGCAGGCATACCGTTTCGGGGACTTTACCGCCGGTGATCCGTTCCAAAAATTCCACATGGGTGGCATCGTCCAGATTGATGTAAGCGCCCAGCGTATAGGCCTTGCGCATATCCTCTTCCGGAGTTACGTTGGAGGAGAACATGATCTCGTGACCGGTAACACCCACAGCCTCAGCCAGCAGCAGCTCCGTGTAACTGGAGCAGTCGCAGCCGCAGCCTTCTTCTTTCAGAATCTTTAGGATGTAGGGGTTGGGGGTGGCCTTTACGGCGAAGTACTCCTTAAAGCCGGGATTCCAGCTGAAGGCGTCTTTCAGGTCCCGTGCCCGCTGCCGGATACCGGCTTCATCGTAGATATGGAAAGGGGTGGGGATCTGGGCAATGATCTCCCGTGCCTTTTCCAATGTCAGAAAGGATGTCTTTTTCATGGTTCGTCTCTCTCCTAAAAAATAAAATGCCCCATGTCATGGACATAGGGCAGCTAAAGTCGTTACCCCAGGTCAGCACTCCACCTTGCGGTGACAGTCCTGCGCATATTCTGCGCAGGCCCAGGAAATGTTCCTTTGGCGATGAACAGATCCTTCGGCGGTTTTCCCTTTCACCCGGCGGCATTTGCCAAACCCCAGGGATACTGATGAAAACCGCAACCTCAGCCATGGTTCTAACTGGGATTCTAGTCTATTCAGGGATATTTGTCAACATTTTTCTTTCTCTACATGGGGTAGAATTACAAAAAAGCAGCGGTAGAGCGGTTCAACGCCATAGTAGGGTGTAACGGGAAGGGGATTGTGGTATGCTGTTGCCAGACGAAGGAGGTCATGCTATGAAACGGACAAAGCTGAGAGACCGGCAGTTACCGGTCTATTCCAGAGGCGAGGAAATTATGAATATGGTCACCCACATTGTAGGGGGAGGTCTTGGTTTGGCGGCGTTGGGGCTGTGTCTTTACCGGGCATTGCGGTGGGGAGACGGATATGCTCTGGCGGGAGCATTGATCTACGGATGCAGCATGATTCTTTTGTATTCCGTTTCCAGCGTCTATCACGGACTGATTCCTGCCACCGGGAAAAAGGTGCTGCAGGTGTTGGACCACTGCACCATCTATCTGCTCATCGCCGGCACTTATACGCCCATCGCCCTGTGTAATCTTCGCTTAGTTGACCCGGTGCTGGGGTGGGGGATGCTGATCTTCCAGTGGGGCTTGGCGGCAGTGGCGGTGACCTTGACTGCCATCGATCTGAAAAAGTACAATGTGTTCTCCATGATCTGCTATATTGGCATGGGCTGGGCGATCCTGCCTTTTTTGGGAATTGCCCGGCAGAGCTTGGGCGAAGGGGGATTTCTGTGCCTGCTGTGGGGCGGGATCGCCTACACCGTAGGGGCGGTGCTGTACGGGATCGGATCTAAAAAGCGGTGGTTTCATTCGGTATTTCATATTTTTGTGGTTCTGGGAAGCCTGCTCCAACTGCTGTGTGTGGCATTTTTTGTGCTGTAAATTGCCATTTATCGTGCTGACGCACGAATGAATAATTGATAATTGATAATTGACAATTGTGGTATTTTCTTCGAAAATGATTTCAAGTATGTCGCCGAAGGCGACTCCTTCATTATCCATTGGCAGGCACCGCCTGCCCGATAAACGGGAGTTTGAAATTTCTCTTCACAGTCAAGAAAAACACGCCTGCAATGCGCAAGCGTGTTTTCTGTTATCTGTGACGCCAGGTGCTGCGGGAGAGCAGGACCAGAACGGGGAAGATCTCCAGGCGGCCTGCCAGCATGTCCAGACTCAGGATGATCTTGGAGAAATCGCTGAAGCCGGAGAAGTTGCAGGTGGGGCCTACCGCATCCAGACCGGGGCCGACGTTGTTGAAGCAAGCCAGTACCGCGGTGATATTGGTCGTGGTGGAGAAGTTGTCCATGGAGATCAGCAATACACTGACAACAATAATGATGACATAGGCAGCCAGGTACGCATTGGTGTTGGTCAGGATCTGTTCATCTACTACCTGACCGTTGCTGCGGACCACCTGGACCTTTCTGGGATGCAGGACCTGACGGATGTTCCTCCGCAGGCTTTTGAAGATCAGCAGTAGTCGGGCGACCTTGATACCGCCGCCGGTGGAACCGGCGCAGGCGCCGATGACCATCAGCCCCAGCAAGATAGTTTTGGAGAAGCTGGGCCACAGATCAAAATCGGTGGTGGCAAAGCCGGTGGTGGTGATGATACTGGACACCTGGAAAAGGGCGTGGCGGAAGGTCTCCTCAAAGGTCACATAGGTGCCGCCTAAATTTACCGCGATCATCAGAACACTTCCGGCAACGATCAAGAAATAGAGGCGTAGCTCTTCGTCCTTAAATACATTGCGAAATTGTTTTAAAAGCAGCAGGTGGTAGCAGCTGAAGTTGATACCAAACAGCAGCATGAAGATCGCCGTTACATACTGAAGATACGGAGAAAATCCCGCCAGAGAATCGCTGCGGGTACCGAAGCCGCCGGTACCGGCTGTGCCGAAGGCGGTGCAGACTGCGTCTAAAAGGGACATGCCGCCCGCTAGCAGGAACAGGATGTTCAGCGCTGTCAGCACAATATAGATCAAATACAGGATGGTGGCGGTTTTCCGCATTTTTGGGACCAGCTTTCCCACATTGGGACCGGGGCTTTCTGCCCGAAGCAGGTGCATGGTAAAGCCGGAGCCTTTCCCGTCTCCGGGGCCTAAGGCAAGCAGGAAAACCAGTACGCCCATGCCGCCCAGCCAGTGGCTGAAGCTGCGCCAGTAAAGAATACCTTTTGGCAGATCCTCCGGTCTTGCCAGGATGGTAGAACCGGTGGTGGTAAAGCCGGAAACGATCTCAAACAGCGCGTCTGTGTAGTGGGGGATCGCGCCGGAGAATACAAAGGGCAGACAGCCCAATAAACTCATGACCATCCAACTGAGGGAGACACAAACCAGTCCCTCCCGGGCACCCATAGCCCGAGGCGCTTTGCGGCAGGGAAACCAAAGAAGCCCTGTTACCAGCACCAGCAGCGCCATGGTATACAGGAAGCCTGTGACCGCTGCGGTTTCCCGGCTGAACAGGCTGATGAGCAGCGCCGGGATCATAAACAGAGTCTCCACAAACAGGGTCTGGGCAGTGAACCGCCCGATCATTTTATAATTCATAGCAGACCCTCTTACGCAAAGATATCATTAAGCTGCTGCAAAATACCCCGTCCGCTGGTAACGACCACCAAAGAGTCGCCCTCTTGAAACACGGAGTTACCGTTGGGGACTTCGGTTTTTGTGCCGTGGGTAATACTGGCGATCAGCACATTGGGCTTCAGCTTCAGCTCCTTCAGAGGTTTGCCGCAATTTTTGGTGGTGCTGTCTACCAGAAATTCCACGGCTTCTGCCTGACCGTCTGCGATGCTGTGCAAAGAAACGGCAGCGCCGGTCTGGTTTTTTAAGGCACGGACATAGCGGATAATGTTGCTGCTGCATAGCTCCTTGGGGGAAACAATGCTGCCCAACGCCAGAGCATCGATGATGTTTCGGTTTTCAGAATGGCTCAGTTTGGTGATGACCTGAGGCACTTTTTGGGAGTTGCCGTAAAGGGAGATGATCATGTTCATCTCATCCTGTCCGGTCAGGGTCACCAGGGCGTCGCAGGTGGAAATGCCTTCGTTTTCCAAAAGGTTATGATCCGTGGCATCGCCCTGAACCACACAGACTTCTTCAAGGTCCTCCGCCAGTTCCTGGCAGCGAACAGGATCGTTTTCGATCAGCTGTACGCTGATGCCGTCCTGCGCCAGCATGCGGGCCAGGTAGTAGCTTACACTGTCGCCGCCGCAGAGGATGACACGGCGGGCCCGCCGGGCAATGATGTCTAAATTTTTCAGCATGATGGACAGGTTTTCCGTGGGCGCGGTAACAAAGATCCGGTCACCGCTCTGGAGCACAAAGTTACCGCCGGGGGCAACGGCATTGCCATCCCGCAGCACAGCGCAGACCAGAACCTTACATTTGACAATGCCGGACATTTCCATCAAGGTCGTATTGCAAAGCTTGCTGTTTTCATCGATCCGCAGCTCCACGATCTCGGCGCGGCCTTTGGCAAAGGTATCCCGACGGAGAAAACCGGGGTACTTCAGCAGCCGCTGGATCTCCACGGCAGCCTGCTTTTCCGGGTTTACGGTCATAGATAAGCCAAAAACATCCCGCATAGCATAGATCTGTTCGGTATATTCCGGATTCCGGATCCGGGCGATGGTATGTAAACTCGGATGGATGCTGTGGGCAGTGGTGCAGCACAAAAGGTTTACTTCGTCAGCACCGGTGGCGGCGATGAGAAGATCGGCCTCCCGGGCACCTGCCTGAAGCAGTGTATCCATAGAGGCGCAGTTGCCGTGAACAGCCATCACATCATAACGCTCTACACAGGCGTTTAAGACCAAGGCGTTATTGTCGATCAAGGTGATGTCATAGCCCTCCGCAGACAGCTGACGGGCCAGGTCAGCGCCGACTCTGCCGGCCCCTGCAATGATGATATTCATAATGTCCTCCTTTTGGGAAACATTCCGGGAAAACAAGAATTTATGTCCATTATAGCAGATTTTTGGAGAAAAACAACCGGGTTGTTTTGCGCAATGACAATTTGCCAGGCAATAGGAAATTCCTCGTAAAATTGCCATTTATCGGGCAGGCTGCGCCTGCTAATGGATAATGGAAAATGGATAATGGACAATGAAGGAGTCGCCTTCGGCGACATATTTCAAATCATTTCCGAAGGAAATACCACAATTATCCATTATCAATTATCAATTATCCATTCGGGTATCTGCCCGACAAACGGGAATTGGC
>JAFQCV010000011.1 GCA_017416325.1 Oscillospiraceae bacterium
CCGTATGGTGCGGTGCTGTCATGCGGTATGCCGAAAAGGAGTGGAAAAGGCAGTAAAAGATGGACTCATACGAGTAAACCCTGCAATCGGGTGTAAACTGCCACCCAAGAAAGCGGCAGAAATGCAGGTGCTGACTCATGACGAGATGCAGAGGTTCATAATCCAAGCCAAAGCAGACGGATACTTTGAAATGTTTATCCTTGAACTCAGTACAGGGTTAAGAGTCGGCGAACTTGCCGGACTGCAGTGGGATGACCTTAATATACAAACTGGAGAGCTGCACATCTCTCGTCAGGCAACAACGGTACACGGCAACATCCATGTCTGTACGCCGAAAACTAAATCCTCAATCCGAACCATCATCCTTCCGCCGGAAATCGTTAAAATCCTTGCGGAATACAAGAAAAGGATTAACTCACGGTGGATGTTCCCGTCACCCATAAAAGAGGACGCACCTCTCCATCCAAGCGTTGTAAGAAAGGCAATGCAGAGAACGTTGGAACGAGCCGGTTGCAAAATTGTACGCTTCCACGATCTCAGGCATACTTTCGCCACCAACGCCCTTGCCAACGGTATGGATGTAAAAACGCTGTCGGCGATCATAGGTCACATTTCATCAGAAACGACCTTAAATATATACACCCATATAACCGACAATATGCAACGCAGTGCAGCCAACAAGATAGAGCAAGGATTCGGGCGAAATGAGGGCAGTTTGAGCGAGGTAGAGCAAACACCCGACCGAGCAATAAAAAAGCCTCAAACGGCGAAATTTGAGCCGAAACAGCCGAAAATTCGTCGCCCCGGAACCGGATGCATCACGGAGATCAATGACCACCTATTCGAAGGTCGGTACTCGCCGACAAACGCATACGGAAAACGCACACCGAGAAATGTGTATGCCAAAACAAGAGAAGAATGCGAAGAAAAGCTCGCCGAACTGATCACGCAGATGAATGCCGAAATCGCCGCCGAAAGAGAACGGATCAAATCGGGACAGACGGCGTAAGGCAACTGTAAGCCGCCACGGAGAAATCCGTGGCGGTTACTCGTTTGCCTATCAAAATTTGAGCCGCAGTAATCAAAGAAAAGGGAATTTTGCAGGCCACATTTGATTATGTGGTCGTAAAAAATATGAATTTCTTAAAAGTGGCGTTGGAACGCTTAAAAAGGCAGAAAAAATGACCGAAAGTGGAGGTGAAACCTCTATTTTCGGTCAAAATTTTGGTCGGAGTGACACGACTCGAACGTGCGATCCCCTCATCCCAAATGAGGTGCGGTACCAGCTCCGCTACACCCCGATATATTCAATTTTTTGAGTTTTTTCAGCATCTGTGGGATGCTATGTGGTCGTTGCCTTATTATAACACATTTCAAAGAGAAAAGAAAGAGGAAAATCCGCAGTGTTTAAGGCTTCTTTGAGGGTTTGGAAATTTCTAATGGATGTCGTCGGTAACACTCCCAAACCAGGCGCCCTACCAACTGGGCCACACCCGGATATTGAATTAAAGAAAAATGCTCGTTGTGGTCAAATATGTGGTCAAGGAAATACTATCACATTTTTGACGAACATTCAACGGCGGTAATTGCGTATATTTGCGGAGTAACAGGTGAGTAAGCAACATTTCGGAAAGTCGAACCGTTTTGGTGTTCCAGCTCCCAAACCAGGCGCCCTACCAACTGGGCCACACCCGGATAGGAAGTTCGAAAGCGATTATACACCACCCTGCGCAAAAAAGCAACCGAAATATGCGAAAATCCCTCCGGTTTTCCGGAGGGATTTCTTCTTACATATCGTATACGCCCATGATGATAATACCGGCAATGGTTGTTGCAATGCAGGCATAATGCTTCCAGCTGAGCTTTTCCTTCAGGAACAGGCGGCTCCACAAGACGGATGCCACGCAGTAGCTGGAAATGATGGGAGCAGCCAGGGCGGCTTCGCCACTGGCAAGCGCGTAGATGTAAAATAGCTGACCGGCAGTTTCGAAGATAGCGCCAACATACTTAGGCCGCTCCACATTGGCAACCAGAGGCTGCTTTTTGATCAGCACGGTGTAGATGAAGCAGACCACGCCGGCAGCAAAAAAGGTCAGTTCATAGGCTACATTGGCAGAGTCCTCGTTCAGAGTCTCCAGTACCAGGTCATCGGCGAAAGTACCGGCAGCATCCAGCAGGCAGTATGCGATAGGCAGCGCCAGCGCCAGCCAGGATTTAGCGTATTTATAATTGGAGGCTTCCTGCCGGGCGGCCCGGAGGGCGTCGTCTTCGTGAGCTTCCACAAATCCCAGAGCGATGACACCGGCAGCAGCCAGGGCGATGGCCAGATATTGAGGCCATTCCATGGGGTCAGCGGTGCCGGAAACAATGGCGATGATGGCGACCAGCGCGCCGCTGGCATTGCAGATCGGGGAGGAAATGGACAGTTCGATGTAGCGCAGACCGACATATCCCAAGGCCATAGAGCCGATATAGAGCAGAGATACGGGCAGGTATGTCCAGATCACTTGCCAGGAGATTTCGACACCGCCGATGATCTCAATCAGGGCGTGAATACCCATCACAAGACCTACCGCCATGACCATTTTGAATTGACTGTACTTATCCTTGCTGTCGCGGCAGCCGATCTTGGAGAAGAAGTCAGAGCCGGACCAGCACAGAAGCGTAATAATTGCAAACCAGAACCACATAATTTATTACCTCTCTTTTTTATTTTAGATCCACAAGTCCTGCGTCAACCATTTTTTGCAGGCTCATGAGAATACCCAGCTTGGCATGATACCAGGTCAAGCCGCCCTGGAAGTATACAGCATAGGGGGGGCGGATCGGACCGTCCGCGGAAAGTTCCATGGTGCTGCCCTGTACGAAAGCGCCCGCAGCCATAATGACCTGACTGTCATAGCCGGGCATATCTCCCGGGATCGGTGTGGCAAAGCTGTCCACCGGTGCTGCGGCCTGGATACCCTTGCAAAAAGCGATCATACCTTCTTCACTGCCCAGCTCCACAGCCTGAATGATATCGTGGCGGCTTTCCGTGGCATTAGGGACGCACTTGAAGCCCAGAGGCTCATAGAGATTGGCGGCAAAGATCGCGCCTTTTTCCGCACTGGCAGTTACGGTGGGGGACAGGAAAAAGCCCTGGTAAAGCTGACCCATCAAACCAAAGTTCGCGCCTACCTCCTGGCCCAGTCCGGGAGCGGAAAGCCGGTAAGCGCAGCGATCAATGCAAGCCCGTGTGCCTGCAATGTAGCCACCGGAGGAGGCAAGACCGCCGCCGGGATTCTTGATCAGAGATCCCACGATCATATCCGCGCCTACATCGGAAGGCTCGATGGTCTCCACAAATTCGCCGTAGCAGTTGTCTACCATCACCAGAACATCCGGCTTGATGGATTTGCAGAAGGCGATCAGCTCTCCGATTTGCGATACGGAGAAGGTAGGCCGGGTGGCATAGCCTTTGGAGCGCTGAATGGTAATCAGCTTGGTCTTTTCGTGAATGGCGCTGCGGATGCCGTCCCAGTCAAAACCGCCGTTTTCCAGCAGCTCCACCTGCCGGTAGGAAACACCGTACTCTGCCAAAGAGCAGGGAGAGGGGCGGATGCCAATGACTTCCTGGAGAGTGTCATAAGGCAGACCTACGGGGCTGAGCAGCTCGTCACCGGGCAGTAGATTGGCGCTGAGGGCGATGGTGAGCGCATGGGTGCCGCAGGTGATATGGGGACGGACAAGGGCTGCCTCGGTGTGGAATACGTCAGCATAAACCTGCTCCAGCTTGTCCCGGCCTTCATCGTTGTAACCGTAGCCGGTAGAGGTGGCAAAGCAGGCAGCCGATACCCGGTTCTTTCGGAACGCCGCCAGGACCTTGGCCTGGTTGTATTCAGCGATCTGATCGATAGCATCAAAACGGTCTTTCAATCGGGCAATGGCCTGCTGTCCATAAGCATATACAGCAGGGGAAATGCCCATATCGGTATACATTTGGGTGATTTCCTTCATATTCAGTCCTCTTTTTCTACGGATTGGAAAATTTGGTCAGCCAGGTCATGGAGGGTTTCAGGTTTTGTTACGATCAAACCCGTCTCGTTTTTTCCGAGAATCAACAAGGTGTCTCCCGGCTGGATGCCGAAAAAATCCCGGGCCTCCTTGGGGATCACGATCTGTCCCCGGTCACCGACCTTGGCTGTGCCGAAGACCCGTTGGGCGTTTTGCTTACCTAAAATGTGTTTACCGCCTGCCATGACGGACCTCCTTTCACACTTTTCATACTTTTCACACAGGAGATTATAGTAAAAACCGCTCCGGTTGTCAAGTCCGGAGCGGTTCAGAGTGTCAAAGAGCCCCAAACCGTCAAAATGCGAAATAGTAAATAGCCTTCTCCTTGGAGGAGAAGGTGGCAGCCCGCAGGGCTGACGGATGTGGTGTAGGGTGCGACAGCGCCCGTAAAAGGCTTGCTGCGCAAGGCATTTTGACTTACTGCGCAACTCTCCCCACTCGAGTATCTATATACACTTCGGGGGCGAGTTGCTTGTCTTTGGCGCTTCTTTGACCTCTGCATCAGTCGTTTCTGCGGCGACCTCTGCCGCCGAACAGGACCAAAAGCCGTAAAAGCTGAGCCAGCGCAACAGCGGTGGCGGCTACATAGGTCAGGGCTGCGGCAGTCAGTGTTTTTCTGGCGCCCCGGCGCTCTTCCTGGGATAGGATATCGGCAGCTTCAATGGCTTGCATAGCCCGGCGGCTGGCGTTAAATTCCACAGGGAGCGTCACCAGCTGAAACACCAAAGAAAGTCCAAAGCAGGCAATGCCGATATACACAAGGGTATAGGAGAAATTCCCCATAAAGGTCAACAAAAGTCCCAGCAGGATCAGAGGCATCGCCAGCTTGCTGCCGAAGTTGGTAATGGGGATGATGGCAGAGCGAAGCTTGATAGGACCGTAGCTTTCGGCGTATTGTACCGCATGGCCGGCCTCGTGGGCGGCAACACCGATAGCCGCCACAGAGGTGGCGTCGTAAACACTGTCGGAAAGGCGGATCACATTGGTTTTTGGGTCATAATGATCCGTCAGATTGCCGCTGACCCTTTCGATCCGCACACCGCTGACACCGTTGGCAGAAAGGACCCGCATTGCCGCCTGAGCGCCGGTAATTCTGCGGATGGATAGCTGCTTTGTGTATTTTTTGAATGTGGAGTTTACATTGGCGCTGGCCCACAAAGACAGAATAATGCAGGGAAGCACCAGGACGAGATAAGTCCAATCAAATCCGTAGTAAAAATAAGGCATAGGTTTCTCCTTGGTCCATATCCGGTTTTCGTAAAAATGGGGTTAACTTGGCTGTGGTGATATTATAGCCTCCCCGGGTGATTTTGTAAATCCTAATCTGTCAAGTATTGACTAAGATAAGACAATACTTGTTTTTTGTTTGCTGACCATAGTGGAGCTACCAGCTCCTTTTTCGCGCCGTCGCCGGTGATCCGGTGCACTGTGACATGGTTCGGAACGACACGCAGACAGTCCTTGAGAATAGAGGCATATTCCTCCAGGGACAAACAACGAAAAGCGCCTGTAAGATATTCTTTTTCCAACTGCGTGCCTTTTAATACATGCAGAAGATGAAATTTTACCCCATCAGTACCGGCGCGGATGACATCCCGGGTAGTCTTTACCATCATTTCCGGGGTTTCTCCCGGAAGCCCCAAAATAATATGGGTGACCACTTCCAACCCGGCGGCCTTCAGCCGCTTCACAGCATCATAATAAACCTCCGTCCGGTAGCCCCGGTGAAAAGCTTCTGCGGTGGTGTCATGGACGGTCTGCAGACCAAGCTCCACAGTGATGGGCTTGATCCGGTTAAGCCTTTCCAGCAGCGCTACTACATCATTTCCCAGACAATCCGGGCGAGTGCCAATGGCAAGTCCCACGATATCCTCCGGCATTATGGCCTCCCGGTAGAGCTGTTCCAGCTTGGAAACCGGCCCATAGGTGTTGGTAAAGGATTGAAAATAGGCGATGTACTTTCCGTTTTTGTTCTTGAAAGCGACGCGCTTTTTTGCCCGCTCCAATTGTTCCGGAACAGATATACCGGATTCGGCAAAATCGCCGCCGCCGGAAGCGGAGCAGAAGCTGCAGCCGCCGGTGCTGATACTGCCGTCCCGGTTGGGGCAGGTAAAGCCTGCGTCGATGGCCAGCTTGTATACCTTGCAGCCGAACCGGCTGCGGTAATGCTCAGATAGTGTCCGGTACATGAAACCGCCTCCTGTGGGGGTGTGTTTTATATTATACTGTATTTCCTTGACTTTGCGCAATTGTTTTTTGCGAGCACGGAAATCTCTTTGATTTTTAAGGAATTGAAAGTTAGGTATGGTCAAAAAGAGAATTATGGTGTATAGTTATGTTAGAAAGCTATTAAGGAGGTGGCAGGATGCGCATCCAGTTTATCGGGGCGGCCCATGAAGTAACAGGCAGCTGCACATTGCTGCAGGTGTGCGGAAAGTACTATTTGGTGGACTGCGGTATGGAGCAGGGCAGGGACGTTTTTCAAAACATAGACCTGCCGGTTGCGCCGGGTATGATCGAAGCGGTCTTTTTGACCCACGCCCATATCGATCATTCCGGTATGCTGCCCAAGTTGTATAAGGACGGATTCCGGGGGTTGATCTACACCACTGAGGCGACTGCCGATCTTTGCCGAATCATGCTCATGGACTCTGCCCATATTCAGGAGTCGGAAGCCAAATGGCAGGCAAGACGGGCAGAACGGTCAGGAGATCCGGCACCGGAGCCTGCGTATACCACCTTGGATGCCCAAGGGACCCTTCGTCTGTTCCGCCCCTGCGCCTACGGTCAGCGGCTTACAGTGGGAGAAGGGGTAGAGCTTCGGCTGACGGATGTAGGTCATATGCTTGGCTCTGCCGCTGTGGAGCTGTGGTTGACGGAACAGGGGCAGACCCGAAAAATCGTATTCAGCGGAGATGTGGGCAATACAGACCGGCCGCTTTTGCGGGACCCCCAATTTGTAGAAAGCGCGGACTATCTGGTGCTGGAATCCACCTACGGCAACAGAAACCATGCCCTTCGCCACCGGGAAGACACGGCGCGGCAGTTGGCGGATGTGATCCAGGAAACCTTGGATCGGGGCGGCAATCTGGTGATCCCGTCCTTCGCGGTAGGCAGGACCCAGGAGATGCTCTACTTGATCCGGGAGATCAAGGAGAAGGGACTGGTAACAGGGCATCCTGGGTTCCCGGTATATGTGGATAGCCCTCTGGCGGTGGAAGCTACGGGCATTTACTTACAGTGTGACCCCAGCTTTTTGGACGAGGAGACCAGAGAAGTCGTGCAGCGGGGGATAAACCCCATTTGGTTTGACGGTATCCGCCTTTCCGTAACGGCGGAGGAGTCCAGAAATATCAATACGGATATGGAGCCCAAAGTGATCCTTTCTGCCAGCGGTATGTGTGAGGCAGGCCGGGTTCGCCACCATTTGAAATATAACTTGTGGCGGCAGGAAAGTTCGGTTCTGTTTGTGGGTTACCAGGCAGAGGGTTCTCTTGGCAGGCTTTTGCAGGATGGCGCAGAAGAGATCAAGCTGTTTGGGGAAAGGATCATGGTCCAGGCGAGGATCGCAACCTTGCAGGGAACCAGCGGTCATGCGGATCAGGCAGGACTTTTGCGTTGGCTCCGGGGATTCCGGGAAAAACCCCGTATGGTCTTTGTGAATCATGGAGATCAGGATGCCTGCGAAGCTTTCCGGGATCTGCTTCTTGACGATGGCTACCGGGCAGATGCCCCGTACAGCGGCGCGATATTCGATCTGATAACCGGGCGGGCGGTAGAGCTACCGGAAGGTCAGCCTGTTGTCAAGAAAACAAAGACCGGGAAAACAGCAACCAATGCCGGGCTGGTATACAGCGAACTTTTGTCTGCGGCTACAGAGCTTCTGGAATTGGCAAGAAGCTACAAAGGCCACGCCAACAAGGAGATCCGGAAATTCACCGATCAGATCCGGACACTGATGGCGAGATGGAAATAAGGAGGAATCAACCATGTCTGTTATCAACATCACCAAAGAAAATTTTGAAGAAGAGGTCCTGCGCAGTGAAAAGCCTGTTCTGCTGGACTTTTACGCCGATTGGTGCGGACCTTGCCGGATGGTAGCTCCTGCGGTCCAGGAGATCGCGGAAGAAAATGACCACATCAAGGTGGGCAAGATCAATGTAGACCAGCAGATGGAGCTGGCAGCCCGTTTTCAGGTAACCAGTATCCCGCTGTTGGTGGTTATGAAAGATGGGGAAGTGGTAAACCAGGCTTTGGGCGCGCGCCCGAAAGACGCCATTTTAAAGCTGTTCCCCTAAGAGGAAAAGGATATGGACTTTTTGTACTTATTGGAGAGTATCCGTTTTCCTGCTTTGGATCAGCTGATGCTGCTGGTGACCCATCTTGGGGAGGAAACGGCGTTTTTAGTGATCGCATTGATCGTGTTTTGGTGTGTGGACAAATACCATGGCTACTATATGCTTGGAGTAGGCTTGCTGGGAAATCTTCTGAACCAGTTTATGAAGATCACCTGCCGGATTCCCAGGCCCTGGGTCCGGGATCCGGACTTTACGGTGGTGGAAGCAGCCAAGGCGGAAGCCGGCGGCTACAGCTTCCCCAGCGGACATACCCAGACGGCTGTGGGAACTTTTGGCGCCGTTGCGGCTACCCAAAAGCGCAAGTGGCTCAGTGCTGTCTGTGTGGTTTTGGCAGTGCTGACGGCATTTTCCAGAATGTATTTGGGCGTCCATACCCCGGCGGATGTTCTGGTTGGCGGCGCTATGGCACTGGCCCTGGTGTTCGGCTTGAAGCCGCTGATGCTGGGCAAAAACAAGCGGTTGATCCCTTGGGTTTTTGGGATCATGCTCCTTTTAAGCGCGGGCTTTTTGGCCTATCTGGAACTGTATCCCTTCCCGGCGGATGTGGATGCGGATAACTACGCCTCTGCCGTGAAAAATGCCTATACCTTCCTGGGCTGCTTTGCCGGCGTTTTGGTGGTGTACGCGGCGGATGAAACCAAACTGCGGTTTACCACCAAGGCTGTCTGGTGGGTGCAGATCCTCAAGGCTGTGTTGGGCCTTGGCGTTGTGCTGTTGGTCAAAGAGGGACTTCGCAGTCCTTTAGAGGCGTTTTTTGGCGGACATATGGCAGCCCGGGCGGTCCGGTATTTCCTCATCGTGGTGACTGCCGGCATTATCTGGCCCTTGGGCTTCCGTCTGTTTTCCAAGCTTGGCGATAAAAAGGAGAGAGTATCATGAGCACCATTCGTGTGAAGAAGCTGAACGAAAAAGCCATCCTGCCTACTTATGGCAGCGCATCTGCGGCAGGCGCAGACCTGTATGCTTGTCTGGAAGCGCCTATTACCATTGAACCCGGTGAAACTGCCTGGATCGGTACCGGTATCGCTCTGGAGGTTCCCCAAGGGTGCGCAGGACTGGTATATGCTCGCAGCAGCCTGGGTACAAAAAGAGGCCTTGCCCCTGCCAATAAAGTGGGTGTGGTGGATAGCGACTACCGAGGGGAGATCCGGGTGGTTTTGCTGAACCACGGCAAGGTAAGCCAAACTGTCGAACACGGTGAGCGGATCGCGCAGTTTGTCATCACCCCGGTCCTGACACCTGTGTATGAAGAAGTGGAGGAGCTTTCCAATACCCAGCGGGGTGCGGGTGGCTTTGGTTCTACCGGCAAGTAAATCCAAAAGCAGACAAAATTTTGAATTTTGTCTGCTTTTTCCATTTTAGCTATTTACAATTTGTCGGGTCCACAATATAATTTATATTGAGGTTTTTTGGACCTACTTTCAAAGCGAGGTTTCTTATATGGAAATTGTAAGTGCCATTATTACGATGCTGGGCGGTTTGGCAATGTTTCTTTACGGCATTGAGGTCATGGGTGACGGCCTGAAGAACAGTTCCGGTGCCGCTTTAAAACGGGTTTTGGAAAAACTGACCGGTAATGTGATCACAGGTATCTTAACGGGTACGTTGGTTACAGCGGTCATTCAGAGTTCCACAGCTACCATTGTTTTGGCAGTGGCGCTGATCGGCGCAGGTGTTCTGACACTGAAGCAAGCGGTGTCCATTGTTATGGGCGCCAACATTGGCACCACGGTTACGGCTTGGATCACCAACCTTGCTTTTATGGATGCCGGTGGAAACTGGCTGCTGTGGCTGTTTGATACGGATACCCTTGCGCCCATTGCGTTGTTCCTGGGCGTTGTGCTGATTATGTTCGTCAAAAGCAAGAAAGCCAAACTGGTAGGTGATATTTCCATAGGCTTTGGTATCCTGTTTGTGGGTCTTATGAGCATGACCGGCGCGGTAAAGGGATTTGCCAATTCTCCGGTATTTATGGAAGCTTTGGCCAGCTTCTCCAATACACCTGTTTTGGGTATTCTGGCTGGCTTGGTGCTGACGGTGATCGTACAGAGCTCTTCCGCTACGGTGGCTATGCTGCAGTCCCTGTCTGCTACCGGCGCAATGGATTTTTCCGGTGTGTATCCGATTGTTATGGGTATCAACATCGGCACTTGCATCGTTACCGCGTTTTATTGCTTTGTGGGTGAATCCCACAAGGACTCCAGGCGTACCGGTGTGGTTCATGTGGCCTTTAATACCATCGGTACTGTGGCGTTTATGATCATACTTAGCATCATGCAGCATTTCCAGGTCTTTGGCGCAGCGTTTTGGCACATGGAAGCAAACTCCACGGTTATCGCGGTTTTCCAGTCCCTTTTTAATGTGTTTACCTGTGTCCTGCTGCTGCCCTTTATTAATCAGCTGGTAAAACTGTCCGTTCTGGTGGTCAAGGACGAGCCGGAAAAGGAAACGGCCCATCCGGAACTGCTTACCCTTACGGAAAATTTGTATATTTCTCCCGCAGTGGCTTTGGGCGAGGCAACCAAGGCGGTTGCCGCTATGGGCGCATTGGCAAGAGAGAATTTTTACAAAGGCTGCCAGCAGCTGAAAAAGTATGATGAAAAACTTGCGCAGACCATCAATGATGATGAGGATTGCCTGGATCAGTTTGCAGACCGGGCGGACCAGTTCCTCATCGGCTTGAGCAAGTCTATTGAGTCAGAGCGGGACGACAGACAGCTGGACATGCTGATGCAGACCGTTCCCAATTTCGAGCGTGTGGGCGATTACGCCACCAACTTTGTGGAGCTTGCCCAGCGCCTGGATCAGGATAAAACTGCCTTCTCGGAAAGCGCCCGGAAGGAATTGGAGATCCTTGGCAGCGCGGTAATCGAGATTTTGGATCTGACTGTGGATGCGTTTGCCAATAGTGACAACGATAAAGCTAAGGCGATAGAGCCGTTGGAAGAGACCATCGACGACATGGTTATGATTTTGCGGGACCGCCATACGAAGCGGCTGAAGATGGGTGCCTGCTCGGTAAGCTCCGGTCTGGTGTTCATGGAAGTGCTGACCTATATGGAACGTGCCTCCGACCAGTGTTCCTCCATTGCTATGATGATGCTTGCCCGGGATAATGAATCCATTCTGCAGAATCATCACGAATACCTTCGTGAGATCCATGCCGGTAACGATGCCCGGTACAACGCGGAAAAAGAACGCCGCAGAGAGCAGTATATAGCACCCCTCAAGACAGTTGTGTAACAACAAGAAAACGCCCCCGGATGCAGGATAACCGCATCCGGGGGCGTTTTTTAACAGCATATCATAGTTATTCAAACAAATCGTTATCCCGGAACTGCAGAGCGTAAAGCTCTTTATAAGTACCGTTTTTGGCGATCAGTTCTTCGTGGGTGCCCTGCTCCGTGATCTGACCGCCCAACACAACAGCGATCTCGTCAGCATTGCGGATGGTAGACAGCCGGTGGGCAACCACCAGTGTGGTACGTCCCTTGCACAGTTCATCCAAGGCCTGCTGGATCAGCACCTCTGTGGTGTTGTCCAAGGCGCTGGTGGCTTCGTCCAGGATCAGGATCGCGGGATCTTTCAAAAACACCCGGGCGATGCTTAGACGCTGCTTCTGACCGCCGGAAAGCTTAACGCCCCGTTCACCGATTTCGGTATCGTAACCCTTGGGGAGGGTCAGAATGTAATCGTGGATATTGGCGCGGCGGGCTGCTTCAAAGACTTCTTCTTCGGTGGCATCGGGACGGCCGTAGAGAATGTTATCCCGGATCGTGCCCACAAACAGGAATACATCCTGCTGCACGATACCGATGTTCCGGCGTACAGACTCCATGGTGAGCTCGCGGATGTCCGTTCCGTCAATGAGGATCGAACCGCCCTGGGGAGGAAGTTTGTAGAAATTGGGGAGCAGGTGGCATAAGGTGGTTTTTCCGCCGCCGGAAGGACCAACTAAGGCAAGCTTGTGGCCTTTTTCCAGCCGCAGGTTCACATGCTGCAAAACCTCCTTGGTCTGCTCGTACTGGAAGGATACATCCCGAAATTCGATAACACCCTCCACATCGGTAAGCTCCTTAGCGTCCGGGGCATCCTCTTCCGGCTCTTCATCCAGGATCTCTAAGAAGCGCTTGAAGCCGCTGACACCGTTTTGATATTGCTCCATAAAGCTGATCAGGGTGTTCACCGGGGCAATAAACAGATTGACCGAAACGATGAAGGTGGAATAATCACCAAAGGATATCCGCCCGGCATACAGGAAAAGACCGCCGGCGATGAGAATAAATACGTTGAAAATATCCGTCACAAAGGCAGTGGAGGAGTGGAATAGAGCCATGGCGTGATAGACCTTTTTGGAGGAATCCACAAACTGGCGGTTGCCGATCTCGAATTTTTCCATCTCCTGACTGGAATTGGTGTAGGCCTTGGTGACCCGGATGCCGGTGACGCTGCTTTCTACAGCGGCATTGATGGTAGCGTTGCTCTTGCGCCGGGCATCAAAGGCAGCGCGCATCCGTTTGCGGAAATACATAGTCACTACGACCAGAATGGGAACACAGGTAAAAATGATCAGTGTCAGCACCCAGTCGATGGAAATTAAGTACAGGAAAGACAGAACGATCATCACGGAGCTGATGAGCAGATTCTCCGGTCCATGGTGAGCCAGCTCGCAGACTTCAAACAGGTCGCTGGTCATGCGGGTCATGATCCGTCCTGTTTCATGGTTGTCGTAGAAGCGGAAAGGAAGCTTCTGCAGATGGGAAAACAGGTCACTGCGCATCGTAGACTGCATACCCACACCGATCAGGTGACCGTAGTATTGCACAAAGTACCGAAGCAGCAGCCGCAGCGCGTAAAGACCCAAAACGATCGTACCGGCAATGACGATGGTGCTATACATTTTTTGGGGGATGTAGATGTTCAGCATTTTGTTGGTCACAATGGGATAGACCATGCCAATGACGGAGATCAGCAGGGAGGCCAGCATATCCAGCGCCAACAGCTTTTTGTAAGGTTTGTAGTAGGCAATAAATCGTTTCAGCATAGTAATCTTCCTTTTGGCAGCAGAGAGTAAGGGGGGTGTCGCAAAATAGGGACAGATGTAAATAAAGACAATTCTTTTGCTATTATAACTGTTTTTGACGGGTAATGCAACTACGGATAATTGTAAACAAAAATCCCAATCCCTTGCTTTTCGTAAAAAACCGTGGTAAACTGTTAACGTTATTTACTAAGAAAGGATAATGTGGACAATATGCAGTGTAAGAATTGCGGAGCCAGTCTGGAACCGGAAATGGAGTGTTGCCCGGAATGTGGCATGGCCGTTAGGGAAGAAAAAACAGAAGCTTCCTCGGGTAAGGGCATCAAGGCGGCAAAGATCGTTTTGGCAGTGGTTGCGGTGGCGGCGCTGCTGTGTATCATGGTTCTGGTGGTGTTTCAGGATGTGTTGATTCCCGGCCACTGGTTTTCTACCCTGCCCGGAACGATTCCGGAGGACGGCTATAAAGGTAATGTGACCTGCCAGGGTACCTATACGGACTCTGTTTTAGCGCTGAAATGGAAAAAAGATACCGTCGTGGCAAAGATTGGCGACATGACGTTGACCAACGGACAGCTGCAGGTCTTTTATGACATGGCAAAATCCAGCTTTGTGCAAAGCAACAGTAACCTTTCTTCCTTGAATTTGGATCTAAGCCAGCCTTTGGATCGGCAGATCTGCGGTTTGGATGAATCCCTTACCTGGCAGCAGTATTTTTTGCAGAAGGCATTGGAGGAATGGAAGCTGTATGCGGTGCTGTGCCAGCAGGCTGCGCAAGCAGGCTATAAGCTGTCGGATGAAGACCGGAATAGCCTGGATGACCTTTATAATCAGTTTTATAAGAACTATGTGGCAACCGGAAAATTTTCCTCAGTGGATGCTGCGCTCCAGGATAGAGCCGGTCTTGGTTGTGACTTTGGGGATTATCTGACCTGTTCTGAGTGGCAAATGATCGCATCCATGTATTTTAATAAGCGCATTGGAGAATATGAAGCTACCGAAGAACAGATCGATGCTTATTATCAGGAATTTCAAGAACAACTGGAGAAAAATAACATCAAAAAAGACGATGGCAACATTCTTGTGGATGTGCGGCATATTCTGATTGCCGTCAAGGATCCGGCCGACCAGGAAGCGCAGGTTGAAGAGAGTGACTGGCAGGCCTGCCAAAAGAAAGCACAGGATGTTCTGGATGCGTGGCTGGCAGGAGAGGCGACTGAGGAGAGCTTTGCCAAGCTGGCGGAAGAGTATTCTTCTGATTCCGGATCTAACACGAACGGCGGCCTTTATACCGGTGTGCAAAAGGGCGAAATGCTCGATACCTTTGACGCCTGGTGCTTTGACGGATCCCGTAAGGTCGGGGATTACGGTCTCGTAAAAACAGTCCACGGATACCATGTGATGTATTTTGCCGGATCTGAGGAATATTGGCATGCAGTCTGTAAGGCGGAAGTGCCTTACTGGCAGGTGGACCAGCAGCTCAATGCGGAGCTTGAGGCGCTGGATGCGCAGATTTATTTTGAAAAAATGAGTCTCTGGGAATTTGCCTACAGCAAGTGATAAAAAATAGCCCCAAATCCCGAAAAAAAAGATTGCAAAGTTTTGAAAATTGCGGTATAACATGAGTGTTGATTTTATCTATGACCGGTACGGGGATCCGTATTGGAGAAATGAGGTACGATATGGAAAGAAAAGTCGGAACAACTTCCCGGGGTATCCGCGGCCCGATCATTCGTGAAGGCGATGATATGGCTGCGATCGTGGTCAACAGTGTCCTGGAAGCTGCGCAAGCGGAGGGCTTTGCGCTGCAAAACCGGGACGTAGTGGCTGTGACTGAGTCTGTTGTGGCTCGCGCCCAGGGTAATTACGCGTCTGTGAATGCCATTTGTAAGGATGTTCAGGCAAAGCTGGGAAGCGAGACCATCGGTGTCATTTTTCCCATCCTTTCCCGGAACCGTTTTGCTATTTGCCTGCGGGGTATCGCCCGGGCAGCCAAAAAGATCGTTCTGATGCTCAGCTATCCCTCCGACGAGGTTGGCAACGAGCTGGTGTCTTTGGACAAGCTGGATGAGGCAGGTGTGAACCCCTACTCCGATGTACTGACCGAAAAGGAATACCGCAAGCTGTTTGGTGAGAATCTCCATCCGTTCACCTTGGTGGACTATGTGAAGTATTACGGCGATCTGATCCGGGAGGAAGGCGCGGAAGCGCAGATCATTTTTGCCAACAATCCCCGTGTCATTTTGAACTATACCAAGAATGTTCTGCACTGCGATATCCACACCCGCGCCCGTACCCACCGGATCTTGCTGGCTTCCGGTGGCGAGCGGGTCTGCGGCTTGGATGATATCCTCAACGCGCCGGTGGACGGCAGCGGCTGCAACGAAAAGTACGGTCTTCTGGGCTCTAACAAGGCTACTGAAAGTACCATCAAGCTGTTCCCCCGGGAGTGTACCGATCTGGTGATGGAGATCCAAAAGCGGCTTTTGGAGAAGACCGGCAAGCTGATCGAGGTCATGGTCTACGGTGACGGCGCCTTTAAAGACCCTGTGGGTAAGATCTGGGAGCTGGCTGACCCGGTGGTTTCTCCTGCTTATACCCCCGGCTTGGAGGGCACACCCAACGAATTGAAGCTGAAGTACCTGGCAGATAACGATTTTGCCGGACTTAGCGGTGAAGAACTGAAGGCTGCCATCGAAAAGGCGATCAAGGCCAAGGGCGATCTGGCAGGCTCCATGGCATCCCAGGGCACCACACCCCGCCGCCTGACGGACCTGATCGGCTCTTTGTGCGATCTGACCTCCGGCTCCGGCGATAAGGGTACGCCTATCATCCTGGTTCAGGGTTATTTCGATAACTATACCAACTAATCATTTTTAGGAAAGAAAAACTTTCAACGGAGCGGCACCGCTTTTGCAGTGCCGCTCCGTTATTTATTAGATTCCAGATCATTCCGAAACAAAAGCGTGTTCTTACTGTGGCGGACTTTTGTGCACACAGTGTGAAACAAACCGAAAAAATGACGAAAATAGGCATTGAAATCTTCCACGCTTTCGTGTATAATGTCCTTATTGTGGTGCTGCGGCATCAAACAGTAAGGGGGAGGCGTTGCTTCCCGAAAGGAGTAATTTTCATGTATACAGTTAACGCGATCCGTAATATCTGCCTGCTGGGCCACTCCGGCAGTGGTAAGTCTGCTTTGGCAGAGAGTTTGCTCTATATGACCGGTGCTATTGACCGTATGGGCAAGAATGCCGACGGCAACACCGTTTGCGACTTTGATCCCGAGGAGATCCGCCGCAATATTTCTATTGCTACTTCTGTGGTTCCTCTGGAATATCACAATACCAAGATCAATGTTCTGGACACTCCCGGCGGCTTCGATTTCTCCGGCGCGGTGATGGAAGCCCTGCGTGCCGCGGATGCCGCGATCCTGGTTCTTTCTGCCAAGGACGGCATTACCGTCGGTTTTGAGAAGGCATGGAAGTACTGCGAAGAGCGGAATATGCCCCGCTTTATTTACATATCCAAGGTGGATGAGGAAAACTCCGACTACAATGCAACCTTCGAAGCGCTGCGTGAAAAGTACGGCAACAAGATCGCCCCTGTGGTCGTTCCTATTTGGGATGACACCAAGAAGATCACCGGCATCATCGATGTGCTGAATAAGCGCGCCTACGAGATGCAGAAACTGAAGAGAGTGGAGATCGAGGTTCCTGACGATAAGGCTTCTGTGATCGAAGAGTTCTACGATGCGCTGAAGGAAGCTGTTGCTGAGACCGATGAGGCTCTCATGGACCGTTTCTTTGAGGGAGACGATTTTACCTACCGGGAAATGCTGGACGGCCTGCATACCGGCGTAAAGGAACTGAGCCTGTTCCCTGTGCTTTGCGGCTCTGCTGTGACTTGTCTGGGCAGCCTGATGCTGATGGACCATATCGTCAATCTGCTTCCTAACCCCGAGCAGGGCAACTATCACAAGGCTACCACCGCTGACGGCAAGGTGGAGGAATTTGTGGTTTCTGCCGGCGGCGTTCCCTCTGCATTTGTTTGGAAGACTGTTTCCGACCAGTACGGTAAGTATTCCTTCATCAAGGTTCTGTCCGGTGTGATCAATTCTGATACCACTCTGGTCAATTCCCGTACCGGTGAGACCGAGAAGCTGGGCCGTCTTTACAGTATGTGCGGCAAGAAGAACACCGAGATCAAGGAGCTGGGCTGCGGCGACATCGGCGCCATTGGCAAGATGGACAAGGTCAAGACCGGCGACACTCTGTGCGATCCCAGAAAGGTCGTTTCTTTGAAGCAGATCCCCTATGCTGAGCCTTGCTACAGCATGGCCATTGCCCCGAAGGTCAAGGGTCAGGAAGAAAAGGTCGGTACAGGCCTGAACCGTCTGAACGAGGAAGATCCCTCCTTCACACTGGTCAACAATGCTGAGACCCATCAGCTGGTCCTGTCCGGTGCGGGCGATCAGCAGCTGGATGTGCTGGTTGCTAAGCTGAAGTCCCGCTTCGGCGTAGATGCCGTTCTGAGTCCCGCGAAGGTTGCTTACCGTGAGAAGATCAAGAAGAAGGTCGAGGCTCACGGCCGTCATAAGAAGCAGACCGGCGGCTCCGGTCAGTTCGGTGACGTTTGGGTGCGCTTCGAGCCCCAGGAGGAGCAGGATGATCTGATCTTCGATGTGGCAGTTGTTGGCGGCGCTGTTCCCAAAAACTTCAACCCTGCTGTGGAAAAAGGCCTGCAGGAAGCTGTTCAGAAAGGACCTCTGGCGGGTTATCCCATGGTCGGTCTGAAGGCTACCCTGTATGACGGCTCTTACCACCCCGTTGACTCCAACGAAATGGCATTTAAGCTGGCGGCGATCCTGTCCTTCAAGGAAGCTATGCCCAATGCAATGCCCACTCTGCTGGAGCCTGTGGGCGCGCTGGCAGTTACCATTCCCGACAGCTACATGGGCGACGTCATCGGTGACCTGAACAAGCGCCGTGGCCGTGTTATGGGCATGAACCCCGACAAGGACGGCAATACTGTGGTTGAGGCTGAGGTTCCCATGGCTGAAATGAGCACCTATGCCATTGACCTGCGGGCTATGACCCAGGCAAGAGGCTCTTTCACGCTGAAGTTCGAGCGCTATGAGGAAGTTCCCAAGGCCAACCAGCAGAAGATCATCGACGAGGCCAAGAAGGAAGAAGACTAATATTTTATATCAACGCGGCGCAGGTTATCCTGCGCCGCGTTTACGCGACATAGTGTTTCAAATTCCCGTTTGTCACTCCGTCTCGTTAGAACTCGTAGGGCGGGCTCATGAGTCCGCCGAACAGGCTCCGGTTTCTTGTGGCCTGAAATTCTGATTTGCTTTTTCCCGGTACTTGGGCTATACTGAAGAAAAGTAAGACCAAAGGAGCGAGTGGCATGCAGATACGCCAAGTGGAACAAAAGGATTTTGATAAAGTGCTGGAAATGATGAAGGTGTTCTATGCATCCGATGCGCTGCTGATCCATCCGAAGGAGTCGGTTCTCCGGAAAACCCTGGCAGATGCCATAGAAGCCGGTCCTTATGTGGAAGGTTTTGTGTTTTTCCGGGAGGAAGAATTGGCGGGATACGGTATGATCGCCAAAAGCTACTCTACCGAGGTGGGCGGCAGGTGTGTCTGGATCGAGGATATCTATATCAAACCTGAGTTTCGTGGTCAGGGCTTTGGAACAGGCTTTTTGCGGTATGTAGAAGACCGTTACCGGGACTGGGCTGTCCGGCTGCGTTTGGAGGCAGAGGAAGAAAATGAAAATGCAATGCAAGTCTACCGCAATGCAGGCTTCGAGCTCCTGGGCTATGTCCAGTTAGTCAAGAAGATATAAACAGGAGAAAAGGAGACAGCTATGCTTCCCCAAGCTTTTTTAGACAGAATCAAGACGCAGCTGGGGGTGGAGTACCCCCAGTTTCTCCAAAGCCTGGAGCTGCCCCGGGCGGTGGCTCTGCGATTTAACCCCTTGAAGGGGGAAGCGCCTGCACTGCCTTTTGTGCAAGAGCCGGTCCCCTGGGAGCCTATGGGACATTATTACGATCCTGAGACCCGTCCGGGTCTGCACCCATTTCACGAGGCAGGCGTATACTATTTACAGGAGGCCAGCGCCATGGCGCCTGTGACACTGTTAGAGCCTCAGCCCGGGGAGCGGATCTGTGACCTGTGCGCCGCCCCTGGGGGTAAATCCACCCAAATTGCCGGCAAACTGGGGGTGGATGGGTTCCTTCTTTGCAATGAATTCAGCCCAAAACGGGCGAAGATCCTTTCCCGGAACATGGAGCGGATGGGCATAGCCAATGCCTTGGTGACCAATGCCCACCCTGAGGATCTGGCAAAACGGCTGGAAGGCTTTTTTGACCGGGTGCTGGTGGATGCCCCTTGCTCCGGAGAGGGGATGTTCCGCAAGGAAGAGGCGGCGGTGACGGACTGGAGCCAGGAGACGGTTCAGATGTGCGCCCGGCGGCAGAGGGAGATCCTACACTGCGCGGCTCGGCTGGTTCGTCCCGGCGGACGGCTGGTGTATTCCACCTGCACCTTTGCTCCGGAGGAGAATGAGCAGACGGTGGCGGCTTTTCTGGCAGAACATCCGGATTTTCAGCCTGTGGAAATGGACGCCCCTTGGTTTACACCTGCAGGCCCTGGACAGTTTCGTCTGTGGCCCCACAAGCTTCGGGGAGAGGGGCATTTCGCGGCGGTACTGCAGCGCGCAGGGGAGGACATCTGCGAGGCAGATACCCTTATGGGAGAAAAGCTGCCAACGCAGTGGCAGGATTTTGCCCGGGAACTGGGGATCCAGCTTCCGAAAGGCAAGGCGATCACCTTTGGCACAGGGCTTTACTGGGTGCCTGAGGATACGCCGAGTCTGAAGGGACTTAAGGTGCTGCGTCCCGGTCTGGAGCTGGGAACGGTGAAAAAGGATCGGTTTGAGCCGGCCCATGCTTTGGCGCTTTGGCTGCGTTCCTGTAACAATGTGCAGGATTTTTCGGCTGACAGCCAGGAAATTCGCAAATATTTAAGCGGAGATGTTGTACTTTCTCATAAAAAAGGCTGGTGCCTTGTCCGGGCAGAGGGCTATTCCCTCGGTTGGGGGAAAGGCGACGGAACTGTTTTGAAGAACCATTATCCCAAGGGACTTCGCAGACCCATATGAAATTATCCTTTACATAAGCCGATATCTGTGATATAATTAACAAACTGTAATCAAATGATGTTTGCGCAATTATGATTTAAGATTTGCAAGGAGAGGATTATCCTTGGCCAGATATGAAATTCACGGCGGTGTTCCGCTGAAAGGAAGCGTTGCCATCAGCGGCGCGAAAAACGCGGCGGTAGCGATCCTTCCCGCGGCCCTTTTGGTGAAGGGTACCTGCCGTATCGAAAATATACCCGATATTTCCGATGTGCGGATTATGATCTCTATTTTGCAGAAGATGGGGGCGGATGTCCAATTCCCCCGGCCGGATGTGGTGGAGATCGACTGCACCAATGTGACCTGTACCCGTCCCGATACGGAACTGGTGACCCAGATGCGCGCCAGCTACTATTTGATGGGCGCGCTCCTTGGCAGAGCCGGCAAGGCCCATGTGGCGCTCCCCGGCGGCTGTAACTTCGCTGCCCGGCCCATTGACCAGCATATCAAAGGCTTTGCTGCACTGGGTGCTGTTGTGGATGAAACCGAGGAATATGTAGATCTGCAAACAGGACTTGGCGGACTGCGGGGCAACCGGATCAGTCTGGACGTGGTCAGCGTTGGCGCTACCGTCAATATTATGCTGGCATCTGTGCTGCTGCCCGGTCAAACGGTGATCGAAAATGCTGCGAAAGAGCCACATATTGTTGACTTGGCGAACTTCCTGAACACGATGGGCGCCCGGGTTTCCGGTGCCGGTACAGATACGGTGAAGATTCGGGGTGTTGAGTCTCTGCGGGGTGGCACTTACGCCATTATTCCGGACCAGATCGAAGCCGGTACATATTTGGCTGCAGCTGTGGCCACCGGAGGAAATGTCCTGGTCACCAATGTGATTCCCAAGCATCTGGAGTGTATCACCTCCAAGTTCCAGGAAATGGGCGCGGAAGTGATCCACTATGACGATGCGGTTCGTGTCCGGTGCAACGGACGATTGCGGCACACTACCGTCAAGACCCGTCCCTATCCCGGCTTCCCCACGGATATGCAGGCGCAGATCTGTGTGTGTATGTCTCTGGCTTCCGGTGTCAGCCGGTTGACGGAAAGTGTTTATGAAACCCGTTTCTTCGGTTACTGTACCGAGCTGCAGAGTATGGGCGCGGACATTCAGATCAACGGTAAGACTGCGATCGTTACCGGTACGGAGTCTATTGCCGGCGCAACGGTATATGCCCATGATTTGCGGGCAGGCGCTGCGTTGGTCATCGCCGGCCTGGCGGCAGAGGGAACTACTTTGCTGGAGAATGTCCACTATGTGGAGCGTGGCTATGAGAATTTTGCTGAAAAGCTAACTTCCTTGGGCGCTCGTATCCGCAGAATTGAAGATTAAAAACAGGAGCTGTCTCAAAGCACACGAGACAGCTCCTGTATATTATGCTGTTGGTGAAGGGATGTCATTGCGAGGAGCAAAGCGACGTGGCAATCTCCAAAGTGTTGCGCCTAAGGGACGATGGGGATTGCCACACCAGTGTGCGCACTGGTTCGCAATGACAGGGAAAGGAACGGAAGTTCCTACAAATGCAATCGGTTATGCTTGGAAAAGTGCGGTGGACAGATACCGCTCACCTGTGTCCGGGAGCAGCACCACGATGGTTTTTCCGGCGTTTTGTTCTTGCTTGGCGGCTTCTATGGCTGCGTGAAGGGCTGCGCCGGAGGAGATTCCGGCCAGGATGCCTTCGGATCTTCCCAAAAGCCGGGCAGCTTCGTAGGCCTCAGTCTCGGAGACCGGGATGATGTTGTCGTAAATCGCGGTATCCAACACCTTGGGAACAAAATTGGCGCCGATTCCCTGCAGACCGTGAGGACCGGCAGCGCCTTTGCTCAGCAGGGGAGAAGCCGCAGGTTCTACGCCAAGGATCTTTACCCCGGGATCCTGCTGCTTCAGATATCGGCCTGCGCCGGTAATGGTGCCGCCGGTGCCGATGCCTGCTACAAAGATATCCACAAGCCCCTCAGTGTCTGCCCAGATCTCCGGGCCAGTGGTGTCAAAATGAACCTGGGGATTGGCAGGGTTATCAAACTGACTGGGAATAAAGCTGCCCGGGTTTTCCGCGGCAAGGCGGTTCGCCAGGGCGATGGCGCCGGACATTCCTTCTTTCGCCGGGCTCAGCGCGATCTCTGCGCCGTAGGCGGCCATGAGAAGCTGCCGTTCCCGGCTCATATTTTCCGGCATGACGATGACGGCACGGTAACCCCGGGCAGCAGCCACCAAAGCAAGACCGATGCCGGTGTTGCCGGAGGTGGGTTCTATGATCAAAGCGCCCGGCTGGATCAGACCCGCCTGCTCTGCCGCGTCCAGCATGGCTTTCGCCACCCGATCTTTGGCAGACCCGCCGGGATTAAAGCCCTCCAGCTTTGCCAAAAGCCGCGCTTTCAGTCCCAGTTTTTTCTCAAGATTCGTCAGCTCCAGCAGCGGTGTATGACCGATCAGAGCCTCCACAGAAGTATAAACAGGCATAATGGTACCTCCGAAATGTGTTTTTATTATTATACAAAATGGCGCGGCGATGTCAACGCCGTGTTTGGATTGACTTTATTTTCCGGGTATGGTATAAACAAGGAAAACAGTAAGGAGATGGTCACCGTGCATACGATCGAACAGCGGATCGAATCGGTTGTGGATACGATCCTGGAGGACTACGGAAACGGACGGGATATTGATAAGATCGATTTCCAACGGCATCCGGATAAGGATGTGGTGATCGACATGATCGCAAAGCTCCGCCGGATCGTGTATCCGGGCTATTCCCGGGATAAGAATTATAATATTTACAATGTGAAGCACAATCTTTCCATGCTGATCGAGGATGTGATCTTCAACCTCAGCCAGCAGATCGCTTTGGTGCTGCAAAGCAGCGGTACCCAGGCAGACCGGGCGGAGGAGCAGGGCAAGGAGCTGTGTCTCCAGTTTTTGCAGACCATTCCCAGAGTCCGGGCGGTGGTCCAGACAGACCTGCAGGCAGCTTACGAGGGTGACCCGGCTGCCACCGGCAGCGAGGAGATCATTTTCTCCTATCCGGGCCTGTTTGCCATTACGGTGTATCGGCTGGCCCATGAGCTTCATGTGTTGGGTGTTCCTATGATTCCCCGAATCATGACGGAGCATGCCCACAGTGTTACCGGTATCGATATTCACCCGGGCGCGGTGATCGGAGACTACTTCTTTATTGACCATGGCACGGGCATCGTCATTGGTGAGACCACTGTGATCGGTCAGCGTGTGAAAATCTATCAAGGCGTGACGCTGGGCGGCCTTTCTACCCGGGGCGGGCAAAGTCTCCGGGGGAAGAAGCGGCATCCCACCATTGAAGACAATGTGACGATCTATGCCAATGCGGCGATCCTGGGCGGCGACACAGTGATCGGCGCGGGCTGCGTCATTGGTTCCAGCACCTTTATTACGGAATCCATTGCCCCCTGTACGACAGTTACCATCAAGAACCAGGAGCTTCAGCTTCGGCATCGGGGCAACTGCGGTGAAGGCTGCGGCAACATTTAAAGGGAGGTAACGGATATGCCTTTTCCTAACGGCAGTTATAGCCGGTAGGATTTATAAACAACGCAAAAACACAGGGAGCTACCCCAATCGGGGCAGCTCCCTGTATTTGTGGTGCGTATAAAATGGAATCAGAAAATAGCAGGGGAATTACAAATAATTTCCTTGCATATTTCGTTTGAGCGAAGTATAATGGGTGTATATTCGGACATATCTTGCGTTTCAACGAAGGAAAGGCGGCCTGCTATGCAATACATAACCGCAAAACAAGCCAGCGAACAGTGGGGACTCACGGACAGGCGAGTACAGGATCTGTGCCGAAACGGACAGATCTCCGGCGCTGTCCGCTGGGGGCGTGTATGGATGATCCCGAAGGATGCCCACCGCCCGGTGGACCGCCGCCGCAAGGAGCAGGAGCAGCGGGGTACATCGTTGCCGCTGCTGCCGAAAAAGAACCCGGCAATTGTATTTACCAATCTGTACCAGATCCCAGGCAGCTGCGACGCGGCACATCAGGCGCTGCAGGACACCCCTGAATCGGCGGAGCTGTTCCGAGCGCAGATGGCTTACTGTCAGGGAAATATCGATATCGCATACGGTGCCGCGTGTCGGCTGCTGGAGCAGCCGTGCAGCCACGATCTGCAAATGGGCTGCGGTATCGTTATTGCCATGTGCGCTATGTATCGGGGAAATGAGCAGATGTGGCGGCGGGCGAAGGAATGTATTCAAACAGCCAAGTGCAACCATCCAAAGGACCGGTCCTTGACGGAATTTTGGTCCGCGGCCATGGACAGTGAGCTGTTTAACACCAACACGTTCCCTGCGTGGTTTGCCAGGGGCTGTTTTGACCCCCTTCCGGCGGACAGCTACCCCGCTGCCAGATATTATTACCTGAAGTATCTTTACATTTTATGCCATGAATCCGCCGTGGGTCTCTGGACCGAGCGGGATAGCCAGAATATGCTGCGTATGTTTCCTTTGATCGCGGAACCGTTTATCTCCCAGACCCGAAAAGTGGGTTCTCTGATCTCTGAGATCTATATGCGTCTGATCTGCGCGGTGGCGTATCATAACCTGGGCAACAACGAGCTGGCTGTCCAGCACCTGGACACCGCCATTTCTCAGGCGCTGGCGGACAAGCTGTATATGATCCTGGCGGAGTACCGGATGCAGCTGGACTTTCTGATGGACGAGCGGTTGGTTCTGCAGGATACCGCTGCCGCCCAGCGGGTGAAGCTGCTGAGCAAGCATCTGCATACGGGGTGGGTCCATCTGCACAATACTATTCTTGGCAGAAAGCTTTCCCAGACGCTGACTACCCGGGAACGGGAGACTGCCAGACTTGCGGCTTACGGTCTTTCCAATAAGGAGATCGCCCAACGGCTGGACATCTCGGTCAACACGGTAAAGCAGTCTCTGCGTACCGCTATGGACAAAACAGGCAGCCTGCGCAGAAGTGATCTGGCGCACTACGTTTAGATACCCAAAACACCATACCAAAAAGTACCCCCCGGGGTGTTGTAAACTTCGGAGCATATTTGTATACTGTTATTATAAATCATGCCGGAAGGAGAGGTCATATGAGTACCACCACACCCCGGGAGGGCGATATTCACGAGGTCGTATGTGTTGGCGGCCACAGTTTTACCATCCGCTACGGTTATTATAAGGAATCTGAACGGGATTCCACAGATCCGATCCCTATCTACCCCTGTTTTCTCAGCGACCCCCACTACACAGAAGAAGGGCTGCCGCTGATCACACGGATCCAGGATGCCTGCGAGCACTATGCTACAGAGCCTGGCAATGGGGGAGACGGGTGGTGTGCCGATTGCCTGCACTGTTCCGGTGATCAGGGCGAGATCGGGATCTGCCAATGTGAGCACCGACGAAGATCCGACTTAAAAAAATCCGTACAGCAACATCAAAACTCTGCTTCCGGGAACACCCACCCGGTTTTGTAACCAAGGAGGTTTTATTATGAAAAGATATTCTGTTGGCAAGCGCATCCTTGCGTGGATGCTGAGCCTTGCGTTGGTCCTGTCGGCGATCCCTGCTTTCGGATTGCTGAGTACAGCCAGCGCCGCCATGCCTGACAACGGTATTCTGATAACAGAGACCGATGACAGCACCCTGGACTCCTGGAAGGACGCCTTTGACCCGAAGAATATTTCTACGGAGCATGCCGGCGGCGTTTGGACGGACAAGTCTGTTGTTCTGGCGCAAAATGTCAGTAACGTCTTTGGCAACATTCCGGGGCTGGAGGCAGCGGAAAATAACTTCCTGGTTGCCCTTTCCGCGCTGGCAGCCAACAGCGTGGTGGTTGGCCAGGGAGCGACTCCCACGGATACCGTCTTTGTTTTGGATATCTCCGGCAGTATGAACGCTACGGAGCTTGGCGCCATGGTAGCCGCGGCAAATGACGCGATCCATACCCTGCTGACCGGCAATGAAAAGAGCCGGGTCGGTGTGGTGCTGTATTCCGACAGTGCTTCTGTTCTGCTTCCCCTGGATCGGTACACCCCGGTTGTCAAGGGCCAGAACACCCAGACCACTGCGGACGATTCCGTGGATTACATTGAGTTGACCAATTCCAATATCCGCGCCGCGCGGACGGGGTGGGGCAACAACACCACTTATTTGAAAAACGGCGTAAATCAGAATGTGACCACCTCCATCAGCCTCGGCGGCGGTACTTATATCCAGGGCGGTCTGTGGAGAGCCTGGCAGCAGTTCAATACTGCCAGCGTTACCGATCAGAGAACGCCGGTTATGGTTCTGATGAGCGACGGTGCCCCCACCTTCACCACCAATGATTACAACAATGTTCCCAACAGCTATGAGACAGGTACCGGCAATGACAGCAACGACGGCGATGCCTTCGTGACCCAGCTGACTGCCGCTTATGTGAAGGAAAAAATGGCGGACAAGTACAGCACCGCCGGTCATCCCGCAACAGCATATTTCTATACTCTGGGTTTGGGCGTTTCCAGCTCCAACAATTCCGTAACAGTGGCGGAAGCGGTGCTGGATACCTCCAAGGAGCGCACCGGTATTGAGGAATATTGGGATGATTTTCTGGCTCTTGCCAATGCGCAAACAAAGACAATGACTGTCTCGGTTAGTGACAATTCTTGGTTTGGGTATAGCAATGTGACGGTCACCTATGACGCGACGGTCACCGAAGACAGCCGGGAATTTGTGAACAAGGCATTCTCTGCCAGCAACGCCAGCGAGCTGAGCGCCGCTTTCCAGGGGATCGTAAACGAGATCAGCCTGCAGGCCGGCTACTATGTTACCAGACTGGACGGCACCGGCACCAACAACGGCGGCTATGTCACCTTTGTGGATGAGCTGGGCACCGGCATGGAGTTCAAGGAGCTGGAGGGCATCCTGATCGGCAATACCCTTTACACCGGCGAGCTTCTGGCTGAAGCCATGGAAGACGGTGCTTTTGGCTCTGTTGACAACCCGACTGCTCTTGGCGATAACCTGGTTTGGGCGGTTAAGGAGCGTCTGCGCATCCGGGATAACGGCAGCCTGACCGCAACGGAGATTGCCCGGGATCTGCTGGGCAAGGCTTATGCCGCCGGACAGATCGGATACGATTCCGCCACCGGCGAATTCAGCAACTACATTGCCTGGTTCGGCAACGCGAATGGCGAGTAGGTTGGCTTCTGGGATGATACCGATCCTGATGCGACGATCCCTGAGGGTGCTGTTTATGCCAACATCTGTTACGGCATGCTGGGTGCGACCACGGACAGCCAGACGGCCCATGCCTCCGACCTGCTGTATGTATCCATTCAGGTGGCGAAGAAGATCACCGAGGTAAGCGGTAAGCGGACCATTGAGGCGAATACGCCCCAGACGGTCACCTTCCGGATCCCCGCGGGCCTGCTGCCCACTGTGACCTATCAGATCTCTGTGGAAGCGGACGCCGGAGACGAGATCACTGCCGCGACTCCGGCAAAGATCGTCTACAATGCCGCGCAGCCCATCCGCCTGGTATATGAGGTGGGCGTCCACAGCCAGCTGACCCCCGAGAATATTGAGGAATTTATTCGTCCCGGCTATCAGGCTAAGGATAATCAGGGCAACTATTACCTCTATACAAACGCCTGGAACTGGGAGGGCGCAGACCTGCAAGACTGGAAAGATGAGAGCACCCACCCCAAGATGGGTGACGCGGTTCTGCAGGATACCAGTAAAAATGCCATCACCTATGCTTATTTTGAACCCGGTGAGGACAACGAGCATTACTACTTCCCGGAGGATGCTCTGATCTATACGAAAACCGGAAATAGCTACACGCCCTATACCGGCAGCGGAAGACCGGACGGCACCTATTACTACAAGCATCTGGTTTATACCGCAACGGCAGATCCCGGCGAGGAAGTGACTGCCGTTATCGAAGAACGTTATGTGGAGCTGAGCGAAAAGGCGCTTGAGCTGGCGCAGCCGACCGATGGCGCGAACACCTGGTATGTGCCTGAGGGCACCATGCACCGGAATATGCACGACCACAATCGGGATAAGTCCGAAATGGGCGGCAATATTACCGGAAGCTTCTTCGCCATCAATCACCAGCTGGTGGATATCGCGGTGAACGGCGATAGTTCCCATCACTATGAGCTGGTCTACATGGGCAATAACGGCCGCGTGACCTATTCTCCCGCCCAGGGCTTCTCCCTGACCAAGGATATGGTCCAGGGTGAGACCGCCGAGGGGCAGACCTTCAGCTTCACAGCTGCGATCACAGGTGACAGCGATAATTTAGTTATTGTGACCCAGAACGGCGTAAGCACGGAAAAAGCGCTGAATAGCGGAGTTCTGGAGCTCACCTTGAAGGCAGGGGAGACGGTAACGGTTACCGGCTTGAGCGTAGGCGCTACCTATACCATCGAGGAAAATGTTCCGGAGGGCTATCGCCTTAGCAATATCGCTGCAGTTACCGGCGCAACGGTATCCGGCAAGCAGGTCAGCAATACCGTAGAGGAAAACGCTGTCCAGGCTTATACCTACTATAACGCCATCCAGTATTATGGCTCTTTACTGATCACCAAAACAGTTACCTATGAGAAGAACAGCAAGCCTGCTGAGGCCAACACCAAGCAGTTCCCGGTGAAGCTGACTCTTACCGGAATGGGCGGCCAGAAGGTGTATATCGACGGTGAAGCACAGACTTTGGATGCAAACGGAAGCTATACCTTCTCCATTCTGGACGGTCAGGCGATCAATGTGACCGGTATCCCCGAGGGTACAGAGTATACTGTGGAAGAATTGGTAGATGCTGGCCGGATTCCCCAGGGATTTGGGGCAAACTCCGGCTATGTCGCTGCAGACGGTCAGTATACCTTTACCGGTACGATCGTTAGGAATGATATCCGGGCAGCTGCCATTCAGAACACCTATACTCCTGCGGATGTGGTTCTGAAAGACGAAGAGCCGAAGATCGATATCGATGTCAATAAGAATCTGAAAGGAACATATCCCAATTGGTCCTTTGATTTTGTGTTGAAGAAATACGACGGCAATGGTTGGGTCGAAGTTAAGGTGGACGGAAATACCGTTGGCACAACCGCAACGGAAGCCGCGCCCAATCCGACCATCGATCTGAAGGGTGTGACTCTGGATACAGTTGGTGTCCACTATTTCCGTGTGGAAGAGGTGATCCCGGAGGAGCAGACCCTTGGCATGATCTACGACCGGACCTTCCACGACTTCAAGATTACCGTAGTGGACGATCTGACCGGTCAGTTGAAGATCCAGAGCATTGAACCGGTACAGCATGCGGAGGTAGCCGCACCTACCGATCCTAATGGCGACGGCAAAGCGGAGCTGTGGAATATCACAGCGAAGTTTAACAACGAGTTTATTGCGGATTCCACCAAACTGACCATTCAGGCCAACAAGGAACTCTACAACATTACTACGGGTAATGAGGTGAAAATGGATCTGGAAGACGGACAGTTTTCCTTTACCCTCTACGATGCGGACCATAATTTCGAGAACCTGGCAGAGCGGGAAACCTCGAGAAACGGCATCGCGGGCCAGATCATTTTCAAGTCCATTCCGTATGAATACACGGATAACGGACAGGAAAAGACCTATTACTATGTGATCAAGGAGAATCCCTACGGTGTAAACGGCTACGAGATCGATGATTCGGAGTACCGGATCAAGGTAACCGTCAAGCAGGTGGGTAACGGTTCCGGCGGCTCTATGCTGTCGATCACAGAGGTTAAGGTGTGGAAGAAAGGGGAAGCAGAGCCTACGCAAGGAATCACCTTGACAGCAGGCAACATCCTCAATGGCGACACCATCCAATTTAAGAATACTTATGAAGCTGCCAAGGCTACCGCGACGATCCGTGGCACCAAGTATGTGCGCAACGAGACCCCCGGTGTCAGCAGCACGGATATGGCGGCAGAGGACGGACTGTTCCGCTTTACCCTTGCGGCAAAGGACAATGCCCCCATGCCCAACGGCAGCGCAACGGTGACCAATACCGGAAGCACCTTTAGCTTCCCGGAGATCACCTATGACAAGGTAGGAACTTACTCCTACACCGTTACCGAGGAAGCGGTTGCCGCTCCCGGCTATCGAAAGGATGCAACCGTTCACAATGTGACCGTCCGGGTCACCGATAACGGCCAGGGCGAGCTGTCTGCCACAGTGCTGTATGACGGCCAGGCTTCTCAGAATGGCGCGGTATTTACCAACACCTATAAGGCAGAGGCGGTTGCCGATGTGGTCATCCGCGGCGATAAGACCTTGCTTGTGGACGCGCAAAAGTTTACCCGCACCCTCAAGGCAGGCGAGTTCACCTTCGAACTGACAAAGCCCGACCGGACTACCGAAAGAGTCACCAATGACGCCAACGGAGACTTCTCCTTTGCGGCGCTGTGGTTTGATACTCTGGGAACCTATGTGTATACGGTCAAAGAGGTGGGCGCCGGTACAGTGAAAGATGGCGTGACCTATGACACCGCCAGCTACGAGGTTACCGTCACCGTAACAGACACCGATCTGGACGGCAAGCTGGAAGCCAATGTGGCCTACCAAAAGGTTACCCCTCAGGGAACGGAAAACGCCACAACAGCTGCTTTTGTCAACAGCTATGCGGCAACAAAGGTTCCGGTGCGGCTTACCGCGCACAAGTACCTGAACGGTATTCGGGATCTGGAAGCTAACGAGTTCCGCTTCACCATGTCCAAGCCCGGTGATGCCACATTCGTCCCGCAGCAGAAGTGGAATGAGGAAGACGGTACCGTTACCTTTGACCTCATGGAGTTCGATACCGTCGGCACCTATGTCTACACCATCGTGGAAGACATGGTGGATAAGAACGGCCAGCCGATCGCCAGCCAGAACGGAGAATATTTCCACAACGGCGTTCACTATTCTCAGATCACCTATACCGTTACGGTAGAGGTGGTGGACAACGGCTTCGGCGCGTTGGTCGCTCATGTGACCAGTGAGGATAACCACGGCAACGAGCTTCCCGTGCAGTTCTTTAACCGCTATGAGACCGAGTCCGTGAAAGTCAATCTGACCGGTGAAAACGGCAAGTTGGGCGGTAAGACTCTGGAGGATAAGACCGGCAATAAGGACTTAAGTGACTTTGACTTCCGGTTTGTCCTGACCGACGCGGCTGGAAATGAAATTGAGACCGTTTCTGACAATGATGTGAACGGGTTTAAGTTTACCGAGATCGAATTCACCGAGCCGGGGGATTACGTCTACTACATCCACGAGAGCAACACCCAGGTGGAAGGCGTTATCTACGATACGGCTGTTTTCGAAGTCACGGTCAAGGTTACCGATGACGGCGTGGGTCATCTCCATGCGGTGTGGAGCTATATAAAGCATACCACCGCGCCTGACGGCACGCCTAACAGCGAGACTGTCAATGAGATCGCTTTTGCCAACACCTACGAGGCAGATCCTGCCGCAATTTCCATCGTTGGCAATAAGACCCTGACCAATAAAACTCCCGGCATGAATGATGCGGCGATGGCGACCCCCGCGGGCAAGTTCTTCTTCAAGCTTACCGCGCTGAACGGCGCGCCTTTGGCACAGGGCAACACAACCGGGTATGAGATCGTGTCCAACGCCCCGGACGGAAGCTTCACCTTCACGAATATTCCCTTCACCAAGGAGGGTGTCTTCGAGTACACCATTACAGAGGAAGCGCCCCAGATGGCGGGCGTGACCAAGGATGGGACTACCCATAAGATCCAGGTCACGGTCACCGATAACGGCGGTCAGCTGGTGGTAGCCATCAGCTATGATGACCAGCCGGTTACCGGAAACGCGGTCCAGACTGAATTCCACAACGAGTATCTGGCGAAGCCGGTTACCAACATCGTTCTCAGCGGCAGCAAGGAGCTGGAAGGCGGCATCACCCTGAACCCCGGCGATTTCAGCTTCAAACTGACCAAGTCGGGGGAGTATTCCGAGACTGTTGCCAATAATGGGTTTGGCAAGTTTACTTTCTCCGCCCTGAGCTTTGACAAGCCCGGCACCTACACCTATCAGATCAACGAGGTGGGCGGCGGTACCGTGAAGGACGGCATTGCCTACGACGGAAAGACCATTACCGTGGATATCGTGGTAGAGGACAACGGCGAGGGCCAGCTGATTGCCAAGGTGGGCGGAACGCAGATCACCACATACGATGTTGGCAGCTTTAAGAATGTCTATTCTGCCCAGCCTGTAACGGTGAATCTGACCGGCAAGAATGACAAGGACGGCGTCAAGACGCTCAACGACAAGACCAGCCTGGTGGATAAGACGCTCAATGACTTCACGTTTAAGTTTGTTCTGACGGACGAGGAAGGCAAGGTCCTGGAGACCGTTTCTGACAATGGAAGCGGCTTCAACTTCGCTGACATCACCTATGACAAACCCACCGAAGCGGTCTACTACATCCTGGAGCAAAATGAAAATGTTCCCGGTGTGACCTATGACACAGCAAAGTATAAAGTGACCGTCAAGGTTACCGACAACAAGCTGGGCCAGCTGGAAGCGGAGCTTATCTATGAGAAGCTGGGACAGGATAATCATTATGAAAAGGTCGATGAGATCTCCTTCGCCAATACCTATGAGGCAAAGAAGACATCGGTGACCTTCGCCGGCAACAAGAGCTTCCTGGGCGGACGGGATCTGAAGACCGGAGAATTCAGCTTCGTACTGAAGGATGCCCAGGGCGTGCCGCTGGAAACTGTCAAGAACGATGCAAATGGCAAGTTCACCTTTACCGCCATTGAGTATACCCAGGAGGGTACTTACGTGTACGGTCTGACTGAGGTTGCCGGAACGGACAGCATGGTGACCTACGATGACACCGAATATGTTCTGACCGTCACCGTAAAGGATGTAGCCGGCGAGCTGGTTGCCACCACGGAAATTACCGCTGACGGCGAGCCTGCTCAGAGCTACGGCTTCACCAATATCTTTACTCCCGCAAATGTTGGGACCAGCATAACGGTGAAAAAGATCCTGCAGAACAATACCGATAAGGTCATGGGACTGGACGGCTTTGCATTTAATCTCTATTGTGTGGAGGCTAACAAGACGGTCAGCGTTGTGTCCGGTACTGACGGCTTGGCAAAGTTTGATCTGCAGTTCACCTCCGCAGATGCCGGAAAGACCTATACCTATCGCCTGTACGAGCGGAAGGGCAGTGTGGCCGGCATGCTCTACAGCAATGTGGTTCATGAGATCAAGGTCGTGGTCGGTCAGAACGGCGAGACCGGCGAGCTGGTGCTTACTGTGACAAAGGACGGCAAGGCTATTGCCGAGCAGTTGACCTTCACCAATGTTTTGAACGAGGTCAGCGATTCGGGCGATGTACCGCCCAAGACCGGCGATGATACGGTGATCGGCGGATGGCTTATGGCAATGTGCATCAGCGCGGTAGCGATGCTGGCTGTGCTGGTCATTGACCGCAAGAGATCGATCCAGAGATAATTTACAAAATGGGGCTGTTGCTTTACGGCAACAGCCCCAAAAATATACCCAGTGAAATGACAGGTGGGAGAAATGTTTGGGGGATTGCCACGGGTTTCTACGAAACCCTCGCAATGACAGGATGGTGGGAGAAGTGTTTGGGGGACTGGAACGCTTTGGGACTTGACAATCCCTCAGTCATATTGCCTAAAATCGGCAATATGACAGCTCCCTTTACACAAGGGAGCCGTTTCGCTGCGGGTCGCACTTCGCCCCTGCGGGAGGGCCGTAGGGAGGGCAGGAGTAGATTCAACCGGGTCGGCGGACTCATGAGTCCGCCCTGCGGAATGGCGGTGGGGGTGTAGGGAATGCATTTATACATTCCGAAAAGGCGGAACGGATAAATCTGTTCCCTACGAGAAGGACGGAGGTTGGTGGGTGGACGGCGGAACGGATAAATCCGTTCCCTACGAGAAGGACGGAGGTTGGTGAGTGGACGGCGGGACGGGAGACCCGTCCCCTACGGAGGGGCCTGCCCAGGTGGTGTGGATAGCTGTAAAAGCTATGCTAAATTGTTATGTAACCCCCGAATTGTGAGTTTTTGTAAATACTGGAATAGATTTGGACAATATCCACAAAACGCGACTGCTTTTTTTGGTTATTCAACAGGGCTTTTTTGGCTTTACTTTCTGGGATTACCGCGTTATAATTTTTATATATTGTATACGCAGAGGCCTGCCCATTGCCGTTTCGGGCAGACGATGCGTAGCATTATAAAAAATTTTTTGAGAGGTGTGAAAAAATGAAGCGATTCAAAAGAGTAAGCGCCTTCCTTGTGGCGCTTGCGCTGATCGTGGGACTGGCTCCTGCGGGGCTATTCTCCGTTCAGTCTTCCGCGACAGCTCCATCTAAAGATGATGGAAAGACCTATCTGCATGCTGTCTGGGAAAATAAAGACGTTGGCTTGGGAATCAAATGGGACGGTAATCCCGACAGCTATCCCATGACTGTTCAGCTGGCCGACGGCGTGATGATGGGCGCATCCTGGAACGAGACCTATCTGTACCTGTCAGTCAATACCGATGAGGTTTATGAACTGAAGGTAAACGGCAAGAACGTTAGCAGATATCCTTATGATAAGTACCCTGATAACGAATTTGCCGCAAATTTTGATGAGTACCGAATCAGACTGGATGCTGCTGTCTCCAGCCTGGAGTCCGGTGTTAACACAGTGACGGTAAAGCTGACTGAAACGGCCGAAGAGCAGACCTTGTACCTGATCTTTGATAACAATAACTATACAAAATATGAGATTGCCGTCAGCGGTAATCTTGCAAGTGCTGTGGAAGATAATGCATATGCCGCTACATTCGGGGGCGAGACAGCTGGCAACTCCTATATGACAGCGGACGGGTCTTCTCTGACTCCCAGCCTGAATAACACCACGGTTGTTGAGCTTGACATTGACATCGATTCTCTGAACGCTGGCTATGCCCTTGATGCATCTGTTGGTAAGAATGTTCGCTATGTTACCATGGGTGTCAACATTCAGGTGATGGATGAGCTTGTTGCGCTGAACGGAACTATTCCGACAGAAGCGTTTGTTTTCGGTTTTACAAAGGATAAGACCACTGGGAATTTCTATTTCCAGAGCGCTGTAAGCACTGGCACCGGTACATTCACCAGCAGCGATGTGCTTTTGTCCGAAACAGTGGGCGGTTTCTACCATGTTCGGGTAGAGTACACCTATGCTCCTGACGCCAATGGAGAAGTTTCTCGCGATTCCGTAGTTTCCGCAAAGTATTATCTTAACGGAAAGCTGATCGATGCATGTGAGAATGTTAGAGTATCCTGCGGTACTACTAAAATGGCGGCTTCCCTGAAGGGTGTCAGACTGTATACCTCCAAATTGGATAATAATGTTACCGTATCTAACATCTCTGTTTCCTACAGCGATCCTGCGGCTCTGGCAACGCTGGAAGAAACTGTTGCTGCAAACTACTGCACGAAGCAGGGCCACACCGCTCCTGAGAGCGCTACCTGTCAAGTGCAGGGCGAGTGCACAGTGTGCGGCGAGTTGGTCTACGGTGACCACGCTTGGAACGATGCGACCTGCACCGCTCCCAAGACCTGCTCCGTCTGCGGCGCTGAAGAAGGCGAAGTAGGCGACCACGACCTGACTAAGGTTGATGCAAACGGCGCTACCTGCGAAGCAGACGGTAACGTAGAGTACTGGCACTGCTCCGTTTGTGAGAAGAACTTCGACGCCGAGGGCGAAGAAATTGCTGACGTCACCGTAAAGGGCGACCATGACCTGGAAAAGGTTGAGGCCAATGCACCCACTTGCGAAGCAGACGGTAACGTAGAGTACTGGCACTGCTCCGTTTGTGAGAAAAACTTCAACGCCGAGGGCGAAGAAATTGCTGACGTAACTATCGCCGGCGGCCATGAGCTGGAAAAGGTTGAGGCCAATGCACCCACTTGCGACGCAGCCGGTAACGTAGAGTACTGGCACTGCTCCGTTTGTGAGAAGAACTTCGACGCCGAGGGCGAAGAAATTGCTGACGTAACTATCGC
>JAFQCV010000048.1 GCA_017416325.1 Oscillospiraceae bacterium
GTTCCATTCTCCCACCTGTATCCGAATGGCACGGACGGTGCCGTATAGACACCCTTTTCCATTCTGGTACGGATGCCCCACTTCATGTTTTTCGAAATGGATTCACTCTCTGCCTGGGCGCAGGACGCAAGGACAGCAGTCAGCATTTCGCTGGTCACCATCCGGGTGTCGATGTTGTGTTCCTCGAAGAATACGCTGATACCCAGGTCTTTCAGTTCCCGGATATATTCAAGGCACTCTTTCGTATTTCTTGCGAACCGGGATATGGACTTTACGAGGATCTTATCAATCCGTCCCTTGCGGCAGTCAGACAGCATTCTCTGGAAGTCATCCCGCTTTTCAGCAGAAGTTCCAGTGATGCCCTCGTCTGCATAAACTTCAGCAAACTGCCAGCTGTCGTGTTTTCTGATATAGTCATTGTAATGGGTCTGCTGGGCAGCAAAGCTGTTGAGCTGATCCTCCGAGTCGGTACTGACACGGCAATAAGCGGCAACCCGCAGAACAACCGCTTCCGATTGTAAAGCAGGAATGTATATTTGCTTTCTTGCGAGATTGTCCTGTGCCGTTGCCAATGTTGCCACCTCCTGTTAGCAACACATTATGGCACACCCTCTCTCGCAAAGCTATTCACACTAATGGACAATGAATTGGTCAAGTAATTGGCAATTTTATATTCACACCAGTCTGCCTTGCAATCAGTGCGGCAATCCTGGTTGCTTCATTCTTTGTGCAGTACCCGCCCTCCACCAATTTGCGAAGAAGGATCACAGTACCGCAGTAATTTGCATTCACACTCATAGTAATCTCCAATATGCAAAAACCGCCCTGCCGGTGCTTTCGCAAAAACGGCAGGGCGGTTCCTTCTGAAATTTGATTAGTAAATAGTTTGCCTGTATTCCTGACACTACTTCCCCAGGCACGAAATGACCTCTGATCATTTCAGGGCAGAAACCAAAACTGTGCCTGGCCGCACATCACGGGTATTTCACCCCTCCGAGGATCTCTCCGAGCTGCCCCTTTCGGGACAGGAGTACCAACGCTGGTGCTGTCATCGCAAGACAGATCGGCCACGATCTGCTTTCTGGACGGTCGGACCCGCTCCCCACCTTACTTGCCGCATTCATGCAGTTTATCTGCACAGGTGGATTTTCGCGCTCCCTCCAATGTCGCTGCCCATTCTCTATCTTTACAAGGCACACCAACGGATGTATTTCAGTTTCTGGATATGCACTTGGAAAGGTTCACAAAAAGGTTACCCTTTTCATTACTCTCCCGATTTCCAAGTAGCGCTAACAAAAAATCCTCAAAAACTTGTCAAAAGCTTCATTAACATTTTTAACTTCGACAGGATTTTCTTATGATTGTAGCTGACGATCTGCTGAGATCTTTTGATCCTCTTTGAATACTCCGTGTCACTCATGCCATCGAAATAAATTGCCTGAATCAGTTCCCGTTCTGCTTTTGGAAGCATGGCAATACAACGGTGCAGTTGATCATTCAGTTCCTTTGCCAAAGCCATATCCTCCAAGCTGCCGCTTTCTGTATCTTTAAACATTTCCTGTCCCACGAGTCCATTCTGATCCAACGCGTCATAAGACAACACATTGTTCGCATGATCCCGTTCCTCCAGATACCGCTCCCGGCGCCCCATCTTGTAATAGGCCACATACACATTTTCTTCTACCTCAATCAGTTTCCCTTCAATGGGAATAAAGTATTTTTCCTTATCTGCCATATTGCAGACCTCCTTAAGTAAAGTTTGATATTGATAGGTTCAAACTTCAGAAGGAGGCGCGCGGATACTGTATGCAAATGCTGTAAAAAAATTGTGCAAAACAGAGAAATTCTTTATTTCCCCTTGCTTATGAGGGAATTGCGGAAAAACCTTACAGAAAAAGCAACATCGTTCTGTCAAAGCCGCTAAATTTTGATAGCGGTTCTCACAGAACGATGTCGAGAAAATACAAGGCGCAGCTGACTTCTCAATCGGCTGCGCCCGTATTTGATTACGCATGTAGGAATTACTCTTTCCAACCTCCGTTGGAGGCGGATGAAACGAGGCATTGTATTTCGTATCTATCGCCTGCCGCGTCTATCTTTCTGGCATTTATGGTTTTTCGGATAATTTATGCGATGATTTCCGACATAATCTTTGTAATTAAAGATTCAAAAAATCCCTACGGTACTTCACACCGAAGAATTCAGCCAGCTCCACCATCTGGTCATCCCGGATGGTGTTGATACGGGGCAGATGGGCGGTAAGCATATAGATCTGCGCCGCCTTTTCCACCGTTTCGATCAGGCCAAAGGTCTCGTCCATGGTCTTGCCTGCGCCGTAAATGCCGTGCATGCCCCAGACCACCAGCCGAAATTCCTTCATCTTTTCAGCGGTGGCTTCGCCGATGGAATTGGTTCCGCAGAGCATCCATGGCAGCACGCCCACGCCATCCGGGAACACCACGATGCACTCGGTACACATTTCCCACAAAGTGTGGGTGAACTTCTTCTCGTCCAGCTCGTGGACGTAGTTCATAGCAAGGGTGTAGGTGGGATGGCAGTGCATGACCACCCGGTTTTCGGGATCAACACTCAGCCGGGACATATGGCTCATGAGGTGGGCGGGGAATTCGGAGGTGAACTTGCCGCCATCCTTATAGCCCCACAACAGTTCCGCCGTCTTGCCGTCAGCACCGATGCGGACAATGCCCAAGTTGTTTTCCGGGTCAGCATAGACATTTCTAAAATATTTTCCTGTGCCTGTGACAATAAATATTTTCCCGCTAATTTCAGTTGCATCGAAACCTAATGGGATCGTACGGATAACTGCACTTAAATCAAGATATTCACCAACAACATTTTCATCCAGTAGGTAGCTAATGTTACCGCCATTGCGTTCATCCCAACCAAGGCGATACATAACTTCCGTGATATTTCGCATATCACAGACAAAGGGGGCTATCATAATATCCTTCATACTTAACCTCTCTTGCACAACACTTCTGCTTCGTACTTCTTGACTTCCGGGAACCACTCGCCGTCGGCGGGAGCGCCGCAGACACGGCAGTATTCGGTCCAGATTTCGCCAAAGGGCATGGTTTTCAGTTCCTCCTGAATGACCATCAGCTCCGTCCAGTTGTCCGCATTTTGCATGGCGGTCAAGTCGGGGGTGCAGAGGGCCATCAGCAGAGCCTTTTGGACGTTACGGAAGCCCACTGTCCAGGCGGAAATGCGGTTGATGGAGGCGTCAAAATAGTCCAGCGCAATTTTAACACTACCCTCCAATCCGCCGCAGCGGACGATTTCCTTGCACAGCTCCTTGGTTTCGTCGTCCAGCAGCACCACATGGTCGGAGTCCCAGCGGATGGGCCGGGTGATGTGCAGGGCGATCTCCGGGAAGAAGGCCAGCAGGGCAGGGATCTTGTCGGAAACAACCTCCGTGGGATGGTAGTGGCCGTTGTCCATCAGAGGGATGCAGCGTTCCTTGTTCATGGCGGCATAGCTCAAACTAAACTCGGCGGAACCCACGGTATAGGCCTCCACGCCGATGCCGAAGACCTTGGATTCCACGCAGGGCTTGACCTTATTGAAATCAAACGGCTCGGAGAGGATCTCGTCGATGGCTTCCTTATAGCGCACCCGGGGACCCATACGGTCGGCAGGGATGTCCTTGAAGCCGTCGCCGGTCCAGATGTTCATAACGCAGGGCTGGCCCAGCTCTTCTGCCAGATAGTTGGAAATGCGGATGCAGGCCTTGCCGTGGTCGATCCAGAACTTGCGAATTTCGGGATCTGGAGAGGACAGGGTCAGGCCGTTGGCCTTGGGATGGGAGAAGAAAGTGGGGTTAAAGTCACAGCCGAGGCCCCGCTCCTTGCAGAAATCCACCCAACGCTTGAAATGCTTCGGCTCCAGCGCGTCCCGGTCTGCCCAGTCGCCATCCTCGAAGATGGCATAGGATGCGTGGAGGTTCATTTTCTTGGTGCCGGGGCAGAGCTTCAGGACCATATCCAGGTCTGCCATCAGCTCCTCGGGGGTTCTGGCGCGGCCGAGATAATTGCCGGTGGTCTGGATGCCGCCGGTCAGGGGCTTGGTGGGATCGGTATCGAAGCCGCGCACATCGTCACCCTGCCAGCAGTGCAGGGAAGCAGGAACGTTTTTCAGTTTCGCGATAGCAGCGTCAGTATCGACACCCAATGCTGCGTATTTGGCTTTTGCTTCTGCGTAAGACATATTAATGAACCTCCATTTGAACTTTCAGATTTCCAAGTGCCGTTGCTTCGATGGGCAGGGCGATGACTTCTTTCCCGGTTGCTTCCGCGGTCAGACGGTTCAGGAACTGATTCTTGGCACCGCCGCCCACGATGTAGAGTTTTTCATACTTCCGTCCTGTGTTAGATTCCAGCTCGTCGATGGCCTGCCGATAGCTGACGGCCAAAGAGCGGTAAGCGCAGCGGAAATAATCGCCGACCGTTTGCAGCTTTCCATCGGTTGCCTTGTCAAAGGCAGCTTTCATGCTCTTGGGGGCCAGAAATTCCGGCGCATTGGCATCCACCAGAATGTCGCAGGCGCTTTCCTCAGCCAGTTTCACGATTTCCGGGAATGGGGTATCCGGGCAAAGCTCCCGCTGCAGCTCGTTTACCAGCCACATGCCCATGATGTTCTTCTGATAGCGGTTGTAGCCCACGCCGCCCTCATTGGAGTAGTTGGCCTTTTCGCTGCCGGCATCGGTAATGGGCTTGGGGGTCTTGACTCCCAGCAGGCTCCATGTGCCGGAGGAAATATAAGGATGATTGCCCTCCATTGGGATGCCCTCCACCGCAGAGCCGGTGTCATGTGTGGCGCAGAGAACCACCTTGCAGTTGCCGCCAACTGCCGCCGCGATTTCGGAGCGAAGCTCGCCCAGGACGGTACCCGGCTGGCTGAGCTTCGGGAACAGGTGCCGGGGCAGCCCCAGCTCATCCACGATTTCCAGATCGTATTCGCCGGTTTCGGAGCTGATCATGCCCATGGTGGTGGCGTTGGTGTATTCTCTTGCCTTTACGCCGCAGAGCTTCCACATTAAGTATTCCGGCATCATCAGAACATCCGTCACACCCTCTAAGCGGCCCTTTTTCAGGTCATCATAGAGCTGATAGACGGAGTTAAAAGGCTGGAACTGGCAGCCGGTATGCCCGTACAGCTTGGAGAACGGCACTTTTTCATGGACCTCCGGGATCACCGCTTCCGTGCGGCTGTCCCGGTAGGCATGGCAGGGATAGACTTCTTCATCGCCCTTCAGCAGAACATAGTCCACACCCCAGGTGTCGATGGACAGGCTTTCGATCTGGGGAAATTCCTCAAATGCCTTCCTGATGCCCATGACCACATTGGAAAAGAGCTTTCGGATATTCCATGTCAGGTGGCCATCCAGCATTTCCACACCGTTGGGAAAACGGTAGACCTCTTTTGTTCGCAGTTCTCCATCCTCCAGCCAGCCCACTATGTGCCGCCCGGAGGATGCGCCGATGTCGATTGCCAAATAATATCGCAAAAAAAGACCTCCTTTTCTCATTCTAATGCCAGTATACCATGGCAAAAAGAAGAAAAGGAGGTCGTATGATTTCTAAAAAAGTATCCTCTGTTGCAGTTATGCCCCATCCCGGTAGTGTTTGGGGGACTTGCCGAAGGCATCTGCAAAGATCCGGTGGAAATAGCTGATATTCTCATAACCCACCGCAACAGAAATCTCGGACACATTCCGCTTCGTGTTTTTCAGCAGGAACGCAGCCTGGGCCAGCCGCTTTTCCTGAACCAGCTGGGTAAAGGTCTTTCCGGTGGTTCGTTTGATCTCCCTTGACAGCCAGCTTGGATCATAATGGAGCTGCGCTGTAATTTCTGAAAAGCTACAGTCAACATAGTTTGTTTCGATGTAGCGGAGTACCCGAAATACCGCCGCGTCCTCCTGCGCATCCGTCAGCAGGGTTTCCGTATGTCCGGTAATCTGCAAAAACAGCAGCGCCATGGTCATCTGGCTCATTTTCCGCTTTTGGTGCGTTTCCTCCAGCAGGGTCCACAGGAGATTTTCGATGAGATTCTGGATGGGTTTTACCCCGGAAACATCAAAATGCAGATATCCGGGTCCTGTATTTCGTCCGCACAGGCAGTCCACCAGAAAGCGTCGCAGAGGCGTTTCTTCTTCCCCCATAGCAGCCAGCGGGGCATTGAAAAAGTCCGGCAGAACGATGAAATTAACCGCAATGTCCTTTTCTTCTGCCTTACAAACCTCATGGGTGCAGCTCTGACTCAAAAACAGCAGATCTCCCTGTTCCAGGCGAATGGACTTTCCGTTGACAATGTGCGTCGTTTCTCCACGGCACATATACACCACTTCCACATAATCGTGGGTATGCTCCGGGAAGTGGATGAACCGGGTATGTGGGCGGATGGTGATGAGCTTACCGGAGGCAAGCAGCTTTCTGGCATTGATGGTACTCCCCTGCCCTTGCATGTACAGTTCCCGGTCGATGGTTGTCCGGCCATCCAATATCGCCTGTTCCTCCGCCGTAACGCACTGAAGTCTGTTCAAAATACTTCGATCCATTCTATCACCCCCCGTGTAACCTTTTTTGCAATTAGTATATCACAGGCAGACTTATTGTGTCCATAAAAACATTCCCCAGTAAGGCAACCGGGGAATGTACATAGAATCAATACTTTCTGGAAAGCCGCGCTTCACACTCTTCCCGCGTGATTTGGCCAAGATTGCAGAGTCCCATCAGGCGTGCATCCTCGTCCGTCAACTTGTAGGTGCAGATGACGATCAAGCCAAGAAGCGCACCGATTGCAGGGATCAGCGCATTGATGGTCCACAAACCGTTCAGGGCCTCGGCAGATTGCTCAATACCCTGCGCTGCCAGATCCGCAAAACTCTCGGCGGTAACAGACTTCCATCCAAACAGACTCAGCAGGAACAATCCCAGAGAGGAAGCCACAGAGTTTGTGATCTTACCAACGAAGGTATTGATGGCATTGAAAATTCCGGTTGTATCCCGTCCGTTGACGTATTTGGCATAGTCGATTGCCTGCATGAAAATATAGCTTCTTAGCATCGTCACCAATCCTGCAAATCCGGCATTGAGCAGAGTAAAGGCAACAACCATGCCAAAATTCTGATATCCGGCAAAGAAGATACCAAAGCTGAACAATGTCATAACAGCGCAGGCCGCAACAAGCGGTTTCTTATTGCCAAATTTTTTACTCAGCTTCGGTGCTGCCATCTGGAAAATCACAGCCAGGACCATACCCACTGTGGAAGGCAACAGCATCGCCGTGGAACTTCCGTAAAGGTAATAGCTGACGAACAGTCCCACGCCGGTTCCCGTAGCAAGCAGTGCAGGAATCAGCTGCGATACGATCATAGTCAAGTACGGCTTATTGCTGCGCACCACCCGGAACATTTCCCCGATGGTATAATTCTTCTCCTGCTCCACCGCGGAATTGTGCAGTTCGGCATTGTATTCTTTCATCTTAAAGGGCATTGGCAGCATCATCATACTAAAAATGATCATCGAGCCGATCGCCATTGTCCGAACGCTCAGACCCACAGACTCACTGATGAGCACCTGCTGGATCAGGTTCGTGCTGATTGCTGCCACCGTCACGACTACAAAGCCAACTGTCACGAGATGATTCCGCTCCTCTGGTACATCGGACAGCGTCTGCAGAGTGCTTTGAATGGGAACATCCACCAAAGTATATGTCAGATCAAACAGAAGATAGGTAACCGCAAACCACACCAGCTTCATACCGTTGGAAATGCCTGCCGGCAGCAGGAAGAACAGCAGGATCGCAAAGGGGAACAGATACATAAAGCAGCGCATCCACGGAAGATACCTCCCCTCTCCCCGGATTTTGTCGAAAAACTTTATTTTCCTCAGGTCGATCTTATCCACCAGATAGCCGAAGATCACATCGTCTGCCACATCGATGATACGGACGATCAGCGTGATTGCCGCCACCATTGCAAGATCCACACCGTTGAAGATCAAAAACAGGTTCATAAATCCGGGGACTAAAGCCTGCAGATTATAGCAGCCGATACGGCCCATGAAATACCATGTCCGCTGACCCTTTGTGGTGCGCCAGCCGGCATTCTTTTGTACTCTCGTTTTCATACATGTCTCCTCTCTTTATTGTGCTCATGGGAGATGCTGAACTGATATGTGCCGCTTACTAAATGATGTGCATCTCCGTTCGGTAATGTCAATGCGGCAGTCGTGTTGGTAGGTACGGTGCATTCATAAATGAAATTCCCCTCCTCTATCTTCCATGCGGAGCGAACAGCGCCGTAGGGTGTGACTTGTGTTGCTTCTGCATGGGTCAAGCTGCCGCCGGGAATGGGTTTGAGTATAAAACGCTTCCACCCGGGAGTTTCGGGACGAATGCCCGCAATATACTGGAACAGAAATTCGCAAACCGCGCCGTAGCTGTAATGGTTCAGCGAATCCTCCAGCAGATCCACACCACCCCAGCTTTCAGGAATGGTTGTCAAACCCTTTTTGACCGGATACAGCCAACCGGGCAACTCCTCATTCTCCAGGACCCGATAGGCAACATCTGCATAGCCGTTATCTGCCAGAACAGGCAGAAGAAAGGGCGTGGACAGGAATCCTGTGTTCAGGCAGTATTCATTTGCTTCAATTTCTTTTAGAAGCTGCTGAAGGACCATTTCTTTCTTTTCGCCGCACAGATCCATCATCAGCGCTCGGACATAGGGAGCCTGATGTCCCGGCTGAATGGTGCCATCTCCCGCAATCAGATATTTGGCATATACTTCCCGAACTTTCTTTGCGATAGCGGCATAATGGGATGCATCTTCCATCTTGCCCAAAACAGCAGCCATATCGGCCAAATTCTGTGCCGTTCTCGCCATATAAGCCGTGGCCGTTATTGCGTCACCGGCCTTTGCCTTCATTTCGATGAAATAGTTGACCGTGGCGGCGACTTTTTTCTTATCCTCCGGTGTTTGCTCTTTGGCGATCGGAGGATTTTCATAGTACACAGCAACCTTCTCCCTGATTCCAAAAGCCTCATTCCATTCTCCATAATGGAACCGGGTGTCGAAGATGTATTGACCGAAGCCATCTCGATATTGAGGCAATTCCGCGTATAACGGATTGGGGTCTTTCGCACAGCTCAACTCAAATTCCAGCCATTTCCGTGCCGTATGATACTGGTTTTCCAGAATCTGTCGATCCCCATACCATTGATATACACTCCATGGCAGCCAGGCGGCGGAATCACCCCAGCCTGTTGCGTCCTCACCCTTGTTTCCGTCACCGTCTGGGCCGGCAATTTCATACAGAGGATTGATTTTCTTCATTGCCGCAACTTCCCGGGGATGGTGCACGGAACTGGTGGACGGAAAGGTGATGCCCACTTTGCCACTGGCATATTGCTCGATTGTTTGATCCTGCAGCCATTTTTCGTAGAAGGAATAGACATTCATAAAGGTACAGGCGGTACGGACGTATATTTGCGCATCACCCGTCCACGGGTTTCGCTCTCTGGTAGGACAGTCCACAGGAACATCCATGAAGTTGCCTTTCTGGCTCCACAGGGAGTTGCTGACCAGTTTATTGATAAGTTCATTGGAACAGGAAAAGCGCCCGGTTTCATCCATTGCGGAGTATACGGCGATGGCTGTAAAGTCGCCGGGCAGGATCTTGCCCTTATAGCCCTCCACCATTACATAACGGAAACCGAAGATAGAGGAAAAGGGATGGTAGATTTCTTCCTCCGCCCCTTTGCAAATGTAAGTCACTTCCTGAAAGGCTGATACAGGCATGGTAGTTTTGTTTACATTAGCGATGGTGAAGCTGCCGTTATGATCCAAAGTTTCACCGTGAGTCAGTTTGACAGTTTGGCCCACTTTCGTATTTCTAAGAATCATACGTACATAGCCTGCAATATTCTGACCAAAGTCCAGAACCAAATTTCCGGATGTATCCCAAAAAGGCTTTGCGCTAAACCGCTCCATTTCCCGGACAGGAACGCTTCTGCTGGCAATTTTCTTAGCTGTCAGTCCGGAATGCACCGGGTCGCCCTCCAGAAGCCGTACCGGCTGCCAGTTGATGTATTTCAATCTTGCATCGTAGATATCGCCCATGAGCATATCCGAGGCAAGCAAGTGGCCTGTTGTCATTTCAAAGGATTCATCTGTGCCGATAATTTCCGTAGAACCATCAGAATAAATGAGCTCGATCTGGCCTAAATAATCCAGCGTTCTACCCCAGTTGTTGATCACACTGCCGCCTGTACAACCCCTCCACCAGCCGTCTGCGAGAGTTACATTCCAGCGATTCTCGCCCTCTTTGACAAGCGAAGTAATATCATAGGTTTGGTACTGAATGCGGTAATAGTAGCTGGTTAAGCCCGGCTTGAATTTATCCACATCGGTTGCAGCGCCGTTGATAAAACTCTCGTAAATTCCATGGGCGGTTTGATAGATCCTTGCCTCTGCAAGTGCGGGTTTTACATTGAAGCTACGGCGCAGATATCTTGCAGGCCGTGGAGAAGAATTATCCTCCCCAGTGGTGATCCACTTACCGATCCAGTCGGCTTCATGGAGCAGTCCCATTTGAAAGTCAGCTTTTTTCCGCTCTACGGAAAGAATATTTCCTTCACCGTCCACGGCAGTGATCAGTACCTGCCATGTGACCTTCTGGCGGCTTTTCAGAGGTTTGCCCCCGTAGCGAATGAATCGACATTCTTCAGATTCCACCACACCGCTGTCCCAAAGGATCTCATTTCCGCTGACCGCCTGAATGCGATAGCTTTTCTGCATCACACCCTTGCAGTCACTGCGAATCTTCCAGCCAAACCGTGGAGCGGGCGCATCCACTGCATTGGGCAACCGGCTGTATTCTGTTGTCAGGTCGTATACTTCAATCATATTTATTCACCCACCTGCCCCCAATGGTAGGCAAGCCGTTCTTTGATGTAGGCGATACATTCTTCCCGAAGCTGTCTTTGCTCATCATCCGGCTCATAGCTAACTTCCGGGTAGTTACTTTCCATAAAGCCGTGTTTCGCATGGGGAAATTCTTTCAGACAGCAGGGAATCCCTGCACAGTTCAGCAGCTTCTCATAATCCAATCCCTGCTGATACAGCGAATCCGGCCCGCAGAGGATAATTTCCGCAGGAGAAAGCCCTTGAAGCTGCTCCGCCGTTGCCGCGTTAGGCGACAGCACCGGATCGCTTTTGGATAGCGTTCCCCGGAAGTACACCGCATTCAGTATTTTCATATTCCGCTCATAGTTTTCGTCCTGTGTGTCCAGAAAGCCGGATTCCGGCTCGAAGGCCCGGAAATCAAGGAAGGGGTACACCGGAATATGTACAGACAGCTTCACGGTTGAATCCTTCAGTAAGTAAGCGGCACTTGCTGCCAGATGACCGCCGGCACTGTAACCAATAATTGCGAAGCGGGTCTTGTCCAATCCAAATTCATCCGCATGGGCAGCAAAATACAGCACCACATCCCGCACCTCCTCCTGAGGATAGGGAAACGCTTTTACATCTACCTTTTTGTAGTTGATATTCACCACGAAGCAGGAAAACGTATCCGCAAGCTGCTGGCTTTGGGTGTCCAAAGCGGTTGCATCACCGCCCACCCATGCACCGCCGTGAATATTGAACAGCACCGGCATTGCGCCCCGGGGTTTGCCTTCCGGCTCGTAAAGGAAGGTTTCCACCTTGGGAAGGCACTCCCGTTTGACGAAATACTGCTTTCCGATCCACGGCGCTTTCTTTCTCGCCTTCCTGCGCCCCAGTGACAGGATGATCCGCATCATCATAAGTGTCAAATTCATAATGATTTCCTCATCCCATCATCACGGTCACATTCGCCGTATCTCTGCCCATAAGAAGCTCAGGCTGAATGGTATTTCCATCGATCTGTACACCGTCAAGGAGAATACACTCCACTCCGTGCTGCACACTCTTGGGATTCTTTACTTCAATGTTCAGCTTGCAGCCCCGGTACACTCTTGTGACCTTATAGCCGTCCCAATGGTCAGGGATGCTGGGATCAATGACCAGCCCCTTAAGCGCAGGTCGGATACCCAGCAGATACTGGGTAACAGCCACATCCATCCATGCCGCCGTGCCTGTGACCTGAGAAACGCAGGCCTGTCCAAACTTCTCGTTATCCGGGCCCAGCATGGTACTGGAATAAGCGTATGCTTCGCCCCGGTAGTTTTCCAGTCCAATGCGCTGGATCACCTTGTGGGGGATTAGTTGATTATAGTATTTCCACGCCCGATTTCCACGGCCCAGCAGGGCTTCTGCTATGATCGCCCAGCAGTTTGCCTGACAGAAAATGCCGCCGTTTTCAGAATAACCCGCAGGCAAGTTATTCGCTTTATCAGCAGGTAATCCGGGGGTGTTGATCAGCAGACCCATGCCAGTGTCCATCAATTTATTGACAGAGTCCATGGCCTGCTTATGCTGCTCTTTCCTGCCGGAGCCGGAAATGACCATCCAACTCTGGGTATTGACCCAAATTTTTGCATAGTCTGAGCTATTGCTGCCGAAGGGTTTCCCGTCGTCATCCAGACCTCGCAGATACCAACTGCCGTCCCAGCAGTATTTTTCAAGCGCCTTTTCCTGCTTGGCGATCAGTTCTGCAAATCGCTCTACGGATGCCATGTCGCCCCGCAGTTCGGCAAGTTCCGAAAGCTGCTTCAACGCATAGATATGCTGCTGGGACACAAACACACTCTCGCCTTTTCCCTTTCTTCCGAAGGGACCCACATGGTCATTCCAGTCTGAGAACAGGATCAAGGGAAGATCGTGTTCACCCAGATGGTTTTCTGTGAATTCCACACCTCGCATCAAGTGATCCCACAAAGGAACAGGATTCGCCGTAGATTTATAGTCTTTCCCTAAGAACGGAATCTTCTCATTCAAGAACGAGATATCGCCGCTTTCCGCTGCGATGGCATAAGCAAGATAGACCATCCAGATATGGTCATCGGACCGGGTCAGATCCTGGGGCAGCTTTCCATCCTCCGGCCAGCAGGCATGGACCGCATGACCGTCCTCCATCTGTTGAGATGCCAGATAGAAAAGCATCTCCTTTGCCCATTCCGGCTTGCGGTATGCCTGCGCCAGCATATCCTGGGCGCTGTCCCGGAAGCCTACACCCCGAATTCCGGATGCAGAGGAAGAGATGGATCGGGAGTAACGGGCAGTAGCAACACTCTGAACAGGATTCCATGTATTGACCTGCCGCATAGCATCCCCATCGGGAATCTCGCACTGATAGACACCCAGATGCTCCTGCCACCAATCCGCGTTCCTGTCAAACTGCCGTTCCACCTCACCCTCACTTCTCAGCGCAGCCAGGGTTTGCTCCGTGGTATTGACCGCGCCATCGTAGTCAAGCAGCGCACCTGGCGTAAGGCCAAGGAAATAACTGACTTTCTTCTCCCCGTTCGCTCCCAAAGCCACATGGTGATGCAAGGCGCCGCAAGGCTCACCGCCTACCATGTTTGTATTACTCAGTCTCCCTTGCTCTACCTGAACAGGATTGCGCTCATCCCGGTAATTACCGCAGAACAGGTCCCGGTTACAGCAGAAGGAATCCACTTTTTCGGATGCAGCAAAGTAGATAACAGGAGCTTTCTCGACATCCACCTGCAGCCATGAGGTATACAGGTACAGAATGGAATCCAGCTTTTCGTCATAATGATTGCTGACATTCCACTTTAAGTAGTAACCCAGCTTGGTTTCGTTTTCGAATACAAGCTGTGAAAACTCTGTGTAGGCAAATACATCACATTCCAGCTTTTCGCTCATGAGATTGGTCAGCTTCAAATCCCAGACAAGGGTATCGCTGTCCGGTGCAACAAACAGAGTCAGTACCGCCCGGAGACCGTCTTTTTCCGCACTAAATTGAGAATAACCGGGGTGGTGGGCCGCTTCCCACTTGTCCAGCTTCGTTTCGCAGGGACGGAAGGTAGGTGACCAGACTGTGCCATCTGCCATGCGGATGTAAATATAGAAGCCGGGGCTGTCAATGGGCATATTGTAAAAGCGGTAGCGGGTAATACGATAATTCATCGGGGTACGCCACCAGCACATTCCACCGCCTGCCTGAGACACGAAAGCGTGCATCTTGCCATTGGACAAATAGTTGATCCATGGCTGCGGCAAGTCATGGCGGGAAAAGACGATCTTTCTGTCGCCATCGTGAAATTCGTATGGTAATTTTATATCACTCATTTTGTCCTCCAATGTGTATCGGGCAAATTATTCCTTTTTATTGGGAATTTTGCGGAGCAGGCAGTCAAGGCTGGCAATGTCCTCGCCGCTTTTCCCTATTGTGATCATCAACGACCGCAGCGTTGCAGGACGCAGAACCGAATAAGCACCTTCAACGTTGGTAAACCGCCCCCGGATCACTGCATCGATCACCCCGAACACGGGAGCAAGAACCGCTTGCGCCTGCTCCTGCTGCTGTAAATAACCCAGCGTGCAGTCTACATTTAACACCATTTCGTTATTGCCGTCTATTTTCGCAGGGCAAACAGGATTCCCTATACCATCTGCAGTGAGGCATCCCAGTACGTCCCCCAGCCAACCGATGCTGTCATTAACCCAGTTAGGAATTCTGTCGCATATGCCTGTGCCGATTACACTCGGTGCGCCGGTAGAGAAGCCGTGTCCGCCATAGGCATAGATATGAGACTCAAATTGGATGCCAAATTTTGCAAGCCGACTCTGGAAATTGAGAGAATTTTGGATCGGCACCACATTATCGTCCCGGGCAGCAAAGAGGAAGCAGGGACACGTATTGCCATCAATGTGATCCACCGGGGCAATGATCTCCGTACCCGGCTGACAGGCTTGGGCAATGCCCAATTCCAAGGCAGCATAGCCCAAAATGGCAGCATTGGGTTTATTCTTAGCCACGGTAGCGGCGCAGGCAGCCAGATGCCCTCCGGCGGAGAAACCGATCACTGCAATTTTATCTGGCATCAGATTCCACTCATCTGCATTGGCCCGGATCAATTCCATGGCATGCTCATAGTCATTCAGTGGATTGGGCCATGTTCTGTGCTCTGCTACGGAATACCGCAGCACAAACGCATGATACCCAGCGGTTAAGTAAGGATAAGCAACCACTTCCGCCTCCCGGTCGGAGCAAACACTGTACCCTCCCCCGGGCAGAATCAGCACAGCAGGGCGCCGGGTTATTTTTCCATAGTCATCGCCTACCGGCAGAAGCATACAGCTTAAGCTTACATTCCGCTCCTGATTCAGAATCAGTTCTTTCGTAGATAAAGTCATATTATTTTCTCCCATAGGTCCATGCGAATGCCACCATTCTGGCAGCGCATTTTTCAAGCTGCTCCCGTGTCAAAGGATAAGAACAGGTGTCGTTGTTTAATACGTTCAGCAAATTTTCGTAATGTACTTTACTGCCGGGCATCATAATATCATTTCCCGCACGGATACAGCCATTGGAACAGGAGGAAGGATATTTCTTTTTGGATTCAAAACCGGGAACTACCCAGTCGGACATCACGATTCCCCGGAATCCCCATTGCTGCCGCAGCAAAGTTTCCAGCAGGTCTTCCCGCTGAGAGGTATGTTCACCGTTGAGCAGGTTATACGAGCTCATAACGGAGGCGGGGTCTGCCTCATCAATGACAATACGGAAACCTCTCAGGTAGATATCGCGCAAAGTCCGTTCATTTACTATGCTGTTCGTCCGAAAGCGGTTCGTTTCCTGATTATTGGCCGCAAAATGCTTGATGGCAACGCCCCGTCCCGGATGCTTCTGCACCCCCCTTGTCACAGCGGCAGCAATTTTTCCGCTAACCAGAGGATCCTCCGAGTAGTATTCAAAATTTCTTCCGCATAGCGGCAGTCTGTGGATGTTCAGGGCCGGTGCCAGCCAAATGTGGACACCAAAACGCTCCATCTCATCGCCGACAATGTCGCCGCAGTCCTCACAAAGAGTCGTATTCCAGCTTTGTGCCAGAGCGGTGCCGATGGGGATCGCAGTACAATTCTGCTCATAGATTCTTCCTTTGCGTTCCGGTTTCGGCAGACCGAATCCCAACACTTTCAGCATTTCCTCGGGCACAACCTCGAAAGCGGAACTCATACTCCCGTTATCTAGTGTGTACAATCCCTGTTCATCCACACCATACTGCCTTGCGATTCGAAGTCCTGCAGGACCATCCGCCATCACAATATTTGGCACACCTAAATGAGCAAATCCCGCTGTGGTTTCCCCGGCTGCTCCGGCCACAGTAATTCCGGAATTGCCGATAAAGCTGCCGCCGCCTTCTCCTTCGAAACCGCCGGTACACAGATATGCCAGCTCTTCATCAGTCAGCCTTTTTACAAAGTCCAGTGCATTCTGATCCAATTCCGGAGGCATGATTTGAATTTCTTTCACATCCGTAATCGTCAAAACGGGAATGTTTTTCGGAGTTTCTCCGTCGCCAGAACGTTCCGGCATCCAATCAGCAAAGTCTGCTTTGCCGCCAATATGGGTATAGCGTTGAACTACTTTCATATCGCCCAGATTCAGCACTGCGCAAACAGTTGTATTATCACTGGAATTACCGAGCCGAAGTACATAGTTTCCGCTTTCCAGAATGTCGCTGGCAGTATCTTCGTCAAAGCACGCGACAGAACGCAGATCAAAGGACAAGCGGAGTATTTCCGATTCGCCGGTCGCCAGTTCCCTGGTTTTTCCGAATGCTGCCAGCACCTGATAGGGCTGATGCAGCTTGCCTTCCGGAATGCTGATATATAGCTGGAGAACTTCCTTTCCCGGGTGATTGCCTGTATTGGTCACACATGTATCAACCGTTACCGTGCTTGCATGGACAGAGATTTTCTCCGCTTTGATTGAGAACGATGTATATCCCATACCGAATCCGAATGGGAACAACGGTTTCTTTCCCACAGAGTTAAAATACCGGTATCCGACATAAATGCCTTCTCTGTATCGTGTGTCGTCCTCGTTGCCGAAATCACCCTCGTGGCAGTAATCTTCCCATGATGCCCATGTGGTGGTCAGCTTTCCGCTGGGGTATGCTTTTCCCAGCAATACATCTGCCAGAGAATCACCGATGGTCATACCCACCTGAGACAACAGCAGGATATTGGACACCTGCTCTGCAACAGGACGCAGATCCACGGGTCCACCCACATTCAACACCAGCATAAATTTTTGATATCGGCGCTGTAGCTTCAGAATGTCCCGAATCTCCGTTTGGGTCATCTGAAAATCACCTTCCACGGTTGTCCGGTCGCTGCCCTCGCCGCTGATCCGGCCCAGAACATAGATTGCTGTATCACCTTCCCCATCCAAAGGAAGATCATAGTCCGGTTCCGTCATAATTGCGCCAATACCCAGCATGATGGAGCCAAAACCCTCTCTGGCGATCCGGGCTTTGATAGCAGCCTTGAATTTTCGGTTTTCCGCTGCATAAACAGCATCATAGGCATCCAGCCAGCCTTTGGTAGTTATCGTGAAACCGGCGTTCTCCAGCCCCTCCTCTATTGTGACAAAACTGCGGACATTCACATCACCGGATCCTGTGCCGCCTTTGATAGTCTTTCTGGCTGCATTACCATAGAGCGCAAGATCACCCGCTGCCGTCAAGGGAAAACTGCCATCAGATTTCAGCAGCACCATACATTCCGGCACAATCTCACGCAAACGCGCCATATGCTGCACTTCGTAATCCTGTAATTTCATTTGGTAACCTCCTACCCGTGCCTCTGAGTTCCCATGTGTAATGCCTGCAAAACCTACAAAAGGATTTTGGGTCTTTGCGGAAAATTCTGGTATTTATTGTCGGCTGTTCTTATTGTTTTTTTCATCGATAACCCTTATCCGGCACTTGCGGACCTCGGCAACTCTGCCGCGGGAGATGATCAGCTCGCCCTTGTACTTGCCGGGCTTGACCTGAACAATCGGCCGGTCCAGATTCTTGATGAACCGCACTCGCTCCTTCGGTGCCACGACGTCGCTCTGATTCAGGCTGTGCTTCCGGTTCTCGTCGATCAGAACCACTTCCACCAGAACTTTGTGCTTGCCGTTCTTGTAGTTCATCTGAATATCGCCGTTTTGCAGGCTATATTCACTCCTATCTTTTTTGATGATTATCCTTTTACACCGCCCAGAGTCAAACCCTTGGCGAAATATTTCTGGAAGAATGGGAAGGCGATCATCAGCGGCAGCACGCCAATAAAGGCCATTGCCATGCGGACAGATTCCTGCGGAATCGTTAACTGTCCCAGCTCTGCAGCAAATTCCGGATTGTTAGCCATAAATTCGATCTGCTGATTCATCTGATTCAGCAGAAGCTGGATGCTGTACATTTCCGAATGGCGAACGTCAATATAATACATACCATTCGTCCAGTCATTCCAGTAGGCAATGGCCTGCAGCAAACCGATGGTTGCAAGGATCGGCAGTGACAGAGGCAGAATGATCTTGACATAGATTTCGAATTCGCCTGCTCCATCGATTCGGGCTGCCTCCAGCAATTCATGAGGAATACTGGTGCGATAGTAGCTCATAATCAAAATGACAGAGAATGCGCTGGCGAAAAGATTGGGAAACAGTAATGCAAAAATGGAATTTTTGATATCCATCCAGCCTGCCCAAACATAGTAGCTGGACACCATGCCGCCGTTGAACAGCATAGTCAGAACCATCATGGCCATAATTACTTTTAAGCCACGAACCTTCTGGATCATGCCGTAAGCAAACATGGACATAGTCAGCACAGACAGTACCGTGCCAACAGCGGTAACCATGATCGTTACACCATAAGCCCGGAAAATGATTTTTGCGGCCTGCCACAGGTATTTCCATGCGTCCAGGCTAAATTCCTTCGGTAAGAAGCCATATCCATATTTGGCAATAGCTGCTTCCGATGAGATGGATGCCGAAAAGAGGATCATAAAGGGTGCCAGTGCAAAAATCGAGAGTATGGACAACACAATATAGGCGACTACCTTCACAATTTGTTCATCCCGTTCCACGATCCCGCTACCGTATGTTACATTCTTTCTTTTCATTTTTGCCACCTCCTCAGAACAGAGCACTTTCATCGTCAACCTTTTTGATCACAAAGTTGGCGAGAATCACAAGAATAAAGCCTACCACAGACTGGAACGCACTTACGGCTGCATTCAAGCCGATGTTGGGGTCATTGCCCACCAGATTGTTGAAAACGTACACATCCAGTGTCTGAGTCACATCCTTCAGATACGAGCTGTTCATTGGGAGCTGATAGAAAAGACCAAAGTCGGAGGTCATAATGCGGGCCAAGCTCAGAATGAACATGGTGATGATCATCTTCTTCAAGTGCGGCAGGGTGATATGGACGGTTCTTTGCCACCATGTGGCACCGTCCAACTTCGCGGCTTCATACATAGAAGCATCAATACCTACAAGGGCAGAAACATAAATCACCATACCCATTCCAAGACATTTCCACAGATGAAAAACCGTTAAGATAAAAGGCCAGTATATGGGATTGTGGTAAAAATCAGTAACGCCCAAAAGATGGCTGATGACGCCACTTTTCTCACTTAAAAAAGCGTAGCCGATGTATCCGACAATGACCCACGAAATGATATTGGGCAGTAAGATCGCCGTCTGAAAAATTTTCTTTGATCTTTCACTTTCAATGGCATTGAACAAAATTGCAACCGCCACCGGGATCACAATGTCCAGAACAATGAACACTACATTGTAAAGCAGTGTATTTCTCAGAAGAATACCGATAATATCCTGCTTGAAAATCATTTCAAAATTTACAAACAGATCCTCTAACGGATAAAGGGGACTGTTAAGCGGCCCAAGCTTATAGCTCACATTGCGAAATGCGAGCGTAATGCCATACATAGGCAAAATATTATTTATGATAAAGTAGATAAGTCCCGGCAGGATCATCAAATAGGTGATCACCGAGCGTTTCCACATTCCGTTCTGACTTAATGTTTTTGCTTTTCTTTGCATTTCTTGTTGCCTCCGATACATAAAGGGCCGCTGCGCAAATCGCAACGGCCCTTAGATGTGGGTCATCCATTGATCTCTGCCAGATACGCATCCAGCTGAGCCTGCTTATCTGCGATCACCGTATCAATATCTGCCGCCTTCAGCGCGGCAATAAACTCTGCATAAACTTCGTCGGTATAGCCGCCCAAGGCCATGATATTGGCATAGCGGTCAATAACAGCTTCAATATTTTTGATGGTCACATCATGGGCCGAGCTGTCATAGATAAAATTGCCTGCAGGAGATGGATTCTGTGATGCAGCTTCCATAGCCGCACGCTCCTCCTGCTTAGCAGCAACCTGCTCTTCATAAGTATCGACAGTGGATTCATACACATAAATATAACGCTTATCCCCATAGAAGCCACCGCCCATGCGGAAGCCGGAAGTCTCGGCAGTCAGGCCGTCGGCATAGCGAATAATGCCGTTTTCTGCGTCAACAATCTCAAAGTGTGTTCCTTCGATACCCCACTGGATCAAATTCATCAACTTTACATCGGACCAGAACAGATCCAAGAATTCCAAAGCTGCCTGCTTGTTTTCACTGGGACCGGCAACCGCCCAGGTGATCGCCTCTGCCCGCTGCGGTACACAAGTAGGTGTCAGGATTTGCAGGCGGACACATTCCTCGCCAACCTGCGTAGCAAAATCGTCACGCAGAGAAGGCAGGCCCTCCAGCAACACACCCCGGGCAACGCCATTGATAAATGCCGCGTTCTTGGTGACGGTACTGGTTTCGGCCTCCGGATCGATCCAGCCGTTGGCATAGCAATTTGCCATAAACTTGCAGAAATTTACATATGCCTCGGACTCATAATAATTGACGATCTGCGTGCTTTCCGTTCCGTTTGTGGAAAAATCCAGCACGCCGGAGGCAAACTTATTGTTACCCAGAGGGTCAACAGATACTGCATGAGAGGATTCGTCCATCTTGCTGACAATCGGATAAGATTCCGGGAATGCTTCCTTCAGCTTAGCGAAGATCATTTCCAAATCGCTCAGCGTCACAGGCGTTCCGTCAGGATACTGATCCGCAAGTCCAATGGCATTCAGGTCGCTCTTGCGGATCACATACGCACCGCCGTTATAAAAACCGAGCTCACGGGTAGAGATGCCAACGATCTCGCCCTGAGAGTTTCGTACCATCATGTCGAATTCATCGTTCATTTCCAAAATGTTGGGACAGAATTTCTGAATTTCTTCATCGGTGATGGTCTGGATCATTTCCATCTGTGCATAATAGATAGGGCTGCTTCCAAAGGCTACGCACATCAGATCAATGGGATCTGTCATCAGAATGGTGGAATAATTCTGACTGTAGACGGAAATCGGATAAAACTCCATAGTCAGATCCGATCCCAATTCCTTAAGGTAATCATTGACCGCCGCTTCCACCAGATCAATGTCCTTGGGGAGATTCTCGCCATAAAAATAGGTCATGACAACGTGCCTTCCACCGGAAGATTCCTCCTGCTTACCGCAGCCGGAGATCCCCACCGCCAGAGTTGCGATCATGGAAACACACAAAAGAAAGGACAGTATTTTCTTCACTGCAACCATTCTCCTCTCACAGCAATTTTAGTTTTTCAAAGAGTCACCCGTTTCCGGATGACTCTCATATGCGATCATCACTGAGTCTGCTCCAGAGCAAAATACATACCGGGTGCACCAAGAGGCTCACCAATATCGTACTGCAGCAGCTCGCTGCCTTCCTGCTTGGTCAGGTTGTAAGTATAACCCACAAATTCGGGATTTGCAGCAATCTCATTCAGGGCATACATAGTAAGCTGTGTACCATCCTCGGACAAGGTATAGTAACCCAGAACCTGCAGAACGCCGGTCTTGTCCAAAATGTCTACAGTGCCATCAGTCTTGAATACATAGCTGTTCAGTGCCCATCCAAAGGTTCTTTCGGTTTCAAAATATTTGGTTGCAAGGAATGCAGGCCGTTCCACGGCTTCAACGGTCAGGACCATGGAAGCAGTTGCCTCGGGATTGTCTACAGAAGTAACGGTGATGGTAACAGTACCGGCCTTCAGGGGATAGATGTTGGTAGTGTCCACATAAACAACCTGAGAAGCTGCATCGTCCACAGTAATGGTGATATCAGAGACAGTGGGGTTCTCAGGATTAAAAGTGACCAGCTCTGCCATGTTGAACATCGCACCGGAAGCGAGCGTCTTGCTTTCAGGAACGGAGATGCTTTCCACATTGACCTTGCTGCCAACCGTAATGCCCAGCTGAGATGCCTGATCAGCAGTCATAATGAACTGTGCAGCGATAACACCCTGATTAACCTCGGTACAGGTGATAACAACGGTATCGCCCGCCACCTCAGCAGCAGTACCGATCTGGCCGGACACGCCCATAACCGTTGCATCCACAGGATCTGCAGCAAAGGTCAGAATGCCGTCAATGATCTCATAGGTAGTTTCAAAAGCAAGCTGCGCATTCAGATTTGCGTAGAAGGCATTGACAGCACAGGTGCCGTCGGAATTCAAGGTAATATCACCGGTGATGCCTTCAGCAGGTTCTGCAGGAAGTTCGCCGGCCTGTCCAACAGACAGGATCGCTTCGCTGACCTGAGAAACGGTGACTGTGCAGGACGCAGTCACGCCGGAGCCATCGGCCGCGGTCGCGGTAATGGTTGCTTCGCCTGCAGCAACAGCAGTTACCACGCCGCTGGCATCTACAGTTGCGACAGCCTCATCAGAGGATGCCCATGTTACATTCTTGTTGGTAGCTTTCAAATTGACAGTAGCAGTCAAGGTAGCAGTTTCACCGACCTTCAAGTTCAGGCCACTGCCGATATCGATCATACTGACAAGAACCTCTTCCGGTTCGGTGGATGCCGGTTCCTGGCCGCAGCCAGCGAAGCATACGACCATTGCTGCGACCAGCAGCAGACTAATCAAAGATTTACTCAGCTTTTTCATAATTTCCCTCCATATATTTTTTTCAGCGCGTGTCATTAACTTGGGATAGACATTTGCTTACAAGTAAAGTATATAGCAAGTGCTGAACAAAAGAAATAATCAAGACATCGCTATATATATGTGTTGATTTTTGGCTTTGTTGTGATATAATACAAATTAGGATGGTGATATTTGTGGATGAAGCTCAATACTTAAAAGAATTAAAAGCACTTAAAATATATGAACACGCCGGACAGCTCTTTTACAAACAGCACGGCTGTCAAATTGATATCCCACAGTTTTTACATAATATGGACCACAATTCCCGGTCTTCCCTGCTGACACAGTTTGCAAAGGATTATTCACGGCAAACCGTCGATAAGTTTCTGAGTCTGAGTCCGGAAGAATTGCTTGGTGAATTCCTTCCTAAATACTACGTTACCCAGCCTCAGACGATTACCGTTCAGCAGCTTATGCGCTATATCAAGATTGCACCGCATAATCACGATTTCTTCGAATTGGTATTTGTTCTTACCGGAACCTGTACTCATGTGGTCGGCAATAATTCCTTTGTCCATGTACCGGGGGATTTTACAATCATTCCTCCCGGCATTACCCACTATCTGGAGGCAAGCGGAGAAAGTGTTTGCCTAACTGCCAAGGCAACTGCTGACACATTTGAACGACTGTTTTTTGACATACTCCGAAACAACACACTACTATCCGCTTATCTGGATCGTTCATTAAAGCAGCCATGGTTTCAGTGTGCCGTCACACTTCATGCGGGAAATGATGATCAATTTTTGCGGATGTTGCTGAACATTCTGTGGCAACAGGAGGCAAGCAAAGAATACAGCAATATTATTATCGAAGCTTCCTTTCAGGTTCTACTGGCTTACCTTATGCAAAATTATGAGAACACGGCAGAATATCTGGTATCTGATAATGTGCGTCAGAAGCAGATTGTGGAGGTTATGCAATATGCTTACCGAAATCACAAAACCACCACGCTTGAACAAACTGCAAGTCATTTCCACTACAACCCCAGCTACCTCAGTGCTCGAATTCGGGAGCTGACAGGCCAAACCTTTTCATCTTTATTGAAGGAATATAAAATGGGCATTGTCCATCATCTGCTTACAAATTCAGATATTCCGGTGTATGAGATCTGTCAACAGGTGGGATACCAAAATCCCTCTCAATTCACGAGAACATTCCGCCAGAAATACGGTATGACTCCTGTGGAATACAGGCAGAAATATTCCACAGCTTCACATGACCCTAAATAGCAGGCCAGTCCAACCGTTGGCACTTTATAATAAAAACGCATATTTTCCGCTGCCAATTTGATGCACAGCATCTCCCCACGCCACGGTTGCGGTGGTATTGCAGGGAATGGTAACCGAAAGCTCACCCTCCCGGATCTCCATGATAATTTCCCCATAAGGGCAGCGGAGGCTGCGTTTTAAGTATCGTAACCTACCTGGATGGGGTTCAATTCGTATCTTTCGGAAGCCCGGTTCCTCCGCTGTAATGCCGCAGATATGGGATAGGATAAAGCGATCCACGCAGCCGAAGGCATAGTGGTTAAAGCTTGTGATCCCGGGGTCCTTTCCGGGACGCAGATTAAACCAGCTCTCCCACATGGCCGTTGCACCCATGTCCACCTGATAAAGCCAGGAAGGTTCATCACTCTGCCAGAACACAGCCTCTGCCAGATCTTCCCTGCCGATCTGCACCAGAACATCCAGCAGGTATGGTGTCGCCAAAAAGCCGGTGTCCAGCTTGCAGCCCTTTTCTTCCACCATTTGAGCAAGTCGTTCTGCAAATGCTTGCCTGTAATGCTCCGGAACGGCATCAAAGGCCA
>JAFQCV010000012.1 GCA_017416325.1 Oscillospiraceae bacterium
ATCACCCCAGTGATAGGTCTTTTCGGAGATGGGCGTGCCATCCTCGTCCAGGAACTTCACCGTGTAGTTGATATAGGTAGAAGTATAGGTCGCGGTGTAGGTTGCGTCGCCTGCACAATCCACAACTTCCTGATCCCAACCGGCAAAGGTGTAGGTGTAAGTGTTGTCCGCTTCCTTGGTAGGATCGGCAGGTACCTCTACCTCATCACCCCAGTGGTAGGTCTTTTCGGAGATGGGCGTGCCATCCTCGTCCAGGAACTTCACCGTGTAGTTGATATAGGTAGAAGTATAGGTCGCGGTGTAGGTTGCGTTACCTGCACAGTTCACCACTTCCTGATCCCAACCGGCAAAGGTGTAGGTGTAGGTGTTGTCCGCTTCCTTGGTAGGATCGGCAGGTACCTCTACCTCATCACCCCAGTGATAGGTCTTTTCGGAGATGGGAGTGCCATCCTCGTCCAGGAACTTTACCGTGTAGTTGATGTAGGTGGAGGTATAGGTTGCTTTGTAGGTGGCATCACCTGCACAGTTCACCACCTCCTGATCCCAGCCGGCGAAAGCATAAGTATTGGTGTTGTCCGCTTCCTTGGTAGGATCGGCAGGTACCTCTACCTCATCACCCCAGTAGTAGGTATTGGTAGAAAGAACTGTGCCGTCCCAGTTTTCGAAAACTACAGTATACAAAATGGCAACTTCAAAGGATGTCGTTTTTTCATCATAGGAAACCACGACATTTTTGGTTCCATTCTCTGCACTGTTCATAACAATCTCATAATCCGTAATCTCGTCACTTGTTCCATTATTGTAATGGGCCATAACGACCATACCGGTCTTATCAAATTGTTCTTCCTCAAAATAGGACTGCTTGTCGGGCATCGTCGTTACCTCAATATGTGTCAACGACTTTGCTTCAATTTTTACGGTAAATGTTGTTGTTTTACCGCCGTAGGTCACCAGCAGTTCCTGTTCCCCTACCTCTGTATTGTCAAAGCCCGATACCATGCCATCCGTCATATCTATGGTGTAGACTGCACCATCATCGTAGGTCAGGGTAATTTTGCCGCCCGTTATATCCAAAGCGTCTTTCGCTTCCAAATAGGACTGCTTTTCGGGAACATCTGCTACAGCAATGCTTTCCACCGCTCTTACATGATCACAACCGTTACAAGTGGTGTCGTAAGCATCGTCGTAGGCGTGGTCACCCGTTGCAGCAATGGGAGTATTCTCGCTGCGCTTAGCATGGCAGCCGGTACACTCCTCATGTTGCACACCCGGCGCGCCACAAGTAGCTTCCTCATCCACGACCCACTCATAATGGTGATCGCCTGTAGGCGCGATGGGTGTTTCTTCAATAACAGCCTGGCACAAAGTACAATAGGTTGCATGCACGCCTTCTGCGCCGCAGGTCGCTTCTTTCTGAACATATTCCACTGTATTGTGCAGAATTTCGATTTCAAAGGTAGCGATCTGGCCGCCGTAATTGACCACAACTGTAGCTGTACCTGCCGTATTGGAACTCAAGTATGCCGTATACTGTTCGGCAATACTCTGGGTGCTTTCGCTGCTTTGAAGGACAGCAGAACGCAGCTTGAACATCACCGGCGCCGCATTGGTATAATTAACCGTCAATTCCAAACCGTTCAGGTCAAGGGATTCACCCTCATAATAGGTGATCTTTTTGGGGGGCGCGGTGATTTGTATGTCACTAATGGTTTTTCCGCTAAAGCGCGCAGCAATTTGCAAGTCATCTGCCATCTCTGCAATATAATAGCGGTCTGTGCTGACTAATACGCCGTTGACATACCAACCGTCAAACTCATCGCTATCATTAGGCGTAGCGATCAGGTCGATCTGCTCACCGTTATAATAACAGCCGTTAACACCCGATTGGGAAACCGTACCGTTACCCTGGATCACCAGGTCCAACGGAGACTTGGAAGATACCGCCAGTGTCAGAGGTTTGGACGCCGTTTCGCCTTTGGTAACATTGTGGCAGCTACGGATGACCGCATACGGCATCTGCGCAACACCTTTGAGCACGTTTTCCGAGCCGGCAAAGGATTTTGCCTTGCTCCAATCCAGAGGCGCGTCGGGCTCTTCCACGAAGAGAATTTCATAGCGATACTCGGAAGAGAGGTTGCTGACTATGTAATTCACGCCGTCAAATCTCACATTGATCAGCTTGCTCAATTCTTTTTGGGCGAAAATCTTAACGGTAGTAATTTCCCCCGCCAGATTCTCGTCCCCTGCCGCTTTCCGCACACGAATCACCGAAGGCACTTCGCCCACGGTAAAAGCAATGGGATTGCCGTCGCAGGTGTTCCACACACCGTCAGCAAAGCAATACTCGTATTCATCCGTAAAACTTTGTTCCGTAGTGAGTGTTTCGTAGTTAAGGGATACCACAGGCGCTCTGGGGATATTGATCTGTGTGCTTTCTATGTTGAAAATCAAATCCCGGGGACGCACCACGCTATACTGCAAGTCATCTCCCCATTTGTCATAGGAAGTATAGCCGGTGCCCTTGACGATATTGATGTAATACAGAACGATATCTTCATCAATGGGAAGGAAATACACGCCGTCAATGTAATCGCTCATAAATTTCTTATACTGCGCTTCACCGGACAGACGCATTTCACAAAGCGCGCGCAGATACAACATGGAATTGAAGTCTGCGTTACTGCCCCGGGTTTTGATGCTGTCCAGATGCGCTACTAAGAAGGCTCCGCTCAGCGCGTTATAAATCTCGAAAGTGTCCTGCTGCTTGACGTAATCACCGAAACCGAAGATGGCATCCGCAATATTAAACGCCGCAGAAATCACGCCAAAGGTGGTAGAGCCAATTGCAGTAGCAAATACTTTCTGCAGAATTTTCTCCGCGGCGATCACGCCGGCTTCTTCCAGTAAGTTGAGATACACATTGATATCTTCATAGAAGGTATCCAGGTCATTTTCTAACTGGGTAATCATCTTTTCCACTGTCTGGAATGCCAGCGTATTCGCGCCAAGGCCCACATCAGGCAAGCTGGAAAGCGGAGAGCCCAGGGGCAGCAAGTTCTTCAAAACCGCTTCTGCCATTTCGCCTTCCAGTTGTTCTTTGAGAACGTCGCGCAATGCATACAGCATGGTTTTGCTGATTTGGGAATCGCATTGTTTCTTGAGCACTGCGTAGTAATAGGCTTCCCGTTCCGTTTCCGCAAGGGCATTGAAGAATCCGCTTACAACATCCTTTGCGTCACCAAAGAGGTCGCCAAAGCAGGAAGCTTCCGCCGACGGGGACAGATAATCCACCACATCCACGGTGATGCCCAATGCATAGCCTGCCATACGCTTGTTAAGCTCCGCCAAGAAAGCATCTCTGCCTTCGGTGCGGTACACGATCGCCAATTCACGTTTGTCTTTCAAGATATCCGCGCAGGCATCGGTGATATCCTTGACCGTGCTTTCGCTGTCTTGGAAGGTGCTTACCATGCCGTCTCTGATGGATTCCACCACACCCGTGATGGCTTCGGAATATTTCACCATCAGCAAGTCTTCCGACTGCTGCACCACGCTGCTGTCTGACAGAACGGTCAGGATGATCGCCTGTATCATCTCCCGTTCTTCTTCCTGCGTCAGGGTGCTTAAATCAAAGTTCAGGATCAGATTGGCGCTCTTATACAATTTCTCACATTGTTCGGCAAAATAACCGCCGGTTGCCGAACTGTAATAGAACTCATCGTCATCCAAAAGATGTCGATATCCTTGGACCGTTTCATTGTTTCCGCCGCTCAAAATCGCATCCAATTTCTCGCTGTAATCGGTGAAGCTGTACCGCTGCTTTTCAAAGGAACCGACTTCGATGTTCTCCGCCAGTCCTTCAAACTCGGTAACCACAGCTTCTTGGAAGTATGCTACACCGTCATAATCAATGGCGTTGTAGGCAACATACTCATATACGATCTTTTGACCGGGCGCCAGCACGTCTACCTTCGCGATCACGTTGTTATTCGCGTCAAAGGTAAATGGGACATATTGCTTGGCGCCGTTTTCGTTGGCGACGTACACATTGAGCACATGAGACTGCACATAGAAATCGCCTTTGGGATTTTGATTCAGCACTGATTCGGTAACATTCTTGATCTTATCCGTCAAGCCCGCGGCAGGCGCATAAATATCAATATCCCGATTGTTTTCCAGCTCTATGTTGAAGTACAGTGTCTCATTATAAATCTCGCTGGCGGTAAGCACCCGGAAAGTAACACCCTCCAGACCGTACACTTTGATCGGCGTTTTGGTTTCGAAGCGGGTGTTTACCGGCGCATTGAACAGGGACAGCGTGCCTGTAAAGTCAGCAGAAAGGTCGTATTCACCTGCTACATCACCCCGCAGGACCCAGGCAAGAGTCTTGGTCTGCTGTCCTTGGATACTTTCGATCTCCACAGTGGGGGAAGTCAGATAGCCACCGCTCACCGAATCCATCAGGAACATCCCATCCGGCACGTTTAATGTAACCACATTATTCACCAAAGTGAATTCGGGTAATGCATTGTTAACGATATGCAGCTTTACATCAAAGAACTCTTTTAGGTAGGAAGCTTCAGCGGGAATATCGATAATGGCAATGATGTCGGTAGCATCTCCGCCACCACCGCCACCGTATCCGCTACCGTCACCGATATAGGATACACCGGCAATGTGGCGGGTCTCACCGTTATCATTAACGTATTCATCAACCTCTTTGCCGTTGTAATCGTAGATTTTATAATCCAGAATCTGCGAATCGTTACGCACATAGCTGACGCTGATGGGCGGCGTTGAACCGTAAAATACGCGAACCGTGGCAGAGTATACATTGCGGTTGGCCGAATCGTACACATCAATACCCGCCGCCACAATCTCATCAAAGGTCATACGGGTGATTTCAAATTCACCGGTCACAAGCTCCTCTTTGACCGTGGTAAGGGTGACGGTTCTGGTGGCATTTTGCAGCACCACCACATCTTTTTTGACCGGGAGATAACCGGTGGCATACATACCTACCACATGGGTACCTTGGGACAGCTTCATGGTGGCAATACCGCTGCCGTTGGTGTTGACAATCCGCTGATTGCCACTGCCCAGGTCAAAATATACCGGCACATACGGGACAGGATTGTTGTTTTCATCCAATACCGCCACATTCAAAACGCCCAGGGTATCCTGCTTATCTACCACCACTTGCACCTGTGCGGTGTCAGTAAGACCGCCGTTGTCGGTTACGGTCAGGGTGACAGTATAAGTGCCTTCTTTGGCGTACTTTTTCACCGGTTTTTTTTCGTCAGAGGTCGTGCCGTCGCCGAAATCCCAATGATAGCTCTGAATGGACAAATCATCACTGGACGCGGAAGCGTCAAAGAGCTCTTCAGAACCAGCCATCATATAGGAAGGCTTGGTAATGACAGCTGTGGGCGGTGTGTTTTGGTATATATACACATATTCCACCGCTACAGTCTGGGATGCCGCATTTTGCAGCACGTCCACCGCTTCTACCTTGTAGGTAAAGGTGGCGCTTTCTTTTGCAGCAACAGTATCGGTAAAGGTGTAGCTGCCGCCGGCGCTAGGCCCACGGTAACCTAACAGTGTATAGGTCACCCCATCAGTAGAACGATACACTCTAAAGCCGGAAAGGTCCTTCGCGCCCTGGCTTTGCCAGGTCAGCGTGATTTTATTGTCCTGAATCGCTGCAGACAAGTCGGTGACCCCGGGCGCGGTGCTGTCATATGTGAGTTTCGTCATCATATAGCCGGAGGAAAGTCCTGCCACATCCACTGCGCTCACACGGATATGCATCACATCACCGTCAGTCAATCCTTCCACAGGCAAGGTCACCTGGGTATTGATATAGGAAGCGGCGATATTTTCGGTTTTGAGCAATACTTTGTATTCCAAATCCCGGCTGGTGCAATATTCCACCAGCAAACAGGAAAGGTGGTTGTTATCCACAGCAGAAACACTAATCGTATTCATATGCGGACCGAACGTCTGATTGGAAGTGGTGCCAATGCTCGTAATCTCGGGTTTCTGAGTATCATCGCTCATAGCAGCCCAAACAACCGCAGAATAGTCGCTGATGTTGCCTGCCCTGTCAGATACGACCACTTTGTAGAAGTAGGTCACACCCGCTTCCACTGCGGTATCGTGATAGCTCAACGCGGTCAGCGAAGAACTTACCGGCGTATATCCGCCATCCAGGGTCAAAGAACGGTACACCGTATAGGTATCCAGATCGGACTCCTTGCCCATGGTCCAGAAAATGCTGATATAACCGTTCTGTCCGCTTGCCGTCACATTCTCAGGTGCGGCAGGCGCGGTCTTGTCCACAATATACTCTGAATAGGGAGCCGATGCATCGGTGTTGCTTCGATTTCCCGAAAAGTCCTCAGCAACAGCGCGCACATACAGGCTGCCTTCCGCATAACCCGTCAGGTCGATAGTCGAGGTATATTCCTGCTTGGAAGCAGCTGCGGTAAATTCCTTACAGTCGATTTGTGTCCATTGAATTAAGTCGGTGGAAACCTCGATGTAAATGTACCGAATATCGCTGTCATCCCTGGCAGTTGCATAATAGGTAATGGCATGATTATACCGGGCGGATGCGGGACCTTGCTCCGTGATGACCGGCGCAGCCGTATCTGCGGCGGTGGTTGCATAAAACGCATCAGAATAGGTACCCACATTTCCTCTCTTGTCTACGCATGCTACCCGGTAACAATAGGTGGTGCCGGGTGTCAAACCGGTAACGGTGTAGCCCAGCGTGGTGATATTGGTCGCCACATCACGCCAACCGTCCTCTGTCTGCTGCTGCAAAATAAAATATTGAGCATCGGCAGCCGTTACATCATTCCAGGAAAGGGTCAGTTTGGAGGAAAGCGACACCGCCGACAAACCGGTCACCTTATCGGGGCCTACATTGTCTACCACGTATTGCGCTATTTTCGGTGCGCTGGCATTGCCTTCGGCATCATACACAGTCAAACGAATATACATCACGGTAACATCTGTGTCAAAATCCACTGTAAACCGGATAGACAATCCGCTATCGTAGGTTGTACCGATTTCTTTCCAGCTATCTCCGTCCAGAGAATATTCGTAGTAACCCCTGTGAACGCCCACATTATCCTCTGCTACCGCAGTAAATGTGGTAGCGCCTGCCAAAATAGCATTTTCAGCAGGAGACATCTTCAGCACCACGGGAGCTGTAACATCCACAAGCGCAGTGGCGCCTGCGATGACAGACGGCTCACTCTCGGCGCCGTAGGCACCCACACCTGTCACATAATAGGTGTAGGCTACGCCTTTTTTTACCGTGACATCCTCGAAGGATACCGTATCTCTGCCAACAATGGTCTTAATCAGCGTATACTGCGCCTCGCCCTCTGCCGCGCGATAAATGCGGTAGGTGTTGGTAGCAACCTCGCTGGAGCGTCCCCAGGAAAGCAATATCTTGCCGTAATCCGAAATGGCGCTGACATTGACGATGGGTTCGGGAATCACTTCATAGGTCACCGTAAAGGTGAGGGTGACTGTACCTACAAAACGGTTAATACCTTCTACCGTAACCGTACCAACACCCACACCATCGTTTGCGCTGTAAGTAACCTTCAATTCGGTGGCGGCATCCAGCCGCTCACCTTGATAGGAAATATACACCTGCGGCTCCAAGGGTTTACCTTCATAAAAAGCCTCTGTATATTCCAGGGAAATATCTGCCTGGTCTATGGGGGTGCGTTCTAATGGATCTACAAAGTTATCGCTATAGGAATGTCCACATATCTCACAGGTGTAGATGGTATACCCGTGCTCCAGATAAGTAGGGGCTATCACCTTGCCGGCATAGCGGTGGGGGCAATTCACACTGACCTTACAGCGATCGGTATAGCCGCCGTCATTGGTGGTGACGATGATCTCGGTGGTGCCGTAGCCCACACCCGTTACCACGCCGTTTTGGTCCACCGTTGCAACGGAATTATCCGCAGAGTGCCAAACAACACTTTTATCCGCCGCCTCGTTGGGGGTTACATTAGCAACCAATTGCTCCATAGCCCCTACATCCAAGGTAATGTCGGAATTGAAGATGTCAACCCCCTTCACCTTAATGGGTGTCACCGTGACGGTGGCATTGACCGTCACGGGGTAGACATACTCCAAATCCGTATTGGCAGCAGAAAGCAGATGAATACCGATCTCATAGGTGCCGTAGGGAGTATCCTCAGCCACATCAAACACCAATGTGGCTAAGGTGCCGTCCGCTTCATAATTGGTATTTCCATCCCATACGGTGGTTTTCTCATGCATCATCGTAAGGGGCCAAGCTTTGTTTTTGACCTCTTTTAAGGTGAAATAGTCTTCGTTATACGTGTAATATAGGTTCAGGACCGAAAAACCCGTATTGTTAGACAAATTGATATTCACTAATGCCTGCGTGCCGATCTCCGCCTCGGTATCCTCACCGGCTATGGTAAAATCGGGACTTTCAGCGAACACAACAGGCGGAAAGATATTAAAGATAAATATACACACCAGCAAAGCGGCAAGACATCGTTTTATCTTCATACACTTTCTCCTTTCCTTCCCTTTTGTTTCAGAGAATCAACTCACTGGCATAGAAGCGAGATACTGTCTGACAAACGCCAGGTCAATAGCATCGATAGCGCCGTCATCGTTGGTGTCAGCGCCTTTTTTAACCGCGATTTCGCTGGTCATGGTTACGGGGTCCATAGATGCCAGATATCTTCTGAGCATCACCAGGTCGGCAGTATCCACTTCGCCGTCGCCATTGGCATCGCCTGCTACAGCGCTTTCCACCTTGATCGTAGCAGCCGAATCTGTCATCACGACCGCTTCGAAATCTTCGGTGCTACCGGACATAAAGCGCAGCTGCACATTATATTCGCCAATAGGCGCGTCTTGCGCGACTTCAAACACAAGTGTCGCGATCACGCCGTCAGCAGTGTGGTTCTTAAACGAATCAAACACAATGGATTTGTCAACCGTGACAACGAAATCTTCCATCTGGGTTTCCACATCTTTGAGCGTCAAATAGGTATCGTCATACAGCACACCCAGCTGCAAGCCTGCAAAACCGGTGTTGCCGTCGATGCTGATGTCCACGCGAATGGTTTCGCCCTGATAGGCGGTACCGCCGCTGAGGGACAACACCGCAGGTCTTAGGGTCACTTCTCTGACTGCGCCACATTCGTTACAATCCGCGTCATAGCCGTTGTCATACACGTGATTGCCGGTAGCGGAAATCTCCTGACCGTACTGCACGACTGTCTGACAAGCATTGCAGAACACATCGCCCGTATAACCCGGTTTGTTACAAGTAGCGGCAGCGGTATGGATCACGGTCAATGCGCCGTGATTACCGGTAGCGGGGATTTCTTCACCGTATTGCACAACATTGCCGCAGTCGTTACAGTAAAGGTCGCCTGTGTAACCAGCTTGACCGCAGGTGGCTTCCCGCTCACCAATGATTTCCGTGTTTTCATGGTCTTTCATGGGAATATCTTCACCCAACGCCAAAATGTTGCCGCAATCATAGCAATATATGTCTCCGGTATAGCCCGTACTGCTGCAAGTGGCTTCTGTCACATTGGTAACATCGGTATTTTGGTGCTGACCCGTAGGCTCGATCGGCTCACCGTTTTCGATGTAGGTGTTACAATCACGGCAATAAACATCGCCGGAGTAACCCCATTGTCCACAAGTTGCGGGTCTTGCATCAAGCAATTCCGTATTCAAGTGCTCTGTAGGATCAATAGATTGACCGTAAGATACATATTGTTGACAATCGAGGCAGAACAGGTCGCCTGTATAACCATACTGATTACAAGTTGCCAGCCGTTCATCCCGCAATTCCGTATTTGTGTGCTCGCCTTTCGCGGGAATCACCGTATCGTGATTGCGGGTTGCTTCACAGAGCGTGCATTGCTCATACTTCCAACCGGCTTCTACGCAGTTGCCCGGATAACCGATCACCCATTCGTATGCATGCTCCGGTTCGCGCACCGCGTAGCAAATGTTACATTCGGCATCGCAAGCATCGTCATATTCGTGTTCGGTACATTCCGCCGCGTAGCGCCACTGAGCATTTTTCAAGCACTCGTTGCCCGCAAAAACCACAGCATTTTCCGCTTCTTGCTCAGTACCGAAGAAGATCACATTCTCCAAATTGGTGCAATCTACGAAAGCATATTTGCCGATCATCTCTACACCTGCATAGATCCTCACTGTTTGCAAGGAATAGTTCCAGCCAAATGCATAGTTCTCAATGCGCCGCACCGTTGCAGGGATTGTCAGAGACTGTACGTCAGAATACTCTATAAAATACGAAGTAATTACGGTAACGGTGTAGCCATCGATGGTATTGGGAATGATCAAATCTACGGCAGAGCCGTGATAACCAACCAGCGCTGCTGTACCGTCGGACAACACCACATAGGAGAATTGTTCGCCTTCAATCTTTTCCAGGATTTCCACCACGTAGGAAGTACCAAAGCCGACGCCGACCAAGGTAACGGGATGTACGCCCGTTCCCCACGGGTTACGATACTCCTGGTCGTGCTCTAAGCGCATTACATAGCCCAGGGCATTAAAGTCCTCATGATTGCCGGTAAATACCGAGCCATCTTTGAAGGTAACGATCATCATCTCGGGGTAAGCATTGTATTCGTACCATTCCCCCTGTTGCCAGCTGCCTGTGACTTGATCGTAATATTCGCTGTTATTCCATCCGTCTTCGCCCGCCACAGCGATAATAGGCAGAACGGTTACGCTTTCAATCTGTGTTGGGGTGATGACAATATCATACTCTACGGAGGTGCCCATACACGTAAGGGTAGCGGTATGGGTTCCCACGCCCCACGAGCCATCCCCCTGCATGGCGCCGAAGGAAAGTTGGCCTTCCACTTGTTCATTCAGCGCATCATAAGTACCGGTGAACTGGGTGCCGTCTGTAAATTCTACCGTAATGCTCTGGGGGCTGAAATAATAATAGAAATTGTACTCACCGTATTCGTTTTGACTCCAGTAACCGTTGGTGCCTTCTTCCAGATACAAGGGTTCCACCGTGATGCTCGTAATAGGCGATGCCTGGATTTCCACCGTAAGCTCGGCGGATTTGCCCATAAACGAGACCGTTGCCGTATAAGTGCCGACACCCCATTGGTTATCGTAGTCTTGGTTGAAGCTTATGCTCACATCATAACCTGTCTGTTGCTGGATCTCATAGGGATAACCGCTGATGGTAGTGCCATCTGCATAGTTAATGGTTACCTTGTTCGGATAAACGTGGTAGAAGTAATACTGCTGTTCCCCTTCCTCGGTATAGTGGTATCTCCACTCGCCATTGGTATATTCCGTATAAGTAACAGGCTCTACCACAATACTTGCAACCGGAGACGCATTGATAACAACCGCAAATTCACCGGTTGCTCCCATATAAGAAACGGTTACTGAATATGTACCAACGCCCCATTGGTTGTCAGGCCCTTGATTTACCATGATTTCAGGATACCAACCCGTCTGCTGACCGATCTCCTCACGGGTACCGGTGATGGAAGATCCATCCTTATAGGTAACCGTGATCTCATCCGGCATACAATTATAGTAATAATAGTAGCCTGCCACAGCATCGTCTTCATAATATTCATTCCACCAGCCACCGGTGCCTTCGATATGAGTGATATCCGGTGCCGTTACGCTGGCAATATTCGATTCCTCGATAGAAATGATATATTCCACCGTTTTACCCATAAAGGTCAGGGTGGCGGTATGATCGCCGATGCCCCAGGGACTGTCTCCGCCCTGCAGGGCATCGAATTGGGGGCGAATACCCGTTTGCTTTTCAATTTCATCGGGGTTGCCGCTGACCACTCTGCCGTCAGTATAGGTTATCGTGATATTTTGAGGATAGGTGCTGTAATGGTAATATCGCCCCGTGCTTACCCAATTATCATTTTCATCCCAATAACCGTCCTCGTTCCAGTGGCCGTTTGTATACTGGGTATGGGTAATCCTATCCACCACGATGCTGGCAATGGGAGATTGCTGAACAGCAGCCGAAATAGTGGTTTTTGCGCCACCATACATAATGGTAAGCAGGTTTTCACCGCCAACCGTCCAGGGTGTTTCGTACTGTTTTTCGGAATAAGAGATGTCACAATAGTTACCGTATTCATCAAAATACGAAATATCTTCCGTCGTGCCGTCTTTGTAAGTAACCCGAATGGTCACCCTGCTTGCCAGCTCCCAGGCTGAATACCAGAAGAAATCATCATGCCATTCACCGTTGCTGGTATCGTTTTCATAGTACACAAAGCCCTGTGTATCGATGACCTCAATGCTCGTAATATTGGATTCGGCAATGGTAACGGAAAATTCCGCGCTTTTACCGCAGAGGTATACCTTTGCCGTGTAGGTTTGCCCAGCCTGCCACTGATTCTGATAGCTTTGACTTTCTACAATTTGCGGGCGCATACCATATTCCATGTCCAACTGGTCAATCGTACCGGTAAAAACTGTATCGTCTTTAAAAGTAACGGTGATCTGCGCCAGCTGTTGAGGCAGGTAATAGAACCACTCTGCTTCTACCCATTCGCCGTTATTGTCCCAATAGCCATCCCGCCAATTTCCGTTTTGATTCTGTTGCAGTTCGACATTGGAAACAGAAATGTTTACAACATCCGACTCCACGATGACAAACAAGAACTCTGTTTTCTTGCCCATGAGAGAAGCCGTGACCTTATATTCGCCTACGCCCCATTGCCCTTCATAATGCTGATAGCTTTCGGAGTTAAATGTAACGCTGACACCCAGTTGCTCCCAGATGTGCTCCTGGTTACCCCGGAGGGTGGTGCCATCAGACAAAGTAACCGTGATATTCTCGGCAAAGATATCATAATGGTACCAAGTATCCTTGCTCCCGTCAGGCAGCTCTTGTCCCCACCAGGAGCCGTGGGTACCCTCGGTAACTACCACATTTTCTATAGAAATGCTTTCCACGATACCGGGCTTGACCGTTACATGAGCGGTGGTGGATACGCCCTTATAGGAAATGCGCAGTTCGTTATCCCCATCCACCGTCCACGGCGTATCATGCTGGGTATCACGATACACTACCCCGCTATTTTCTTCCATAGCCGCAATTTCTTCTGTAGAACCGTCCGTATAGGTAACTTCTAAAACGATGTCCTGCATAAACCGGTCAGGATAGTAATAAAATGCTTCCTCTCCCATCCAATAACCGCAGGATGTATCAAATTCGGTATATTCGAAACTACCGCCTGCAATCACGCGAATACTTTCCACATCGCTTTCCACCACCGTTGCCGTTGCGGTAACGCAAGCGCCTTTATACCAAATTTCAAACTCATTTTCGCCTACCGACCAGGGCTGCTGGTACTGGTCACTGTAAATGCGAATACCGGTAGTTTCCTCTTTGTCATTGAGGTAAGAAACCTGTTCGGTAGAGCCGTCGGCATAAGTGACAGATAATTTGATAGACGGAAGCATAGCTTCCGTAGCATAGCAAAAATATTCTTCATCCAGTTCCAGATCTTGATAGTAATTAGACCAATAGCCGGTACTTTCATCCAGTTCCACAAACTCAGTGTTCTCAATGGATACCAGTTCGATATTGGTTACAGGAGACGCGACTACCGTGGCATTTGCCAGGGCTTTCATGCCCTTGTAGGTAATATAGTAGTGATTATCACTGCCGACCGTCCAAGGATCGTTATAAAAATCCCAATCCATGGATATGCCGGTCCACTCTTTATCCTCATCATAGAACGCCACCTCCTCGCTGGTGCCGTTCTTATAATTTACCTTGATGACCGCTTGATACATTGCTTCATAGGGATAATATACGAAATAGCGGTCAACGATTTCATCCTGATAAACCGTTGTAAAGTGGCCATTGAGCATATCGTATTCTTCCACCTCAAAAGTGGGGATGGAAACGATTTCAATGCTGGCTAAATCACTCGCTTCCACCGTCAAGGTGTAAGGGTATCGATTGGAATACGCCCCCGCTTCCACATAATAAGTAGTGCCGGCGGTCAGCTCATAATGAAGCTCAAAATTCAGCCCCTCACCGCCATCGTCATCCTGGGCAAGCTGCTTTTTGTTCTCATCCAGCAGCCGCATTTTTGGATCGGTGTCTTCTCCCGAGGTGGAATAGAAGCAGTATACACCGCTTTCTTCTGGCGTGAAAGCAAACAGTGTTTCAGACTCTACCGTCACGCTGCTGTCAAGCTCCAAAACACCTGTAGGCTTCACAGTCTCTTCCACGGACGCGTCAACAGCGAAAACACCCATCGGCGCCTGCATAAGCAGCATCACGACTGAAAGGAAAAGCGCCAACACCCTGTTAAAATTGGAATATTTTTTACTCGTCCGCATAAATAATCCTCCTAAAAGTGGAACTGTAGTTATACATAGCCAGTTTAACAAATTCGTAACAAATTTTCAAGGCTTTCATTGGATATTGTGTAGCATTTGTTGAAGTTTTTGCTTTTCCTACAATTACTTTTGTTTCCTGCGTAAGTACATTCATTTGACTTATACTAAAACCGAGGTGAAAAATTGTGGCGAAACAAGGCATGAAACACTACTACACCAGGCATGACAAAAAAGAACCGTCTCCGGTTCCGGAGATCAGCGGCAAAGCCAAAAGCGGAAAAGTAAAAGCGCGCCCCCTGATCGCAGGGGCAGTCGGCAAGGTTTATCACGGCGTTCCCCATGCAGCGGAATCCAAGATCCCCGCCGCTTTCCCTGCCATCGATAATGATTTGGCAGTGGAGAATCTAAACAATGATTTTGATATGACTGCCGCAGACTTGCAGGATCTGCAGTAATGAAAAGACGAACAAGCGTAATTTGCGCAAGAAATCGCCCTCCCCGTTTAAATGGGGAGGGCGATTTCTTGCACATGGATGTCTCATTCCTGAGAGAACATGTCCTTGCCTACGCTGCACAGGGGACATTCAAAATCCTCAGGAACATTCTCCCAGGCCGTACCGGGGGCAATACCGCCCTCGGGATAACCCTCTGCCTCGTCGTAGACCCAGCCGCATACATCGCATACATGTTTCATGATCATTACCTCCAGTTTTTATTCTGTGCTTACAGGATATCAAATTGCTTTGGCAACATCTGTGACAATGTCACACTTATTCTAAGCATGGACAGGCTGATTTATGCCAACAGTTCCCGGGCCAGCGCTTCGATCTGCGCTCGGCTTTCATCATTCAGGGCGCACTGGATCTTCACGGCGGTTTCTGCAAAGGTAAGATCTTTGCTGCCCTCCAGCATTTTGGTCATGACCTTTGCCGCCATAGGAGCCCAAGAGCCGCTTTCCATCAGAGCGACCGTGCGGTTTTGGAAATTCCGCTCCGTCAGATGGTGGATAAATTCCTTCATAAAGGGGAAAACATCCGCATTGTAGGTGGTGGTCGCCAGCACCAGCTTATCATAGCGGAAAGCATCTTCCACCGCTTCTGCCATATCGCAGCGGGCCAGGTCTGTCAGTGTTACCTTGGCGCCGCCCTCCGTCAGCTTCTGGGCCAGCAGCTCTGCCGCCGCCTTGGTGTTGCCGTAAACAGATGTGTAGGCGATCACCACGCCCTTATCCTCCGGACGGTAAGAAGACCAGATATCATAGAGATTTATGTAGTATCCCAGATTCTCTGTCAGCACCGGGCCGTGAAGAGGGCAAATAATGGAAATATCCAAGCCGGCAGCCTTTTTCAGCAACGCCTGCACCTGCGCGCCATACTTGCCTACGATGCCGATATAGTAACGGCGGGCTTCGCAGGCCCAGTCCTCTTCCACATCCAACGCGCCGAACTTGCCAAATCCGTCAGCGGAAAACAGCACCTTATCATAGGAATCGTAAGTCACAATCACTTCCGGCCAGTGAACCATAGGTGCGGTAACAAAGGTCAAGGTGTGCTTACCAAGGGTCAGGGTGTCCCCTTCTCCCACCACGATCCGGCGGTCTTCATAGTCATCGCCGAAATAGTTCTTCATCATGGCAAAGGCCTTGGCGGAAGCCACCACCACAGCCTGGGGATAAGCTCTCAGAAAATTGGCAATATTGGCAGAGTGGTCTGGCTCCATATGCTGCACCACCAGATAATCCGGCTGCCGGTCACCCAGCACGGCGCGGATATTTTCCAGCCACGGCTGCGTAAAATGAATATCCACCGTATCCATAACGGCGGTCTTCTCATCCAGAATTACATAAGAATTATAGGCCATGCCGTTCGGCACAACATACTGCCCTTCAAAGAGGTCTACCGCATGGTCGTTAACACCTACATAACGAATATCTTCTGTAATAGTCATTATTTTTCTCCTTATCTTTCTACTCCCGGTATTATAACATAAGAAAATCTGTTTGAAAAGGCATTTATATTTCATCCGCCAAAACTTTCTGTTTTTTCCACACGCCGGAAAGGAAATATACCATACCGGGAATGGCGCAGCCATAGGCTGCCAGGCCGTAGCCCAACACAAAGCCAAAGAAGCCCCAGTCAAGCACAATGCCCAGAAGCCAGCTCAAACCGATCCGCAGCACCACACCGTCCAAAAGCGCCAGCACCAGGCTGAGCTTTGCGTTGCCGATGCCCTGGATAAAGGCGCTGCTGCCCCGCATAACCGCCAAAGCCGGGAACATATAGAGAATTGCCCGAATAAAATCCCGGGACATTTCATGTACCAAAGGATCGTCCGAGAAAACCATAAACAGTTGCTTTCCCAGCAGTACATAGGCCGCCATAGCTACAACTGTTAAGATTCCGGAATAGATCCACGCCCAATGCACCACCCGGGTTGCCCGTTTCGGCTCCCTGGCTGCAACATTCTGACTGATCATGGGCATAGCCGCATAGTGGATTCCCTGGGAAATCTTATTGATAATGTCATCAATGCGAATACCCACGCCAAAGGTCGCGGAGGCTACCACGCCAACCTCATTGATCATGGAGTTGACAAACAGCATAGAAAGGTTGATACAGCCGGATTGGATGGCCATAGGCGTTCCCAGCTGCGCGATCATTTTGGTGTATCTGGGGTTAACGGCAAAGCTTTCCTTCTTAAAATCAAAGCCGAAGGATTCTTTATGCCGGTAAAGGTACACCAGGGAGAAAACAAAGGATACTGCCTGACCAATGATGGTGGCCCAGGCCGCACCTGCCACTTCCCAGCGAAAAACGCCCACAAACAGCAGGTCCAGCGCCAAATTCACCACTGTTGCGATGCCAATAAACAGGAACGGCCGTTTGGCATCTCCCATCCCCCGCAGCACGGCGCTGACCATATTGTAGCCGGCGGTGAAGATCAGACCGATGCCGCAGATAACCAGATAATCCAAGGCAAATTTCCGGGATTCTGAGGGAATGTTCATCACATCCATGATCCAATTCCGGGCAGCCAAAAACACCCCGGTCAAAACCACCGCCAGAATCAAAATCACAGAAAACAATGTGCCAATGATCTGATTTTGTTCTTTCCGTTTCCCCGCGCCCAGGGCCTGAGCGATCAGCACCTGCCCGGCATTGGAAAAACCAAGGCAGACCATGGTGGCAAAATTCAGGATCTGACTGCTTTGGGATACCGCAGACAGTCCCGGCGTGCCCACATATTCGCCTACCACCATCATATCGATAGTGCTGTATAGCACCTGCAAGGCGTTGGATGCCATAAACGGCAGCGCAAGCCACAGAAGCTGCTTGGAAACATTGCCCTTTGTAAAATCCTTTGCTATCTTTGTACCAGCCAAAGCGTTCCCTCCTTACGCCGTATACGCAGATAATCTACGCGCAAGAAAGCCCCGGCAGCTCAGAGAAATCGTAAATATAATAATCTGTCGCGGCCTTCATGGCATCCACATAATCGTCAGAAGACGGGTCATAGACACCACAAACCAGCATACCGGCGGCTTTAGCAGTCATGTCGGCATTGAGGTTATCATCCAAAAACAGGACCTGGTCCACAGGCTCTCCGATTTTCTCCGCTGCCCGCTTATAGATCTCAGGGTCGGCCTTGGTGGTGTTGAAATCGTCGCAGGACCAGACATTGTCAAACAGGTCGAAGATTCCCAGTCGGTTGAGGCAGGCATCCAAGGTGATGTGGGGGCTGGCGGTAAGGATATTCAGCTTCGCCCCGGCAGCCTTCATCTCCCGCAGCACATCAATGACGTAAGGCTTTGCAGGAATGTGATGGAAATACGCATCCATCATATAGTCTTTCATAATGGTCATGATCTCATCTAAGGGCTTATTCAGACCCATCTTCTGAAAGTGCATTGCCGTACCCTGAAGTCCCAGGGGGGTGATGACCTTGACAATATCCTCTCCGTAGGGGATCTGATTCTCCTCCAAGATCCGCAGCATACAGGACACAAAGGTGGGCATGGAATCCACCAACGTTCCGTCAAAATCGAATAAATAAGCTTTAATCATCGTATAACACCTCATAGTAATTCCAAAACTTTTGTTATTGTACCACGATGCGGCAAAATTTACAAGATAACTTTCGACCTACGAAGATTTTTCATTTCCTCCCTTGTAAACATGCCGAAAATGTGCTAAAATAAATTGATTTTTTATGTATTCATTCCCTTTTACCGGAGGCAATTATGTATTTTCTAACTCCCCCATAGTTTCTCCGCCAGTAGGATGCTTGATTATAAACGGAGGATAAGATATGTCTGATTTGATTCAAGAGATCAGCCGACGCCGGACCTTTGCCATCATTTCCCACCCCGACGCCGGTAAAACGACTTTAACGGAAAAATTTCTGCTTTACGGCGGCGCTATCGCCCAGGCAGGTGTGGTCAAGGGAAAGAAGAATTCCCGGGCTGCCACCTCTGACTGGATGGAGATCGAGAAGCAGCGTGGTATTTCCGTAACCAGCTCTGTAATGCAGTTCCAGTACGGCGGCTTCTGCATCAACATTCTGGACACACCGGGTCACCAGGACTTCTCGGAAGATACCTACCGCACCTTAATGGCTGCGGACTCTGCCGTCATGGTCATTGACGGTGCCAAGGGCGTAGAGCCCCAGACCCGGAAGCTGTTTAAGGTCTGCGCCATGCGGCACATCCCCATTTTCACCTTTGTCAACAAGATGGACCGGGAGACGAAAGACCCCTTTGACCTCTTAGACGAGGTGGAACGGGAGCTGGGCATTGAGACCTACGCCATGAACTGGCCCATTGGCTCCGGCAAGGATTTTCAGGGCGTGTATGACCGGGAAAAGAGCCAGCTGCTGTTCTTCTCCGGACTTAACGGCAAGGCCAAGGCAGAAAAAACCGAGATCGATCTTTATGATCCCCAGGTTGCGCAGCTTCTGGACAGCGAAGCCAAGGCGCAGCAGCTTATTGACGATGTGGAGCTGCTTTCCGCCGGACGGGAAATGGATCTGGAGGCTGTTCGCAACGGTCAGCTCTCCCCGGTTTTCTTCGGCTCTGCCCTGACAAACTTCGGTATTGAGCCTTTCCTGGAAGCCTTTTTGAAGCTGACGCCCCCGCCTCTGTCCCGAACTGCCGACTGCGGCACCGTGGACGCCTTCTCCCCGGACTTTTCCGCTTTCGTGTTCAAGATCCAGGCCAATATGAACAAAGCCCACCGGGACCGTCTGGCCTTTATGCGGATCTGCTCCGGCAAGTTCCAGAGAGATACGGAATACTACCACATGCAGGGTGGCCGAAAGATGCGGCTTTCCCAGCCCCAGCAGCTGATGGCCGCGGAGCGTGAAATTGTGGAAGAAGCTTACGCAGGCGACGTGATCGGTGTTTTTGACCCAGGCATATTCGCCATTGGCGACACCATCTGTGCCCCGGGCAAGAAGTTCCTGTACTCCGGCATCCCCACCTTTGCCCCGGAGCATTTCTGCCGGGTCAGCGCCAAGGATTCCATGAAGCGCAAGCAGTTTGTCAAGGGCACGGAGCAGATCGCCCAGGAAGGCGCGATCCAGATCTTCAAAGTTCCCAATTCGGGTATGGAAGAAGTGATCGTAGGCGTTGTAGGTACTCTGCAGTTTGATGTGTTCCAGTACCGCATGAAAAACGAATACGGCGTAGACCTGCGGATGGAAGGCCTCCCCTACGAGGAGATCCGCTTGATCGAAAGCTACCCCGGCGACCTCAGTGATCTGAATTTGGGCAGCGATGCGGAGCTTTTAGAGGACTACCGTGGCAGAAGCCTGCTGGTATTTTCCAGCTTTTGGGCCATCGACTTTATCTGCCGCCGCAATCCCGGTTTAACACTGAAAGAAATTGTAGTCGAAGAAGGCTAAATATTAACCCCTGGGGGTCTGAGACCCCCAGGGGTTTTCTATATGCGCTGATTAAAACTGAGTAGGCTCCACGTGCCAGATCTCCTCGGCATACTGGCGAATGGTGCGGTCAGAAGAGAACTTTGCGCCGGAGGCAATGTTCATCAGGCACTTGCGGCCAAAGCCCAAACGGTCCGCATAGTCTTCGTTTGCTTTCAGCTTGGCATCCAGATAGGAAGCATAGTCCAGCAGCAGGAAGTAATGGTCTGCCTTATGCCAGGACGCGCCGTCCAGCAGCGCATGGAACAGGCCCCGCTGATCGTCATCTGTGGGAACGGTACCGTCCACCAAGGTGTTGATAGCCCGGCGCAGGCGGTCATTGACATCATAGATGCCCCGGGCATAGTAGTCGCCCTTGGCGGCATTGATCTGCTCCACCGTATGACCGAAGATATACTCGTTTTCGATGCCAGCTTCCTTGGCAATTTCCACATTGGCACCGTCCAAAGTACCCAGGGTCACTGCGCCATTGAGCATCAGCTTCATATTACCGGTACCGGAGGCTTCCGTGCCGGCAGGAGAGATCTGCTCAGAGATATCCGCGGCGGGAATAATATACTCGGCATAGGAACAGTTATAGTTCTGGACGAAGACCACCTTCAGCTTATCAGAAACCGCAGGATCGCTGTTGATCCTCTTGGCGATTCGGTTGATATAGCGGATGATCGCCTTTGCCCGGGCATAGCCGGGAGCCGATTTCGCACCGAAAATGAAGGCTGTGGGATGGAAATTGGGCAAGCTGCCTTCTTTCAGCCGGAAATAGATATCTACAATGCTCAGAGCATTCAGCAGCTGCCGCTTATACTCATGCAGCCGCTTGACCTGCACATCAAAGATGAAGTCAGGGTTCAGCTGCACGCCTTCTTTTTCTGCAATCACCTTGCACAGCTGTTCCTTCTTCTGGCGCTTGATGGAATTAAACTGGATCACCATATCGTCATCGATCATGGGCTTCAGCTTTTCCAGCCGATCCAGATCCTTCAGGAAATCGCTGCCGATGCGGTACTTGATCATCTGGGTCAACTCGGGGTTGCAAAGGCCCATCCAGCGGCGGGGTGTGACACCGTTGGTCTTATTCTGGAAGCGCTCCGGGAATGCCTCATACCAGGCATGGAACACATCGTCTTTAAGGATCTGGCTGTGGATCTCTGCAACGCCGTTGACATAGGAGCCGACATAGATACTCAGGTTCGCCATATGGGCGGTGTTATCCCGCACAATGAACAGGTTCGGGTGCTCGCTCTTAAGCCTGGCATCGATCCGCAGAATGATATCCACAATTTCCGGGACGACACTGCGCAGCAGCTCCAGATCCCACTTCTCCAGCGCCTCGCCCAAAACGGTATGGTTGGTGTAAGAGAAGGTCTTCTGGGCGACCTGGAAGCTCTGGTCAAAATCCATACCCTCTGCCATCAGCAGCCGGATCAGCTCCGGGATGGACATGGCGGGATGGGTATCGTTCAGCTGCACCGCATAGTACTCGGCAAAATGGCTCAGATCGCTGCCATGGGAGGACTTATAGACCCGGAGCATATCCTGCAGGGAGGCAGAACTGAGCACATACTGCTGCTTAATGCGCAGGCGCTTACCCTCCCAGGTAGAGTCATTGGGATACAGAACACGGGTAATATCCTCCGCCTTGTTCTTCTGGGTCAGGGCCCGCAGGTAGTCCTGATCGTTGAAGGCGTTGAAGTCCAGCTCTTCCTCTGCCTCACACTGCCACAGACGCAGGGTGTTGATGTTATCTGTACCGTAGCCAATGATCGGCACATCATAAGGAACAGCCAGAACCGTATGGTCAGGGAATTTAACCTTAACGGTATGGTTATAGCGGCGGTAAGACCAGGGATCGCCATACTTAGACCAGTCATCGGCGTTTTCCTTCTGGCTTCCGTGCTCATCAAAGCTTTGCTTAAACAGACCGAACTTATACCGCAGACCGTAACCGGACAAGGGAATGTTAGTGGAAGCTGCGCTATCTAAGAAGCAGGCGGCAAGACGACCCAGGCCGCCGTTGCCGAGAGCTGCGTCCTCCACATCTTCCAGCACAGCCAGATCAACGCCCTTTTCCGCGAAAAGCTGCTTCATTTCGTCCAGAATACCCAGATTATACAGGTTGGAGTACACCAGCCGTCCGATCAGATACTCCGCAGAGATGTAGTAGGCCTTCCGGTAATGCATGCGGGTATGCTTGGCATTATTCCAATTTTCAGAAATCGCCATCATCACCGCCTGACCCAGCGCCTCATGCAGCTCCTGGGCCGTGGCCTCCTGCAAGGACACGTCATGGGTGTACTTCAGCTGGGCTTCCGTCCATTTCAAGATACTTACACAATCATATTTCATATCACAATTCTCCTCAAGAGATCATTTATTCTTTATTTTGACTTCCCAAACGGCCGTAAAGCACCGTCAGCGCCCGGATCCGCTGGGCAAGCTGAGGCCCTATAAATCCGTCCTTTGCGCGCCAGACCCAATTATCCCCCGTCTGTGTGCCGGGGAAATTCATTCTCCCCTCCGCTCCTAACTCCAGATAATCCTGCATAGGAATGATACAAAGCTTACAGACTGTGGAGAAGGCTGTGCGGATGATCCCCCACACGTCCCCTTCCGACCGGGTCAGACGCATATACTCCCGGGCATAGGCAACCGCATCAGAGGACGCGGTATCCAGCCACTGCCGGGTTGTCATATTATCATGAGTTCCGGTATAGCAGACAGCATTGACGCAGCAGTTGTGGGGCAAATAGTCAGAAGGTTCCCGGGAATCGAATGCAAAGCCCAAAACCTTCATGCCGGGATAGCCCGATTCTGCCAGCAGATCACGGACTTCCTGCGTCAAAAAGCCCAGATCCTCGGCAATCATTTCCAGCTTAGGCAGCTTTTTTTGAACCGTCCCAAGAAAATCCATTCCCGGTCCTTTGATCCACTTGCCATCCTTGGCGGTTGCCGCGCCTGCAGGTACAGACCAATAGGCTTCCAGACCGCGGAAATGATCCAAACGAACCACATCATACCAGTTTCCTGCCGCTTCTAAACGGTGGATCCACCAGCTATAGCCATCCCTCGCCATTTGATCCCAACGGTACAAGGGATTGCCCCAAAGCTGGCCGTCCTCAGAAAAGGCATCCGGCGGACAACCCGCCACCGCCTCCGGGGCTAGCTTTGCATCCAGCTGAAAAAGCTCCGGATTGCTCCAGACATCCACAGAATCATAAGGAACATAGATCGGTACATCTCCGATGATCCGCACGCCTTTATCCCGGGCATAGGTATGCAAGGCGTTCCACTGAGAGAAAAACAGATACTGGACAAAGCAGTGGAAGCGAATCTCACTTTTGAGTTCCTGGCGCGCCTGCCAGATGGCAGAAGGCTCCCGGAATTTCAGTTTATGCTCCCACTGATACCAGGGTGCGCCTTGAAACTTTGCCTTCAGCGCCATATACAAAGAAAAGTCGGCAAGCCAGCTGCCGTTTTCTCTGCAAAAGCTGTCAAAGTCTTCTCCGCCGGCAAAGCGGTGATAGGCCGTCTGCAGCGCCGCAGTTTTACTGCGGTACTGACAGCCAAAATCCACCCGGTCTTCCCTTTCACCCCAATCAAGCGCTTTCAGCTCTTCTGTCTGAAGAAGTCCCATTTCTACCAGAGCCTCAAAATCGATCAGATAGGGGTTGCCGGCAAAGGTGGAACAGGACTGATAGGGAGAATCTCCGAAGCCTGTAGGTGTCAGGGGCAGGATCTGCCAATTTCTCTGGCCTGCGTCATGTAAAAAATCTATAAAAGCAAACGCCTGCTTCCCCAAGGTTCCAATCCCCCAAGGGCCGGGCAGAGACGTAATATGCATTAAAATGCCACTTTCGCGCAATGTAAATCGCTCCTTGGTTCCAAAATACATCTTCCGGAAAAAGAAGGATGCATAAAAATCGCCACGGTAAAAGATTAATATGTTTTCGGCATTTTGTCAAGAGAAAGTCTGTTTATGGCAGTAAAATCCAAGCAAAAAAAGCAAAAGAAAACGAGCCTGCCAAAGGCAGGCTCGTATGTAGTATAATCAGGCTTCCAGGTTGATGCTGGTCTCCTTGCTGAAGACATGGCAGACATTGCCGGGGAACGCAAAGCCGGTGGTCGCGCCCATGGACAGAGCCGCGATATCCGCGCCGGTCATTTCCATAGTGGAGACAACCAGGATCACGTCCCGACCCATAGCGGTAACGTGCAGATGGATGGAAGAACCCATCATTTCGTTCACATCGATGCTGGCAGGAATACCTTCCTTGTCCAGATGGATGTGCTCAGGACGGACGCCCAAAGTGACAGCCTGCTCCTGGACATTGTTGGCAGAGAGTCTTGCCTGCTTGTCCTCGGACAGCTCCACCACCAGGTCGCCCAGCTTGACAGCGTACTTGCCGTCAGCCTTGATCAGCTCAGCATCGAAGAAGTTCATCTGGGGAGAGCCGATAAAGCCGGCTACAAACAGGTTGTAGGGATGGTTGAACACTTCCTGAGGCGTGCCGACCTGCTGGATGAAGCCGTCCTTCATAATGACGATGCGGTCGCCCAGGGTCATAGCCTCGGTCTGGTCGTGGGTAACATAGATAAAGGTAGTATTGATCCGCTCACGCAGCTTGATCAGCTCCGCACGCATCTGGTTACGCAGCTTGGCGTCCAGGTTGGACAGAGGTTCGTCCATCAGCATGACCTTGGGGTCACGGACGATAGCGCGGCCGATGGCAACACGCTGACGCTGACCGCCGGACAGAGCCTTGGGCTTACGGCCCAGGTACTGGGTGATGTCCAGGATCTCAGCAGCCTGCTTGACCTTGCGGTCGATCTCAGCCTTGGGAACATGGCGCAGCTTCAGTGCGAAAGCCATGTTATCATAAACGGTCATGTGGGGGTACAGAGCGTAGTTCTGGAAGACCATGGCGATATCGCGGTCCTTGGGGGCTACGTCGTTGACCAGACGGTCGCCGATGTATAGCTCGCCTTCGGAAATCTCTTCCAGACCGGCGATCATACGCAGAGTGGTGGACTTACCGCAGCCGGAGGGACCGACCAAAACGATGAATTCCTTGTCCTGAATATCCAGGTTGAACTCCTGAACAGCCACGACACCCTTGTCTGTGATCTGCAGGTTAACCTTCTTCTTTTCAGGCTCTTCGGCACCCTTCTTTTTCTTCTTGGCCTTCTTCTCGTCGTCGCCGCTGAACGGGTAGATCTTCTTGACATTCTTCAGGGTCAAACTTGCCATACTTTCCGACTCTAAGTACACCGAGCATTTCGCGTGTACTCTCACATCCCACAAAGCAGAATCATGGGAGCATTACGACAGGTCTCCACACTGCCGCACCGTGAGTCTAACGGTTGTTTATTATCCTCCTTTTTTGATGCACTGCGTCTATTTTGTGGAGTAGGCGCAATCCACCTGGATATGCATATCATACCACAATTGTCAACAGGTTGCAACCGTGGTTTTGCACAGTTTTCCTGCCAAAAAACTAGGCATATTGCCCATTATCTTAAAGTATACCCTTCCCCGCTTATCTGCATAGAGGTGCTGTAGAAAGCCTTCATGGCGTCCTGAAGGTACAGCACATCCTTGACGCCTGCTGTTTCGTAGCAGGCGTGCATTGCCAGCTGGGGCAAGCCCACATCCACGGTAGGAACAGACACATGAGAAAGAGAAATATTGCCCAAGGTCGAGCCGCCGGGGATATCCGCCCGGTTGCAGTAGGTCTGCACAGGTACGTTGGCTTCGGCGCAGATCTTACGGAACACCGCTGCAGAAACACCGTCCGTGCAGTATCGCAGATTGGCATTGAACTTCACCGCCACGCCGCCGTTCATCACCGGAGCGTTGTTAGGATCTGCAAACTCCGGATGGTTGGGGTGCAGCGCGTGGGCATTGTCCGCAGAGACCAGGAAGGACTGGGCTAACAGTCTGGGAAGCTCCAGATCCAGAGTCTCACAGATCCGTGTCAAGACGCTTTCCAGCAAATCGGAAGCCGCGCCCTGTACCGAGGAAGAGCCTACCTCTTCGCTGTCAAACACACACAGTACAGGTATACTGTCAGTTTCCTCTGCCTCCAGGAAGCCCTGGGTGCAGCACCAGGCACATTCTAAATCGTCCAGGGCTGCCGCGGAGATAAACTCCTTATCCAGCCCCCAAACCGCTGCCTTTTGCCGGATATACAAATACAGGTCGTGACCCAGGACCTTACCTCCTGCGGCCTTTTCCAGCAGCTTATTCAGCTTACCTGCGCCGCCGGCTCCGGCAAGCAAAGGCAGCGTATCCACGGCAGGATTCCACTTGTAGCCATCGTTTGCCTGGCGGTTCATGTGGATCGCCACATTGGGGATCATCAGAAGATCCCGGTCGATATCCACAAGCTTGCTCTCCACGCCATTTTCGGTTTCTACCACGACCCTTCCTGCGATAGACAAAGGCCGGTCCAGCCAAGTGCCCATCAGCATACCGCCGTACTTTTCGGTGGCAAGGCGGGTATACTTTCCGGAAAGCTCGGGATTTTCCTTGATCTTAAAGGTGGGACGGTCAGAATGGCTGGCGCTCATCATAAATCCAACCGGGGGTTTTTCTGGAATCCGGAACGCCAAGACAGCCGTACCGCCCCGGGTCAGAAAATATTTTCCACCGGGAACCAGATGCCAGTTCTCCTGCTCTTCCAGGCGGATGTATCCCTTCTTCTCCAATTCTTCCGCAAGCCCCGCCGTGGCATGATAAACACTGTGGGCAGCATCCAAAAAACGCATCAGCGCCTTGATCTTATTATCCATAATGATTTCTCCTTTTACTTCTGAAGAACCAGCTGGCAGAACAAGTCGATCTGATCGGCAATGGTCTGCAAGGCCGCGCGCCAGAAATTCTTATCCGTCAGGTCAATATCAGCCACCTTGGCCGTATCCTCGACGGTTGCAACGGTTGTGGTATACAGCAGCTTTTTATACTTGGGCACAAAGGCTTCTCCCTCTGCCAGGTACTGGGCGTACAGGCCCCGGGCGAAGAGACCGCCGAAGGCATAGGGGAAATTATAGAATGTGGGGCCGTAATAGTGGCTCTTGCACACCCACATATAAGGATGCATGCAGCTATGATCCAGACCGTCGCCGTAGGACTGTTTTTGCGCCTGCGTCATAAATCCGCATAAGGTATCAGCATCCATAAACATATCCTCCCGGTTTTCAAACACCATCGCCTCAAAGCGGAACCGGGAATAGATATCACAGATGATCTGGGCAGCATCCTGCAACTGAGATTCGATCAGCGCCAGCCGCTCATCGTCAGAAGCCGCGCTTTGGATCGCCGCTGCCATGACCACACACTCATTAAATGTGGAAGCGGTTTCCGCAACGGGCATGGAGTAGTCCTTATTCAGGGGCTTATGGTTCTGGATGCACTGATTGTGGAAGGCGTGACCCAATTCGTGGGCCAGGGTCACCACATCGGTAAACATCCCGTCAAAATTGGTCAAGATCCGGCTCTCATTCAGACATTCGGCGCCTGCGCAGAACGCGCCGCCGGCTTTTCCGTCCCGGGGATAGAAATCGATCCAAGCCTCGTCAAAGGCCCGGGCCACCATATCCGCCAGCTCTTGGTCGAAGGTGGTAAACTGCTTTACCAGATAATCCCGGGCTTCCTCCGCCGTAAATTTTGTAGAAGCATTGCCCATAGGCGCAAACAGATCGTACCAAGGCAGACCGTTTTTATGCCCCAGAGCTTTTCCTTTTGCTTTCAGGTATTGCCAGAACTTGGGCAAATACTCATCCATGGCGCCCAGCATAGCATCCAAGGTCTCTTTCTGCATCCGAGATCCCTTCAACGTCCGGGCAAGAGGAGATTCATATCCCCGGAGCTTGCAGTCAGAGATGGTTTCCAGCTTGATAGAGTTCAGGGCAAATGCCACGGAATCCTTGATCCGGTCATAGCAGGCGATCTCTGCGTCATAGGCGGCTTTCCGAACCGCCGGATCCGGGTCATATGCCAAATTCCGGATGGTGGATAGGTTCGTCGTTTCGCCGTTGTAGGAAACCGGGACGGTACTGGTCAGGTATCCTTGCAGGTCAGACCAGGCGTTGCCGCCGGAAAGCTGCATCCGCGCCATGATCTCCTCTCCCCTGCCGGGAAGCAAGTAGCGGCTGGAGTCCACGATCCTTCCCAACAGGAAGCGATACTCCCGGAGCAGCTCATCGGACTGAATCAGCGCTTCCAGATCTGTCAGCTTGGATATCCATTCCTCAAACGCCGCCTGCGGGGCCGCCATACCGCTGTATACCGCCATAAGCCTGCCCATCTGGGAGGCCGCTTCGGAATCCCGGGTATCGGCAGACTGGCGCAAGGATGCATACAACCCCAGCTTGCCCACCAGCTCTTCCAATTTCTCTTCCAAGGCAAGTCCTTTGCGGAGCGTCTGCAAAGGCTCTGCATCGTTAAGCTTTGCTGCAAAATCCGTAAACCCTGCCAGCTTCCGCTTCGCCATCTCCAGATCCGTGCCATAGGCAGGATCGTCAAAACCGGTGTAGATGCGGTCAAGGTCCCATCTTTCGTTCATAAGCAATTCCCTCCCAAGGTGATTTTTATTTATTCTACACCAGAAAAACCGCCCCGTCAATGAAATAACCCAGATATCCTGTTCCCCTTGGCATCGCGCATTTCCGAAACTCCCTTGTGGTTTTGTCGAATTTTGTCGAATTCTGTCTTTTCCCGTCGAGCGATTTTTTCTGTTTTTTCCTTGCAAAAAGGGGCACATTGTGCTAAATTATATTTGTCGCACACAGCACCCAAGCTGTGATTTTGGGGAGTATCTTCAAATGTCAGGAGAGGGATTTATGGATCATCGTACAACCGTATTGATTGCGGACAGCAGCGAGGAATTTTGCTCCGGTCTGTCCGCAGCTTTGTCGCACACAGACGGTTTTCAGATTCTCGGAACAGCCAGCGATGGGGAGCAGGCTATCCGCATGATTAAGGAACTGAAACCGCATGTGTTGGTTTTGGACCTGATGCTGGCCAAGCAAGATGGCATCAGTGTGCTGAAAGCAATTTCTGCAATGGAAAATCGGCCGGTCACTTTGGCTACATCCGGCTTTGTTACAGAATACGTTTCCTCCGCTATTACCACATTGGGCGTCCGGTATTTAATGATGAAGCCCTGTGATCTTACAGCGCTGGTGGAACGGCTGGAGGAGATCCGCGGCGGGGAGAGCAAGCGGAATGTATCTGTGCGCCGGACCGACAAGACCAGCATTGAATCTATGGTCACCAGCATTATTCATGAGATCGGCGTTCCTGCCCACATCAAAGGCTACCAGTATCTGCGGGAAGCCATTATCATCGCTGTGGGCGATATGGATGTGATCAACGCCATCACAAAGGTCCTCTATCCTCAGGTGGCGAAGGCTTTCCAAACCACGCCATCGAGAGTGGAGCGGGCCATCCGCCACGCCATCGAGGTAGCTTGGGACAGAGGTGACCTGGACACCCTCCAGCGGTTCTTTGGCTATACGGTCAGCAATACAAAAGGCAAACCCACAAACTCCGAGTTTATTGCCCTCATTGCAGACCGCTTGCAGCTGCAGCTCAAGAGCGCTGAGGTCAGCAATTTTTAAGAAGACAACAAACACTCCTGTCTGAATGACTGTATACCAGGTCATTCAGACAGGAGTGTTTTTATTATAAGCGAGTATCCATTCTTCCCGTGGCTCTGCACAGCCTGCTGGTCTGACTCCATAACGAAATGCCCCATCTCTTCACACGAGGTAGGATTTTTTGTTGTTATTATATTGTTACCGGCGCAAAACGGGAGTAGGAAAAGATTGACAGAGATGGTACAATAGTGGTAGCTAATTGGACAAATTTCTGGAGGCTTTGTTATGGGAGAGAAAGTTTCAGCAAGAAATGCTTTGTGCCGTAATATATTTAGCCTGGTTGTAGTTCTTGCAACAGTGCTATTGTGCTTAGTGGCATGTAGTGATGGAACAGATAGCGGTTTGACAGAAGAAAAACCTACACTGAAGACAGAACTTACTGCAGAAGAAATATACAAGAAAGCATCTCTATCGGTTGTAGAGGTAACTGCTGAATCGACAAACAGAGTTAGCACAGGAACAGGCTTCTTTATCGATAATAACGGTACACTTGTAACGAACTACCATGTTATCAAAAAGTGTACATCTGCTAAGATTACACTTGCAGACGGAAGATCTTTTGTTGTTAACGAAGTGTTGGGTTATAGCGAAAGCAAAGACTTAGCTATACTTTCCATAGATTGCCACAATTCGATTCCGCTGGAGCTGAGAAAGGCGGCAGTCGCAACGGGTGAAAAAGTATATGCTATTGGCAGTTCTCTTGGTTTGAGTGGAAGTATGTCTGAGGGAATTATTTCCACTGCTGAGCGTGAAATTGATGGCCAAATTTTTATTCAAACAACAACACCTATTTCCCATGGCAATAGTGGTGGTCCTTTGATGGATGGAGCAGGTATGGTTGTTGGTATAACAACTGCCTCCATGACAGACGGACAAAATCTTAACTTTGCTATTCCGGTATCTGTAATTGATAGCATTTCTAGGAACAGTCCCACAACATTGCCGGAAATGTTTCCGCAGAGTGTGGAATGGATATCTGAATGTGATTTCTTCTATTATGACGATGATGAGGCGTTCGTTCTGGTGTTCCAATTGTCCGATGAGGATGAAGTGCCTATGAGCAGCAAAGGAAAAGTTGATATCAGAATTGTGAATGACGATGGGGTCACTGTGTATAATAAAACGCATAGTTTCACCGAAAAGGACTTTTTCGAATGGACTGAAAACGATACTGAGGCACTATATCTGGCAACAATCTACATCGACCCGGACGATATCTTGCTTGGTACTTGCGCTGAAGGAACTGTTTACTTTACTGTACGCGGCGATGATTACTATTTTGATGAATCAACATTGTCTGCCCGGGGTCTTCCTATTAAAAGCCACGCTTATTCCCAAAAAGTAATTGCACCAACTTGCACGATGGAAGGTTATACTACACATACCTGCACAATATGTGGAGATACTTATACAGATTCCTATATTAAGGCAACAGGGCATTCTTGGGGCAGTTGGATAACAACTAGTGCTCCCACTGTTGGGAAAACAGGACAAGAAAAAAGAATATGCTCCACCTGTAATGCAAGTGAATCAAGAACAATCCCAGCATTAGAAGAAGAAAAAAAAGAAGATGATGAGCCTACAGCGATGATTGATCTTCAATTCCCTCAAACACCCTTATATGTAAATACAATTAGGTTTGATGTAAACACTGGACAATACGGGGTAAGCCAAACTGTTAGAATTGATAGTATTTCTTATAGGATTGATTCATTTGGGTATCTCTATCTGTATTGTTCGGGCGAAAAAACTTATGATATAGAGGGTCAAAATAGCACTTATTCTTGTGAAATGAATTGGCGATTATATGATTCGGACGGATATTTAATTGATTATGGATGGAATTATATCGCTGGTTTAAGGGTTGGAGACAAATTCAAAAACGATAAGATAAATGTTAGTTTGACTAAAATAGTTGCAGGTGAATCCTACAAATTAGAAGTATTTGATTCAAGTTATGAATAATCGTCTTACCACACTATTATAGACATAGGGCGCAGATTAAACATAAAGACCACACTCAAGGTTCTGCCCTTGGGTGTGGTCTTTACTCGTCATACCGCGTTGTTACTGGGTTTCTTATGTTGGTACTATTACCCACAAACTCCGAGTTTATTGCCCTTATTGCAGACCGCTTGCAGCTGCAGCTTAAGAGTGCGGAAGTCAGCAATTTTTAATGATATAAGCGCCCCTGGTTTTCCGATATGTTTTATACCGGAAAACCAGGGGCGTTTTTCTGCCAAAAGTGACTCCTCTTGACAAGATATTGCTTTGTATTGTATTATTTTTTCATGCTTTTATATATGAGGAGATACCATGAAAAAAGGTAGAAATATATGTATTCGGTTTCCTAAGGTCACGCCGTTGATCCTGAGTGTTCTTTTTTCATTATTTATACTTGTGGGATTTTCTATGGAGCAGTACGGGCAGATCCTTCGTCCGGGAGATGCCAAAGCGGCTGTTTTTCTGCTGATCGCGCTGTCCGGATTTTTCTATTTTGCTCTTACACATTTTCTCAGCTTGTCTGACAGGGCAAAACGCAGCTCTGAAAAGTCATGGTTTCGCACATTTTTTATCCTGCTGCTGACACAGTACCTGCTTTATATTCTCGCCTTTTACCCAGGCTCCGTTGCCCACGACACCCACAGTCAGCTGCGCCAGTTTTTGCGTATGCAGGCGATATCCAACGCAAATCCTTTCGCTGTTACCCTGTTCTACGGCTTTTTCTTCAAGCTGGGCAAATTCCTTTCCGACCCCAATTTCGGTGTCTTTTTGGGCTGCCTTGCCCAAGGAGTTTTGATGGCCTATGCCTTTTCCAAGGTCTGCTGCTTCGTCAGAAGTACCACAAGCTCCAAAATTGCCACAGCTATCACCTTTGCTTTCTTCTTTATTGTGCCTATTTGGGGCGGCGCCGCACAGACCCTTTTGAAGGACTCTTTGCATGTTGCTCTGTTCACCCTGTTTTTCCTCCAATTTATCAAAATGTTTGCGCCGGAACGCAGCCGTAAGGATGTTTTTCTCTTCATTTTTTGGATGCTGGCTGCCGCGGTGTCACGGAAAGCAACCTTTTATATTATCCTGGTTTGCTGCCTGATCCTGGTATTTTACCATCAAAAGAAGGTTCGCCGATTCTTCTTTGTACTGAGCGCAGCCTTTGCCGCGGTATTCTTCCTTTATGAAAGTGTCATTCTCCCCGGAATCGGCATTGACCAAGCACCTCCCCAGGAAAACTACGCACTGCAGTTCCAGCAGGTCGCGCTGGTCTGTGTGGAGCACGGGGATTCCCTTTCTGAAGAGGACATCGCCATCATTGACAGCATTTTGGATTACGACAAGATCCGGGAGGTCTACGACCCCGCCATTGCCGATCCGGTGAAGCTTCTATATCACAATGACGGTTCTCTGCGGGACTTTGACCGCCTGTATCTTCGGTTGATGTTCCGATATCCCGGTACTTATCTCAAATCGATTGTTCAAAGTTCCTGGAAATACTTCTCTCCCCTGTCAGAAGGCTACGAATATTTCCGCAGCTATATCTCCCCCAATACTCTGGGAATTTATCGGCTTGATGAAGCTTCCGGGGAAGCGGTACTGAAATGGGCATCGGTGTGGACACAGCTGCCTCTGCTTAAGCTGTTCATCGGTCCCGGACTTTATACCTGGCTGACCATCGGTGCCTTTGCCTTTGCCATCGCCAAGAAGAATAAAAAATGCATTTTAACGGTTTTGCCTATGGTTATCTTTACACTGGGTATGCTTGTTACCCCGGTTAACGGAGAAAATCGGTACGCTTATCCGATCATGGCCGCGGTGCCGGTCCTTTTAGCCTGTGTTTGGAAAGCCGCGGTCCGCACCCGTCACAAAGAGAAAGCGATCCATAAATAAAAATCCGCCCTGGCGCATTGCATTGCGCCAGGGCGG
>JAFQCV010000049.1 GCA_017416325.1 Oscillospiraceae bacterium
ATAATGGAAAATGGATAATGGACAATGAAGGAGTCGCCTTCGGCGACATATTTCAAATCATTTCCGAAGGAAATACCACAATTATCCATTATCAATTATCAATTATCCATTCGGGTATCTGCCCGACAAACGGGAATTGGCTTTACCACAGTCTAAGGGCGCGTTGCTTTTTTGCAACGCGCCCATTTTTTAACCTCCGCCGATGCTGCAGTTGTCCTGGCAGCCGCAGTCGCAGCCGTTGGGAGCGAATTGCTGTGTAGGGAATGGGATCCGGGAGAACACCTCGCAGGGATCTTCCGCGCAGCCCGGCGTTTCGCAACATTCCTTGGTGGGAATACTGTAGTCCAAAACCGGTACGATCAGCTGCGCATCCCGTTCCAAGCGCACGATGGAGAACTGACCCAGAGTGACAAAGAGCCTGCGCCGTTCCCCGGACTGCACCAACGCGTCATCAAACAGATCCCGGATGCCTTCGGGGATTTGCAAAGAGACATCCTCTTGACACTTACATTCGCAAACCTCCCGAACCTTGGAGCTGAGGACCATGGGGTCCAGCACCTCCACTACAGCGGTAGGCCGGTTGGCGAAGCTGCGGCTTGCCCCATCTGGGCCGCACAGACGGGTATCACTGCGGTAGATGTGGGCGCGGCTGTCTTCTCCGCAAAGGACCGCCCGCTTGGTAAATACCGCAAGACCGTAGAGAGTGGCAGGACGGGTGTTGCCGATGGTGGCGTCTGCCAGGATGCGGTAATAGAATGTGACATCGATGCAGTAATGATTCCGGTCAAAAGCCACGGGCTCTACATCGATATATGTGTAAAGAAGCTCCGCGCAGCGCACCCGTGTGCTGGCAGCGGTGTCCAAGAGTGTCTGGGACCCTCTGGTCAGATAGACCCGCAGATCCTCAATGCAGTCTTTATCCCGACAGCTATCGGTGATCTTCCTGGTGTGGATGGACATAGCCTGCTGCAGATCCTGAGGATCACAGCGCAGGCTGCCCTGACATTGCTCTGACATGATGGATACCTCCCGTTAGATATTGGGAATAAGCACAACGCTTATAGGACAGTTTATGCTGACCTTCGGGGAAAGTGCAGAAAAGAACGAAAACCATGCAGCAGCAAAAAATGGCTCCGGATTTCTCCGGAGCCGAGATCTTAATGAAATTGGTATCGGGTCTCGCTGTGATAGGGGATACCTGCTTTGGTCACAGGCTGCGGCCAATCCGGGTGGTGGACAGAATCGGGGTAAAACTCCGTTTCCAGACACACACCGCTGCGGTGGGGATAGACCATACCGTCCTTGCCCGGCTCATTTTCCAAAAAGTTGCCGCAATAGAGCTGGAAGCCGCGGCAATCGGTGTAGACTGCCATGGTCCTGCCGGACTCCGGGTGCGACAAGATGGCGCAGGGGGCGGTAAATACCTCGTAGCAGTGATCGTAGCCGCCCAGGATCCGCAGAGCCTTATAATCCTCGTTGATATCCTGATCCAGCGCTTTGGGAAGCCGGAAATCCATAGGCGTTCCGGCAACCTCTCTCAGCTCCCCGGTGGGGATCGCCTCCGGATCGGTTACGACAAAGAACCGGGCAGGGGCAGTCAGCACCTGCTTCATAGCTTCTTCCGGGCGGTGATGGCCAGCCAGATTGAAATAGCTGTGGTTGGTCATATTAAAAATGGTATCCTTATCGCACACCGCGTCATAGGCGATACACAGGGCGTTGGTGCTGTCCAGGGTATAGGTGACCCGGATCTGGGCGTTGCCCGGAAAACCCTGATCCCCGTCGGGACTGTCAAGGCGCAGACAGATGCTGTCTTCTTCGTGCCAAACCACCTGCCACAGCCGGTTTTTATAGGGGAAAAAGCCGCTGTGCAGATTGTTTCTTTCGTTGTCATTGGGGTCTAAGGGATACGCCTTTCCGTTCAAGGGGAAGGCCGCGCCGCCGATGCGGTTGGCATTTCTGCCTACTGTAGCGCCGAAATAGGTATCCGCCGCCACATACTGCCCGGCATTGTCATAACCCAAAACCACGTCTGCCAGCCCACCGTCCCGGTCAGGGACGAACAGCCGTACCAATGCCGCGCCGCAGTCGGTGACTTCAGCGGTCAGTGTGCCGTTGGTGATCCGGTACAGATAGGCGGGTTCTCCGTTGGGCATGACACCGAAAGACTTTTTCATGGACAGTTCCTCCCTTACGTTACAGTTTTTTGATTATACCACAGCTTGGGGAAAATTCAAACAAAAAAAACGTTTATACCACCCGTTTTGCCCCGTAGTATCTGCTTGCCCAGTAGGAATTGCTCATGCTGGTAATGGTCACGCCTTTACTGGAGGAGGCGTGGATAAACTGGTTGTCGCCAATGTAGATGCCCAGATGGGAAATGCCGGTGGTGTAGGTGTTGGCAAAGAACACCAGGTCACCCGGCTGCAGCGCAGCCTTGGAAATGGCGGTGCCCACCGTCCATTGCTCCTTGCTGGTTCTGGGCAGGGAGATCCCGTGACGCTTAAATACATACTGCACAAACCCCGAGCAGTCAAAGCCGCTGGGGGTCGTGCCGCCCCAAAGATAAGGAACGCCGATGTACTGCTTGGCAGTAGTCACGATCTTCTGCCGCAGGTCAGAAGTGCCGTTCAGCGCCTCCGGGCTGGGGGCAACACCGGTGGATTTTCCGCCCCGGAAAAACAGGGGCTCTTTTTTAGAATCCCGGTTTTCATAGGGGATCTCCGTTAAGTCCAGATAGTCGCTTCGGATGTAGCCGATGATGTTGCCGAAAATGATCTTATACCAACCGTTGTTGATACCGATGATGTAAGCCTTATTTCCGGAAACCGCCTGGGTCAGCACGCCGTAGCCGGTGCCGGGACCGCTGCGGATGTTGACCCGGGAGCCGTTGACCCGGCCGTAGCCAAGCTCTACATTCTCTTGAGAAGCCACCTTTAGGTGGTTTTTGTGCATGTAGCCGGTCTTGAGATCAAAAATAACTTTATACCAGTCACCGGTCTTCTCCAGAAGCACCACCACTTCGCCCTGGTGGGCGTAGTCCAATGTGGCGGATGCGGTGCTCGGTTCAGACCGCAGACGCAAAGCCGATGCCGTTACAAAGCCAACACCTGACTTCATTGTGCCCCCTGCGGCTGCTGCGGTAACAGTAAAGATGCCAATAAAAAGAAAAATTGCCAGCCCCAGGCTGACAATACGCTTGAATGGATTCATACGATGCCCTCCGTCTTACTTGGGAATAGAAATCATTTGCCTGCCAAAGCACGCTCGAGCCATACACAGCCAAAATCCAAAGCCGTATACAGACCGTTTTTTTCGCTCTTTTTCACAATGCGATCCCGGCTTTTGGCGGCGGGGTCGGTGAGCTGGAGCTGAACAGAAACCTTGGACGCCACATCCAGATCGCCAACCTTTTTGGTTTCCAGCACCTGGAGCATGACGATGTGAGAATCTGCCATAGAACCGTAGTAGATCAGGTTATCCTTCCGCATCAGCGGATGGCCCTTATACATCAGAACTGCATTTTCTTCAGCCATTTGGTTACCTCCTTATGAGAATTGTAATCAAATTGTAACATTTTGCGGCTGCGGAGTCAACCGCTTGGGCTCAATTACCACAACTTGGCAAGGGCCCCGGATTTTGTAAGACGGAGGGGAGTATGAAATTGGAAAGAGGCTTTTGCCGTGGCAAAAGCCTCTTGGCGGATAAGATCAGGACAGATAGCACCGAACCAATTCCTGCAGCAGCTCATCGCGGTCCAGCTTGCAGATCATGCTGCGGGCATTGTTATAGTTGGTGATATAGGTGGGGTCTTCCGTTAAGAGATAACCCACGATCTGATTGATGGGATTATAGCCTTTTTCCTGCAGAGAATCGAACACACTCTGTAGGGTACGGCGCATGTTGTCTTTGTCGTTGCCTAAGGCTGTGAATTTAATAGTACTTTCCGTCATGGGATTCGACCCCCTTTTTCTGTAATATGAGTATTATATCCCAAAAGCTGCCCTGTGTAAAGGGTTTCGGGAAAAATTTTCTTTAGCGCAGCACGGCGCCAAGCTTGTCCTGCAGGGCCTGCAATACCTTGGCCACCACACCTTCGGAATCGGCATCGGTGAGCGTCCGGTCATCGGCCCGCAGCTCCAGAGAGAATGCCATGCTCTTTTTACCCTCAGGAATACCCACGCCCCGGTAAATATCAAAGAGCTTGACAGAGCGCAGCAGCTTGCCGGCAGCGGCAGTAATGACAGCTTCTGCCTGGGCAACGGTCACGGCTTCCTCACAGACGAAGGACAGGTCACGGCTCACGGCCTGATACTTGGGCAGGGGAACGTAGGTGGGGTCCGGCAGACGCAGGGCAAACAGCTTGGTAAAGTCGATCTCCACGCAGTAGACCTCGGTGTCCATGCCGTAGTTTGCGGCAACCAGAGGATGCACCTGGCCCATATAGCCCAATTCTACGCCACCGACGCTCACCTTGGCGCAGCGGCCGGGATGGTAAGAGGGATTGGAAGAAACAGCTTCATAGCTGGCCTTGGGCATATTCAGACCCTTCAGAACAGCCTCCAGCTCGCCCTTCAAGGTGAAGAAGGTCTCGCCTGCGCCGTAGGTGCCCATCACCAGCATCTTGGGTTCTTGGGGCAGCACCTGGCCTTCTGCCGGCAGGTAGATCTTTGCCAGCTCATAAAGCTTGACTGCCTTGTTGTGATAGGCAAAGTTCCGGGAAAGAATGTCCAGCATGGAGGGCAGCGCGATGGTGCGCATGATAGAGGTATCCTCGCCCAAAGGATTCTGGATCTTCAAGGTGTTTCTTAAGGGACTGTCGCCGGGCAGACGGATCTGGTCGAAGATGGCGGGGGAGACGAAAGAGTAGGTGATGATCTCGTTGTAGCCAAGACTGCGGCACAGCTGACCTGCCTGGTTTTCCGCGATCATATAGGGAGAATAGCCGCCCTGGGTAGAGGTCTTGAACGCGGTGGTGGGGATCACATTGTAGCCGTAGCTGCGGCCCACTTCTTCCGCAATGTCTGCCATCAGATTCAGGTCGGGGCGGAAGGAGGGGACTTTGATGGTGTCGCCTTCCACTTCGATCTCCAGCAGGTTCAGATACTTGACCATCTCTTCCTTGGAGATCGCTGTACCCAGCAGCCGGTTGATCTTTTCACATTCCAGAGGCAGGGTCTTGGCTTCGGGGACGTAGTTGATGATGTCGATGATGCCGTCCAGCACATCGCCGCACGCCAGAAGCTCCACCAGCTCACAGGCCCGCTGCACGGCGGGGACGGTCATCATGGGGTCCAGATTCTTCTCAAACTTGCCGGAGGACTCGGTACGCATACCCAGCGCCAGAGCGGTCTGACGGATGGAGGTGCCGTTAAAGTTGGCGGATTCGAAAACCACGGTAGTGGTGTCGTCCAGGATCTCGGAGTTTTCGCCGCCCATGATGCCCGCAAGGCCGATGGGCTTATTTTCGTCAGCGATCACCAGCATCCCGGGCTTTAAGTTCCGTACATTGCCGTCCAAGGTGGTGAGAGTTTCGCCCTCGGTGGCTTCCCGGACAACGATCTTGCCGGAGGAAACATAGCGGTAGTCAAAGGCGTGCATGGGCTGGCCGTACTCCAGCATCACATAGTTGGTGATATCCACGATGTTGTTGATGGGCCGGATACCGTTGGCCCGCAGCCGCTGCCGCAGCCACTTGGGGGAGGGAGCGATCTTGACATTGGCAACCATCCGGGAAGAATACCGGTTGCACAGCTTCTCCGCAGGGACTTCCACATCCAGCCGGTCAAAGATAGAACCGGCAGAGCTTCCCTTCACCACCGGCTCGTGATGCTTCATGGGAAGTCCAAAAGCAGCGGCGGATTCTCTTGCCAGACCGATGATGGAGTAGCAGTCCGGGCGGTTGTTGGTGATCTCAAAGTCTACGATGGTGTCGTCATTGCCGATGACGGTGTTGATATCGTCACCGATTTGGCAGTCTTCCTGCAAAATGAAAATACCGTCGGTAATGGCGTAGGGGAAATCGTTCTGGGTAAGACCTAGCTCTTCCAGACCGCAGAGCATGCCGTTGGAGACAACGCCCCGGAGCTTGCCCTTGGTGATGTGAACGCCCCCGGGGAGCCAGGAGTTGTGCAGCGCAACGGGCACCAGGTCGCCCTGCTGAACATTCTGCGCGCCGGTGACGATCTGAACAGACTCTTCCTGACCTACATCCACCTGGCAGACCCACATGTGGTCAGAGTTTTCGTGGCGGACGATGGAGACCACTTTACCGACCTTAACATTTTTGATCTCGCTGTCCATGCGCTCCCAGGTCTCCACCTTTTGACCGAAGACGGTGAGCTTTTCTACATATTCCTTATCGGAGATGTGGGACAGATCCACGAACTCCTCATGCAGCCATTTTCTGTTAAGCTTCATAATCTATCCCTCCTTTAGAACTGGTTTAAGAACCGTACGTCATTGTCGAAGATCAGACGCAGATCGTTGATGCGCATACGGCCCATAGCCATACGCTCCAGGCCCATGCCAAAGGCAAAGCCGGAGTACTTTTCAGGATCAATGCCGCAGTTACGCAGCACCTCCGGGTGAACCATACCGGCGCCCAGCAGCTCGATCCAGCCTTCCCCATGGCAGGTGGAGCAGACATTTCCGTCTACCTCGCCGGTGCCGTGGCACTTGTGGCACTGCATATCCATTTCGCAGGAAGGCTCGGTGAAGGGGAAGTGGTGGGGACGGAACCGCATTTCGGAATCCTCTCCGTAGATCTGCTTCATGATCGCCACCAGCGCGCCCTTCAGGTCGCCCATGGTGATATGCTCGTCCACCACAAGACCCTCGATCTGGTGGAACATGGGGGAGTGGGTGGCGTCAGCCTCGTCCTTACGGAACACACGGCCGGGAGCCAGCATGCACAGGGGAGGCTTATGCGCCTCCATAAACCGGATCTGCATGGGACTGGTCTGGGTCCGGAGCAAAATAGAATCGTCATCGGTAAAATAGAAGGTGTCGCTGCGGTCACGGGAGGGGTGGCCTTCTTCAATGTTCAAGCGGGTGAAGTTGTAGCTTGCCAGCTCTACCTCAGGGCCGTCCACAACGGTGTAGCCCATGCCCACAAAGATATCCTTGACCTGCTGCAGCACCATGTTCATGGGGTGCTGGTGTCCTAAGGTCACTTCTTCGCCGGGGACGGTCACATCAATGGCTTCCGCGGCAAGCTTTGCCTCCAGGACCTTAGCGCCGATGGCGGCTTTGGCTTCCTCCAGCTTAGCTTCGATCTCGGCGCGGACAGAGTTGGCCATCTGACCCATGATGGGGCGCTCCTCGGGAGAAAGCTTTCCCATCATCTTCAGAACGGCAGTCAGCTCGCCCTTTTTGCCCAGCCATTTTACCCGCAGCTCTTCCAGTTCACTGGGAGATGCGGCGGCTTCCAGAGAGGCCAGCGCCTGCTGCCGGATGTTTTCCAGTTGTTGCTTCATATGTTTTTCCTCCTAACGGATTATCTGAGAAATAAAAAAATATCCTCTCATCCCAGAATCGGGACGAAAGGATCTGCCTTCCGCGGTACCACCCGCCATTCGCCGGTCTCCCGGCGCGCTTTCGGGCGCTGACACGCCCAAGACCGTAACGCGGTCACACGGCTGCCTCTACTCTGGGTTCAAGGCAGCGGCTCCTGGGGGAAGGCCCGGTACGACACCCACGCGGCTCTCACCAACCCGCGTTCGCTGAAGCAGTGCGATCCGTACAAGACGGCCCAGTCATCGCCTTTTCATATCTTCCCGAATAGTACCATATTCTTTTGGAAAAAGCAAGGCTTTCTTGGCTCAGTCTAAGAAATAATTTGTAGAAAGAAATAATAATTGACATTTTTTGGTCAATTTTTTATACTTATTTTGTAAGGGTATTCCCGGCAAGAAATCATTTTGAAAAAAGGAGGTCTCGTATGAAAAAAACCATAAACAGGATTCTGGTTGCTGTGGTGCTTTTGATGCTGATGCTTCCCCTTTTTGGAACAGTATTAGCAGAGGATGTACCCCATGCAGAATATGTTTTCAAACTTTACAGAAGCCATGAATCCGGACAGAATACACTTTATGTGTTTCTGAATTTGACAAGGTTGAATGAACCGGTGCAAGCGGTGGAATTTACACTACACTACGATAGCAGTGTTATGACATTCGTAGGTGTGGAGGGGGCTGCGGATGTTTTGGCCCGGTCGACACAGACGGACGGGAGTAGCTTGATTGCCGGAACTGGGAAGCAACTTCACATAAAAGCGGAAAGACAACGATCTTTTCATGGAACTGGACGCATGACTGGAGTTCGGTTTCAGCTCCCGGAAGGGGCAACGGGTGTTACGCGGATCTACATTACCGATATGGTGACCACCGGAACTTATCAAGGCGTCTCCGGAGCCACATATACACCGAAATATCCTGCGTACATCGATATTGATTTGTCACAGGATGAAAATATTCTGTTGGATCCAACAGAACCAACCGAGCTGCCCTCGGATCCGATGGAACCTACCGCTAAAATTGCACCTTTCCTTTCTTATGGAAATGGTTTGCGTATTAACATGCGTGTGGAACAAATCAACATACCGTACCACCGAGTGGATTTTACATTGCATTATGATCCCAGTTGGCTGCGCTATGAAAATGAAGGCGCAGGAGATCTTAGCTTTAGCGGCGGTGTGACAAGACGAAGTTCCAGTAATCAATTTATAACCGGTGGACTTACGCTGGATTATTCCGTAAGGAGAGAAGAGGATCAGGAGCAAAAGCATCCCGGCACGCTGGGGAGTATGAAATTTTTCAGAGATCCGTCGCTTCAGGGATATACAAGGCTCTACATATCAGATGTCCGTATTTATTATTTTGACGAGAACGGACAGGAGCAGTCCTTTGTACCGGACTATGATGAAAGCTTTGCTGTGCAGATGCGGGAAACGGCGAATATGGGGTATGTAAATATGTATCCCACGGAACCAAAGGAGGAAGCCCCGGAGCCGAGCACAGCGCCCCCTACAGAGCCGCCAACGGAGCAAACCACCCCAGTGACAACGGCGCCAACTGTAGCAGAAACGACTGTACCGGAGACGGAACCAGCCGTAGTGCCAGAAACAACAACGGTACCCACAGCGGAATCTACCGCAACGCAAGAACCAACAACGGCACCATCCACGGCGGCCACAGTGCCAAGTGCCACATCATCTGTGGCTGCAGATATATTGACTACCGGAACACAGCAACAGGAAAAACAGACTGGAACACCGTCTTCCAAACCAGACGCATATCAGCAGGAACAAGAACGGAAGCCAATCTCCGTAATGCGAATATCGCTGATAGCTGTCTTTGTAATTGCCGTTATTATGGTGGTTTGGGTGATACTTCGCAATAAGAAAAAATAAACAAAAAGGCCCGCCCAGAAAATTGTACCGGGCGGGCTTTATCTATTTTATGCCAGGTGAATGATGACATTATGAAGAACATGGAATTAAATCACGAACAGGTCCTGGCGCTGTTGCCGGACCGGGATGAAAATGCCCACAAGGGCGATTTTGGAAAGGTCTTACTGCTGTGCGGCAGCGAAGGCTATACCGGCGCCGCGGCGTTGGCGGCAATGGGCGCGCTGCGCTGCGGCGCAGGTCTTGTGTATTTGGGCGTGCCCCGGAGTATTTACGCCATTGAGGCGGTAAAGCTGACAGAACCCATTGTTTTCCCCTTGCCGGAGGAGAATGGGATGCTGAGCAGCCAGGCGCTGCCCAAGATTTTGACGATGCTGGACAGCATGGATGCGGTGCTCATCGGGCCGGGACTGGGCCAGTCCGAGGGAACAAGAGCCGTGATCCGCACGGTGCTGGAGGAAGCAAAATGCCCCGTGGTGCTGGATGCCGATGGCATAAACGGCATTTGCCGGCATATGGATATACTGCGCGAAAGGCATTATCCAACTGTCCTGACACCCCATGCCGGGGAATTTTTAAGACTTGGCGCCGAGGCCACGGAGGACCGGCAGGCATCGGCGCAGCGGTTCGCCCGGGAATACGGCTGTGTTCTGCTGCTGAAGGGGCATCATACGGTGATAACCGACGGCGTAGAATGTTATGTAAACCAAACCGGAAATCCCGGGATGGCAGTGGGCGGCAGCGGAGACGTACTTGCGGGTATGATTACGGGCCTCATCGGTCAGGGGCTGACACCGCTGACCGCGGTAGCCTGCGGCGCATGGCTTCACGGCGCGGCCGGAGATCTGTGCGCGAAGGCTTTGGGTCAGTACGCGATGCTGCCCACGGACATGCTGGAGGTGCTTGGGCGACTACTGAAATAAGGCGGGATCCCATGAAACGAATGGCGGTGGTACTGTGTTTTCTTCTGCTGCTGACGGGCTGCTCCGGGACCGAAGAACACATGGATCGGGCAATGGCGCTGCGGGCAAAGCTGCTGGCAGCCACAGGCTGCAGCTTTGACGCAGTGGTCACGGCGGATTACGGAGATATCAGTTATACCTTTTCCATGAACTGCAGCGCGGATGCCCAGGGCAATCTGCGGTTTTCTGTAGCCGAGCCCCAAACCATAGCCGGAATCTCCGGCACGGTCTCTGCAACTGGAGGTAAACTGACATTTGATGATAAGGTGCTGACCTTCGGCCTGATGGCGGATGGTTTGGTGACCCCGGTATCCGCCCCGTGGCTTTTGATGAAGACCTTGCGAAGCGGTTATTTGACCTCCTGCGGACGGGAGGGGGGAAACCTCAGGTTGAGTATCGATGACAGCTATGCAGAGGACGCCATGCACCTGGATATTTGGCTGGGAGAGGGCGATCTGCCGATACATGGCGAGATCCTTTGGCAAGGCCGTCGGCTGCTGTCGGTTCAGGTGGAAAATTTCACATTTTTGTAACTGTTTTCCCTGCTTTTCCATAGGATATTTTACAGGCGCTGCCGTATATTTTTCCTTTGGGCGTGGGACAATAGGATCAGCCCCCGTTACATAGGAAAGTTTATCCGGGTAGCGTGGGTAATGATTTCTCGGAGTGTGAAACGCATGGATACCACGGTAAAGCGGGGAGATATTTTTTACGCAGACCTGTCACCGGTGGTGGGTAGTGAACAGGGAGGGACCCGCCCTGTTCTGATCGTCCAGAATGATACCGGAAACCGCCATTCCCCCACGGTGATCGCGGCGGCAATCACCAGCCAAACAGGGAAGGCGCGGCTGCCGACCCATATCAACATTGCCGGCGGCAGTGTGGGGCTGAGCAAGGATTCGGTGATCCTACTGGAACAGATCCGCACCATCGACAAACGAAGACTGCGTGAGCACATGGGCCACCTGGACGATCAGCACATGCTCCAGGTAGATGATGCCATTGCTGTCAGCTTTGGATTACACAACAACGGAACATGAAAAGCGCCCCTGTACCGATGGGATTCGGTACAGGGGTGATTTTCTTGCTTTTGCGGACATAAACTGGTAACCGGAGGGATGCGCATGGAAGGAAATTACGGGATACTTATGGGCGGCAAGGAGATCGGCACGGTAAAAGTCACCCGGCAGGGACTGTATTACGGGTTTGACTGCCGCTGTGATCTCAGCGGAGAAGTCATCTGCCGCCTGACAGTTACTTGCGGCACTAAGACCCATAACTTGGGGATCCCCGTGCCGGAGGGGGGCGCCTTTAAGCTGCGGACAAGGCTTCCGGTCAAACAGCTGGGGGAAGGTCAGCCGCAGTTTCAGGCGCAGCCGAATCACAGACCTGTGGAAGGGCAGTTCGTTCCCATTTCCCCGGAAGAACCCTTTGGGTATCTATCCCGTTTGCAGGACGCGTTTTTGGAATTTCGGGACGGTGTTCCCGGGGTGGTTATTTTGGATCAAGAAGGTTTGACATAGAGAATTCAGGGTGTTATACTTGATTTTAACATACGAGAGGAAGCCTTTGCTGCAGCAATCCATCCTGTACCGACAGCGGGAAAAACTTTGGCGGCTTCCCATTTTTCTACAACCTTTCAAAGGATGCGGTGTTTTTTACATTGCGGAAAAATCAAGAGGTCTTGTGATGAATAGAAAAGAGATACTTAGCAATATATTTATGCAGTTTGAACGGTCTGCCCATATGTTCTGCAAGGAAAGTAATGGCCTCTTTTGTGAGATCGAAAGTGAATATAAAGGCGCAGAGCAAATCCGGAATCTAAAGCAGAAAACGGCCAGAATCTATTACGGTGCATTTGTAATAGAGTTTGTATATAGCGCACACGGTGTTATGGGTGTTGTTAACAGTATTTTAAGCTGTGATGTGTATCTGGATAAGACGGAAAATGCCGTAGGGATACCGCTGCAACTCATGACAGATTACTGCGAAATGGATGTAAATGTACCGCTTTGCATTCCATACATAACCAACGGGCAGGCGATGACGCAAGCTTTCCAATGTATGACGAATGTGCTGGAAAAATTACTTCCCACTGTTTCCCAAAGGTGTTGTGATTCCGACTCCCAGGAGGAATTGCAGCAGAAATTCCGTGATGAACTCCTCAGCGTGTTCCAAATGGATGTTTTAGAACTGCGGTTGCCGCAGCAGCGCCGCGCTTTGGCAAACTTTTTTGTTACCCGCTTTTCGAATGGCGCGTTTCTTACGGCTTTGCGCGAGAATTACGGAAAGGCTGTGAAGCAGCTTGGTAAAAGTAAAAACTTGACTGGGTACGAAAAGCGAATGCTGAGGATCTGGCAGTCACAGCAGAATGAGACATCTGCATATTTACCAACTGTAAGGGCAAATGCTAAGGTTTTCAATGGATACGGCACAGCAAAAACAGAACGAAAGGAATTTGCGGCGGTATTTTTTGGTTGGATTGCGTTGCTGCCGGTATCGACAGCTTTGTATCTTGGACTGTATGCGTTGTTGGTTTGCATTGTAGGCTGGAATTCGGTATATCTGATGGGTCCGTCGTATAATTACCCGTTTTGTATATTAGGAGGATTTATTACAGCTACTGCCGGCAGTTATTTCACAAGGTATTTCTTCTTCAAGCGTCTGTTTAAAAAGGATTACGCACAATACCGGGAAATAGAGAGCATTCAAAATGTCGATAAAATCAATAACGTAATGAAGGGCTTTTTGGCGGTCATTGTTGCCGCCTGCGTAGCGCTTTGCCTGTTGCTGGCAAATTGGAATTTGAAGTTTTTACAGGATGGGTTTGTGGACAATTCAAAATTCTTGTCCTTGCACGGCGAATACTGCGGATATGATGAGGTTGCATACATTTACTATAAGCCGGATCGCGTGAACGGTTATGGGGAGACACTGGAGTATCCCTCTTATGTGATCGTGCTGCGGGATGGCCGTGAGATCGATTTGTATGAACACGGAGATATTGCTGACTATTCCGGGGAGTTGCTTGACATTCTGCGAGAAAAAGGAATCGAAGTCAAATAGGAAGCCTCCAAAACTAACCGCAAAGGAAAAACGGTGAAATAATCTGTCTAAATACAAAGGGCTTGTTGCTAAATGCTGCAACAAGCCCTAAAACTATGCAAATATCTACGTCATACGGATTCTATCGGGTACATTTTGTGTTTTGCAACACGCCCTTTTTATGCGCTGGAGTTTTTGGTTCAGAGGTTCAATGCCAGACCCACGGGGCAATGGTCAGAGCCGGTGATCTGGGTATAGATGGGGGTATCCATGATCCGGTCCCGAAGCCGGTCAGATACCAAAAAATAGTCAATACGCCAGCCTGCGTTGTTTTCCCTTGCCCGGAACCGATAGCTCCACCAGGAATACATACCGGTGGCGGCAGGGTTCTGATAACGGAAGGTGTCGGTAAAGCCGCTTTCCAGCAGCTGGGTAAAGCAGGCCCGCTCCTCATCGGAAAAACCGGCATTGCCCCGGTTGGAGGCGGGATTCTTCAAATCGATCTCCTGGTGGGCGACATTCAGATCGCCGCAGAGGATGACAGGCTTCTTTTCATCCAGCCGGGAAACATAGCCGCGGAAGGCTTCTTCCCATTTCAGCCGGTGGTCAAGCCGTGCCAGCTCCTGCTGGGCGTTGGGGGTGTAGCAGGTAATGAGATAAAAGTCCGGGTATTCCAAGGTGATGGCCCGGCCTTCCGTGTCCAGCTCCGGGACGCCCAAGCCGTAGGCAACCGAAAGGGGAGTGTGCTTGGTGAAGATCGCGGTGCCGGAATAGCCTTTCTTTTCGGCATAGCACCAGTATTGGTGATACCCGGGCAGCTCCAGCTGGATCTGACCTTCCTGAAGCTTGGTTTCCTGCAGGCAGAAAAAGTCAGCGTCCGCCTGGTGAAAGAACGCTAAAAAACCTTTTTGCACACAGGCCCGAAGTCCGTTTACATTCCAGGATATAAATTTCATAGTTTCCTTCTCCCTGTATTTAGTCGGCGTGGACCGGGGCGATATAGTCGTCCAAAACTACGGGCTTGCCGTTTTGGACGGTGATGCTTTTCCTTCCGTCCAGAAGCTGTGTCTGGGTTTGAATGGTGACGGTATGAAAGCCGGTAATTCCGGTGACGGTCTTTGCCAGACAAACGCAGGCAACTGTCAGCTTCATGCCGGTCAGGCTGGAGAAATTGTCGCTGACGGTCAGGAATACGGCGTCATTCTTTTTAGTGACGGACACGGTGGTGCAATCCTGGGGGAAGGGCTGTAAAAGCGTTTCACTTTGAGGTCCGCCGAAATACAGGTCCATTAAATAGACCAGGTCCTCTTCGTGACCGGCAGATTCCCGGTGTTCACTGCCAAAGATGGTATCCGTATCCGTATACGAGAAAGTGTTCTGAGGATAGAAAAACTCCACAGGCTTCAGAAGGGAGGGGGTATCTGCGTTTTGACAGCCCATAAGGCTGAGAGAAAGCAGACAACAAAGCAAAAAGCAAACAAACCGTCTCATTCGAACACCTCCTCGGTATCAAAGATGGGGAAAGAAACCGTAAAGACAGAGCCTTGTCCCAGGGTGCTTTCCACTTGGATCTGGCCTTGATTTCGCTCCACCATGCTGCGGACGATGGCAAGCCCCAAGCCGCTGCCGCCGGATTTTCGGGAACGGGCCTTGTCTACCCGGTAAAAACGCTCGAAAATATGACCCACGGCATCCTCCGGGATACCAACGCCGGTATCGGCGAACCGCAAGATCGCGTTGTCGTCACAGCGGTGGAGGGAAACCGTAAGCTTTCCGCCGGGAAGATTGTATTTGATCCCGTTTTCTACCAGATTAAAGGCAATCTGATATAAATCGTCCTCTACGATCAGAATAGGACAGTTCTCCGTCAAAGCAAGTTCAATGGTGATGTCAGCTTTTGCAGCAATGCCGGAAAGCATACGGACGACCCGGCGAATGGTAGGCGCCACATTCAGAATCTCGCTTTCTTGTTCCAAAGCGGCGTCTACTTTGGACAGGGAAAGAAGCTTCTGGGTCATCCGGTTCAGACGGTCGGCTTCGTTGCCGATATCCCCCACAAACTCCCGGGTGGTATCCATGTCCATATCATTTTGCAGAATAGAGTCAGAAAGCAGCTTGATAGAGGCCAAGGGCGTTTTTAACTCGTGGGAGGCATCAGAAACAAACTGTCTGCGCTCCGCTTCGGCGATCTGCAGCCGGTCAGTCAGATTGTTGACCTCCGCGGCAAGGAAAGCCAGTTCGTCCCGGCCCTTTAGATTGACCTTGTGGGAATAGTCACCTTTCCGGATGATGCGCATGGAAGCGAAGATCTTTTCCATGCGTTTGGAAAACATCAAGGCAAAGATCAAAGAAAACACCATGATAAGGATCTCCAACACAAAGGTGATGGAAGAAATGTTATTCAGCAGGGATTGCAGCAGCAGACCCTGTGAGGTGTCATATTCTGTCATATAGACGCAGCCGATCATAGTGCCGTAGGCATATACCGGAACAGCCGCCCGGGACAGCATGGTTCCGGCGTGATAGTTCCAGGAAAAAACCTTGTTTCCCAGGGAGGCGGTGACGATCTCCGGGAGCAGGACATACTCTCCTAATACGGAGGATCGCTCCGCGGAATCATAGACAGCGGTGCCGGACTGATCGGTAATGATCAGCCGGCTTACTTTCAGGGTGGTCATTTGAGAAATCGCATCGGAAACGGAAGAAGGGCTCAGCACCTCCAGCGCGGCGATTTCGGAAGCGGTTACCTGGCAGCGTTCCAGCATGGCGGCTTGCTTGCTTTGGCAAAACAGTGTCTGACTGGTGTTGGAACAGTAAATGTTCAGAAAAATCAGCACCACAAGGGTGATCAGGACATAGACCGCGGCATAGCGGAACTGACTTTTTCCGTATATTCGGAAAGTGGCGGGCTTATTTTCGGAAGTAATAGCCAACACCCCATTTCGTCATAATGTAATTGGGTTCTGCCGGATTGTCCTCCAGCTTTTCCCGAAGCCGACGGATATGGACATCCACGGTCCGGATATCGCTGCGGTATTCATACGCCCAGATGGTATCCAGCAGCGCTTCCCGGGAATAGACCCGGTTTGCGTTTCGCATCAAAAATTCGATCACATCAAATTCCTTGGCGGTCAGATCCGCAAGCTCGCCGGAGCGGTAGGCATTGCGGGCATCCAGATCCAAGGATATGGTGCCGATGGTCAGAAGATTGCCGGAGCGTGCCGTATCAGAGGCACCTGCGCGGCGCAGCAGTGCCCGGATCCGCGCTTTTAGCTCCAGAATATTAAAGGGCTTGGTCAGATAGTCATCCGCGCCGCAGTCAAAGCCCATCAGCTTATCCATATCCTCGGCTTTGGCGGTAAGCAAAATGATGGGCACATCAGAAAAAGCGCGGATGTTGCTGCAGGCGGTCAGACCGTCCATTTCCGGCATCATAACATCCAGAACGACCAGATCCGGATGTTCGTTTTGAACCAGCTGCACAGCTTCCAGTCCGTTGCTGCCGGTGATGACTTCATAGCCTTCGTTTTGCAGGTTGAAGCGGATCCCCTTGACCAACAGTTCTTCATCGTCCACTACCAGAATTTTCATAGCTTATCCTCCTGTTGTGATGTATCCCAAAAGATTTTCCAAGCGTTTGATGCCGATACCTTCTATTTTGGTCAGCTCTGCCACAGAGGCAAAAGGGCCGTTTTCAGCCCGGTAGGACAGGATCCTTTGGGCTATGGCCGGACCGATCCCGGGCAGGGTCTGCAGCTGCTCCGCGGTGGCGGTGTTGATGTTGACCGGCTCTCCGACAGAGACTATGGCAGCCGTTTTGGCGTTGATAACGTCTGCCCCGGGAGAAAACGCCTTTGAATAGAGGGAAAATGCGCTGCGGTTTTCCAGGGCAAAGGATCCAACGAGAAAAGCGCAGCCAAGGAAAGCCAGGGCGAGCAGCAGACCGATTCCGCCGCGACCTTTCATAATGCAGCCCCCATTCCCGAATTGCGACAGTTTTTTCTATTATACACGATTATGGTTCCGGGAACAAGTGGCAGGGAACAAAAAACGGGATACAAGGCAGATATTTTGTTGCAATAGGGGGTGGAAAGCGGCAGAAGAATGTGTTATAATGAGGATAAATTAGGTGGATATAGCTTTCTGCCGTAAACAGAGGTAAATTCATGAAACGAATGAGGAAAGCCTGTCTTTCTGGAATGTGTATCCTATGGTTGGCGCTGCAATGTCTGAGCATGCCTGCGGCAGCACAGCAGGGGAATTCCGCCGTGGCCAGCGGCTGTCATAGTGTGGACGCAGCCATGGCGCTGGAATCCCAGACGCAAGTGGTGGAGACCGCGAAGGCTGTTGTGGTCTATGAGCGAAACAGCGGGACCATGATCTACAACTGGAACGCCGACAGCCGTGTTTATCCAGCCAGTATGGTCAAGCTGATGACGGCGTTGGTGGCGCTGGACAGCGCGGATATTTCTCAAATGGTAATGATCACGAATGGAGCGCTGAATCAGGTTCCGATCGGCGCGTTGACCATGGGGTTAAAGGCAGGGGAGGAGCTGACACTGGAGCAGCTGCTTTACTGCATGATGGTGGCATCTTCCAACGATGCGGCAGTGGTCATTGCCCAGTATGTGGGTGGCAGCCAGGAGGGCTTTATTGCCAAGATGAATGAAAAGGCCCGGGAGTTAGGCTGCATGGACACGAATTTCTCCAATGTCCACGGCCTGCACAGCGAGCAGACCTATACAACAGCCCGGGATGTTTGCCGGATCCTGTTGGCCGGGCTGGAGGATCCCAGATTCCGGGATATGTTCACTGCCAAGACCTATACCATTCCGGCAACCATACTCAGTGAAGAACGGGTAATCAAGTCTACCAACAATATGATGCTGACATCCTCCCGGGATCATTACGACAAACGCGTTACCGGCGGCAGAACCGGCGCTACCGATGCGGCAGGCCGGTGTATTGCGGTTACGGCAGAGGCCAACGGAATGGAATTGGTTTGCGTGCTGATGGGCGCGGAGCCAACTTATTCGGAGGATAAGCAGGTGGTTCTGCGGTATGGAAGCTTCGAAGAGATGGCGGAGCTTTTAGATTATGCCTTTAACGGATACACCCTGCATCAGTTGGCGGCAAAAGGGCAGATATTGACCCAAATGGAAGTGGTCAATGGCGCAAACCATGTGGCAGTGCAGCCGGAAAGCTCGGTGCTGACGGTACTGCCGGTGGATATGGACGTACAGACGCTCCGATGGGAGTTTGAATCCGATACGCTGACAGCCCCGGTGGAAGCCGGGAAAACGGCAGGCGCGGTGCAGGTTTGGCATGACGGTATCTGTCTGGGGCAGACCCAGCTGATCACAGCCAATTCCGTGAATGTGGAAACGACCCTGGTAATGTCCCAGCGGCCGTCAGAAATGGCAGACCAGGGGAGCTGGAAGATACTGCTGATCGTAGTTGTGGTGATTATCTCGGCAGCTGCGGTGATCACGATCATATCTGCCGCGCCGAAAATCATCCGAAAAATCAAAATTCGAAGGATGCGCCGGCGCAGAAGACAAAACCGACGGAGGACACGCTGATGCAGTCTTGGGAAGAATTGGAGCAAAGCTGCCGCGGCTGCACAAATTGCGGCCTGTGTCAGGGGCGCAACAATGTGGTGTTTGGCGTTGGCAACCGCAACGCGGATATCCTGTTTGTGGGGGAAGGTCCCGGAGAGCAGGAAGACCTGCAGGGAGAGCCCTTTGTCGGGCCTGCCGGGAAGCTGTTGGACGATATGCTGTCCATTATTGACCTGGACAGAACGGTGTGCTACATCGGCAATATCGTGAAATGCCGACCGCCCCGGAACAGGGACCCCCAGGACGCGGAGCAGGAGGCCTGCATCGGTTACCTTCGCAAACAGATCGAGCTGATCCAACCGAAGATCATCGTATGCCTGGGCAGGATCGCGGCGACCCGGCTGATTCGCCCGGACTACCGGATCACCCGGGAACACGGTCAGTGGGTAGAAAAGGACGGAATTTGGATGACAGCCACCTACCATCCTTCGGCGCTTTTGCGGGATGTGACCAAGCGGCCGGATGCTTTTAAGGATCTGCTTTCGATACGGCAAATGATGCGAAAACTGAATATGAATAGGTAAATAAGGAAACGGAGGTGTGTAAGGCACCTCCGTTTTTGCATTGCGTTTGTTACAGATGTTTTGTAGGGGAGGCGTTTCGCCTCCCACGGGACGGGAAACCCGTCCCCTACAATGATTTTGCAAATTAGGCTGTTAGTATCGGTATTGATACCGTCCAAAAGAAAAATGCCTCTGTAATAGGGTCATATTCTTAACGGAAAAAACTGGATATTTCTTTATTGTAGGGCGGGGGCTTGCTCCCGCCGCTATTTTAAAAAAGTAACCTCAGCGCACTTCGTCAAATTCAAGCTTACGGAACGGATTGTGTCACTGTTACAAGGTATTATCAATCTCTGCAGTGTGTTGCATTTCGGCGGGAGCAAGCCCCCGCCCTACGTTATGCTTCGTGGCAAGCGGAGTGTCCGGCTGGGAGCTAGTGACCTGACTTGTTTGCATTTGCTTCGCAAATAGAGGGTAAAATCAGTGCTTTTCAATTTTAACTTTTGAATGAACCGGAACGTTATATACCGTACAAAAATCCTGGCCATAAGCAACAATACTTAAATTGTGTTCGTTGGAATCGTAAAAAAGTTGCAGTCTGCCTTCTTCAGGGATAATTTGGTCAACCAAAGTCATTTCCTTTTGGAAATCACCAATAGTAACAACTACAGTTTCTCCTATTTCGGTAATTTCGAAGAGCTTCTGCGGCATTACATCCAGAATAGCGATTCCGTCGTCTGCATTTTGGAGGATACTTCCCTTTACAACATTGGTACTGCACGCAGAAAGACTGATGAGTATAATGGAAACAAGAACCAAAGACAGAATCCTTTTCACTTCACATTCTCCTTTGCGGTTCGACAAGAAGCAATCAACATTACACGTAAAGATGCACACTTGGCAGAAAGCGCGTTATACCTTTGATCGTCAATATAGTTGGTTCTACGCAACAATTCAAGCCAATACCCGGTTTCGCTGGCTTCTTTTAAGGTAATTTCAAGTTTAGAAATAAAGTCCTTCTTGCCTTGTGCATACTGTGCTTCATGAATATTGGCACCAATCGAGGAGCCGCTTCTTCCAATCTGGTTGGAGATGATAGATTCGTGAATGGATTTCAAATACCTGACAAGGTGAATTATATCCACCGAAAACTCCATAGAAAGTTCTGCAAGCTTATTCTCTTTCACGATAACCGCCCCCTCTAGGTCGATTCTATCATAAAGCTCGCCGCATTTCAATGATGCATCGCCTTTCGGCGATAGGATGCATTTGCTTTGCAAATATGATGTTGCGGCGTTGCCGCAATGATGCGATGTTTGCCTAAAACATTAGCGAAGCGGCATCATTAGGCGAAGCCGTCATCATTAACGAAGTGACATCATTTGCCGAAAGGCAAACATCATTGAAAAAACTCCTTGTTCGAATGAGCAGGGTTGCTAAGGACAGTTATGTTTTATTAGGAACGCTGAGCATTGCGAAGGGCAAGAGAATCGAGAGAAGTTTCGGCTTCTCTCTTTTCTTTTCGTCTATTTACCTCTGTAAATGTAAATAAGCGAAACCGCC
>JAFQCV010000001.1 GCA_017416325.1 Oscillospiraceae bacterium
ATTGATAATTGATAATGAATAATTGCGGTATTTCCTTCGGAAATGATTTGAAATATGTCGCCGCAGGCGACTCCTTCATTGTCCATTATCCATTTTCCATTATCCATTAGCAGGCGCAGTCTGCTCGAGAAATGGCAATTTGTTGATTTTGACCGAAGAATTTATACAAAGGAGTGCTGCGCTGTGATTTCCAGAGAGCTTTGTCAGCGGATCCTGCATAAGGCCGTTTCCACCGGAGGGGACTATGCAGAGATCTTCGCGGAAAATACCAACAATCATAACATTTTCATGATCGCCGGAAAGGTGGATTCTGTGAAGGATACCGTGGTGGCGGGTGCTGCCGTGCGGGTATATAAGGGACTGCGCAGCGTCATGGCAACCACTGTGGATACTTCTGAGGCGGGGCTTTTGCGCTGCGCCCAGCAGGCAGCGGATGCCCTGGGCCAGGGCGAGGCACAGCTCGACATCGTTCTGAGAGAACGCCTTTTTGGGGATATCCATCCCGTTCGGGAAGTTCCTTCTTCCATCGCCAATGCCCGGAAAGTAGAGATCCTGAAGGAAGGCTATTTTGCTGCCAGGGAATACGATCCTGCCATCCGGCAAGTCACCGGCAATTTGCTGGATGTGGATCATAATATCCTCATTGCCACCACCGAGGGCCTGTATACCCAGGATCGTCAGATCCGCACCCGGATCGCTGTTTCCGCGGTGGCGGATAAGGGCGACGGTGCCCAAACCGGCTCCTGCGCTCCCGGCCGTCGGATGGGGCTGGAGATGTTCGATTTTATCCAGCCTAAGAATGTGGGCATCCATGCCGCAAAGCAGGCGCTGACCATGGCCGGTGCCGGCTACTGCCCCGCAGGTGTTATGCCGGTCGCCATAGACAACGGCTTCGGCGGCGTTATCTTCCATGAAGCCTGCGGCCACTCTCTGGAGGCTTCCTCCGTGGCTTACGGCAGAAGCCAGTTTGCCGGCAAGCTGGGGCAGAAGATCGCCAATGAAAAGGTGACTGCCATCGATGACGGTACCATAGCGGGTGCCTGGGGCTCTGTCAACATCGATGACGAGGGAACTCCCGCCCAGAAGAATGTGCTGATTGAAAAGGGTGTCCTCAAGAGCTATATGATCGATAAGTTCAACGGCCGCCGGATGGGCATGCCCTCCACCGGCAATGCCCGCCGTCAGAGCTATGCCTATACGCCTACCAGCCGTATGACCAACACCTACATTGCCCCGGGTGAAGATAAGAACGAAGACATCATCGCCTCCATCGAGTACGGTCTGTACGCCAAGGAAATGGGCGGCGGCTCCGTCAACCCAGTGACCGGCGAATTCAACTTCTCCGTCAATGAAGGCTACATGGTTCGCAACGGCAAGATCTGTGAGCCTGTCCGGGGCGCCAGCCTGGTAGGCAAGGGCAGCGAGGTCATTCAGAATATCGACATGGTTGGCACCGATCTGGATATGGGACAGGGTATGTGCGGCTCTTCCAGCGGCAGTGTTCCCACCAATGTGGGGCAGCCGTTGATCCGGGTGTCCACCATTACCGTCGGTGGCAGATAAGGAGGGAGAAACATGGATTTTCAGGGATTTAAGAAAGCTGTGATCGCCAAGTGCGAAGCCATGGGCATCGCGGATTACGAGCTTTACTATCAAAGCGCGGAAAGCACCTCTGTCAGCGCTTTCCAGCATGAGATCAACCAGTTCACCTCCTCCGTGGAGGGCGGTGTGTGCTTCCGCTGCATTTGGGGCGAAAAAATGGGATATGCTTCCACCGAAGCCCTTAGCGAGGCGGAAGCCGCCGCCGTGGTAGAACGGGCAGTGGACAATGCTTCCGTTCTGGAGGCGGAGGAGCAGGTGTTTTTGGGAGAAGGCGGCAAGACCTATCAGAGCCTGCCTGAGGAAACCCGTGAAATGCCTGCGGCAGACACGCTGATCGCCAAGGTTCTGGCGACCCAGGAGCAGATCTACCGGGCAGACAGCGCGGTGATCGACGGATCTTCCACCCAAGGAATTGCGGAGCGTTCCGAGATTGCCATCTTCAACTCCCGGGGGCTGGATCTATACAGCCAGGGCGTGCTTACCGGGCTGGTGGTGGCTGCGGTGGTCAGCGATGGCAAGGAAATGGCCAACGATTACCAGATCAAGCTGGACGATCTGGATGCCATAGATACAGAGAAATTGACCGGGAAAGCAGCCAAAACAGCCCTTTCCAAGCTGGGCGGCGAGGCTGCGCCTACCGGCCAGTATCCCGTGGTCTTTGACCCCGAGGCCATGAGCGACCTGTTGTCCACCTTCTCCGGCATCTTCTCTTCCGAAGCTGCCCAAAAGGGCCTAAGCAAGCTGTCAGGGCAGGAGGGCGAGAGGATCGCCGCGGAAAATGTCACCCTGGTGGACGATCCTTTCTGGGCGGATGCGCCTATGAAGCGGAATTTCGACGCGGAGGGAAGTCCTGTCTACACCAAGAAGGTGGTAGAACACGGCAGGCTGAATACCCTTTTGTATAACCTGAAGACTGCCGCCGTGGCGGGTAAGCAGACCACCGGCAATGCCTCCAAGGCAGGGTATGCCGCTTCTGTGGGCATCAGCCCCTTTACCTTCTACCTACAGCCCGGTGAAACCTCTGAGGAGGAACTGCTGAAGCAGGCAGGCAACGGTGTCTATATCAATTCCTTGGGCGGTCTCCATGCCGGTGCTGATCCCATTTCCGGCGACTTCTCCTTGCAAAGTGCCGGCTTTTTGATCGAAAACGGGACGAAGACCACCCCGGTCAAGTCCTTTACCGTAGCGGGCAACTTCTATGAGCTGCTCAAGAGCATCCGCGCCGTGGCTTCCAATCTGGAAATGCCCGGAATGGGTCACTTTGGTGCACCCAGTGTGCTGGTGGACGGCCTCAGTATCGCGGGCAAGTGAACAAATGCATGACAAAAGTGCCTGGAGTGGCAAAAAAGACAAACTCCAGGCGCTTTTTTTGTAGCAAAATGCTCAAAAATGCAAGTTTGGTTTGTTAAAGTTGCAAAAAATGGTTGCAATCCCCAATTTGCTGTGCTACTATTATGCATATTCTTAATTTAAGAGGTGTTAACGATGAACTATGTTGACGAGATCCTGCAGCGCGTGAAGGAGCAGAACCCTGCCCAGCCCGAATTCCACCAGACCGTGGAAGAGGTGCTGGAGTCTCTGCGTCCTGTCATCGACCGTAATGAAGAGGCTTACCGCCGCAACGCCATCCTGGAGCGGATGACTGCTCCTGACCGGGCTATCCAGTTCCGGGTCGCTTGGGTGGACGATCAGGGCCAGGCTCAGGTTAACTACGGTTACCGCGTGCAGTTCAACGGCGCTATCGGCCCCTACAAGGGCGGCCTGCGGTTCCATCCCAGTGTGAATATGTCCATCATGAAGTTCCTGGGCTTCGAGCAGACCTTCAAGAACTCTCTGACCAGCCTGCCCATGGGCGGCGCGAAGGGCGGCTCCGACTTCGACCCCAGAGGCAAGTCCGACCGTGAGGTCATGCGTTTCTGCCAGGCCTTCATGGATGAGCTGTATAAGTATGTCGGCGCGGATATGGACGTTCCCGCCGGTGATATCGGCGTAGGCGCCCGGGAAGTGGGCTACCTGTTCGGCCAGTACAAGCGTCTGACCAGCCGTTACGAAGGCATGATCACCGGTAAGGGCATGTCCTACGGCGGCAGCCTGATCCGTCCCGAGGCTACCGGCTTCGGCGCTGTTTACTATGTCAACGAGATGCTCAAGTCCTTCGGCGACAGCATCGAGGGCAAGACCTTCGCGGTCTCCGGCTTCGGCAACGTGGCATGGGGTACTGTCCAGAAGGTTACCGAGCTGGGCGGCAAGGTCGTCACCATCTCCGGTCCCGACGGCTATATCTACGACGAAGACGGCATCAACACCGAAGAGAAGATCAACTTTATGCTGGAAATGCGCGCCTCCGGCCGCGACAAGGTTCAGGATTACGCAGACAAGTTCGGCGTACCCTTCTTCCCCGGCCAGAAGCCCTGGGGTGTTAAGGCTGACATCCTGATGCCCTGCGCTACCCAGAACGAGATCAAGATGCCCGAGGCAGAGCAGATCGTTGCCAACGGTACGAAGTACTATGTGGAAGTGGCCAACATGCCCACCACCAACGATGCTATGGCTTACCTGAAGAAGAACGGCGTGATCGTCGCTCCCTCCAAGGCTGTCAACGCCGGCGGCGTTGCGGTTTCCGGTCTGGAAATGAGCCAGAACTCCATGCGCTACAACTGGACTGCCGAAGAGGTGGATGCCAAGCTGAAGCAGATCATGAAGAACATCTACTGGAACTCCTTCAATGCCGCCAAGGAATACGGCATGGAAGGCGACCTGGTTGCCGGCGCCAACATCGCAGGCTTCCAGAAGGTCGTGGATGCCATGATGGCCCAGGGCGTGGTGTAAGAGCTTACATGATAAAAAGGCGTGGGTTTCCCCACGCCTTTTTTTTGCGGAAAATCGTCAATTCCCTTTGCTTATTCCTTTGTTAGAGCTTGATGGAGAGAAAATCTATCAATTTTCCCTTTCGTTTTAAACCGTTTTTGCAGCATATGCGTAATACATGGAAAATAAAGTATATCTTGCCAAGAAACGTATTTTATTATAGAATATCCATATTTAGTATGGGAGATCTCAATTTACAAAATACTGTTTTTGTAATTCCGTGTTAAAGAGATACAGGAGGCTAAAATGGCATTTACAACCCAAACATTTTTGTTTATATTTTTTCCAATATGTATACTGGTGTATTACCTGGCTGTATTGCTACAGGCAAAGGGTCTCCTTTCTCGGGTGTTGGAAAAGTGCAGAGTGCAGGATCTGGCAATTATCGGTCTGAGCAGCGTCTTCTATCTTTGGGCTTGTTTTGACGATATTTTTCGTTTTGCGATTTACATCTTTGCCATCTGGTTCCTTGGCAAGGGAATTGAGAGGTCCTGCAATAAGAAGTATTATTTAGTTGCAGAGTGTGAAGGGAAGCCGGAAAATAAAAAACATATATCCCTTGCTTTACCGGTATTATTGCTGTCGGTCGCATTTGCAGTATTTGTTTTGGTTCGTTTTAAGTATACTGCGTTACTTACACAGGTGTGGAATTATCTTTTTAAAGATAAGGTTGCTGCGAAATCCTATTTAGCACCTTTGGGAATTTCCTTTATTACCTTCTCTGCTATTTCTTATCTGGCGGATATTTATAAGGGAAAGGCCAAAGCGGGCAACTTCCTTGACTGTGCCCTTTATCTGCTGTTTTTTCCAAAAGTTATTTCCGGTCCGATTGTTTTATGGAGAGATTTTTCGGAACAGATCAAGCTGCGAAAAGCCAGTCTGGATTTAATTTCTGAAGGTATAACCCGAATTATGATCGGTTTTGCCAAAAAATTGATTTTAGCAGACACCTTTGGCGCATGCATTGCATCTGTCTCAGGGGCGGTTGATGTACCTTCTGCTTGGGGCGTTGCTTTGCTGTATATGCTGCAAATCTATTACGATTTTTCCGGCTATTCCGATATTGCTATTGGTCTTGCCAATGTGTTTGGATTCCGTTTTCACGAAAATTTCAATTTTCCGTATCTTTCTGTCTCGATTACGGAGTTTTGGAGACGCTGGCATATTTCTTTGGGAACATGGTTTCGCGAATACATCTATTTCCCGTTGGGTGGAAGCAGACGGGGAAAAGGCAGAACAATCGTTAACATTGCTGTTGTGTTTCTTTTGACCGGTATCTGGCATGGCGCAGGTTGGACCTATATTCTTTGGGGGTTGATTAACGGCGTATGCAATATCATTGAAAAGCTTATTTCCGATAAAGCTTGGTACAAAAAAACACCCAAAATTTTAAAATGGATTTGCACAATGGGTGTGACCTTCTTTTGCTGGGAATTGTTTCGGTTCAGCGACATTTCATCCTGCGTGCAATGGCTGAAGACCATGCTTGGTATGGTTGAATTTGCTAACATTCCGTATACCTGGCAATATTATTTTGACACAAGAATGATCGTGCTTATGATTGTTGCAATCCTGGGTGCAACACTGTTCGGTTTACCCAAAATTCAAAACACCTATCAGCGCATGATACAAAAATCTTACGGATATGCCATTCGCCAGATAATCATCGTTGTGCTTTTTGTCATTTCTGTTTTCTTCATGGTAAACTCTACCTATAGCCCGTTTATTTATTTCCAATACTAAGGAGGGGTACATAATGAAAACAATAAAAATCATTACCATTATTTTGTTTGCAGCCATCATTATTGTACCGCTTGCTTTTTTTAACACCGAACCGAATTCCGTATCCCTTATAGATAACCGGAAGCTGGCAGAAAACCCGTTTGTGGCAGAAGGAGATTTGACCCAAAACGTTCAGAACTATGTCAATGACCGCATTGGGTTCCGGAATGAGATGATTACGGCCTATACGGTATTGAATGACAAGTTGTTTAATAAAATGGTGCATCCATCCTATTCCTATGGAAAAGATAGTTTTGTGTTTGGGGCGGGACTAAGTGTTGACAAAAGAACAAATGATTTTCATGTGGCTTTTGCGGAGATGGTTTCTGAAATTCAAGAATACTGTACTGCGCGGAATGTACCGTTTCTGTTTGTGTTTGACCCTGCCAAGCCTGCGGTCTATCAAGATAAAATTGCGGACGGAATCAATTACAACCGGGACTGGGTGGAACATTTTTTTGCGGAGCTGGAAAAGAGAAATATCAATTATTTGGACAACACAGATACGCTTAAGAAGCTAAGAGAGAATGGCGTGGATGGCTTCAACCAGAAGTATGATGCGAATCACTGGAATGACACGGGTGCTTTTTATGGGACGCAAGCAATGTTGGAGCGACTGAGCCAAAAATGTAACAATATTCATGTGAATAATATAGAAGAATTTTCCCAAAAGGAAGAATTAAAAACATCCTTGTTGGTGTCAAAGTTTCCGATCGAGGAATATGTTCCTAAGTTCGGTCTAAAGACATCCGTGTCCATTCGGAACGAGGACTATTTAGAGGAATTAGAGTTACATCCGTCGTACCAAGCGTTTGGATATTATGTAAACAAGTCGGATAATGTAAAAGATACACCCAAAGTGCTTGTTTTTCAGGGAAGCTATATGAATAGTTATGGCTATAAATTCCTGATGAACGCGTTTTCGGAGTATATTTACGTACACGACTATCAGAATGTGCTTGATTTTCCATACTACTTTAACATTTTTCAACCTGAGTGCGTTATTTTTGAAGTGGCAGAGTATACGTTTACTAATAAATACTTCGATTATCAAAAAATGAAGGCCCTAAACTATAACCCGCCACTGTCTGCGCTAGAAGAAACTATGTATACATGTCAGAATGTTGCGGCTGAGGATCTTACCATCGAGAAAGGAGAAACCTTGACTAAGATCACATGGCATACCGAACAGACATATCCATATGTTTGGATGACATTAGACAATACTTATGATATGAAAAAAGTGAAAGATGGGTATCAGATAACTATCGAAACCCAGCGCTATGAGGCGGCGGCGGACGCGCTCAAAATATATGGAGCCATATCGTAAAAAGCGACAAAAATGTTTTGACAATAGCAGGAAAAGGCGTGGGTTTCCCCACGCCTTTTTTGCGCCTGTTTGTGCCAATTCCCGTTTGCCGGGCAGCTGATGGCTGCAAATTGTCAATTATCCATTATCAATTATCCATTCGTGCGCCAGCACGAGAAATGGCAATTTACCGGGCCTGTTTTTTCGGTTGAAAACCGGGGAAAGATATGGTAAACTGAAAAAAGAGCAATCACCTACCAAATTACGGCGTTTTGCCGCCGCATAAGGAGAGGACAAGATATGAAAGGTATTATTTTGGCTGGCGGCGCGGGTACCCGGCTGTATCCGCTGACCATGGTGACCTCCAAGCAGCTTCTGCCGGTTTATGACAAGCCTATGATCTATTACCCCCTTTCTACGCTGATGCTGGCAGGAATTAAGGATATTTTGATCATTTCCACCCCCACCGACACCCCGCGTTTTGAGGACCTGTTGGGAGACGGCAGCCAGTTTGGCATCCATCTGTCCTACTGCGTCCAGCCCTCTCCCGACGGACTGGCGCAAGCCTTTATTCTGGGCGAGGAATTTATTGGGGAGGATGCCTGCGCCATGGTGCTGGGCGACAATATTTTCTACGGCAACGGCTTCGGTCAGCTCCTCCGGGCGGCAGCTGCCAATGCCGAGGAAAATCGCCGTGCTACCGTGTTCGGCTACTATGTCAACGACCCGGAGCGGTTTGGTGTGGTGGAATTTGACGAAGCCGGTAAGGCTGTCTCCATCGAGGAAAAGCCTGCCGACCCCAAGAGCAATTACGCGGTGACGGGTCTTTACTTCTATCCTGCCGGGGTCAGCAAGCGGGCCAATGCGGTGAAGCCCTCCGCCCGGGGCGAGCTGGAGATCACCACCTTAAACGAGATGTACCTCCAGGATGAACTGCTGGATGTGCAGCTGCTGGGCAGAGGCTTTGCCTGGCTGGATACCGGCACCATGGATTCTTTGGTGGATGCCGCTGATTTTGTGCGGATGGTGGAAAAGCGCCAAGGTATCAAGATCTCTGCCCCCGAGGAGATCGCCTACAAAAACGGCTGGATCGACCGGGAAGAGCTGCTGCGGTCTGCCCAGCGCTACGGCAAGAGCCCCTACGGCGCCCATTTGAAGGCAGTTGCCGACGGAAAGCTGCGGTACTAAACATGAAAGTATTTGTTACCGGCGTCTGCGGCCAGCTGGGCCACGACGTAATGAAAGAATTACAAAAACGGGGACACGAAGCCGTTGGCAGCGACCTTGCTCCGGCGGAAGACAGCGGTTATATTGCCCTGGATATTACGGATGCCGAAGCTGTGCGCCGGGTTTTGCTGGAGCAGAAGCCGGACGCGGTGATCCACTGCGCCGCCTGGACGGCGGTGGACGCGGCGGAGGACTGTGAAGAAAAGGTAAGAGCCATCAACGCAGGCGGCACCGGGCATATCGCCAAGGTCTGCCGGGCGTTAGACTGCAAAATACTCTATATCTCCACGGACTACGTCTTCGACGGCCAGGGTGAGCAGCCCTGGGAGCCGGATTGCAAGGCCTACGCCCCCTTGAATGTCTACGGACAGACCAAGTTGGAAGGGGAACAGGCGGTGGCGGAGCTGCTGGAGAAATTTTTCGTTGTCCGCATTGCCTGGGTCTTCGGAAAAAACGGCAGCAACTTCATTAAGACCATGCTGAATGTGGGCAAAAAGTACGATACCTTGCGGGTGGTAAAGGATCAGGTGGGCACGCCTACCTATACTTTGGATCTTTCCCGGCTGCTGGTAGATATGGTGGAAACGGAAAAGTATGGCTTCTACCACGCCACCAACGAGGGCGGCTACATCAGCTGGTACGAATTTGCTTGCGAGATCTTCCGTCAGGCAGGCTATCCGACGAAGGTAATCCCTGTGACCACGGAAGAATATGGCCTTTCCAAGGCGGCCCGGCCTTTTAACAGCCGACTGGATAAATCCAAATTGATCGCGGCGGGCTTTAAGCCCCTGCCAACCTGGCAGGATGCGCTGAGGCGCTATTTGAAAGAAACCGAGGATTAAACCATGGGACAGATCACAGTAGAAAAGAATGTGGGCGGCATTGAAGGCCTGTGCGTCATTACCCCCGCCGTTCACGGGGACAGCCGGGGCTATTTTATGGAGACCTACAGCCAGCGGGATATGGCCCAGGCCGGATTGGATATCCCCTTTGTCCAGGATAATCAGTCTATGAGCGTCAAGGGCGTTCTTCGGGGTCTGCATTTTCAGAAGCAGTATCCCCAGACCAAGCTGGTCCGGGTGATCCGGGGCAGCGTCTTTGATGTGGCGGTGGATCTTCGTGCCGGTTCAGCTACCTACGGCGAGTGGCACGGGGAATTGCTGACGGAAGAGAACAAGAAGCAGTTTCTGATCCCCAAGGGCTTTGCCCACGGCTTTTTGGTGCTCAGCGACACCGCGGCGTTCTGCTATAAATGCGACGATTTTTACCACCCCAATGACGAGGGCGGTCTTGCCTGGAATGATCCCGGTATCGGCATCGCCTGGCCGGAGCTGGCAGGGGAGTACCCCGGCAGCGCCTCCGCCGCAGGCTATACTCTGGCGGACGGAACGCCGCTGATCCTCAGCGAAAAGGATCAGAAGTGGCAGTGCCTGCGAGATGCGTTCCAATTTAAATAAGGCATCTTTACCCACCCGAAACCCGGGTGGGTAATTTTTTGCCGCGCCTCAAGGCTGCCGATTCCCGTTTGCCGGGCAGTTTCGTTAGACATCGTAGGGGCGTGCGACCAATGGTCGCCCCTACATTAAAAAATCAACACCCCGATAAATGGCAATTTGATTGGGGGGCGGGTTCACTAAAAAGAGTGGCTAAGAATTGGTAAAAATGCACAAAAACAGGGAGCAATATTTGTAAAATTGGATAGAGGTGCAAGGCTTCCCATTTGCCCGAAAATCTGTTATAATTTGGACATAAGATGTATATGTGTGTGCTATACGCACATGTTCGTTTATTTCCTACATGAGGTGAAAGATATGAAGCGATTTCAAAGAGTGAACGCCTTCATCCTGGCCCTGGCGCTGTTTATGAGCATGATTCCTGCGGGAGTTTTGCCTGTTATCGCGCTGGATGCGCAGGATGAGCAGATGGTGGTTGGTTCTAACTACCTCCATGCGTCTTATTCAGAAGAAGCCATCACCGTAGATGGCAGCATGGATTTGAAGCAGGAACCTGCCTACCGTCGGACGATTTCTCTGCCTAATGGCAAAGTCTTTAGCGTTGCCTGGGGCACAGAAGATCTGTATGTGGCAGCGGATGACAACATTACCTTGTTGGAGATCAACGGGGTAACTGTACCCCTTGCCGCGGATACCAAAGAGGTGAAGATCTCTCTGTCCGAGCTGAACATTACCGACCCGACCAAAACCTATACATTCTCTATTAAGGTCGGCAGCATGGAAACGGCTTGGACCGCCGAGCTGATTTTTGATGCAAATGTTTACGCAAAGGTTCCGACGCATAAAAATGTTGCTTATGGCGCAAAGGCGTTGGATACGGACGGCTGGCGATATGAGCTGGATTCTCTTCGCACGCAGGGTGTGAATGAAACATCCAATATCAAGTATGACATGTATTATCCCAAGAAGCTGAGCAATTCGACTCCGCTGGATTTCGCTGTTTCTTATGATGCGCCCACCGTTGTGGAAATGGACGTAGAAGTCAAATACCTGCCGTCCCTTGCAAATGCCCCTAAGACTTATGCAAACTGGACTGCCAGAAATGTCGCGGGCGCCTTGAACATCGTGATTCGGGATAATTCTGCTGCAACGACCGCTGGAGACGCTCTGGTAACCATGCTTTACAGAATCGGCACAGATCTGTATCTGATGTATCCGGACAATGCCAATCAAGCGGTTCACAGCGTCAAGATCGGTACATACAGTGAAGATTACGCGGCTACCGAAACCTATCATCTGCGAATGGAATACAGCTACCGTTCGGTTAGCGGCAAGACGGTTGCGGATGTTGCCTATTTTGTCAACGGCAACTTGGTAGCCAAGCAGGCCGATGTTTACAAGACCAGCACGAACTGGTCCTCTGCCGGTCCGGTCATTCAGATGGTTGCATTTGGCGAAGACAGTACCGATGAAACAAAACGTGTGGAAGTCATCGTGGACGATTTCTCCGCTACCCATGAGGACGCAGACCTGGAAGCTTACAAGGCAGAATATAAGGAAGCCGCGACGAAAGCCAAGGCTGTCATGGATCTGATCGATGCCATTGGTGAGCCTGTGACTTTGGCCAGCAAGGCTGCCATCGAGGCGGCCAGCCAGGCTTATGATGCGCTGGGCTCCGCGATCCAGTCTATGGTAACCAATGCGGATAAGCTGGAAGCAGCGAAAACGCAGCTGCAGAAGCTGGAGAGCAGCTGCCTGCATGCCGGATTTGCCTCCACAGATATGACCCTGGACGGCAAGGCAACTGAGGTCATCTACACCCGGGCCGTTTGGCTGACAGATACCCTGAAGGCCAGCCTGGCATGGGATCTTACCAATCTGTACCTGGCGTTTACCGATACCAACACTCCCAATATTTCCAACCTGGTGATCAACAACAAGGCTGTGACCGTCAGCAGCGGAAACAGCAAGACCACCACTGGTATCCGGGAGATCCGGATCCCTCTGAGTGAGCTGAATATCACAGATTTGGCTAATACCAATAACTTTACAATGTCCTTCCAGGTGGGAAGTCTCACATGGACCGGCAAAGTGGTGCTGGATACCACGGAGCTTGAGACCTTGAAGCTGAATCCCCCAACAAGCGGCAGCCTCTCTGAAGATAAAAAGACTGCTTCTGTGAATGGCATCAAAGCAGGCAACTCTTATGCCTCGATGGATTCGGCGGTGCTGGCTTCCACGGCAGCGGCTACGGTGGTAGAGTTTGATCTGCAGATCAACAGTCTGACCGGCTTCGCTGCTGAGAATGCCTACGGCTCTCCCCGTGTGGCGGAAACGGGCGTGAATTTCCAGGTTATAGACGACCTGGTTACCACACTGGAAAATGGCAATGTAAACCAGACCTTTAAGTTTGGTTTCTTCCTGCGGGACGGTGTCATCCAGCTGGGCCATGCTGCCGACGGCAAGCACGAATTTGTTGCTGTTGACAATGACGGCAGCGGTAAATTCCATGTCCGCGTAGAGTATACCTATGCCAACGATGCGGCAATGACAGTTTCCGCAAACTATTATATCAACGGCGTACTGGTCGCCACCGGTAAAAATGTCCGGGCAACTACCTCCAGCCTTGGCACGAAGGGAACCCAAAGGGTCTTCCTTAGAGTGCAAACGAAAGACTCGGATACGGAGAAAACGGATGTCGTTTGGTCCAATTTGACCGTTTCCAAGACCAATCCCAATTTGGCTAAGGACTTGATCGACGGTGTGGCAGAGGTAGAGCAGATGATCTCCCAGATCGGCGTGGTGACGCTGGACAGAGCTGCCTACATCGGACAGGTTCAGGATCGCTTCTATCAACTGAGCGCTGTCGCCCAGAAGCTGGTTACCAATGCAAGCGTTCTAATGGATGCCGTTGCGGAACTGAACAGATTGGCTAACAGCCACCTCCACGCCGTATTTGCACCCACCTCTGTGGTTTTGGACGGCAAGGCCGACGAGGCTGTTTTCCGCCGGAATCTGATGCTGGGAACCACCAAGTTTGGCGCTGCCTGGGATGCCAAGAATCTGTATCTGTACTTTGCGGATACCGCAGCACCCAATGTTTCTAATCTGGTTATCAACGGCGAGGCCGTAAATACTGCCGGTGTCACCGGTGCGGGTGTCCGGGAGATCCAGGTCAAACTGGAAGACCTGGGTATCACCAGCCTTACCGTGCCTTATGCGATCTCCTTTAAGATCGGCAATCAGACATGGTCTGGCAAGCTGGTGCTGGATAATGTGGACTTTGGTATACTGCCCCACGGTAATCTGTATAACGGCGCTACCAGCCTAAACAACAAGGAAAGCTTTAAGCTGGACAGCTGGGCGGTTAATAAAGAGGGCGAATCCAACTACATGAGCTTCGCCCAGGTGCTCACGGAAAAGCTGACCTCCGTTACCGGCGCGGCGACTGTCGTGGAATTTGACATGGCAGTGGAGAATATGCCGGATGGCTACGTTGCGGGCAGCGGTCCCTCCCGTTCCTTCCTCAACAACGGTATCACGGTATCCGTCCGTGATGACAGAGATACCACAAACAAAAACGGTTTCGTCTTCGGCCTGGGCAAGAAGGACGGCCAGCTGTACCTGGTTTGCTGGTATATGGATGCTGCCAACAAAGCCAAGAAGGCAGAAATTCCTGTAGGCAGTGCCGATAACTGCCATGTCCGTGTGGAATACGCCTACGGCGAGGACGACACGGTAAAGGCAACATACTATGTCAACGGCGTGTTGGTCCATGAGCAGGAAAATTCCTATCTCACCGGAGCCAGCTTCGGCACGACCACCGCCAACTGCCTGCAATTCTTTGCCGTTGTTCCTGCGGCATCCACATCCGCTACCCATAAGGTAGTCGCGACTTTCGAAAATGTATCTGTTGGTCACACCCAGCCCTCTTTGGTGAACGACCTGACCGTGGAAGTTCCCAAGGTGGAAGCGTTGATCAACGCCATCGGTCTGCCCATTACCCAGGACAGTAAGCCGAAGATCGATGCTGCCCAAAATGCTTATAACAGCCTAAGCGATCTGGCGAAGACCCAGGTTTCTAACCTGAATGTTCTGGAGACTGCCCAGGCTCGGCTGCAGATGCTGCAAAACAGCTACATCCATGCCGCGTTCTCCAGCGAAGAGCCGGTTCTGGACGGCAAGCTCTATGAGGCTGCCTACCGTCTGAACATCAAAATGACCGACACGCTGAAGTTCGGCGCGGCCTGGTCCAAGAAGTACCTGTATCTGGTCTTCGAGGATGAGACCGCACCCGTTGTCAGCGATCTGGTCATCAATGGCAAGAAGGTGAATGTCACCTCCACCAACAGCAAGACCGGCGCGGTTGGCCGTGAGGTCCGTATCGCCCTGTCCAGCCTGGGTATCGTAGGCTACGATAAGACCTATCCCATTTCCTTCCGCATTGGCGATATCTACTGGAGCGGCACTCTGGTGCAGGACAGCAACGATTACGAAGCTCTGAAGCACGGTAGTGTGTACTACGGCGCTGCCGGCTCCAGCGATAAGCTGTCCCTGGTTTTGAATACGCTGACTCCCGATGCTGACGGCGGCAACAAGAACCGCAGCCTGGCTTTGTTCACAAACTCGAAGTTTGCTTCGGTTTCCGGCAAGATCACCATCGTGGATATGGACATCGACATCAACAACATGCCGGATAACTGCACAGTTACCAAGGCCCCCGGCCGTAACTTTATCAAAGACGGTGTGACATTTAGCTACATGGATGACCTGTCTCCTGCCGCAGAGGATGCCGCCGCGGCTACCGAAGGCATGGTGTTTGGCTTTGGTAAGGTAAGCGGCAAGCTGAAGCTGTACTACTGGTATAACGATGCCAACGGCGCTGCCCAGCTGGGCTCTGTGGATGTTCCCGTGTCTGACAGCTATCATTTGCGCGTGGAATACGGCAATGGCAACGGTAAGGTGACCTCTGCCAAGTACTTTATCAATGGCATCCTGCTGGCAGAAACAACCTCTTCCCGTGTTACCGCCAGCTCCTTCGGCACCAAGGCTCAGAATGTTCTGCAGATCTTTGCCCAGGCCTCTATGGAGACTGAGGCTGGCCGTGTTGACCTGCGGGTCAGCAATGTTTCCGGTTCTCATCCTCAGCTGCTGGTCATTGACGATAAGTCTGCCGCAGCCAATATGGATAATGTCATCGATGCCATCGGCACCGTGACACTGGACAGCACGGAAAAGATCGTTGCTGCCCGGGAGCTCTACGACAGCCTGACCGCTGCCCAGAAGAAGCTGGTTACCAAGTATGCTGCTTTGCAGGCGGCAGAAGCCAAGCTTCGCGCACTGAAGGATCAGATCAACGGCCAGTATACCATGTATGCTTTTGCGGAGTATACTACGGAAGAAATGAGCATCGACGGAAAGCTGTCAGAAAAGATCTGGCGTACAAAGCAGACCGTCTTTGGTGTTGGCAAGCTGGGTATGGCTTGGGACTTTAATTACCTGTACCTGACCGTTACCGGCAGCAAGGTAAATACCCTCAAAAACCTGAAGATCAACGGCACGGCTGTTTCCGATCTTGGTGTAACCAACGGAAGCGTCCGGGAAATGAAGATCCTGCTGTCCAGTGTGGGCATCAAGGCCATTGACTTCACCCATGGCTATGACCTGTCCTTCTCTCTGGACGGCAAGACCTGGGAAGGCCAGCTGATCTTCGATACCGGCAAGTATGCCGTGATCAAGCCCACCTCCACTTACTGGGGCGGCAGCAAGAACCAAAACGATGGCATCCTGAACTCTCTGGATTCTACCAGCAGAAACCGTGTGGGTCTGTACTACAATTCCACCAAGCTGGAATCCACCAACGGTATGTCCACCATTGTGGAATTTGATCTGAAGATCAATTCCATGCCCAACAACGGTTATGACAGCGGTGTCAACCGTAACTTCCTGGTGGGCGGTGTCAGTGTCGCCATCCGTGATGAAGACGTCACTTTGGGCGAAAACGGTATGGGTACGGAGGGCTTCCTGTTAGGTCTTGTCCGCCAGAAGGGCAATATGTACCTGGTCTACTGGGAAGACTCCACGGACGAATTTGTTTACGTACTTGTAGATGACTGGGGTACCGATAATTATCACCTGCGCATTGAGTACGAATACCATACCAACGACGATGTTTCTGCCAAGTACTATGTCAACGGTCTGCTGGTAGCAGAATCCCATGACGCTAAGGAGCTGGCCGAAGACGGTATTTTCGGTACCAGCGGCAGCTGCCGCCTGCAGGTCACAGGCTACGGTACAGCGGAAGAAGCGTTGGATGCGGTCATTTCCGACCTCTCCATTTCCCAGAACCGCTATATGGATAACCCCGATCCCCGGGATGAGATCACCAAGGATGCCATCTTTGGCGTGCTGGATCTGAACCATGTTCAGAAAGACCTGACTTTGCCCAAGGAGTATGTCACCATCAATGGCGAGCGCTTTGCGCTGAGCTGGAAAACCAGCAATTCCTCTGTGGTTACCAAGGAAGGTAAGATCACCCGTCCTCTGGAGGATCCCGCTTCTGCCACGCTGACTGTGGTGGTGGACGGCGAGGAACTCTGGGCTGTGACCGTCAAGGTCGACCCCATGTCTCTGGAGGAGTATGAATCCCCTGAGAATGTGGAGGCACCCTTCAGCAAGGCACCCATTGTCATCGACGGCATCCTGGACGACGAAGGCTGGAGAATGAGCGGCCGCGTCCTGGACAGAAACAAGCAGGTGTATGCGGAGTACGGCTTCCAGTGGACACAGTCCTACCTGTATGTAGCGGTTGAGTATCTGAACGGGATCAATACCCTGTCTTTGAAGCTGAACGGCCGTTACTTCACCCTGAAAGACGGCAAGCTGTACCGTGGCGGCGAGAACGTCGGCGGCAGCGGCGCTCTGGCGGTTACCAACGGCGATGTTGTGGAGCTGCGGATCCCCCTGTCTGTTCTGGGTCTGCCCAGTAAGATCAGCTCCTACGGTTATGCCATCCCCATGTCTCTGAAGGCCGGTCCTTATGTGGGCAACGGCAAGACTTTGGGCCTGTCCAATACCGACTGGGTCATTACGGTAAACCGTAACCATGAGACTCTGGGCGAAAGCATAAAGACAAATGATGCCTACCACGGTGCCCAGCGGCTGGCCAACGGCTACCGCCTGTTCGACCTGTACGGCGGCACCAACAAGGCAGGAACCCGTAGCTATGTTTACCTCTACAGAACCGATGAGTACTATGAAAACTTCTCGGACCGTACCTACGCCAACCGTGTGGAGTTTGACTTCTATGCGGAAGCCCTGCCTGTCCTGCCTACCGACGGCTCTGCCTACCGGCCCACCGGCGGCATCTACTCCGTTTCCGGTCCCACCTTCACCATCGCGGATGCCGCGGGTCCGGATAACTATTGCTACGGCTGTTCCTTTGGTATCATCAATACCATTCACGGCTTGATGTTCGTGCTGAACGTGGGCGGCGCGATACAGACCCAGCTGATGCATAGAGAGGTTGGCGAAAAGTTCTCCCTTGCCGTGGAATGGGCAAGTGACGATTCTCTGAAGGTGTTTATTGACGGTGAGCACCTCACCACCTTCTATAGCGCATCTGCCTGGAAGTCCGGCTCCGGCGACGCCAGCCTGGGTATCAACATGTATACCTTCTTCGAGCCCCAAAGCACGGCTGACAACTACGATGTGCAGATCACCAACATTGGCTTCGGCAAGGTCCACTATGAGGAGAATCTCCTGAACCAGCTGACCTTTGAGGACATCTGCGGCAAGAACAGAACCCAGAACAAGATCACTTCCGATCTGGTTCTGCCCAAATCTATCACCAACGGTCAGTTGGACAAGGAATACAAGATCACCTGGACCTCCAGCAACCCTGCGGTAGACGCCTCCACCGGCAAGGTCACCAGACCTCAGCTGGGTGCGGCAGTTGTTACTTTGACGGCTACGCTGTCCAATGGCGAGTCCAAGAGCTTCGACCTGATCGTCTACGGCTCCAAGGCACAAAACGACGGCGTGCTGCATGTGCTGGAGGATCTGGATCCCGCCAGCGGCGTCGGCAGCGCCAGCAAGGATATCGTCTTCACCTTCGATGCGACCAATAATAGTATCATCAAGGTTCTGGACGGCGAGACTACCATCAACTACGTGGTCCTGAAGGACGGTGACAACAAAGCTCGCCTGGTACCGGAAAACCTGACCCTGTGGGTCAGCGATGACAACCAGGTTTACACCCGTGTCAAGGACTTCAAGCTGCTGCAGGTTGGCGAAAAGTGGTATCTGTACGACTTTGAAGCCCAATGTAAGTATGTCAAGGTCCACTACACCCAGCCGGATAGCGATGAGTCTACCTTCATCGGCACTTACGGCGAGATGATCGACGCAGGCTATGAGGCAGTCTTCGGCGGCGGCGGCGCGACCTTTACCCAGTCCTCCTATGTCCTGACCAATAATACCGGCAAGACCCAGCAGGACTATGCCTGGACCGTTTCCAAGAAGGATCTGGGCATCACCGGTACCGATGCTTCCATCCGCGTTTATGCAGACGGCAAGCTGCTGTACCACTATGTCAGCGGCAGCGATGTGGTCATCCGGATCAATGATCTGGAGGCAGGCGCTTCTGTGACCCTGACAGTCCTGAGCAGTACCAGCAAGGCTGTTATGGATATCGCCAACAAGGAAGGCGTCCATGAGGTGGTTTACGGTGTCCGGGAAAGCACCCTCAGCACCTCTAAGTACTACTACATGACCCTGCCTGCGGGCACCACCTTCCCCGATGGCTCCAAGCTGGAGAAGGAGACCTTGTTTGCGCTTAACGGCGGTGGCTGCATGACTTCTACCGACGGCGGCATTACCTGGGATAATACATACCTGGTCAAGAACAATGCTCCTGCAGGTAAGAAGCCGGTAGAAAAAATGAGTCAGGGTGGCTGGATCTTCGACTCTGTTACCGGCCGAATGATGTTTGAGTGCTACCACTCTGTGGATAAGGTGACGGACGAGAATCACATGCACACCGATATCATTGCCTCCGATGACGGCGGCAAGACCTGGTACCTGCAGTACACAATGCCCTGCCGCCAGTGTATGGATGGGTATCTGGGCGACAACAATATTCCCGGCTATGCACTGTCCTACTCCGACGGTATCCAGTTGTCCACCTATGACGGTAAGGGTCCCAATGTAGACTTCGTATTCCCCTTGGGCTATATGTGGGATAACAACGGTAACTTTGCGTGCTATGTTTGCTATACCAAAGATGCAGGTGACACCTGGCATTACAGCAAGACACCCGTAGATTATCCTTCTACATACTTTGGCACCGAGGGCGGCTGCTCCGAAGGCTGGATTTATGAACGGTCTGACGGCGTTCTGGTACTTCAGGTCCGTTGTCAGGATAAAGCATGCATCCACTTCAAGGTCAGCTACTCCTTCGATAAGGGCCTTACCTGGACCACCGAGAATCTCTATACCGATTTCTATGCGGTCAACGGTCAGGCAGTCGCGAAGTATATGGAAGTGAACGGGGAGACCACCCTGATTTCCGCCTGGGCGGGTAACAGCTCTATGGGTGGCGATACCTACCACCGGAACCCCTTCGTCTTTGCTTCTTCTGCCAACGAGGGTGAGACCTTCCGAAATATCCAGAACATTACATTCCGGTCCTTCGAGGAGCGGTACGAGGATATCTATACGCCCAACACCACCAACATTTATATGGCCAAGGTGGGGGATAACCTGATCTTCAATTACTCCAGAAACCGTATGAGTGACAAGGTAAACACCGTGATCGAAGACTTTGACGACTGGTTCACCCGTACCAAGGGCGGCTATGACAACTTTGAGCACGGCACCGTCCGGTACGAGGGCTGGCAGAAGGTCTACGGTGCTGTGGATCTGGCTACCGAAATTGCCCGGGGCAACTACGCCATGAAGCTGGGCCTGGATGCCAAGGCTGTCCGTAGTGTTCCCTACCTGCAGGACGGTAAGGTTTCCCTGGATATCTATGTACCTGCCGGCGGCAGCTTCACCCTGGAGCTGCAAAGCGGCCACACCAGATACTACAACAGTCTTTCCGTACCCATTGCGCTCCGGGCAGAAGGCGGCAAGATCTACTTTGGCGATTCCAATGTCGCTTCGGCTGAGGGCATCCAGGAAGGCTGGAACACCCTGGTCTTCGACCTGAACATGACCAAGGATAAGGCAACCTTGTCCGTCAACGGCGGCGCGGCTGTCAACATTCCTCTGAAGATGGACTTCGATGATTACATCAACTTCATCACCATCGGTTCCGGCAAGGGAGCTCCCATTTATGTGGACGAGGTTCTGATCATCAGCGATCTGCAGCCCGATGTGGCTGTGGACGCGGCTGACAAGAAGGCTGCTGCTGAGGTCGTGGAGCTGATCAAGGCCATCAAGACCGCAAGCAACCGGGATGCCGCCATCAAGAAGGCAAGAGCAGCTTTCGACAAGCTGACCCAGGCACAGCAGGATCTGATCGACGCGAGAGTTCTGGCAGGCAACGGCAAGTCCGGTCTGGCTGGTATGATCAACTACTACGAGGAACTCCGCTTGTACGAAGACGGCGAATTGGTCGTAGAGAACATGATCGATGAGATCGGCGAGGTGACCTTTGTCAGCGGCGAGCAGATCAAGGCAGCTGAGGATGCTTACAAGAAGCTGACCAGCGCCCAGAAGGCAAAGGTAAGCAACTATGGCACCTTGCGTGTGGCAAGACTGAAGTACAACAGAATCATTGCCCACAAGACATACTCTGATCAGGAAGCAGCAGAAGCGGTGCAGGATCTGATCGATGCTTTGATCTTGTCCAATCCCCTGCGTTATGAAACCAAGATCACGGCAGCCCGTAAGGCTTACAAAGCTCTGTCTTCCGATCAGATGTATCAGGTCGATACCAGACACCTGTACCAGGCTGAGCTGAAGCTTCTGGAGGCAAAGGAAGTGGAGATGCGCAGAATACTGGCAAGTATGCAGCATCTGATCAACTCCCTGGATAATGTCACCTTGGAGCAGATCGCGCTGATCGAGGGCCTGCGTGCCAACATCAACAAGCTGACAGCCGAGGAGAAGGCAGTGCTGAGTGACCAGAAGCTGGTTCAGGCAGAGAAGACTCTCAACAGTCTGAAGGCGGGTGTTGACAATAAGACGCGGGATGAGTACAGGATCAACGGTATCATTGCGTACATCGACTCCATCGGTCAGGTCACCATGGAGAAGAAGGCATTGATCGATGCCATCCGCGCATCCTACGACAAGCTGACGCCCAAGCAGCAGGAGCGTGTCGAGAACTACGATACGCTGGTGATCGCGGAAGCGACCGTTCTGGCTCAGATTCAGCTGACCGACGCGGTTCCCAACACCGGCGATACCACCCCCGGTGCTGCCCGTAGCATTACCCCCATGTTTGTAATGCTTGCCATGCTGATTAGCGTATTGGCTATGGCTGTTCTGGTGATCTTCCCCAAGAAGCGCAAGCACGGCTAAACCCAAAAAACAAAATCACCCAAGCAAAGCCCGGTTCGGCAGCTGCCGAACCGGGCATTTTTTTGTCTGTACTGGGGGTGATCTGACAGCAGCTATGGCTTTTTCGGCTAGACATTTGTAGGAAAAAGGACGGGCTGGCGCGAATACAGTAACAGCGGAGGTGATAATCATGCTCACCGCTGTATGGCTGATGCTGAGCAGCTTACTGTATTCTCTGCAGCTGTCTACCGGAAGCTTCCCCCGGCCATTGACTGCCCAGGAAGAGGAATATTATTTGAAGCTGTCTGCCCAGGGCGATCTGGAAGCCAGAAATGTACTCATTGAACGCAATCTGCGATTGGTTGCCCACATTATGAAAAAATATTACGCCCAAACATCGGATCAGGAGGACTTGATCTCCATTGGAACCATTGGGCTAATCAAGGGGATCACTACCTTTGATGCATCAAAAGGAGCGCGGCTGGCTACTTACGCTGCCCGCTGTGTGGAAAATGAGATTCTGATGTATTTTCGCAGTCAGAAAAAATCAGCCCAGGATGTTTCTCTTTCCGATTACATCGAGACCGGCAATGACGGAACGGCGCTGTCCTTGATGGATGTGGTGGGGGAGGACGAGGACCTGCTGGAATCTATCAGCAACCGGCAGCGGATACAGGCGCTGCGCCGTGCCATCGACAGCAGTTTGACCGACCAGGAACGGCAGGTGGTTCTGCTTCGTTACGGTGTGGGAGGGACAAAGGCGCACCGACAACGGGAGGTCGCCCAAATGCTGGGCATCAGCCGAAGCTATGTATCCCGCATTGAAAAGCGGGCGCTGCAAAAGTTGCGCCGGGAGCTGGCGGAGTCAGCTTGGTGATTTGGGGTTGATTTCGTCCCAATAATTGGGTATAATGCAGAAAATGACCTGTGGAGGTAATCCCATGCGCTATTCTAATCTGCATAATCACTCTGTATTTTCCGACGGAAAACATACGCCGGAGGAGAATGTTCTGTCTGCCATCGAAAAAAATATGCTGTCCTTAGGTTTTTCCGATCACAGCTTTACCGCCTGCGATCCCAGCTACTGTATGTGGGAAGACCGGTACGATGCCTACAAGAAGGAGATTAACCGGCTGAAGCAGAAGTATGCCCAGCAGCTGCCGGTGTATCTGGGTATGGAACTGGATTATTACTCCACGCCGGTGGACAGAAGCGAGTACGACTACATCCTGGCCTCCGTCCATTATATCGTCCGGGATGGCGTGTGCTACCCCATTGACCACAGCCCCCAGCAGCAGAAAGACTGCGCGGGCGAGGTCTTTGGCGGCGATTATGTGGCTATGGCAAAATGCTATTTCGATATGCTCTGCGAGCATGTGGAAAGGGTAGACCCTACCTTTGTGGGACATTTTGATGTCATTACCAAGTTCAGCCTGATGCCCGAGGAGGATGAACGCTACCGGAAGGTTGCCAAGGAGGCTTTGGCCCGGGCGATCGCAGCCTGTCCGTACATAGAAATGAACACCGGCGCCATTTCCCGTGGCTGGCGGAAAACACCCTATCCTTGCGAGTATCTCCTGGATACGGTAAGGCAGCAGGGCGGCCATATCCTGCTGAGCGCAGATTCTCACCATAAGGATAATTTGATTTATTATTTTGACGAGTCTGTGCAGCTGCTGCGTGAGGCGGACATTGACCATATTGCGGTATTCAACGGCAAGGATTTTGACCTTGTGGGGATCTGAAAGACAATATAAAAAACGCCGGATCACGATCCGGCGTTTTGCATATTCTGTAGTGTGGTTTTTAGTGCGGCAAGGGCCTCTTCGGGATCATCCAGTTCCCAGACGGCAGTTTCCATGGGACAAAAGCCGGTATCTGTACGGTTGCGGATCGCAGGCACGAAAGTACCATAGGAAAGTGCGATACCCCCTTCTGCCAGTACCTTTGCGGCGGGCTCGCTGACCACCTGGGCATACAACGCCCGAATTCCCATCAGCCGATACAAAAATGCAGCAGCTTTGCCAACCACTTTATCGGCGGCGCAGAAGCTATGCCAGCTGCGGCTTTGCTCTAAAAGGTCCAGCAAAGGACGGACGCCTCTGCGGGCATCGGTATAGATTTCCTCTGCACAGCATAGCACGCAGGTGTGACCGCCCTGTTCCAAAATCTGGCGGGCCTTTTCTCGGTCTGGATACATAGGATCATCTCCGCTTCGTTTCTTTTGCCAGTATAGCATATTTGCGGTCTCCGGGCAAGGAAAAATTGCGGGTATAAAACCGTGAGAATTGCAGGTATAAAACCGTGAGAGCCGGGAATCCTAACAGGGCGGCATAAAAAACAGTTGACAAAACCGCACCCCCGTGGTATAATACCTAAGCACTTGAAAGTGCCTGTGCATATCGCGGAGTAGAGCAGTTGGAAGCTCGTCGGGCTCATAACCCGGAGGTCGTAGGTTCGAGTCCTGCCTCCGCAACCATAAAAAGTCCTGAAATTAAACGATTTCAGGACTTTTTCTTGCGTTTTGGGGGCCAAAAAGTTCGAAGAAATTTTCTGCGATTTCCCACAAAACCGTTTGACCCATGTTTTGACCCATAATAGGATAGCACCCAGTGGACAAAACAGCATTTTTTAGAATACAATGTCCAGTAAATCGGAAAAACTGAGAAAATTTCAAAACTTTTTGAAAAGATAATTCTACGACCTCCGGGTGCTGCACTCGATGTTCAAAACCTCTCCCTATACCGATCATCGGCACCGGGAGAGGGTTTATTTGTTTATTTCGTTTTGTTAGGGGGTGTCTGGCGGGAAGATGTGCTGTTGCGTGCTGGACATGATTGCTTTGGAACAGGAAACTGAAGCAGGTATCCGCAATATGGCGGTATATACTCTGGAACAGAACCAATCGGGAATTTCTTTGTGCCTCCCCCAAATGGCTCCCAATCGGTATTCAGAAGCATGGTGACTTTACCATCCAGGTCCGGAGCAATGACTGCTTCCTTGTCAGAGAAGTTGAACAAGGCCAGAAGGGTCTGCTTTCCATCGGTTCGGGTATAGCCGAAGACGCACTTATTATCGCTCTTGCAGTCCACCCATTTGAAACCATCGTAGGTATGATCCAGCGTCCAAATGGCTTTCTTTTTCAGATACAGCCGATTCAGTTCTCCGATATAACGGTGGAAGGAGCCATGGGCAGGCATTTTCAGTAAATCCCAGTCTGGTTCCCGGCGTTCGTCCCACTCTCGGAACATGGCAAGTTCATTACCCATGAAATTCAGCTTCTTTCCGGGGTGGGTTATCATGTAGAGGTACAGGAGCCGTGCCTGGGCGAATTTCTGCTCATAGCTTCCGTTCAGCTTGTCGATGATGGTTTTCTTGCCGTGCACCACTTCATCATGGGAGAAGGGCAGGATGTACCGCTCGTTGTAGGCATAGAAGATGGAGAAAGTGATTTTGTCAGGCATATTGGCCCGGTCATAGGGGTGGCACTCAAAGTATTTCAGGGTGTCGTGCATCCAGCCTAAGTCCCATTTATAGTCAAAGCCCAGACCGCCTTCGTCCACATCCTTGGTCACGCCGGGATAGGCGGTGGAGTCCTCCGCAATCAGCATAGCGGTGGGATGAAGCCGATGCAGTCCCTGATTCATAATCTTCAGGAAGTTGATGGTAACACCGTTCTCGCCACGTTTTTCATCACCCTGCCAGTAGATCAGGCGGCTGACGGCATCCATCCGCAAGCCGTCAAAGTGGTATTCCTTCAGCCAGTAGTTGGCGGCGGACTGCAGGAAGCAGGCCACCTCCCGCCGGGAGTGGATGAAGTTATAGCTGCCCCATTCGCTTTCGCCCACATCCTTGTGAGGGTATTCGTAGAGGGCAGTGCCGTCAAATTCCTTCAGACCGTAGGCATCCACGGCGAAGTGGACAGGGACAAAGTCCATGATGGCACCGATCCCGGCATTATGGAGCTTGTCAATCAGCTCCATGAGCTGTGCGGCTGTGCCGTAGCGGGAGGTGGGCGCAAAGAATCCTGTATTCTGATAGCCCCAGCTTCCGTCAAAGGGATGTTCAGAGAGGGGCATGAACTCCACATAGTTGTATCCGTATTCCTTGAGATAGGCGATCAGATCATCAGCAATCTCGTTGTAGCTATACCACTTGCCATCCTTTAGTTTCCATGAACCCAGATGTAGCTCATAAATGTTCAGGGGCTTGTCATAGCACCGTGTGCGCTTCTTCATCCATGTTTCGTCGGTGAACTTGTACTCGCCCAGATCCCGGATGATGGAGCAGGCACCGGGGCGCAGCTCCATACCGAAGCCATAGGGATCGCAGTGCTCCGCCCGGCCATTTGGACCATAGATTACATACTTGTACATCTGACCCGGCTTGGCATCTTTGGAGAAGCCTGTCCACACACCGCTCTGGTGCATCTGTGACAAGGGTTCTTCTTTCCATCCGTTAAACTCGCCCACCACGGTGATTCCTCGTGCGTTGGGTGCATAAGTGCGGAACACCACGCCCTCATCTTCCAGGTGCGCACCGAAGTATTCGTAGGCATCAAAGCTTTCGCCCATGTAGAATTTTTGCAGATTCATAACGCCCTCCTTTTGCGATACACTTGTGTCGGTTTTTCTTTTGTGTTATCATAGCATAAGAAGAAATTCCTTTTCAATGGCTCCGGCGCAACTGACACATTGGATAAGAAAGTGGGTCTTTTTTATGTACCATAAGCAGGCAAATAGGACAGCAATTCAGAGCCAGCACATGATCACCGATGCTCTGTTCAGCCTGCTGAAACGCAAACCCTTTCAGCAGATCACCGTCACGGAAATCTGCGAGGAAGCCGCAATCGGACGAAAGACCTTCTACCGCAACTTTGAACTGCGGGAAGATGTCATCGACTTCTGGCTGGATTTGCGGTGTGCGGAGTACGAAAAAGATCTACTTTCTGTTCCGTTGGAAGAAATGCTCCAATATCATTGTGCATTTCTGAAGAAGTACACAAGTGAACTGATCGCCTTGTATCAGAACGGTCTGCATCCCATGGTTGAGAAAAAATTCTCCATCTTCCTGCCGGACACCATGCCGCTCTGGTCAGAAGACCCGGTGGAACAGGAATACCGGAGTCAATATATCATCGCAGGCATTGAAGCTATCATCCGGGTCTGGGTAACCCGGGGGTTTCAGGAAAGCGTTGAGGAAGTCGTGGAAATCGTGAAACGAGCACATCAGCAGCAGGTACCAATTCAATAAACAACTGACTGGTAGCAGTTAAATGAGCTGCATTCGTTGCTTTGCTACTGTACTTGCTGATTGCCTGCGTTGTTCGTTGTAAGGTGCAGTCAGTCGGATACTGACTCTGTGCTTATCGATCTCGAACCGCAGTCCGCCTTGCTCGTCATCCTCTATCAATTGGCATAGGTCAGGATAGGTGGAGGCGTAGGCAGTCAGGCGCTTTTTGAGTTTGGTATTGTAGGTATAGATCTCAGCGGTGCTGTCGTATTCGTTGAAGTACAGTTCAGTGACTTTTCGTTTCTTTTTAGGTATCTTTTTCATTAAAACCTCCTTATAGTTGATTCATTCTCCCGGCTCTAGAGCTGGGAAATTGGGACTAAAATCTGATAACGAAGCCGTGAACGATGCGTAGGTCGTTCACGGCTTTTCTGTCGGCTGGAAAGCCGAATTTACATACTCAGGATATTTCCCATGGTCTGAGCTGCTTCCTTCTGCGCCGAGGTGGTGACATGGGCATAGGTGTCCAGGGTGAATCCTGCGGAGAAGTGACCCAGCATACCGCTGACCGTCTTAATGTCCACACCGTTCTGGAGTGCAATGGTGGCGAAAGTGTGACGGAGGTCGTGGAATCTGACCTTCGGGATGCCCGCTCTTTCAAGCACACGCTTGAGCATATTGTTGACGCTGTCCGGGGAGATGGGACCACCGTTGGGAGAGGGAAATACATACTGGTCATTGGTTTTCCGTTTCTGTTCTCGCAGGACTTCGATTGCCTGAGGCGAGATGCTGACTGCCCTGTAGGAATTCTTGGTTTTCAGCGGCGACTCCACGATTTTGCCATCTACTCTAGCGATCTGCCGCCGCACCTTGATGATTCCATTTTTCCAATCAATATCCTGCCACTTGAGACCCAGAAGTTCACCCCGGCGCAGGCCGGTTGCCAGCTCGATGTAGTACATTTCGTAGACACCGGTGGCTTTCGCTTCCTGAAGGAACGCCTGGAGCTGCTCTGCCGGGATGGTCTGCATCTCCTTGTGTTCCAGCTTGGGGAGAGCCACCGCTTTGCAGGGATTCTCCGAGATGATCTTCTGCGCCACTGCGAAGTCCATGGCAGAGGAGATGACCTGGTTGATATTCCGCACCGTCTTGGCGGACAAGCCTTTCGGCTGGTGTTCCGCTTCAATTCGTTCTACCCGGCCCTTGTTCATCAGCTTGCGGTACAGCTTTTGAAGATCCATGGTGCTGAGCTTCTCCAAGGGAATCTTACCGATGTTTGGTGCCACATGGTGATCAATGTAACCCCGGTAGGTCTGATGGCTGGATGGCCTGACTTTGATTTTGCAGACATTCTCGAACCATTCGTCCATCCATTGCTCCACCGTGTACTTGCCTGTCCGGGTGAAATCTACCTTTTTAGCTTCTTCCAAAGCCCGTTTCAGTTTTTCCTTGACCTCGGCTTGAGTTTTGCCAAGGACATTCTTGAAGATCTGTTTGCCGGTTTCCGGGTCGGTTCCGGCAGTGTATCTTCCTTCCCAACGGCCGTCTTTCCGCTTTCGGATGTTACCCTCGCCGTTGGCTCTGCGCTTTGCCATAAATATCACATCCTTTCGTAGCGCAAATATTACCACACTAATTTGAAAATAGCTATTCACCAAACCTACCAAAGGTTGCGCCTAAAAAGTGTGCGTGACCTGGGGTAGGTTTATTTGTTGATTTCGTTTTGTTACCTGCCGCCGGACAACACCGATAGGTGCTGTCCGGCGGTATTGGTTACATGGTTTGCCCCGAATCGTAGTCGTATTCATAACCACTGGAACGCTGACCATGGGCCTGCTTCTTTTCCTCGATCTTCTGCCGCTGCTTCCGGTCAATGGAATTCCTGCGGCGGATGTGCTGATTGGCGCTGGTCTGGATCATACCCGCCAATCCCCGGAACAGCCCGAACACTGCGGAGGTGGTTTGCCGGTGGATGTGGTGTTGTACCTTTTCCAGCAGCGCGGAAGCATATTCATTGCCATGGCTGGCGGATGCTTTCAGCCATTCCATGCCCACTTCCAGATTCTGCGGCACACCCTGTCCGAAGCAGTAGATCTTTCCAAGCTGGTATTCGGCATAGGAATTGCCTTGCTCCGCTGCCAGTTCGAACATGGAGATTGCTTTCCGAATATCCGATTTCAGATACTGCTTGCCCATTCCGTACACCGCATCCTTACTGCCGCGGATGGCGGCATCATGCAGAAATTGCTTGACTTCGGGATCTGGCTCCACCTCCGGCTTACGGAGGCTTTCTACCGCGTTTGGGTACACATCCGAACTGTCGTCAACAAAGTCCACACGGGGCGGAACGGGGTCTGACAGGGGCAGTTCTTCCTGTGGGAGCTGCAACTGCAATGCCGCCTGCACCACCGCATTGCGGATAGTTCGGAATTCCTTTTCCTGTTCCAGAGGAATCCGGTCCGGCATCTTGTTGGTGTAGGTGCGAAGCACATCTTCTTTCTGCGCATACCATAGAGAGTACAATTCCTGGATTCTGCTGTCCCCGGCCAGTTCAGCAACGATGGCATCCACCAGTTTCTTGGTGCCAGCATTCAGATAACCGTACTGCTTTTTACCCTTGGCTTTTTCCAGCCTGTCCGCAAGCTGCACCAGCATCATCTGCATCTGAGGATTGTCAAAGCTGCCGTGATTGATAGCATCCACGATTTCGGTAATGCGGTCCCGGCTTTCCTGGCGCAGTTCGTCACGAAGATCGGACTGCTTCTGATAAATCTGTAGCAGATCCTGACGGAAGATTTCCTGTGCCAGATTGCTCTTGATAGTTTCGATGCCCCTGGTTGAGAGATAGGCTTCGTTGGGGTCGACCGAGTAGGCCATCATGTGAACATGGGGATGGTGACCTTCGTTATGGAATGCAGCGTACCAGCGGAAGTTCTCCGGGGAAATCTTCATCTGCTGGGCGATCATGTTCCGCTGAGAACGAAGAAGGTGCATCCATGCATCCGGGTTGTTATAGCCCAGCCGCTCCGCATCCTCACGGCGGAGGGAGATGATGTGTGTCCAGATATTGCCGGGGTGGTCATTCATCTCTTTTTGCACTTGGGACAACACAATGGGAACACCTTCATCTGTGAACAGGCCATTGCTGCCGGGGCGCTCATCGATGTACTTGAGATACACATCCCGCTGTGGTGCATCACCATGCAATTCCAGGATGCCGCTGATGAACGCATCCGCATTACCGCGAGTAGGGTTTGCAAGGTAATCTTCGTACTCATGGCTTTCTCTGCTTTGCGGATGCTTCTTGATGAGTGCATTGATCTGCTTTTGCTGTTCGGCTGTGGCAGGCAGATGGCGGGAGGTATCTTCCGCCATCTCCACACCTTCACGAGTGGCGATGTACTTCAGGTAGCCGCCGGGAGATTTCTTGCCGCCTGGTTTCAGATATGGCGATTTCAGAATGAGCCTTGCCATCTATATCACCCCTCATATGCTTTCTGGATTTCTTTTAGATCTACTCTGCCATTGAGTGCTTTGACTTGCTGCACGCAGTAGTCGCGAAGTCCATCCAGGTAATCATCCTCGTAGCGGTATCGCCCAGCGGTCAGGTGATTTTGCACGGCAAGCTCCACCGCTACCTTGAACAGCATTTGGTTGATCCTGTCCTCGGTCAGTGCGATCTTGCTTCCGATGACCGATTCCAGCGCCGGGGTCAGCACCCGGCTGTTTTCCTTCATGTTGATTACGGCGATGTAGTGCATGATGGCATCACAGATGAATTCGCTTCTGGAATCTGCGCCGGATTTCTCCACCGCGGCATCGCATTGGTCCAGCAATTCTTCGCTGATGTACACACCGATTCGTTTTCCGGTTTTGTTGTCCATTTTCCTCCTTCCTGGGGTTTAGAACCCCTGCTGAATTGTTGATACTCTAAGGAAATTCGGTTTTCAGGCGCCTATTTTCGGGGGTATCCCGGAAAAGGTAACACTTTAGAAACCTCGTAAAAGCCCCGCACGGCGTTGCCGGGCGGTGTATTTCGGAGGTATCCGCCAGAGGGCGGAATACCTCCTTTATCCCGCTTTCAAATACTTTCTTCCGAAATCCACGGAATTGGCATCGAAAGCCGTGTCGCTTATGCGGGAAAATCCTCACCGATGAACAGCGGAAGTTCGTCCACTTCTGAATCCAGGTCACGGTAAACCTCCGGGTTATCCAGACTCAGCAGATGGTACTCGTTGTTGGAGTAGCCATAAGTGTTGCGGTGTTTGTACACCGCAATCAGCTTCCGCTTTTTCAAAGCCTTTATGGCTTTCTGGAGCGAAGACTTTTTGATGCCGGTGTCCCGCATGATGGTATCGTGGGTGGGCCAGCAGTATCCCTTGCTGCCGGAACAGCAGACGAGATAGGAGTACAGTTTGAACTGCGTGGCATCCAGCGGCACCTGGAAAATTTTGTTGGGCAGACGGAAGAATTCCCTGGTAGGCGGCTGATACTTTCTCATTGAATCACCTCCTTGCCAGCGAGCCAACAGATCAACTCGTCCTTCCGTATAGAAACCTGCCCGTCAAGTTCGGTATAAGGCAGACCGTGCTTACGAATCAAATCGTAAGCCGCATCAGTGGGGATTCCCAGCAGCTCTGCTACTTGCGACGGTGTCAGTAGCAGAGGCAAGTCGTGAAAATCTATGTAGGTGTTTTCTCTCAATAAGTGTCCTCCTTTTAGTTCATTTCGGTTTGATCTTCGATCCATTGGATGAACTTGTCCTTTGGAACGAGGATCCGGGTGCCGATTCTCATGTGTGGGAATCCCTTGCTCCGCACCAGCTCATAGGCTGCGGCTCTGGAGATTCCCAGTGCTTCACCTACCTCCTGTGCTGTTAAAGTCAGTGGCAGGTCATCGTAGTTTTTGAAGTTACTTTCTCTCAAATTATCAGTCCTTTCGATAAAAATTATGGGTTGTTTACAGTAAAATGGGTATAGTATCCCCTCCTTTCTTTTCTGCGACAGCCGTTCTACCCGAGTCGGTTCCTGGCCCAGGATCTCTACACCGTATCGCAGCCTTGGTGTGCTCATATCGCCGCACACTTCGCCAGCCGCATATCCCCCTCGGACGGTCATTCAATTGTCAAGGTTCACACAAGAAGGCATTTCCTTTCTTGCAAGTCCATGATATAATGAAAAAAACGAATTTCACATGGGAAAGGAATCTCAAAGAAATTCACAAAGTTTGCTGCAGGAGGTGAACGCAGATGCACAGCAGAGGACTATATATTCAGACTGAAAATGAAACTGCCATCGATATTTTGATGGTAACGCCGGATGGGAAAGAGAAATGGATCGCCAATGTTGATTCGGTAAAGGATCTGATGGCAGCAATTGAGATTGACTACGCGGAGTACCGCAGACGGATAATGCAATTACATAATTTGCCGCTGTTCCAGGAGAAACTGGATATTGCCATGTGGGAATATGAGGAACTGGTGAACTCCGCAAGGAAAATTCCGAACCTGATTGAGAAGACCGATCCGGTGGGAGCATTTGTTGTGCGCCGCAGAATCGAAATGATTTTGCGGCATCCCGATGACGGCAGTGCAATGTATCTGCTGCAATCAGGGCAGTGGATGATTGATGCGCTGATGGAGCCGGTGCTGACACAGATCCGTCTGCGAAACATCTTTGAGGTCACCTTCGCAACCACGGAACGGAAAACACAGGCAGAGCGGTACCACATTCTCCGGGAAACATATCCCCAGCTTTCTAATTACTACTTCAAAGTGAAGCGACTGCCAGCAGAAGAGGGCGATATGCCTTTCGGAAAGAAGATAGAGTATTCCATCAATACACTTCTGGAGCTGCGGATGCTGGAACTGGAAATGTATTTCCGGCAGCCGAAACGCATCGCCAGATGCGCCCATTGCTGGAACTATTTCCTCCCGAAAACCAAGAAAGAAACCTTGTACTGTGACCGGGAATGGGGTGACGAAAAGACATGTAAGCAGCTTGGTCCCATTGCACAGCGGCGGGTTGACCGGCATTATGATACTGCACTGGAATTGTTTGAGGCTCATAGGAAGCGGATGAGTGCCCGGCACGAACGGTACATGCAGAGCAATCAGAAGATGAACACGGAATTCATGCTGGGTATTAATGAATACTTTGATTGGAGTGAGATAGCAAAACAGGCTCGCATGGATTATCTGGATGGCAAGATCTCTGCAGAGGAGTTTATTCGTAGGATTGACATGTACGGTGAACTCAAAGGCTTTACCGTACAGAAAACGGAGCAAACCGGCGAGAGCATCCTGGAGAGACTGGTGAAGCAGGATCTGACCTTTGATCCGGCACGGCGGTACTTCGATGTTCAGACCCTTGACTTGGAGGAGTCAAATCCTCAGTGGAAGATCATGACCGCAGAAGAGTGGATGCGAAGCGAACAAGGTAGCCGCAGACCTCTGGCAGAACAGGCAGAGGAAATCCATCCAAGGAAGATAGACGAGGAAGAATAACAACGAGCCGTCCATGGCAACATGGGCGGCTCTGCAATTGGAAGGGAATTAATTGTTCTTTTCGTATTGTTAGCTAACATCCTGCGGCGATAAAAAATACCGTCGAGAAATAATTTGGCACTAATGACACTTGCAATTTTGCGGAAGCCAAGGTAACATACCACAAATTTTAAAGGAGGTATGTTATCATGAATCCCTATCTTGAGAAACTAAAAGCAAGTATCAAAGCAAATCCACCCAATTTCGGGGACGGTGAATCTGTTCTGACCATGCTCTACGAATGCTACAACGAAAACAATCCATACGACAATGAGCAGATCCGCGCGGATTTCAGCGAGCTCTACCAGCAGATGAACGGTATGCCACTCCGGGAGATGGATCAAATCGTCTACCCGGTTTGCAGGCTGTGCCGGGATCACGAGAGGGCAGGGTTCATTGAAGGAATCCGCCTGGGTGTTCTTTTGGCATATGAGTTAGGAGGGGTGGAGCTATGAACAAGATTGCAACTCGACTAAATGCCTACATCCAAAGCCACCCTTTCGATGCCGGAGACAGCGGTTGTGAAACTGTCCTGGATCAGCTATATCAGGCCTACGCAGAATCCCACGAGAGCGATCCAGCTGAGATCGGGGATGGCTTTAAGGAGTTGGAGGAATTTCTGCATACATTACCCTTGGAAGATAACAATGCTGTGTTCAATCTCTGCTGCCGACTGTGCAGTGCATACGAACGGAAAGCCTTTCGGGACGGCCTGCAATACGGCGCTGTACTAATGATGGAACTTTTAAGATCAGATGAAACACGGCATTGCTAAACATAATGTTAGAGTGGTGGAAATTCAGACAAACAAATTGACTCAAATAAAGGCAAAGTTACAAATTAACAGGTAAAAAACACAGGTAGCCTATTGTGACAGGACCGCTACCTGTGTTTTTTTCTCTAGGCACTTGATTTGTTTCGTTTAAGCGAATATAATTATAATGGTTTTTTGTATCGTGATTTGCGAGGTGTTTGTTATGAATGGATATATTACAGTCCAGGAAGCTGCTGTAAAGTGGGGAATCACCCCCAGACAAGTTCAAATTCTGTGCAAGTCGAATCGTATTGACGGTGCTACTCGCATGAGTAGAATTTGGATCATTCCAGAAAATGCAGAAAAGCCGACAAACGACAAAAGAAAGGCAGCGTACAGCAATGACTAACCTGACTGAACTGCAGAACCTTGTAGATCGTTTTCATGCTAATATCGAATTCTATAAGGATGCAAGAAATGCCTATAATGAGCATTCTTGCCGAATTGAATACATTGATCCTTTGTTAAAACTCTTGGGTTGGGATGTTGCAAACGAGAAAGGATTGGCACCCCAGTATCGAGAAGTTATTGCGGAGAATTATTCTACCAGAACTGATCGCCCTGACTATACCATTACGCTCAGAGGTGTGCCTAAATTCTTTGTAGAAGCAAAGAAGCCTGCGGTGGATATTACCAGAGATGCAGATCCGGCAATCCAAACCAGAAAGTACGGCTGGAACGCAAAGCACCGTTTGGCTGTTCTCACAAACTTTGAATATCTTGCAATCTACGATACCTGCCACATTGCCCACGAAGATGATGGGTGTGCTGTGGCAAGATACCGGTTGTATCATTACACCGAGTACGTAGAAAAGATCGAAGAGATTGTAGGCTTGATTTCGAGAGACACCGTATACTCTGGTGATTTTGACACTTATTTGGATGCAAACTTCCCTGCAACCGGAGGACAAACCCAACAGGTTGATACACTGTTTCTTTCTCAAATCAACGAATGGCGTGTGGCACTTAGCAACGAGCTGTATGCTCAGGGTGGCCGTTATGCGTCGTTGGAAGTGCTAAACGATGTTGTGCAGGAGTTTATTAACCAAATTGTTTTCCTGAGAATTTGTGAAGATAAGAATCTGCCGCTGTATCACAAGTTGAAGGATACCATTACAGACACCGATCAACTGCAATCCAAATTGGAGGAATTGTTCCGTTCTGCTGACCGGCGATACAATTCTGGAATGTTTTCCGGTGAAGACATTATTTTTGATCTTTCCTGCGAAGTAATTAAAGACATGATTGAGGATTTGTATTACCCTCAGAGTCCTTATTTGTTTAACATTATTGAGCCTAATTTGCTTGGAAAGATTTACGAGATATTCTTAACTGAACAGTTAGTGCTGCTTGAAAATAATACCGTTGGTCTTGGCAAGAAGAAAGATTGCCAGAACAGATCTGTTGTTACTACACCCACGGAAATTGTTAAGTATATGGTCGATAAAACGCTTTCCAAAGTGTGTGAAGGAAAAACTCCCTCTGAGATTTTGAATGTCAGTGTGGCCGATATTGCCTGTGGCTCTGGTATTTTCTTGGAAGAAGCATTTGCCTATTTGCAGGATTACTGTGTGCAATGGTATATCTGCAACGGACAAACAGATCATTTGATTGAGACGGGCATTGATTTGTATAAACTGCCCCTTCAAGAGAAAAAAGACATCCTTTGCTCCTGCATTTACGGCATAGATATTGACATCCATGCGGTCGAAGTTGCCAAATTTTCTTTGTTAATTAAGCTAATTGAAGATGAAACAGCACCTTCTGTGGCAGAAGTTGTTCCGATTCTTCCTGATCTGGGTGACAACATTCAATTTGGAAACTCCCTTGTCAGCCAAACTGAATTGAATGGCATTAGCGGTGCCAACCGTCAGATGATGGAGATTGCACCCTTTGACTGGAGCACAATTAACAACGGATGTGGATTTGATGTAATTATCGGCAATCCTCCATATGTGAATACCGAGGGGATGCACGCCCTATTGCCAAGTGCCGAAGTGGAGGTCTATAAAAAGAAATACAAGACATCGCACAAGCAATTCGACAAATACTTTATTTTTATAGAGCAGGCTATCAATAAGACCAACGAAAACGGCTTGGTATGCTATATCGTACCTAATAAATTCTTCAAAATTGGCGCTGGTGAGAAGTTGCGTAATCTGATCGCAAAAGAACGGATGCTCGTCAGCCTGGATGACTTCGGTGATGCACAGCTGTTTGAGGATAAAACCATTTACAGCTCGATCATTTTACTTTCCAAGGCGAAGCAGACAACTTTTGTTTACAGTAGCGTCGATTCTGCCAACAAACTGTGGGCAGGAGAAGAAGTCAGCTCTATTGAACTTAATTCTTCCGTGTTGAACAAGCTGCCATGGAGATTGACAACTGACTTTGAGTTTCTGACAATGCTCCAGAGATTGGACGAAGTGGCTGTTCCAATCACAAAACACGCAGAAATTTTTAACGGAATTCAGACGAGCGCAGAAAGGCCAACCCCTATTTATTGGTTCTCCTCAGATGAAGTTGTTGCCGAATATGCCGATACTATTGAAATCAGCAGAGATGGCAGTAATTACACCATTGAGAAAGCCTTACTTCGCCCTTATTTTAAGCCAACTAAAAAAGCAGAGAAGGGCCTGAATTCGTATAGTATTCTTGCAACGGACAAACAGATTATTTTCCCTTACGATAACAACGGACATCTTATCCGCATAGATGAGATGCAAAGCAGTTATCCAGGAACATATGCGTATCTCTTAGCTCATTATGATCGTTTGGTTCCTAAATGTGTTTCCCCTGATGGGACTCGTGATGTTCCAAATGCTACCGCAGATACATGGTATCAGTATGGTAGAACACAAGCCTTGACTGCATTTATTAACACGCCCAAATTGATTGTTGGCGTGTTGAGCAAAGAACCTATGTATGCAATGGATACAGACGATATTTTGATTGCGTCGGGCGGTACTGCTGGGTATTGTGCGGTTAGCAAAAAAGATGGCAGTCCGTATGCACTTGAATACATCCAGGCATGGCTGTCAAGCCCCATTACAGAGCGAATCTTGGAGATCGTAGGTAGTGATTTTGAAGGCGGATTTACTGCTCGTGGTACATTTGTTCTTTCTACGCTCCCCTTTGTTGAGCTGGATTTTGCCATAGAAGAACAAAAAGCCATTCATGACAGAGTGGTAGCAGCAAGTCGAGAGATTTACGAAATCAATGATGCACTGTCTGGCCGTCCCGCAAAGCGCATTGCAAATCTATTGCAGAGACAGAAAGAGACACTTATCTCTGAGATTCAGGGATTGATTGATCAGGTATATAGACTCGACTATTAAGCGAGGTATTAACGATGAGACTCAAAAAGGATAGTTCAGAACAGAAACTAAGAGGAGCGTATTATACGCCATTGCAGCTTGCAGATGCTATGGTGGAGCTTTTTGCGTCTCAAAATATCTCTACCGTCTTGGAACCAAGCTGCGGTGATGGAGTATTTCTTGATGCGCTACAAAACCTTAACCTTCTGAACAAGGTGGATAAACTAACAGCTGTTGAAATTGAACCCGATGAAGCCGAAAAAGTTAGAGACAGGTATTCTGAATTTGAGCAAATCGAAGTATGCACCGAGGACTTTTTTGACTTCTATAATCGTGTTCTTGGCAAAGAACAGTACGATTTGATTTTGGGCAATCCTCCTTATATTCGCTATCAATATCTGAAAGAAAGTCAGCGAGAAATGCAATCTCAAATTCTGACTTCACATGGCATGAAAGCAAATAAGCTGATCAATGCGTGGGTTGCATTTATCGTAGCTTGCGTACAACTGTTGTCTGAAAAAGGTAAGATAGCATTTGTTATTCCAGCTGAAATACTTCAAGTTGCATATGCGGAGGATTTGCGCCTATATTTGGCCAATAATCTTGCGAAAATTACTCTGATCACATTTGAACAGCTTGTGTTCCCTGACATCGAGCAAGAAGTCGTTGTGTTTATTGGCGAGAAAGGCGAGGAAGAAAAGGGCATTCGCATCATTGAAATGAATGACCTTGACGGCTTTGCTCAATTGGATCTATCTCAAAATGGCTTCCAAAAGTTGCAGCATGTCAAGGAAAAATGGACTAAATATTTTGTAAACGCAGAAGAAATGGCTCTTGTTCAGGAACTTCGTGCAGACAAACGCTTTGCCAAATTCTCCGAATACGGAATTATCAATGTTGGAATTACAACAGGCAATAATGCTTACTTTTCCATAACAGAAGAAACTTCCGAACAATATCAGTTGAGCGACGTAACACTTCCCCTGATTGGCAGAAGTTCTCATGCTCATGGAATATATTTCACAGCGGAAGATTGGGAGGATAATAAAGCATCAGGAAAACGAGCACGACTAATCAGCTTCCCTGAGATTCCGTATGATGAATATCCCACTAAGCACAAAGAGTACATTTTGTTCGGTGAAACAAACGGCGAACATGAGGGCTACAAATGCTCTATCCGGGATAGATGGTACATTGTTCCTTCTGTATGGGTTCCGGATGCGTTTTTCTTAAGAAGAAATAATTTCTACCCTAAGTTTGTACTGAATGAATGTGATGCAGTGTCAACAGACACAATGCACCGCATGAAGTTTAACGATGGCGTTGATTCGCAGAATATCCTTCTTGCCTACTATAACAGCATCTCCTTCGCTTTCACCGAAATTTGCGGACGGAGCTATGGCGGCGGTGTGCTTGAAATTTTACCCGGTGAGATGGGCAACATTCTGCTTCCCAAAGTGGAAAGGATTGATCTTGCACTTAGGAACAAGCTGCTTGAGCATATTGACACTATAGTGCGCAACGATGAAGACATCGAACTTGCACTGGATGTTGTTGACAAAGAACTACTTGTTGATACATTAGGAATTGATCCTGAGACATGCCACAAATGCCGTGCTATCTGGAAAAAGATGCAGGCACGCCGTTTAGGTAGAGGATGATAAACACTATTATCAAGCTGTGAAAGGTGGAATTGATTTGAAAATCGGCCTACGAATACCGAAAGTTCATGATATGACAACTGATACAGTTGATGTTATATCCACCTCATCTGTCACAGCGGATGCATCTCCGGTAGTGCTGAGCCAGACGGAAATGCTCCGGTTCAAGTTCTGCCCAACACTCGTAGACAACGAAAAAGAGCCCCATAAATCGGTTTCCGGCAAACTTCTGTATGAAAAGAAACGGAAGAACGATGTGGCTTTTCCAAGTGATACCACAGGATTAGCGGGTAAGGTTTCTCGTGGTTCTGTCAAAGTCGGAGACTGGATGGAGCTCCATCTGAGCACAAGCGAAACATATGAGCTTTACCAAGGGTTGAAACGGCTATATGAGCTGTATGATGATATGGGTGAAATCCCATATGGTTCAGCTACTTACACCAGAGTAGACAGCAGTTTTCGTCAATTCCTTTCAATCATCCAAAATGACCCTTCCGCAGCTCGGATGATTGGCAATGAAGAAAACTATGATCTTGTAAAAACACTGCTCCGTCTTATTACTCAGACAAGTTCTTTGGAATCGTTGAAAAGAAGCCTTACAGAGCTGCAAGATGAAAATCTGCAACATCTAACAACTTCTTTGAACATCGAAAAACTCCAAAGAGTCGCAAAGCTCATGGAAGATAATCTCGAAAATGATAGTGAGGAGTTTTGGCAGACCACCGTTTTCAAGGAAAATCAATGGGTATTGGCCCAAATCTTTGCCTGTCCTTGTACGATATTTGCGGATAAAGCGTACGTCGGTGGCAAAGGAATTAACAATAGCCGTGGAAATCTGTGTGACTTCATTTATCAGAACAGTCTGTCTCAAAACGTGGCATTGATCGAGATTAAAACACCATGTACCGAGCTTATCGGAAACCAGTATAGAGGTACATACAGCTTTAGCTATGAATTGAGCGGAGCCGTAAATCAGGTTCTAAATTACAGAGATAAGCTTACAAAAGAATATTATTCTCTGTGTCATCAGGGTTCGGAGCCTTTTGAAGTGTTGTCTCCCAAATGCGTTGTAATTATCGGGAAAATGGCTTCGCTAACCCCAGGACAAGTTGCGGCATTTGAGAATTTCCGTAATAGTCTGAGTAATGTGCTGATACTAACCTTCGATGAACTGCATCAGCGCATTGTGGACTTGATTGAGTTGCTTTCAGAGACTCCAGCTCAAGATAAAAATGCTCCGGTGGTGGACGATGCTTCAGCGGTTTGTCCTTTTTAAGGAGAACTGCATCCAAAATACAGACATAGATTATGCAACGAAGAGAAGGAATAGATCTGATGGTAGCTTCAACTGAAAAGCAATGCAAATGCAGACTATGTGGTAACTATTTTCCAAACAGCGATATGAGCGAGGAGCACTATCCTGCGCGGAACACCGGAAACGAGGATATTGTTGCTGTTGATTTTGCCAAAATGATTGATACATTTACCTCAGAGAGTGTACATTCAGAGATTAGAGAAAGATTAAGCAATGGCCAAACACTTGAAAATATTGCTGGAGATATTTTTGATTCCAAATTAGCGACCTCTTTGTTTCCCAAAGGGAGAACTGCCCGAACCTTATGCCGAAAATGTAATACGTTCTTAGGAAAATATGACGAAGCCTACTTAAGGTTTTTTAATTCGGATGGAAATTCCAAAATAGTAAATGGATTTCAACAGCACACCAAGTATCAGATCATTAAAGCAATTTACGCAAAATTTCTCTCGATTCCCGAGGTGGAAAACGAAATATTCGATTTTATAGACTTCGTTAGAGACAAAGATTCTACTGTTTACGACGGTAGCTGGAGCGTATATTTTGTAAAAAGAGATTTCAGTACGGACTTGCTGGGAATGAAAGATATTAGGACCGGTAAAATAACATTTGACGAAGGTGTTGTTTACGAAATGTCCGATGATAAGTTTATCTTCAATCTAATGAATTTTCCTAAGCACTCAGGCTTTGAGATGACAAATATATTCGACATACTTAAAAAGAACTATAAATTGATTGAGGGTGTCGGAGAAAGCGGCGGTTATCATGCGCAGGTGCTCTTGAGCAGCTTATTTTCTCAAATGGATTTCAGGTGACTTTTCTATTGAAGGGCTCTATTTGTTCTATTCGTTTTGTTAGTCGCCGCTGGGTGGTATCGGTTGATGCCATCAGGCGGTGGCGGCTCTATGGAAGAAAAGACTTGCAATTTCTGAAAGCTATGGTACAATCACCACACCTTGGGGTGGGCCATGATTCCTGCCTTGTGAGAGGGAAAACGGCCTGACCCATGTTGTTGACCCATGTTGGAAGTGGGTCAGGAGATTACTGGCAGAGGTAGAAAGTTCCGATGTTCCGGTGGATGGCTCGAAAACATAGAGCGAAAAACCTCTTGAAAACCGGGGCAACGCAACCCTCTGAAAAGTGAATCCAAAGTGGTCTTGAATGTGTCGTAAGTCCAAATTTGGCGGTGAAAGCTTCCTGTTTGGCTGACCCATAGCAAGACCACATTTTTGACCCATGTTTTGACCCATACGGGATCAGCACGCAGTGGACGGGGCAGATTTCAGTGGACTGCCGGAGGTGGCAAACTCCTCGGAAAGGCTCCAAACTGGCGATTATTTGCGTAGAAAGTTATGCAAACCGCAGCTCATAACCCGGAGGTCGTAGGTTCGAGTCCTGCCTCCGCAACCATATCGAGTGTTCATAACGGATTTGACCGTTGTGGACACTCGATTTTTTCTGTCCACGCCTTTTACAGTGAAGAAACCGTAGGTTTGGGTGCTTTTTTGCTAATATGTTGCATCTACCAGATTTATTTGCTATAATATGAATGTCAGTATGAGCAGTCAGATTAGACTTCGATTGGTTCACGGAAACGTGGGCGGCATCGTATCACTAGATATGGATGCTCTTGTTTGCGGCACATGTCTCCCCTGTATACTTGTCATGTACAAACATCCCGACACCGATATTCGGAAATAAATCGAGATGTATGTGTGTCAGTATGTGAAGCATATAGTGTCGGAACGAAATAGACAGAACAGACTAAATCAATTATGTTTGGGAAGTCGGATTTGTGCTGGTGTGAAAATGTGATATAAGGCTGCATAGTTCCTTTGTTATTGGCGGATTGGGAAGTCCCCTCAGCTGCAGATGAGGGCCAATAATAACAAAGGAGGTGAGTTCGTGAAAAAGGCGGACAACCCTGTCGTCATTATCAATGGCGATAACAACGAGGTGGAAGTGAATGTTACCATTACTGAAACTTCCTCCAATACCCCTGCTGCAACTGTAATTGCCATTGGTGCTTTTGCAGGAGCAGCCGTACTGGCTGTATCACTTTGCTGTCCTGAATTACTTGCTGATTTTGTCCGTTGGATTATCAGCATTGTAGTTGGCGGCTAACACCAGCACATTTTTTATGAATTGAGGTGTTACATCTTTGAAATATTCAGATTGTCCACTCTACGGACTACAATCAAAAAAGATGCTGAAGCGCCTATTACATATAGAGGACAGCAAATTTACAAAGCAAGATTACATTGCCGCTCTTGTTTCTCCCTATATCGATAAAACAGGAAAACCACGGTTAATTGAACCGCCGCATAAAGATCTAAAAACAATTCAGAAACGATTGAAAAATCTATTGGGCACAATAGTTGTACCCAACAACGTTTTTTCGGGTATCAAAGGGCGTTCTTATGCGGACAATGCAAAAATGCATGCCGGTAGTCATAGTCGAAACCTATTTAAGATTGATTTGACAGCCTTTTTTCCATCTATTAGTAGAGAAACAGTTTATAACTTTTTCTATCACGACATGACTTGCTCGTCAGATGTTGCAGAGATATTAACAAATTTAACAACCATCGATCTAGAAAAGGCAAGAATACATGAACGCAATGAGGTGTTGCTTTTCCTTGAATCAAAGAAAGTATCCTGCCATAATCATTTGATTTCTGGTGCTCCTACCAGCCAAATCATGTCTTACTTGGTCAATCACCATATGTTTGATGAAATGCAAATCGTTGCGGACAACAACCATGCAATAATGACGGTATATGTTGATGATGTTACTTTTTCCAGCGAATACCGACTTTCTCATAAATTTAAAGAACAAATTCTGTCTATTGTTAGAAAATATGGATACCAAATTTCCAGACCGAAAGTAAAGTACTATACAAAACTGTATCCCAAATTAGTAACGGGCGTTGTAATAGACTCATCGGGATCACCAATTATAAAGAATGCCATGCGAGAAAAGATCATTAATGAACATAGGCACTTGAGAGAGTTTCCTGATGATAAAAGTAGCCGTCAGCGTTTGTGTGGTCTGCTGACAGCAGCTCGCCAGGTAGATCCGCATACTTTTCCTACTATTTATAAATTTGCGTTTTCTTCTCCGGATCATGAGTAATCGTGCATGTTATGAGCAGGCTTGTAGGGGCCTGCTCATTTTTCATGCGCTCTTGGTGACATACTCAACGGCTACGCCTTTGCGGGTGTCAGCGGTGTAGTTGTCACCGGAGTCCGGGATCTCAATCACACCTACAAATTTGTAATGGATCATGATGCGCTGGGTGCGGTTCTTACCGGTACCTTCCGTTTCATACACATCAATGTGGTCAATCAGTTCCCGAAGCAGAGGTGCGGTTAAGGTCTGCATCTCCATGAACTTACGGATGGCATGGATAAACTGATCCTTGTTGGTCTGCATGGAATCCAAGTCAGAGATGCTGCCACGGAGTTCAGCGATTCGCTCCTTCAATTCCATACGCTCCACTTCGTACTTGTGAGATAGCTGCAAAAACCACTCGTCCGTAACCTTACCTTCCACATTGTCCTCGTACAGTTTCTCAAAGAGTTCTGCCACCTTGTTGTTCCGGGCAATGCACCGCTGCAGTTCAGTTTCCAAATACTTCTTTTCGGCAATCATATCCGCATTGGTTTTCTGTGCCAACAACTCCGCAAAGACATCCTCGTCGCTGCGCAGAAATGCCGCCATCCGCTGAAGCTCCCACATGACCACCTGTTCAATGGCATCAGCACGGATGTAGTGCCGGGTTTCACAGGTACCTCTGGTGTCGCTCTTGTAGTTGGAACAGCTGAAGAAGTGGATATCTCGGTTAATAGTATTGATGTGATACCACAGCTTACTGCCGCAATCAGCACAGTACAACAGATCCGCAAACATATTCTTCTCGCCGTTCTCCGCTTTTGGGGCACGGCGTTTTGTTTTGCCTACCAGTTTCTGCACCTGCTCATAAGTCTCCCGGTCAATTATCGGTTCATGGACATTTTTGAAAATGACCCAGTTTTCTTCCGGGTTCTCTAAGCGGGTCTTATTCTTGAAAGACTTGGAGTAGGTTTTGAAGTTGATAATGTCGCCGCAGTATTCCTGGTTAGCAAGGATCTTGGCGATACTGGACTTGCTCCACTTGTAGGGGTCAGGTTGCACCCGTTTGCCACCTCGTTTCAATCCAAGGGAATACCAGTAGGCCATAGGGATCAGAACTTTTCGTTCCTGCAAGATCCGGGCGATGGTTTCCTGCCCTTTACCTTCCAAACACATCCGAAAGATATCCCGGACAATGTCAGCGGCATAGGCATCCACGACCCACTTCTTTTTGTTCTCCGGTGATTTCAGATATCCATAAGGTGGTTGGGATAAAGGCTCACCTGCGTTACCGCGGAGTCGGTGAGAGGATCTTACTTTACGGCTGATATCACGGGCATACATCTCGTTCATCACATTGCGGAAAGGTGCCAGTTCGTTTTCTCCGTCGGCACTGTCCACACAATCGTTGACGGCGATGAAGCGAATGTTTCGATCCGGAAAGTAGGTGTCAGTATAGTATCCCACCTGCAAATAATCTCTTCCCAAACGGGACATATCCTTGACGATCAGTGTGGTCACATATCCCATATCCATATCTTCCAACAACTTTTGAAATCCGGGACGATTGAAGTTGGTGCCGGTATAGCCATCGTCTACATAGTAACGGGTGTTGCCAAAGCCCTGCTCTTTTGCGTATTTCTGTAGCAGCTTCTTTTGGTTGGTAATGGAATTGCTATCATTGTCCGTACCGTCGTCACGGGACAGACGGCAGTACAAGGCAGTAATTCCGGTTTGGATTTTCTTTTTCTTCGACTGCATTTAGGTTTCCTCCTTTCCGGCAGTCGAACACACATATTCCGCTGCCATTGTATCATCCGTGCTTTCTAAAGACAAAGGTACGGTGTCACCGGATACGATCCGCTTGAATCGGTCATGGATAGTAGTGCTTGTGGCTACTTTACTACTCTGAAAAGAGGAACCTACAATATAGCGGACACCGTTGACCGTATATTCCTGCTCACCGAATCTTTCTACAAGAAAAATATGTTTCATGTTCATTCCTCCTTACCGGGCATCCTTAGATCTGGCTCGCTGCTTTCGTAGTAGTTCCAGACCTTTCATAATATCGTTTGTCATTTGGATGGTGGTATAATTCTGCGGAAAAAAGCGGCGGATATCATTTACCTTCAATACGATTTTCTCCTGCTGATTTGCCTTGGGTTGACGCAGAATGGCGAAGATCATATCCATGTTCAGCGTCTTTTGCAGACTGGCTTGCTTGAGCTGAATTGCCTGGGTTAAAGAGGGCGTGCAATCCTCACTTTCCATAGTTTCCAGCAAACCCTTCTGCTCGGTTTCTGTAAGGTAAGACAACTCTACTGCCGGGGTAAGGGAGATCCTTCCCTCGTCCACCTTTTCCAGAATGCCGGGGATCAAATTGGTAAGGCGGATGTAGCGTTTCACTTGAGATGCACTGTCATCGCTGGATAGTGTTGCAGCGGTTAACTTTGGTCCAACTTGGTCCGAAGTTAAATCAGTTCTCTTTCCTTGCTTGCTGAGAGCATCCATTTTCAGCTTGTACGCGAATGCTTTCTCGCTGGGCAAAATGCGTTCTCTGTGGAGGTTGCTGTCAACCAAAGCGATAGCTGCCGCATCCCGGTCAATGGCATAGACTAAGGCAGGAACCGTTTGGATTCCTGCCCTTCTGCATGCGTGCAATCTCCGATGTCCGGAGATCACCTCATATTCTCCATTCTCCAATGGACGGACCACCAAGGGTGTCAAAACGCCCTGCGCTTGGATGCTCTGTGTGAGCTGTTCCATATCCTCGTCATCCTGCACCTTAAAGGGATGAGCCGGGAATGGATGCAGCTTGGCAGTAGATATCTGCACAATGCTTGGTGCTTCTTTTGCTACCAGTTGGTCTAGCAACATATCAATGTTATTCATGTTCTTTCTCCTTTCGTTGCATTAAATGTACTGGGAAACGATCAGTTTTTCTACTTCTCTCAGATCGTCAATCGCCTTGCAAAGATCCGGGATGTTCAAAATCCCTTTTGCATTGGCGATCATTAAGATCTGGTCTATGTTGTTTCCTACACGGCGGATCTCCCAAATCAGTTTGTACAGATCAGCCGGTGGCAGTTCCTTTATCTGGACCTCTTGGATTGCCTTTCGAATGAAGGCCTCCCGCGAACGGGAGCTGCGTTTTGCCTTCTGTTCGAAGGCTTCAAATTCCTTGTCATTCAGATAGAAAACAACACGGTGATTTCTTGTTCTCATAATTACTCTCCTTTCTTTTATAGCGGGGTATCAGGGGTGCAAAACCCCGGACGAGCTGGATTGCTGTAGCAAATCCGTTGCTTGTAAAGGTAATGCCGCATACAAGCTGCGCCTGCTGTAGCAGGTGCGATGCTTGCAGAGACAATACCGGAAAGCGAATTTGGATATCCAAATTCAGTGCTTGCCAAGGCTGCATCATTTTTTCTGCAGGCTTCAAGGTCTTTCGCTGCCTCGATATTTCCACGGCGTTACCGCCGGTTGGTGCGCATTATGCGGCACTTCTCCCCGGCAGAGGTATCTTCATCCTTGTCTGCTCATTCAGTTGTCAAGGTGCAGTTACAGCTCCGCAAATCATCCCGGTAACCTCCTTCCTGGTTGGAAGTTTACTTTGAGAGATTGTTGTGCTATAATGGCGACAATAGGAATTTGAGATTTCTGTTGTCGCTTTCTTAATGTTAGCAATCTCTGTTTTTGGTTTGTATGGCGAACAGATAAAATCTATTTTAGGAATAGCTATTGTCGAATAGGTGGGGCAAAAAATGAGAGAACTTATTAAAGACCGTCCCCTTGCTTATGGCTTCATTGAGGACGGAAATCTGCACAGCTTGATCAAGTGGCCGTTCACAGAAGAAGTATCTGTGTTTCAGCCGGTTGGCAAAAGTCTAGTTGACTTCATCCGGTTTGATCGGGACTTTATGACATCTGTATTTGAGATTCTGTTGGTCCGCTATATGCAGGCCAAAGAGCATAAGAACGACTATAATTTCATCGCTGCTGTCCTTTGGGAAGTTGCGATGAAACACAGCTTGATCGGCACTAACAACTATCTAACCGTTTATGTGCTCTCCTACATTCACCTGCTGTTGGAGGGTGAGGTTGATCCCCGGATCTTGGTTGGTGAAAAGGCTGATGTACTTACCAAATACATTCAGAGCTTAGATTTAGGCGATCCCCAAGACGACTCTTTCTTTGCCAAGCAGGAACTGACCGGGCTGTATATGGATCTCATTGAGGAACGGCAGTTGAATGTAGAAGCTACCCTTTCCCTGGTGTTGGAGCAACGGGAGATTGACGGATTGACACCCATTCAGCGGTATTACGAACTGGAACAGACCGATGAAGAATTCCGAAAATACTGGCACTCCGATTTCGTTATGAAGCTGGGTAAAAAGGCTGACGGTTACGATGTGCAGCACTTTGCGGTATTGGAGAACATCGACGATATGCTGCGTTTTGAGTTGGTGCAGACATTGGTGCAAGGTATCGGCTTCAAGCGGTGCAAGAACTGCGGTATGCTGTTTGTTCCCTCTGGACGATCCGACACGCTGTACTGTGACTTCATTGCAGATGGAGAAGAATACTCCTGCAGGAAGATCGGCGCTAACCGGCAGGCGAAAGAAAAAGTCGCCAAAGACCCGGTGCTCCAGGAGCATCGCAGGGCCTATCAGCGACTGAATAAGCGGAAAGAGTTTGGATATATGGAAGAAGCGGAGTTTAAGGCCTGGGCAAAGGAAGCCGCCCTCCTCCGCAAACAATGCCAGGAAGGTACGATTACCTTCGATGAATATAAAGCTTGGTTGGATGAAACCAGTTTGCAGGATAAAAAGTAAGGCGTTTTTGTTTGATAACTATTTAGAAACAAGCAAAATACGCCAAAAGATAAACAGAATAATTAAGGGAGGTTTCGCTTACATTTTGGTGCGAAACCTCCTTCAAATAGTTAGTACTGTAGGAACCCAAACAATACCTTACGCAGAGGGATTTTCACTATTATATCAAAAGTTTATGCCTTTTTTATAAGAAAGCAAAGGCGCCGCATTTCTGCGACGCCTTATAATAACATTACAACGGTATCACATTGGCAAGAATCAGCGCCACACAGCCGACAAGCAAAAGAATCATGCCAACATTCACATAAACAATCTTAAAACAACTTTCCTTAGGCAGTTCCAATTCCGCAGGCGCAAAGGATACTCTGCGCTTATTGATGCACAGCAGGACAAGACCTGTAATGGCAAGTCCAATCAGCACCAGCACATAGGCACCGAAACCAATCAGCCACGGCATGATGGATTCCAATGCGGCCATATCCAGCGTTTCCATGGTACCCAGAACAGCGATTTTCTCCAGGAAGAACGGTCCAGCCACGCTGCCAATGAAGTTGATTAGCATATGAAGACTGATGCTGTACCGAAGCTTTCCGGTTTTCAGATACACATAGCCAAAGACAAGGCCCAATGCAAAGGCATAGAAAAGCTGAGACAGATTTCCGTGGAACAGACCGAACATCAGTGCAGAAGTAATGACCGCCATTTTTTCTCCGTAGACATGCATACGGTCAATCAGCTGCTTGCGGAAGATATACTCTTCAATCACAGGTGCCAGAATCACCATAAACAGAATCTTGGGAAGTAGCGCATTGTCTGTGGCATAGCTCAAGATTGGATTGCCTGCAGAGATTCCGGGTAACAACTGCAGCAGCGCCGTGATGATCGT
>JAFQCV010000050.1 GCA_017416325.1 Oscillospiraceae bacterium
ATCCTGGACGGACTGAAAAACCGCCCGATGGAATACGATGAGCAGATCGTAAGACAACTGCTCGAATGCATAACGGTAGATTCCAAAGAACAGATCACGGTGATTTTTGTAGGCGGTCTCAAGGTGGTACAGCCACTGATCGACTGACGGTGGCTCACCACCACACACTAAATTAGAAAGCTCAAGATATTTTGTGAGAGTTCGAAGTCATACGCAAAACGGCCGAAAATATCTTTTTTATAGTCCTTACACATAAAAATCCCGACCACATTCGTGGTTGGGATTTTTATTTTGCTGATGTGAGGGATTCGAACCAATTTAAATGCGGCGCGGATGAGCGCCGCGCGCGACGGCTTGACGGAGCGCAACCTTAATCGGCATCCATTCCCGGATGCCGATGCAAATCGAATCCCTCATCCTCTGCAAAAGCCCATCATCCTCTGCAAAAGCCCATCATCCTATGTCCTCGATCTCCGGCAACAACTCCAGGGTGAGTACATAGTTGAGAAGCTCTTTGCTCAGATATTCCCTGGATACAAATGCATCTTCCTGTAGAGGACCGGAGAGATAGTTGTTACATGCAGGTGTGTCCGGTTTTTTGCGTCGAGGTCGGTCAAAAGTACAGTGTCCGCAATATACGCGGAAAATTTTTCGTTGATCTAAGCTATAATGCTGTCTGAAATATTGGCAGGTTTTACAAATGTTTTGTTCCATAGTTATCACCTCTGCGGATATTATAGAGTTTATAACTCTAAAAGTCAATAGAGCAATAAACTCTATGTTATGATATTTTCGAGGTGAGTGTATGAGCTATGCAGAACGAATCCGTGCGTTGCGGGAAGATTACGATAAAACACAAGCAGAAATTGCAGAAATGCTAAATGTTGGTCAAAGAACATATTGTGATTACGAATTAGGTAAGACAAGGATTCCAGTGGATAGTTTGATCCTCCTTGCGAAATTCTATAATGTCAGTATGGACTATATTTGTGGAATCAGTGATAACCGTACAGAAGACGGCGATAATGCATAAGAACATAAAAGGACACCACCCGAAAGGTGGTGTCCTTTTTGTGTCGGCTGAAGAGATTATATCAAACCGCCGTGGCGGTGCTGCCCTATACACCCTTGCGGTGGAGCAAATAGGAATACAGAAACGGCGCGATGACCATGGCAAGTACAATGCCAAAGAAGATCCAGAAGCCGCCGAAAAATCCGGTGAGCATGATGACGATGCCGCAGACTACCCAAAGCCGACCGGCAAAGCGGTGTGTCCTGTTCCAGTTTTCCTCGCTGTTGAGGGTCCAGGGGATCTTGATACCGATGGTATAGTTCTGCTTGCACTTGGGCATGTAATTGCCGATGATCGCAAACAGCAGACCCATAAACACAGGCATGATCACTTCTATCCGGACTTCCTTGCCCAGAGCCACCGCATAGGTAATGGCGTAGAGCAAATTGGAGATCACAGGGATGATCCACAGAACCAAATGCAAAATCTTTTGTGGATGATTGTCTTTCTTGGGATCGGCACGGGTGCCTAGGGTGCAGAGCCACTGAGCAGCCAGCAAAATGCCGGAAAGACCGAATATTGCGAAAGCCTTGCTGCTCCAGCGGTCTACTTCGCCGGAAGGATTCCAATGGGTGGGGATCTGTTCCGGAAGCTGATCCCATAGGACAATACCTGCCAGTGCGGGAAGCAGGATCAACAGAGAGGTAATCAGTAAAGTTTTCCAATTCTTTTTAATCATTTTTCTTCTCCTTTCAAACCTTTGAGCCACAGCATGATCTCCTCTAAAACGGAGGTGTTCAGCTCGTAGAAGATAAACTTGCCCTGCCGGGCATCCCGGATCAGATCCGCATCCTTCAGCACGGAAAGGTGTTTGGATACAGCCGCGCCGCTGACAGGGAAGTGTTCCCCAATCTCTCCGGCAGAAAGCCTGCCGGCTTTCAGCAGCTCCAAGATCTCCCGGCGAATGGGATCGGACAGGGCCTTTATGGTGTTTTGGATACCCACGATGTCGCCTCCTTTCATTTAACCATTTGGTTAAATATAAAATAACACAGACTGCGCGCGTTGTCAATAGATATTTAACGATTTGGTTAAATGTTCCTATCTTCTTGTATTGGCTTGACACAATTTTCCCACTATGTTACAATGCGACACGAAGCGTATAAGTTTCTGAACAAGGACCTCGGGCGGTGGGATGCCCGAAGCAGCGATTTTTACAGGGAAAAGATGCATGGACTGTGTTGTCTGAAAGGGAGGTACTTATTATGCCGAATAAGGGAAACAAAAAGTGCAAGCCACGATTACACCTACATAAACCTGCGCCTGGAAATGAATATTTCTCCGACGAAGAGATCATGAAGCTGGAGGATGAGTTTGTTGAGGTTTACCTCAAGAATCAATCTCATCCTTACCGTACGCTCTTTCGACTGTATATGCGGTATTGGAAAGAGCTGTTGCTTTCCATGGTCTTTTATTTTCTTAAGACATCCCCGGTGTTGGCGCTGCCAATCATTACCGCCAATATTATCAACATTGTCACCGCCCCACCGAAAAATGCTGTGATGCAGATCGCCATCAATATTGTAGTGATGGTGATTTTGCTCCTGTTGAATATCCCTACTCAAATTCTGGATACCAAATTCCATAGCTTGGCTCTGCGTGGTGTGGAGGCAGGACTGCGAGGTGCTATGGTGCGAAAGCTGCAACAGCTTTCCATTACCTTCCACAAGGAAATGCAGTCCGGTCGGATTCAATCCAAGCTTATGCGGGATGTGGAGACCATTCACACCCTTTCCTCCCAGATCTTCCGAACCATCCCGGGGCTGTTGATCAATATGATTACAGCACTGATAGTGGTGATTACCAGAAATCTGACGGTGTTTATGTTCTTTCTGCTGACCATTCCCTCAGCGGTGCTGGTGGTACGTTTTTTTCGGAAGAATATCGGCAAATACAATGCTTTGTTCCGCAAAGATATGGAGAACACCTCTGCAGATATCATGGATATGATCGAAATGAATCAGATCACTCGGGCGCATGCCTTGGAAAATGTCCAGGTAAAAAAGCTGACAGGACGGCTTAATGCGGTGGCGAATACCGGTTTTAAGTTGGACATTACCCATGCCAAATTCGGCTCGGTTTCCTGGGTGATGCTGAGTTTGTTTCAGCTGCTTTGCCTTGTGTTCTCAGCCTACCTTGCCTTGAACAGGAGAATCGAGATTGGTGATATCTCCCTCTACCAGTCCTATTTCAACACACTGACAGGCCAGGTGTCCACTCTGATTGGCATGATTCCTGTGATCTCCAAAGGTTTGGACTCTGTCAGCTCTATCGGTGAGATTTTGGGCGCCCGGGATGTGGAGGACAACAAGGGTAAGAAAAAACTTACCACCCTTCACGGTGAGTATGATTTCCGGGGTGTGGACTTTTTCTATACTCCCGAGCAACTGGTGCTGCAGGATCTGGACCTGAAGGTTCGTGCCGGAGAGACAATTGCCATTGTGGGGGAATCCGGCTCCGGTAAGTCTACGATTTTGAACCTGGTGCTGGGCTTCAACAAGCCCAGAAAGGGTAAGATCTTTATAGACGGCAAGGATATGGACGAGATTGATCTGCAAAGCTACCGCAAGCATATCGCTATTGTGCCTCAAAACAGCGTGCTGTTTACCGGAACCATCCGGGAGAATATCACCTACGGCTTTAACCACATTTCCCAAAATCGGATCGATGAAGCGGTAAGGGCTGCCAATCTGGCAGACTTGATAGCATCATTGCCGGATGGATTGGACACCATGCTGGATGAACATGGAGCGAATCTTTCCGGTGGACAGCGGCAGCGGATCGCCATAGCCAGAGCTGTTATTCGCAACCCTAAGGTGATCATTTTTGACGAGGCTACCAGCGCCCTGGATACGGTTTCCGAAAAGGAAATCCAGACAGCGCTGAACAATCTGACGGCAGGCCGTACGACCTTTATTGTCGCCCATAGGCTTTCTACCATCCGGGACGCGGATCGGATTGCGGTCATCAAACAAGGTAGGTGCGTGGAGATTGGCACCTATGATGAACTGATGGAGAAAAAAGGCGAGTATTACAAAATGCAGACATTGCAAGATGGTGTCCGATAATTATAAGCAACCGCGGCAGCGAATTTCGCTGCCGCGGTAAGATTTTGTTACTCGCCGTAATAGGCGTTCAGGAACATCTGCTTGATCTCACGCATAAGAGGATACCGGGGATTTGCGCCGGTGCATTGATCGTCAAAGGCCTGCTCCACCATTTCATCCAGCCGCGCCAGGAAGTCCGTCTCGTCGATGCCGTAGTCCCGGATGGTGGCTTTGATGCCAACTCTGGCCTTCAGCTCGTTGATGGCGGTAATGAGGCTTTCCAGCTTTTCTTCATCGGTTTCGCCGGGCAGACGCAGATAGTCTGCGATCTCGGCATACCGTGCCAGGGTGTGGGGATGGTCATACTGGGAGAAAGTACCCATCTTTACCGGCACTTCCGCCGCGTTGAACCGCAGCACCTGCTCGATCATCAGGGCGTTGGCAACGCCGTGGGGCAGGTGGTGGAACGCGCCCAGCTTGTGGGCCATGGAGTGGCAGACACCTAAGAAAGCATTGGCAAATGCCATACCGGCCATGGTAGCGGCGTTTGCCATGTTTTCTCTTGCCCGGGGAGCGGCTGCGCCGTTATCGTAGGCTTCGGGCAGGTTCTGGAAGATGAGCTTCAGCGCCCGGAGCGCCAGGCCGTCGGTGTAGTCGGTGGCCAGCATGGAGGCGTAGGCTTCCAATGCGTGGGTCACAGCATCAATGCCGGAGGCAGCAGTGAGGCCCTTGGGGGCGTCCATCATCATGTCCGCATCCACAATGGCCATCTTGGGCATCAGCTCATAGTCAGCCAAGGGATACTTAACACCGGTCTTCTCGTCGGTGATGACCGCAAAGGGCGTTACCTCGGAGCCGGTACCGGCAGAGGTGGGGATAGCCACAAAGTAGGCCTTCTCACCCATTTTGGGGAAATCATAGACCCGCTTGCGGATGTCTACGAAACGCATGGCCATGTCCTGGAAGTCGGCGTCGGGATGCTCGTAAAGCACCCACATGATTTTGCCGGCGTCCATGGCAGAGCCGCCGCCCACGGCGATAATCAGATCCGGCTGGAAGGCGCGCATAGCCTCCGCGCCCTCCCGGGCGCATGCCAGGGTGGGGTCAGGCGCCACGTTGTAGAAGGTGGTGGTCGTCAGACCCATGGACTCCAGCTTTTCCTCTACCGGCTTGGTGTAGCCGTTCTGGTACAGGAAGGTGTCGGTGACGATGAAGGCTTTCTTCTTGCCTGCCAGCTCATCCAAGGCCACCGGCAGACAGCCTTTTTTGAAATAGACCTTTTCAGGCGCGCGGAACCACAGCATATTCTCCCTCCGTCTTGCGACCGTCTTTACATTTAGCAGGTGACGGACACCCACATTTTCCGATACGGAATTGCCGCCCCAGCTGCCGCACCCAAGGGTCAGAGAGGGGGTCAGCCGGAAATTATACAGGTCACCGATGCCGCCCTGGGCAGAGGGGGTGTTCACTAAGATGCGGCAGGCCTTCATGCTTCTGGAGAAGATATCCAGCTTGTCGGTAGCGGTGCGGGTGCTCAGGTATACCGCGGCGGTGTGACCGTAGCCGCCGTCCTCTAATAGCCGCTGTGCCTTGGTGACAGCCTCCTGGAAGGTCTTTGCCCGGTACATGGCAAGAACAGGGGAGAGCTTCTCATGAGCGAAAGGCTCGGAAATGTCTACGGACTCTACCTCGCCAATAAGGATCTTGGTGGTTTCCGGAACGGTAATTCCGGCGATCTGGGCAATTTTTACGGCGCTTTGACCCACGATCTTGGCGTTTAGCGCGCCGCCCACGAGGATCACAGCCCGGAGCTTATCCAGCTCTTCGGGATTTAGGAAATAGCAGCCCCGGGCGGCAAATTCCGAACGAACCGCGTCATAAACAGCGTCCAGAACGATCACAGACTGCTCCGACGCGCAGATCATGCCGTTGTCGAAGGTCTTGGAGTGGATGATAGAGGAGACAGCCATGAGGATATCCGCGGTGTCATCGATGATGGCAGGAACATTGCCTGCGCCCACGCCCAGAGCAGGCTTACCGGAGGAGTAGGCGGAACGAACCATACCGGGACCGCCGGTGGCAAGAGTCAGGTCTGCCTGATGCATGATCTGATTGCTCAGCTCCAGGGAGGACTGGTCGATCCAGCCGATGATGCCTTCCGGCGCGCCGGCTTCCACAGCGGCTTCCAGAACCACCCGGGCGGCGGCAATGGTACATTCCTTTGCCCGGGGATGGGGGCTGATGATGATGCCGTTGCGGGTCTTCAGACAGATCAGGGTCTTGAAGATAGCGGTGGAAGTGGGGTTGGTGGTGGGGATCACAGCGGCTACCACACCGATGGGCTCGGCGATCTTCTGGATGCCGAAGGAGGGGTCTTCCTCCAGAACGCCGCAGGTTTTTTCGTGTTTATAGGCATGATAGATATACTCAGCTGCATAGTGATTCTTAATGACCTTGTCTTCCACAACGCCCATGCCGGTTTCGGAAACCGCCAGACGGGCCAAGGGGATTCGAGCCTTGTTGGCTGCGGTTGCGGCAGCCAGGAAGATCTTATCCACCTGCTCCTGGGTAAAGGTTGCATACTGCGCCTGGGCTTTGCGGCAGCGATCTATGGTAACATTCAGCTCCTCGGGGGTGGTAGTCAGCGGGTAGGTTTTTTTCATAAGGATCACCTGTCTTTTCGATAAAATATATTCGATAAAACTATATCGGTTTATCTTTATCGATATAATAGCACCGAAAAGGCGAAATGTCAACGGAACTCCGGCGATTCGTACAGATAAACGAAAGGATGCGCCCGGCTGAGGGCGCATCCGTAGAATATGAACAAAAAGGGCTTGTTGCGAAATTCAGAAAGCGATAGAATGTTTTGCTGGAGGAACTTGTGAAAATACTTGCCAATTCCCGTTTATCGGGCAGGCGGTGCCTGCTGACAATTTCGGGACTGACTGTCGGGTGATACTTGTTACGCATCTCATTTCGCCCGATTCGTTACTTGGTTTGCCAATTCCCGTTTATCGGGCTGTTGCATACGTCATTGTAGGGGCGGCCATTGGCCGTCCGCCAACAAATTGCGTTGCAATTTGTTGAATTTCCGAAGGAAATTAACGATTATCGCCTTACGGCGATGTGATTTTGTTTCACAAAATCACGCGGGCGATCAATGATCGCCCCTACAATCTCTAACGAAACTGCCCGAGAAATGGCAATTTGTTGGGCAGTTGTATCGGTCGATATCCGGGAAATATCGGCAGGGCATAATTTTCGGGACTGTTGCTTTGTTTTGCAACAGTCCCGGAAAATTAGTTGGCCAGGGAGTTAAGCAGAAGTCCGACGGCAAGGTGCTGGAAGATCTCCATATGGGTCTGAGGCAGGTCACAGCCATCCAACAGGGAATCTACCATTAGGGCATCCTGCTCGATCAGGGATTCTTTGCCGATGGGGATCTGTGTCAGTCCCTTAGAGGTGAGGTCGGGCAGTTCGTTGATCTGCTTGTCGGTCAGACCCAGAGACTGATAGAAGTCTCCGGTAAACTCTATGCAGCGGGGCTTACGCAGGAAGCAGCGCTCCCAAGCTTCCTCCGTTTCGTAGTTGGGATTCTTCACCTGGAACTGGGGATGCTCCGCGGCGAAGCACAGGGCATCCATCAGATATTCGTCAGCGCACAAAGTTCTGCCGTTGTAAGTAAGAGGAGCAACCTGCATTTCTGCCAGCTTCTCTGCGATCTGGGCGTAGCCGGGGAACTCATTGGGGATGCCGTTCGCTTCCAGAATGTCCCACAGGGCAGCTTCCAGGGCAACGGCGCAGACCAGCTCCTGAGCCAGAGCGTCAGCCACGGTCAGCACTCGGCAGTGGGGATGGGTGTAGACTTCCTTGGTAGATCTGTTTTTCTCCACATCCGGCTTGACGCAGGTGAGCATATACATATTTACAAGGTGGATCTGGGCATAGTGGGCAGAGCCCAGGGTGGAGGGCGTGTCACCGGTGGGGTCGATGCCCACAAACAGATCCTTCCGATAGAAGCCCAAGCCGTTGGCGCGCATCATACCCCGGCCAAAAGCGTTGTTCTGGCTAAGGCAAGCAGGGGATGCGATGACGGAATATTCGCCTGCCATATCCACATTGCGGACAGCGACTACCTTTTCCTCCAAAGCCGGGGCGGCCTGGGGATATTTTTCCATAAAGCTGCCGATGGCCTTGCGCCAGGCTCGCTCCAGCCGAATTCCAAGGCGGCCGGAGGTATTGCAGCCGGAAAGGTAAACATAGCCCTTTTGGGCAAAGGTAGCGCGGACGGCATCGGCAAATGCTGCGAATTCCTCAGTCTTGAGAATTTCAGCGGCTTGCGCCAGAGAAGTGCTGTTAAATTTTGTATTCATGGAAGCTCCTCCAATCAAATTTCCCAATATTTAATTTAATTTTACCATAGCAAAAGTGGTTGTGCAATAGGAAAATGAAAAAGTTGACTTATTTGAGAAAAAACACAAAAATACAGGAAGACCCAAGGGATATCTACTGAAAAAATGGGGAAAGAGATTTGCGTCTGTCTTGCTTTGCGGAAGTCCAGCTTCCCCTCCTTCTCTTTCTCTTTCTCTATCTCTATCTCTTTCTTTATCTCAATCTCCAACAGAGGGGAAAATGAAAAATTCCAGACACCCAAGTGGGTATCTGGAATTCATGGTACGATTGTTCTTATAGGACTTGCCGGGAAAGTGAGTAATATCAAGGACTTTTTGTACCACACAAAGGCTCCCTTGTGTAAAGGGAGCTGTCACACGAACAGCGTGACTGAGGGATTGTTGCCGCCCGTAGGGCGGCGTACGGCGGAAGGGACTCGTTTGCATTTTCTCCCACAACTGTGGGAGAAAATTAAGGTGGCCACCAGTGTTTGCACTGGTGGCAGCAATATGCCACCGGCATATTGCGATTTGTATTTTTCGAGTCCCTCGGCGACAAAAAATATGGGATAGGCAAAAGCCTATCCCATATTTTTGGTACGCCGGAAGGGACTCGAACCCCCGACCTACTGATTCGTAGTCAGTCACTCTATCCAACTGAGCTACCGGCGCATGTGCACCCAAAGTGCCTATGTATATTAGCACACGGCGTAGGAAAATGCAAGCCTTTTTTTCAAAAATACCAAAAATTTTTCTTCTTTTTGGAAATGGAAGAAATTGAGGGTGAGAATGAATTGGGTTGAAACATACGCTTTTTCGTAGTATACTCATACCATGGAGGTGGGAGCAATGGCTTGGTCTGAATTTAGCAAATTGCCTGGGGCATTGCTGCCCTGGTATGACGCGAACAGGCGGGATCTGCCTTGGCGGAAGACCAAGGAGCCTTACCCGGTATGGCTTTCTGAAATTATGCTCCAGCAGACCCGTGTAGAGGCGGTAAAGGGATATTTTTGCCGGTTTTTGGCGGAGATCCCGGACATTCCAACCCTTGCGGTCTGCGATGATGAGATTTTGCACAAGCTTTGGGAGGGACTTGGCTACTACAGCCGGGTCAGGAATCTCAAAAAGGCGGCGCAGGTGATTATGGCGCGGCATGGGGGAGTGTTTCCCAGAGAATACAGCGCCGTTCGGGCGTTGCCGGGTATTGGGGACTACACTGCCGGGGCGATCTGCTCCATCTGCTACGATTTTCCTACCCCGGCGGTGGACGGAAATGTGCTGCGGGTGATCTCCCGGCTGACAGAAGATGCCACGCCCATAGATCAGCCTGCCTTTAAGAATCGGGTGCGGGAGAAATTGGTGGAGATTTATCCTTCCCGTGCCGGGGATTTTACCCAGGCGCTGATGGAGCTTGGCGCAAGCCTTTGCGGCCCCAACCGGAAGCCGGACTGCGAAAGCTGCCCCTGCCGGGATTTTTGCGGCGGCTGTCTTCACGGTACGGCGGAAAGCTTCCCGGTAAGGCCGGAGAAGAAACAGAGAAAGACCGAAGATATGACAGTGTTTATTCTCTCCTGTGACGGAAGCTATGCCCTGCGCAAGCGTCAGGAGACGGGACTGCTGGCAGATCTTTGGGAGTTTCCCCATGTGCCGGGAAAACTGGAAACCGGGGATGCTTTGGTGGCTTTGGAGGCCATGGGCCTGAAGATTAAGCAGATTCATCGTCAGGTGGACAAGAAGCATATCTTTACTCACATCCAATGGAATATGCGAGGATATTACCTGGAGGTGTCAGAGCTGGGTGGCGATTTTGTGTGGTTCACAGCAGAAGAGATCCGGGAGAACGCCGCGCTGCCTACGGCTTTTCGGCAATTCTGGGAGGAAATATAAGATAACACCACTATCCACAACGGATAGTGGTGTTTTTTGCGGAAAAACGCCACATCTTGTTTGTATAGTTGACTTTACGGGAGAAATTGGGTATAATAGGATAGTTAAAATGGATAAGTATGGCAGGTAAGAAATATGGCTACGAAAAAAACAGAACAATACGGAAACTCCAGTATTTCCATGCTCAAGGGGGAGGACCGGGTTCGGAAACGCCCGGCAGTCATCTTTGGCTCTGACGACTTGGAAGGCTGCAAGCATGCGGTATTTGAGATCCTCTCTAACGCCATTGACGAGGCAAGAGAAGGTCACGGCGATACCATTCTGGTCACTCGCTACGAAGACCTGAGCGTCGAGGTGGAGGATTTTGGCCGTGGCTGCCCGGTGGACTACAACGAAAAGGAAAAGCGCTACAACTGGGAGCTGGTATTCTGCGAAATGTATGCCGGCGGCAAATATGGGGAGAATGGTGAGAACTACGAGTATTCTCTGGGCCTTAACGGCCTGGGCTCCTGCGCCACCCAGTACGCCTCGGAATTTTTTGATGCTACCGTTTGGCGGGACGGCTTCCGCTATGACCTGCATTTCGAAAAGGGCCGCAACAAAGGCGGTCTGAAAAAAGAGCCTACGGATCGGGGCAGAAAGACCGGCTCCCGGTTCCATTGGAAGCCGGACAAGCAGGTGTTCACCGATATTAACATCCCTGTGGATTATTACCGGGATGTGTTGCGCCGCCAGGCGGTGGTGAATAAGGGCATTACCTTCAAATTCCGCTATCAGGTGGGCAAGAAGTTTGAAGAAGAAGAGTTCTGCTATGCTGACGGTATCAAGCAGTATATCGAGGAGATGGTAGGGGACAATGCCTTCACCATGCCCGTTTTCTGGGAAGCGGAGCGCCGGGGCCGGGATGCGGAAAACCGGCCGGAGATGAAGCTGAAGATCACCTGTTCCTTCTGTTTTTCCAAGCAGGTCAGCCACACGGAGTATTATCACAACTCCTCCTGGCTGGAGTATGGCGGCAGCCCCGACCGGGCGGTGCGTCTTGGCTTTACCGCGGCTTTTGACAAGTACCTCCGGGACAACAACAAGTATACCAAGAACGAAAACAAGATCCTTTACCAGGATATCCAGGACAGCCTGGTGCTGGTAACCAACTGTTTCTCTACTATCGGTTGTTTTGAAAACCAGACAAAGAAGTCGGTCAATTCTAAGTTTACCCAGGAGGCTATGACTGCCTTTTTCAAAGAGCAGCTGCAGGTCTGGTTTATTGAGAACAAGCAGGAGGCTGACCGTGCGGCGGAGCAGATCCTGGTAAACAAGCGCTCCAGAGAGTCTGCGGAAAAGACCCGCACCAGCATGAAAAAGCAGCTGTCTGCCAAGGTGGACATTGCCAACCGGGTGCAGAAATTTGTGGATTGCCGCAGCAAGGATGTGGAAAAACGGGAACTGTATATCGTGGAGGGTGACTCCGCGTTGGGCAGCGTCAAGCTTTCCCGGGATGCGGAGTTCCAGGGCATCATGCCTGTCCGTGGTAAGATCCTCAACTGTCTGAAGGCAGACTATACCAAGATTTTTGCCAGCCCTATCATCACGGATCTCATTAAGGTCTTAGGCTGCGGCGTGGAAGTCCAGGGCAAGAAAGCCAAGGAACTTTCTAATTTTGACATCGACAATCTGCGGTGGAACAAGGTGGTCATCTGTACCGATGCCGACGTGGACGGCTTCCAGATCCGCACTTTGATCCTCACCATGCTCTACCGGCTGTGCCCCACACTGATCCGGGACGGCTATGTGTATATTGCGGAATCACCTCTGTTTGAGATCACCTGTAAGGACAAGACCTGGTTTGCTTACAACGAGCAGGAAAAGGTTCAGATCCTTAAGGAGCTGGAAGGGAAGAAGGTCGCCTTGCAACGGTCCAAGGGTTTGGGTGAGAATGACCCGGAAATGATGTGGATGACCACCATGAACCCCGAGACCCGGCGGCTGATCAAGGTCATGCCTGAGGATGCTGAGCGCACCAGCTATTATTTTGATGTACTGCTGGGCGACGCCCTCAACGACCGGAAGAACTTTATTGCCGAAAACGGCGCGAAATATCTGGAACTGGCGGATATTTCCTAAGGAGAATTATGGCACGAAAGAAGAAAGAACCGGAACAGAAAAAGAAGATCGATACCAGTGGTGTTGTGGGACTGGTAGGCTCTACCACTGAGCAGCCGGTTACCGAGACCCTGGAAGTCAACTATATGCCCTACGCTATGTCCGTCATTGTATCCCGGGCCATCCCCGAGATCGACGGCTTTAAGCCTTCCCACCGGAAGCTGCTGTATACCATGTATAAAATGGGCCTGCTCAGCGGCGGACGGACCAAATCTGCCAATATCGTAGGTCAGACCATGCGCCTCAATCCCCACGGTGATGCTGCCATTTATGAGACCATGGTGCGTTTGGCCCGGGGCAACGAGAGCTTATTGCACCCCTTTGTGGATTCCAAGGGTAACTTTGGCAAGGTCTACTCCCGGGATATGGCTTACGCCGCTTCCCGGTATACCGAGGCGAAGCTGGATAGTATCAGCGCCGAGCTTTTCCGGGATATTGATCTGGATACGGTAGATATGGTGGATAACTATGATGCCACCATGAAAGAGCCCAGCCTGCTTCCCACTACCTTTCCCAATGTGCTGGTATCTGCCAACCAGGGTATTGCGGTAGGTATGGCATCCAATATCTGCTCTTTCAATTTGAAAGAGATCTGCGATACTGCCATTGCCCTGATGAAAAACCCGGAGCATGACATTTTGGAGACCTTGCCCGGCCCGGATTTCTCCACCGGCGGACAGCTTCTGTTTGACGAAGCCACCGCCCGGGAGATCTATCAGACCGGCCGTGGCAGCTTCAAGCTTCGGGCAAAATGGCGCTATGTGAAGGATGGCAACCTCATTGAGATCACGGAGATCCCCTACACCACTACCACGGAAGCCATTATGGACAAGGTGGCGGATCTCATAAAGGCGGGCAAAATCAAAGAGATCGCCGATATGCGTGATGAAACAGACCTGAGTGGTCTGAAGCTGGCCATCGACCTGCGCCGTGGCGTAGAGCCGGAAAAACTGATGCAGAAGCTGATGAGGCTGACCCCTCTGCAGGACAGTTTTTCCTGTAATTTCAACATCCTTATTGCCGGCATGCCCAAGGTTCTGGGTGTGGGTGAGATTTTGGAGGAGTGGACCGCCTGGCGTACCGACTGCGTCAAGCGCCGGATCTTTTTCCAGATCCAGAAGAAGGAAGAGCGGCTTCACCTGCTGAAGGGTCTGGAGCGGATTCTGTTGGACATTGACAAAGCCATCCGGATCATCCGGGAGACGGAGCTGGAAAGCGAGGTCATCCCCAATTTGATGATCGGCTTCGGCATTGATGAAGTGCAGGCCAATTATGTGGCGGAGATCAAGCTTCGCAATATCAACAAAGAATACATTCTAAAGCAGACCAAGGCTATCTCCCAGCTGGAAAAGGAGATCGCCGATCTGAATTCCACCTTGAAGAGCGCCGTGAAACTGCAAAATGTGATTATTGGCGAGCTGGAAGAGGTGAGCAAGAAGTTTGGCAAGGAGCGCAAGACCGAGATCCTCTACGACGCCCAGGAGATGGAGCCGGAGGACGAAGGGGAGGATATCCCTGAATATCCTGTGACGCTGTTCGTTTCCAAGGAAGGGTATCTCAAGAAGATCACTGCCCAGAGCCTCAGGATGTCCGGCGAGCAGAAGTTTAAAGAAGGCGACAGTCTGGACTTCTCTGTGGAAACCACCAACCGGGCGGAGATCTTGGTATTTACCAACCAGTATCAGTGCTATAAATCCCGGCTGTCAGACTTTGAGGACAGCAAGGCATCCCTGCTGGGTGATTATCTGCCCCAGAAGCTGGGAATGGAGCCGGGTGAAGCTGTGGTGCAGGTGCTGCTCCCCGGGGACTATAAGGGTCATGTGCTGTTCTTCTTTGAAAACGGCAAGGCGGCGAAGGTGCCCCTCAGCGCCTACGAAACCAAGACCAACCGGAAAAAGCTCACCGGCGCCTACTGCGACAAGAGCCCCTTAAAAACGGCTATGGTCCTGGCTGCGGACGAGCCGGTGGCGGTCTATACCACCGACGGACGGGCGGCGGTGTTCTCCACAGCCCAGCTGCTGCCTAAGACCACCCGGAATACCCAGGGCGTGAGTGTGGTATCCTTAAAGAAAAAAGCGGTTGTCAGCTTTGCGGTAACTGCCGCAAAGAGCGGCATCGTGAACCTGAGCCGCTACCGTACCAGAACCCTGCCCACAGCGGGCGCGCTTTTGAAGGAAGAAGACTCTCCCGACAAGCAGATCAGTTTTGAAGTGTAAGGTGAACCTATGAAAAAATCCGTGGCCTTTCTCTGGTGGAGCTTAAAAATTATCTTTGGCTGCAGCCTGTTTGGCGTGGGATTTTCCCTGTTTTTAGATCCCAGCGGCTGCAATGCAGGCGGTATTTCCGGCCTGGCGATGATACTGGTCCATTGGACCGGCTTTAGCTCCGTAGGTGTTTTGACAGCGTTAGTCAATCTGCCGCTGCTGATCATCGGCGGACTGCGGATCAACCGAAAGTTCATGGTTGGTTCCGTGGTGGGCACGGCGGCGGTCTCTATGGCTATCGACCTGTTTGCTATGCTCCCACCCATCCAGGTAGATCCGCTGATAGCGGCGCTCTACGGCGGGATCCTCGGCGGTGTTGGCCTGGGTATCGTGTTTTCGGCGGGCGGCTCCACCGGCGGCTCGGATATCGTAGTGCGGCTTTTGAAGTCCAAGTATCAACATGTGCCCATCGGCATCATCAGCATGTGCTTCGACATGGCGGTGGTGGTGCTGACAGGTATTGTTTTCCGGGACATTACCAAGACTCTCTACAGCGGTGTGGCGGTGTTTGTCTGCGGCCGTGTGGTGGACGCGGTGGTCTACCGATTTGACTATTCCAAGGTTGCGCTGATCATTTCTCCCCGGTATGAGCAGATCATCCAGGCGGTGAGTGAGCAGCTGGATCGAGGTACGACCCTTTTGTACGGCGAGGGCGGCTATAGCCGGCGTGAGACAAAGGTGGTGCTGACCACCGTAAAACGGCAGCAGCTGGCGGAGCTGAAAGCCCTGGTGGTGGGGATCGACCCGGATGCCTTTATCATCGTCCAGGAGGCGCACCAGGTGCTTGGCGAGGGCTTTGCCCGGTATTCCAAAGATTCTCTGTAACAGAAAGGAGGAGCCGCAATGAAACGCTGGCTTCTGATGATGTTAACGATCAGCCTGCTGCTCAGCGGCTGCTCCGGGATCCGTTACGGACACTTCCACATGGTAGAACCCTATGGCGCGCAGTCCGATCAGACCGGCACCCAAAACATCAGCATAACCAATTATGATGAGCTGTGCCTTGCTTTGGCAGATCTGACGAAGCAAGGAATCAAAAGTCAGGTGCTCTCCTTTGCCCAGTATGACCAGTCTAAACTGGATCAGGACATGCGAAGAGCTATCTGGCAGCTTCAGACTTACGATCCCATCACCGCGTATGCCGTGGAGAAAATCATCTATGAGAAGGGTACCAGCACCGGTCAGAGCGCCGTGGCGGTAAACATTTCTTATATCCATGACCGGGCTGAAATTCAAAAAATTCAAAACGCCCAGGACATGAAGCAGGCACAGCAGATCATTTACGTAGCGCTCAATAACTGCGAAGCTGGCGTGGTGCTGCATCTGGAGAACTATGATGCTACGGACTTTGTGCAGCTGGTGGAAGACTATGCCTTTCAGTATCCCCAAATGGTGATGGAGACGCCTAAGGTTTCGGCAACGGTCTACCCGAAAAGCGGACAGCAGCGGGTGGTGGAGCTGAAATTTACCTACAATAACAGCCGCGATACGCTGCGCAATATGCAAAGCCAAGTCAGTTCCGTGTTTTCTGCCGCGGAATTGTATGCCATCAGCAAGGGGCCGACTTTGAAGAAGGCGGAGCTGTTCTATTCTTTCCTGATGGAACGGTATGACTATCAGCTGGCAACCTCCATGACACCCGCATACAGCCTGCTGTGTCATGGCGTAGGAGATGACAGAGCCTTTGCTGCGATTTATGCCGCTATGTGCGAGCAGACGGGTCTGAAGTGCCAGGTGATCACCGGTACCCGTTGGGGAGCGCCCTGGTCCTGGAATCTGGTGTGTGTGGACGGCGTGTACTACCATATTGACCTTTTGCGCTGCAGCGAGGATGGGGACTTTAAGCCCCGGATGGATGCGGATATGGAAGGTTATGTTTGGGACTTCTCTGCCTATCCTGAGAGTGTGCTGCCGGAGCCGGAAACCTAACCTTCCACCGAGCCTACATAGGAATAGGTTGAGAATATAGCAGTTATCGTTAATATCATAAAAAAGAAGTCACCGAAAGGTGACTTCTTTTCTGCGAAAGCTAATAATCTTTTTGTTTTGTGTTTTCCTTTGCGGTGTTGATGGAGGCAATTAAAATACGGCGAATTGTACCACATTGCGTGTATAAATCAACGGCGATTTCTCTATTCAGAATATCGGATTTCACAAACAGTTCCAACCAATATTCTGTTTCATAACACTCTTTCAGAGCAATTTGCAACTTAGCGATGAAATCCGGTTTGCCGTGAGCATAGTTTGCTTCGTGAATGTTGGCTCCAATTGAGGTGGCGGAGCGTTCCAGCTGATTCACAAGGGAGTAGTGTCCCTTAATCGTATCGCAGAGCTTTATAATTTTCACTGCAAAATCATTTGAAAGTTCCCGAAGTTTTGATTCAGCCATATATACACCGCCTTTCTCGCTGCTATTATATCATATTTGTGTAGATGATTAAAGTGAAATATCCTTCGGATGTGAAATAATGACCTGCGGTCATTGTGAAATTTGATGCTTTCGCATCAAGTGAAATGAAATAAATCCACCCACGCCCGCAGGCATTTCACATTGCGAAGCAATATTTCACGCACGAAGTGCATTTCACAAATCCGCAAGGATTTATTTCGTTGAAAAGAAAACACCTTTTGTCATGTAGACAAAAGGTGTTTTCTTTTCTGGAGCGGGTGACGAGGCTCGTTTGCATTTTCATTTCAGCGGAAATGAAAATAATAGTAGCCACCAGTGTTTGCACTGGTGGCAGCAACATGCCACCGGCATGTTGCATTTAAGATCTTCGAGCCTCTACCGCTATTTCCATAAAAAAAGAAGCCACCTTTTGGTGACTTCTTTTTTATGGAGCGGGTGACGAGGCTCGAACTCGCTACCTCCACCTTGGCAAGGTGGCGCTCTACCAGATGAGCTACACCCGCGAACAAAGGCATTATAGCACATTCTGGGGATTTGTCAACCACTTTTTTGAAATTCTGCTTTCTGAAAGGCAAATCTGCGAAAAGTGTAAAATATATCTTTCACCCTGGTTGGAATTGTGATACAATATTCAAGGATGTTGCGGTAGCGTCATCCTCCAGATATCCCAGCAGAAGGCTTAGCTCCACCGCCTTTTGGGAGGGGATACAAAGCCAGGGCTCTTCTCCGGATTTCAGATATCTGTCGGCTTTTTGCTGATAGGTGGTTACACCTCCGTCTGCATGCGTTAAAGTGATTTGAAACAGTGTGCCGTCAGTGGTTTCCGGGTCTTCCGGTGGCTGTCCGTAGGGATTCAAAAGCCGCAAATATGTGAGGATCAGCTGCATTTTATCATCCTCACTGTAGTGAAGCTGACCGTGAATCGGCCCGTTTTCATAGTGGACGGTGATCTCGGTCACCAACGGAAACGATGTCTGACTTTCTTTCCGGCTGCAGCCGGAAAGCAGTAAAAAAACGCTAAGTATCAAAATCCCGATTTTTGTTTTCATAGTGAATCCCTCCGTTGTTAGCATACGCGAGGGAATTGGGATTATTGATGAAAAAATACGGCAAACCAGAGGAATTTGACCAAGGAAAATTTATGTTTTTTTCATTTTTCCTTCATTTTCTTTTCAATTTTTACCAGCAAAATGGGATTTAGAAAGGGGGCGGGGAAATGGGATACCAGTCAGTGTTTCAGCGGTATGAGCTGAAATATTTACTGACCCGTCAGCAGCAGGAAACGGTGCTTCGGGAAATGCAGCCCCATATGGCGCTGGATCAGTACGGAAAGACCGTGATCCGGAATGTCTACTACGATACGGATAACTACCTGTTGATCCGCCGCTCCATTGAAAAGCCGGCTTATAAAGAAAAGCTGCGGCTTAGAAGCTACAGTCAGGCAGATTCGGACACGCCTGTTTTTGTGGAACTGAAGAAAAAATATGATTCTGTGGTCTACAAGCGCCGGCTTTCTATGGCGGAGGGGCAGGCTATGAATTGGCTTCGGGGAGAGGAGATCTTTTCCTCCACCAGCCAGATATCCCGGGAGATCGACTATTTCCGGGATTTTTACGGAAGCTTGCGCCCGACGGTGTTCCTTTCCTATGAGCGTTACGCTTATTACGCCAAGGACGGCTCGGATTTTCGGGTTACCTTTGATGACCGGATCCTGTGCCGGGAAACGGAGCTGTCTCTCACAGCGCCCATCTACGGCGCGTCCCTGCTGCCGGAGGATATGGTGCTGATGGAGATCAAATGCTCCGGGGGGATTCCTCTGTGGATGACTCAGCTCCTATCCCGGGAGCGGATCTATAAGACCTCGTTTTCCAAATACGGTACGGCGTACCGAACCCTGATTTATCCAAAACTGAAGGAGAAAGCTTATTATGCTGGAAAAACTGTTTAAAGGTTTGTTTGATAACGATTTGACGGTGGTGATCTCCGCCGGAGATTTTTTGAAGTGTTTAGGAACTGCGCTGGTTTTAGGGCTGGTTCTGACCCTGTGTTATATGATCCGCAACCGTTACACCAAAAGCTTTGCGGTGACTTTGGCGCTGCTGCCGGCGGTTGTCTGCGTGGTAATTATGATGGTCAACGGCAATGTGGGTGCCGGTGTGGCAGTGGCAGGCGCGTTCAGCTTGGTGCGCTTCCGCAGCGTACCCGGTACGGCGAAAGAGATCTGCGCATTGTTTCTGGCTATGGGCATCGGTCTGATCGCCGGTATGGGCTATCTGGGCTTTGCTGCTTTATTCGCCCTGATAATGTGCCTTGCCTTCGTGCTCTACAACAGCCTGAGCTTTGGGACGGAGAAAAATGCCCTTTTGTATAAGACTTTAAATGTGACGATTCCTGAAGATCTGGACTATTCCGGGATCTTCGACGATATATTTGCCGAATATACCGAAAACCATACCTTGATTCGGGTCAAGACTACCAATATGGGCAGTATGTTCCGGCTGACCTATCAGATCACCCTCAAAAAGCCGACCCGGGAAAAGGAAATGATCGACAAGATCCGTTGCCGCAACGGTAATCTGGAGGTTTCTCTTTCCAACCAGGAGATGGGAACGGTGGAGCTGTGATGGCGAGAAAGCACATCGGAATGATGGCTCTAATGTTGGCGGTGACGGTTTTGCTTGCCGGCTGCACAGCCCCTACAGATATGGGAGCTTCCACCGAAAATGTCGCCGGTGGAGACAACGTAAACCCCGTTCCCAGCGGCACGCCGGGAACACCTGTGCATTTGGATTTTGAAAAAACCGATACCGAGATGTTCTCGGCAGAGGCATATATCCTTGCGCCGGGCACGCCGAAGTTTTCTGTGGTGTGCAGCGGCAGCACCGTTACCGCAGATACCGATACGGTGCGCTGCCAAAATGGGATCGTTACGGTGACCGGGTCAGCGGTGTATGAATTCTCCGGGGATCTCACGGGGATGCTGGTGGTGGATGCCGGAAAGGAGGATACCGTTCATCTGATTTTTAACGGTCTTCAAATCCACAGTCAGACCAGTGCTGCGCTGTATGTCCGCAAGGCAGGCAGAGTGCTCGTGACCTTAGCGGAAGGGACGGAAAACATCCTTTCCAACGGCGGCAGCTTCCAGGCAGTGGATGAAAGCGCCATTGACGGCGCAGTATTTTCTAAGAAGGATCTGGCGTTTATCGGCAACGGTTCTCTTCAGATCCAGTCACCTGCCGGGCATGGTATTGTCTGCAAGGATAATTTGTTAATGAATGAAGGCTGCTACACCATTACCAGCGCCGGTCACGGACTGGATGCCAATGACAGCATCCGCATTGGAAAAGCCAATCTCACCATCGACGCAGGACAGGACGGTATCCATGCCGAAACCACGGACGATACCACCTTGGGCTTTGTGTATCTGTCCGGCGGTACGCTCAAGGTGGAAGCAGAGGGGGACGGCATCAGTGCCGGCGCCTGGCTGCAGCTTCAGAATGGCGAATATAATCTGCTTTGCGGTGGGGGCTACGAAAATGGCACTAAGGCAAACTCCGGCGGCTACGGCGGCTTTATGGGTGGCGGCCCCGGCGGTATGGGTGGTAGACCTGGCGGACAAAGGCCCTCAGCGTCTGCCCAATCTGATACGGATACAGAAAGCGCCAGCATGAAGGGTCTCAAGGCTATGACAGGCCTGGCGGTAAACGGCGGCAAGGTGACCATCGATGCGGCGGACGATGCCCTCCACAGCGATTTTTCCCTGGTGATCAACGGCGGCAGCCTTACCGTTGCCAGCGGTGACGATGCCGTTCATGCCGAGGAGGTGCTGACCGTCACCGACTGCGATCTGAATATTTCCACCTGTTATGAAGGCTTGGAGGCCCATGAGATCTATATCACCGGCGGCAGCGTCAGCCTGGTGTCCTCCGATGACGGCATCAATGCTGCCGGTGGCAACGATGCCAGCGGCACCGGCGGACGGGATCAGATGTTTGGCCCCGGCGGTCCCGGAGGCCACAGTGGCAATTCTACCGGCGTGGTGGCGATTTCCGGCGGCACTCTGTATTTGCGTGCATCCGGTGACGGCATCGATTCTAACGGCTCTTTGACCATCACCGGCGGCTATACGGTGGTCTGCGGTCCTACCAACGGAGATACCGCTGTTCTGGACTACGATAACACAGCCACTATCCGCGGCGGCACTTTTATTGGAACGGGCGCGGTGATGATGGCGCAGACCCTGCAGTCCGATTCCGGGCAAGGTGTAGTGGCGGTCTACAGCCAGGGCGGCTTTTCTGCCGGAACGCAGATCACGCTGACGGACAGCAATGGGAAGCAGATCGTTACCTATACACCGGAGCTGAACTTCCAACTGGTGATCCTCACCACGCCGGAAATGAAAGCCGGAACGGAATACACCCTCACGGTTGGAGAAACTTCTGCCCCTGTTACTGCAAACTAAAAGACATGGGGCTGTGAAAAAACGCATATTGATTCCGTTTGATTTATAAAACTGGCATACGGCGGGAGTAAACCCCCGCCCTACAGCATCTTTGGAGATGTGTCCGTAGGGCGGGGGCTTGCTCCCGCCGATATTGTGAATATATATCTGAGTTGTTTTACAGCCCCATATATTTTTTACAGTTCGCAGTTGCTGACGGTTCTGGGGAAGGGGATGGAATCGCGGATGTTGCCGATGCCGGTCATATACATCACGATCCGGTCGAAGCCGAGACCGAAGCCTGCGTGGCGGGCAGAGCCATACTTCCGCAGATCCATATAGAAGTCGTAGTCAGCAGGGTTCATGCCCAGCTCTTCAATGCGGTTTTTCAGAATCTCATAGTTATCCTCACGCTGGCTGCCGCCGGTGATCTCACCAACGCCGGGAACCAGACAGTCTACAGCGGCAACGGTCTTGCCGTCGGGGTTCAGCTTCATGTAGAAGGCCTTGATATCCTTGGGATAGTCGGTGACGAAGACAGGCTTCTTGAAGACCTGCTCGGTAAGGAAGCGCTCATGCTCGGTCTGCAGGTCGCAGCCCCAGGAAACGGGGTAGTCGAACTGATCGTTGTGCTTCTGAAGCAGCTCCACGGCCTCGGTGTAGGTGATACGGCCGAAGTCGTTGCTCAACACATTGTTCAGCCGGTCCAGCAGGCCCTTGTCCATAAACTGGTTGAAAAATTCCATTTCCTCAGGCGCGTGCTCCAGAACATAGGAGATGATATACTTGATCATATCCTCTTCCAGACGCATCAAATCCTGCAGATCCGCGAATGCGATCTCCGGCTCGATCATCCAGACCTCCGCCGCGTGACGGGTGGTGTTGGAGTTTTCTGCCCGGAAGGTAGGACCGAAAGTGTAGATGTTGCGGAAAGCCATAGCGAAGGTCTCGCCGTTGAGCTGACCGGAAACCGTCAGGTTGGTGGGCTTGCCGAAGAAGTCCTGGCTAAAGTCGATCTTGCCGTCTTCGGTCTTGGGAACGTTGTTCAGATCCAGGGTAGTCACCTGGAACATTTCACCTGCGCCCTCGCAGTCAGAGCCGGTGATCAGGGGTGTGTGGACATACACGAAATCCCGGTCCTGGAAGAATTTGTGGATCGCCATAGCCGCTAAGCTGCGAACACGGAACACAGCCTGGAAGGTGTTGGTCCGGGGGCGCAGGTGGGTGATGGTCCGCAAAAACTCCATGGTGTGGCGCTTGGGCTGCAGGGGATAGTCGCCGGTGGAAGCACCTTCCACGGTGACAGTTTCTGCCTGGATCTCAAAAGGCTGCTTGGAGTCCGGAGTGAGGACGACCTTGCCTTTCACGATCAGGGCAGCGCCAATATTGATCTTGGAGATCTCCTGAAAATTTTCAATGGTATCATTATAAACCACCTGAACGGGGGTAAAATAAGTACCGTCGTTCAGGACGATAAAGCCAAACTGCTTGCTGGGCCGGCGGTTTCGCACCCAGCCGCCGATCTCAATGGTCCGGTCGGCATATTTGGCGGTGTTTTTAAACAGCTCTCTGACAGAAATCAGTTCCATATCGCTTACCTCTTTTCAGATTGGGATAATATTCAAGTATACGCCAATTTGGCGGATTTTACAAGAGGGAAGTTGCATTTTTGTGGAGAAATATCAAAAATCTGCCACAGAAAAGCAAATTGCCATTTATCAAGCAGATAGGAGCGCGAAGCGCGAGCCTTCCCCTCGAGGGTGGTGCTCCGCGCAGCGAATCCAAATAAAACGATTGCCGGTGGCAATCGCACCACTACTAATAGGTGTCAAAAATCTTCGATTTTTGACGGATGAGGTGGTCTGCGAAGCAGAATTTTGACTTTTTAACGGCTGCTGCGCAGCCTACACCTCATCAGGCATTTGCTCGTTCCTCGCAAATGCCAGCTTCTCCTCAAGGCGAAGCCTTAGCGGCTTCGCCGCTGGTGCTATCCAACTGCCAGACAAACGGGAATTGGTGTTATCGGAGCAGATTTTACAGAAGCGCCCTCCGGAATTACTCCCGGAGGGCGTAGTGCTTATTTGCTGCCCGCAACGCTTTTGCGAACCAAGGCTCTGCGAAGTCTGGCTTGGGCAAGGGCGATCTCGGCGTCTGAGGCATCTTTGCTGCCCAGAACCTGCTGTGCCCGCTGGTAGGAACTCTCTGCCCGCTCCGGGTCAATATCCTCCGCCCACTCGAAAGTGGTGGCAACCAGGGTCGCCTTGCCGTCTACCATGCTGAGCAGACCGCCGATACAGGCACCGTAGCGCTTTTTGCCGTCCATTACCACGGTGGCGCGGCCCATACCCAAAGGCGCTACGCAGTTGGCGTGACCTGCCAGAATTCCCAGATCGCCGGAGGTTGTGCGGACGATCAATTCTTCCACATTACCTTCAAATTCCGGTCCGTCGGGACTGATGATGGTCAGTCGAAAGGGTGTCATTGGCCCTGCCCCTTCCACTTTTCCACCACCTCATCGATGGTGCCGGCATAGAGGAAGCAGGATTCTGGGATCTCATCATGCTTGCCCTCAATAATTTCCTTGAAGCCCCGGATGGTCTCCTTCAGAGGTACATATTTGCCCTGATAGCCGGTAAACTGCTCCGCTACATGGAAAGGCTGGCTCAGGAACCGCTGCACCTTACGGGCGCGGTTTACGGTAGTTTTATCTTCTTCGCTCAGCTCGTCCATACCCATGATGGCGATGATATCCTGCAGCTCCTTATACCGCTGCAGAATACTCTGCACCGCCCGGGCAGTTTCATAGTGCTCCCGACCCAACACCTCGGCGGAGAGAATCCGGGAGGTGGAGTCCAGAGGGTCGACCGCGGGGTAGATGCCCAAAGAGGCAATGCCGCGGTCCAAAACCGTGGTGGCGTCCAGATGGGCGAAGGTGGTGGCAGGGGCCGGGTCAGTCAAATCGTCAGCAGGTACATAGACCGCCTGGACGGAGGTGATAGAGCCGTTCTTGGTGGAAGTGATCCGCTCCTGCAGCGCGCCCATTTCCGTTGCCAGCGTAGGCTGGTAGCCAACGGCAGAGGGCATACGGCCCAGCAGCGCAGAAACTTCAGAGCCTGCCTGGGTGAAACGGAAGATGTTGTCGATAAACAGCAGCACATCCTGGTGCTTCACATCCCGGAAATATTCTGCCATGGTAAGGCCGCTAAGACCTACCCGCATACGGGCTCCGGGGGGTTCGTTCATCTGACCGAAGACCATGGCGGTCTTGCTGATAACGCCGCTTTCGGTCATTTCGTGATACAGGTCATTACCCTCACGGGTACGTTCGCCAACGCCGGTGAAAACAGAGTAGCCATTGTGGGCGGTAGCGATGTTGTAGATCAGCTCCTGGATCAGAACGGTCTTACCGACGCCTGCGCCGCCAAACAGACCGATCTTACCGCCCTTGGCATAGGGACAGATCAGGTCGATGACCTTGATACCGGTCTCCAAGATCTCGGTGGCAGGCTGCTGCTCCTCGTAGGCGGGAGCAGCCCGGTGGATGGGCCAGCTTTCCTGAGCGTTGACAGGGCCTGCCTCGTCAATGGGCTGACCTAAAAGGTTAAACACGCGGCCAAGGCAGTCTTCACCCACCGGCACCCGGATGGGAGCGCCGGTGTCGGTAGCCTGTACGCCCCGCTGCAGACCGTCGGTAGAAGACATGGCGATACAGCGCACCACATTGTCACCAATGTGCTGGGCCACCTCCGCTACGATGGTATTATCTCCGTGGGGAACTTCAATGGCGCTGAGCAGCTGGGGAAGAAAGCCGTCATCAAAACGAATATCCAGAACCGGGCCCATGACCTGGACCACAGTTCCCTTAGCATTTGCCATAGGATTCAACTCCTTACACAATTAGGAATTAGGAATTAGAAATTAGGAATTGTAGAGTTTGAAATTAGAAGTAATTATAAATTCCTAATTCCTAACTGCTAATTCCTAATTAACATTAAGAGCCGGCCACGATCTCGGTGATCTCCTGGGTGATGGCCGCCTGACGGGCCTGATTGAATTTCAGGCTCAGATCTGCGATCATATCTTCCGCGTTCTGGGTGGCGGATTCCATGGCGGTTCGCCTTGCCGCCTGCTCTGCTGCCCGGCTTTCGCACAGGGCGCCGTAGAGGATACCGCCCAGATATTCCGGCACGATGGCAGCAAAGACCTCTGTGCTGTCCGGCTCATACAAAATCTCTGTTTGCGCCGGTTTTTCTGTGGGCCGGTGAAGCAACGGCAGCATCTGCAGGGTTGCCGGGGTTTGGGATAGAACGGATACAAAATTGGTGTAGCCGATATGGATCTCGTCAAATTCATCCTTGAGGTATGCCTTGGAAATGAGCTTCGCAATGGAGAAACAGTCGCCGATGGAAACATCCGCGGCATCGCTGTAGCTTTCCGTCAGGGCGGGAATCCCCTTGCTCCGGAAAAAATCCACAGCCTTTCTGCCGATGGGCAGTACGGTCGCTTCCGCACCCTCTATCTGGGCATAGACCAGCTTCAGAATGTTACTGTTGTAGCCGCCTGCCAGCCCTCTGTCACCGGCGATCACCACAAAGAGCTTTTTATTGCCGGTGCGCTGAGTGAGGTAAGGGGAGGAGAAGTCGGAATTGGAATTGACGATATCGGTAATGGTGGTATACAGGGTCTCAAAATAAGGTCGGGAGTTTATGACCCGGGCCTGGGCGTGGCGCAGCTTGGAAGCGGCGACCATTTCCATGGCTTTGGTGATCTGCTTGGTAGATTCCATACTGCGGATCCGGGTCTTGATCTCCTTTGTGGAAACGCCGGCCATGACAGGCCTCCTTCCTTGTTATACGCTGGGTGCGAATTCCGCCAGAAGCTCCTGAAGAGCAGCCTGCAAAGCCTGCTCGGTTTCTGCTTCCAGCTTGCCGGTGGTACGGATAGTTTCCAAAATGTCGCTGTGACGGTTATCCATAAACTCGTAAAGCCGGGTCTCAAAGGCAGGAATCTGCGCCACGGGAATATTCTTCAAATAATCATGGGTGACCGCGTAGAAGATGCAAACCTGATGGGCAACCTCTACCGGGTCGTTGTTTTTCTGCTTCAGCACCGCCACGATCCGCTCGCCCAGGGCAAGCCGTGCCTTGGTATCCGCATCCAGGTCAGAGCCAAACTGGGCGAAGCTTTGCAGCTCCCGGTACTGAGAGTACAGAAGCTTTAGTGAGCCTGCCACCTTTTTCATGGCCTTGATCTGGGCATCGCCGCCAACACGGGACACGGAGATGCCGGGGTTCACCGCAGGCATAATGCCGGCGTTGAACAGCTCCGTCTCCAGGAAGATCTGGCCGTCGGTGATGGAGATGACGTTAGTGGGAATATAGGCGGAGACGTCGCCTGCCTGGGTCTCGATGATAGGCAGCGCCGTTAAGCTGCCGCCACCCTTGGCATCAGACATTTGAGCAGCCCGCTCCAAAAGCCGGGAATGGAGATAGAAAACGTCACCGGGGTAGGCTTCCCGTCCGGGAGGACGGCGAATCAGCAGGGAAATGGCACGGTAGGCCACGGCGTGCTTACTCAGATCGTCATAGATGATCAGCACATCCTTACCCTGATGCATGAAATGTTCACCCATGCTGCAGCCGCTGTAGGGGGCAATGTACTGCATGGGAGCCAGCTCCGAGGCAGTGGCGGAGACCACGATGGTGTAGTCCATAGCCCCGGCAAGCGTGAGGTTTTCCACCATCTGGGCAACGGTAGACCGCTTCTGACCGATGGCAACATAGATACAGACGGTGTTTTTACCCTTCTGGTTAATAATGGTGTCGGTGGCGATGGTGGTCTTACCGGTCTGCCGGTCGCCGATGATCAGCTCACGCTGACCACGGCCAATGGGGATCATGGCGTCAATGGCTTTGATACCCGTCTGCAGAGGACGGGAAACGTGCTTACGGTCAATGATGCCCGGGGCAGGCATTTCTATGGGACGCCAGGCTTCTGCTTCGATAGCGCCCTTGCCGTCAATAGGTTCACCCAGAGCATTGACCACACGGCCGATGAGACCTGCGCCTACCGGCACAGAAACCACCTTGCCGGTGCGCTTGACCGTGTCGCCTTCCTGGATGCCCCGGTCACTGCCCAAAACGGTGATGGACACAGTATCTTCTTCCAGATTCTGCGCCATGCCCAAAGAGCCGTTGGGGAACTCCAGCAGTTCGCCTGCCATACAGTTATCAAGGCCGGAGGCCTTGGCAATGCCGTCGCCCACCAAAATCACGGTGCCGGTCTCGCTGGCTTCCAGCTTGTGCTCGTAATTTTTGATTTGGGCGCGGATAATTTTTGTGATTTCTTCAGGTTTCAGTTCCATACTTGCAATCCTTCCATCAAAGTACGGTATCTTTCAGCTTGGTGCGGATGTCACTGAGCCGGTGGGCAAGGGTGTCATCCAGCCGGGTGCCGCTGTAGTCCAGGCGGATGCCGCCTAAAACCGCCTCGTCCACCCGGTTGTGTAGCTGGATCGTTTTGCCGGTCACAGCGGCAAGTTTTTCCATAAGCGCTGTCTTCTGGCTTTCAGTAAGCGTAATGGCAGTCACTGCCGTCACCGGCAGGATACCGTTGTCCTCGTTATAGCGGCTGCGAAAAGCCTTGCAGCAGTCTCCAAAATGCCGGGCGTAGCTTTTTTCGGCCAAAAGCTTCAAAAAGTTCAGCACATAGCCATGGAGCTTTCCCCGGAAGCTGTCGTCCAGTATCCGGCAGCGCGCTTCCTTGGTAAGATTGGGGGCGTCCAGCAGCCGCAGAAACTCCGGCGCTTGGGTAAAGCTTTCCTCCAGGGCTGTCAGCTCCTGCAAGAAAGTCTGAGACAGACCTTCTTCACAGGCGAGGCTATAGAGGGCTTCGCCGTATACATTGCCGATACTTGTCATGCCTGTTCACCCAATTCCTTGATGAACGCATCCACAAGACCCGCTTGGTCAGCAACTGTCAGTTCCCGTCCTACCACCTTTTCCGCAATGGCAAGGGCCATCTCAGAGATCTCGTCCTTGGCATCGTTGACAGCCTTTTTCTTTTCCATGGCAATGTCTGTGGCAGCCTTGTCGAGAATGGCAGCAGCCTGGGCGTTGGCCTGGCGGATAATTTCTTCCTCCCGGTCCTGACCACGCTTGAGCGCGTCCTTTACCATGCGCTCCCCGGTCTCAGCGGCGACAGAAAGCTTCTGCTGATATGCCTGCTCCAGGGCTTTGGCATTTTTCTCCGCAGCGCCGGCGGCATCATACATATCGTCAATTTCTTTCTGACGGTCGGTGATCATCTGCATTACCGGCTTGAAGAGAAATTTCTTCAGCACCAGAAACAGCGCAACGGTGTTGACCAGGGTAAACAGCGAGGTAAAGAAGTTAATGTTTAAAAATTCTCCCGGTCCCACGATTCATGCTCCTTTCCTTTGGTTTCGGGAAGGGGCTGATTACAGGGCAAACAGGATCAGCAGGGCGATGACCAGAGAGTAGATACCGGTGGTCTCGGTGATGGCGCAGCCAAGGATCATGTTGGTACGCAGGTTGCCGGCAGCCTCGGGCTGACGGGCCATGCCCTCCAGAGCCTTACCTACGGCGTTACCTTCACCGATAGCGGGGCCGATAGCGCCGATGCCCATACACAGACCGGCACCGATTGCCTTAGCAGCGATCATAATAGCTTCATTCATGGTTGATTTCCTCCGTTTATATAAATATTTTTTATTTACTAAGAGATGATTCCCCGTCGGGTGGGGGGCAGGCACCGGCAATGTAGACCATGCTCAGCAGGCTGAACACAAAGGCCTGAACAAAGCCGGAGAAAAGGTCAAAATAGATGCTAAGCGCTGCGGGAATACCCAGCTGTAAAATTGGGATCTCTACGCCTCCCAACAGATTCAGGGAAGTAGCCAGACCCAAGGCGCCCAGTACCAGAAATACGGTGCCGAAGATCTTTCCCGCCAGCTTCTTTTTCCGGATGCCTGCGATCAGCAAAAGCGCGCCCAGCACCACCAAAACGGCGGGCAGAATCCAGCTGCCGGAAATGGCGCCGATCAGCGCGTTGGAAGCCAGGGCCAAGGCGGTGTAGATGATCATAGTGATAATGCTGCCGCCGGCCACGTTGCCGAAATGACGGAACGCCATAGCCACCGGCTGGGCGATTTCCGAAACGATGTTCATAGGGGTCATCACCACGATAGGCTCGGTAAAGCCCTTGAGCCAGCCCAGAAAACCGTTGCGCTTAATGGAATGATACCAGATGATCACACTGGTCATCACCGCCCAGGTCAGAACCACCGCAAGATCTGCTGTGGTGGAGCGGAGAAATCCTGTCAGACCGATGAGGCTGCCCAGCAGCGAGGACAGGAAGATCGTACCGATATAGGGTACCCAGTGGAGGTTATGCTCACCCATGGTGCTTTCCACCAGATTCATCAGCATACTCACGCCTTTTTCTGTCAGCACCTGAAGCTTGCCGGGGCGTTTTTGAAGGTTTCTGCCCAGCAGCACACCGGCGATGGCCAGGGTGGCGGTGACGATGATCAGGGACAAAATGGTCTGGGTAATGGCGATAGGGCCAATGGTGAACAGGGTTTGCGCGCCGCTTACTTCAATTCCGTCCATCAGTCACCCTTCTTTCTGAAAAACTCCGCCAACATCAAAACAGGGCGGGTGAAAACCAGTGGCAGCAACAGGGCGATCACATTGGCACCCAGGATGATCCCCAATGCCATCAGACCCCCAATTGCCAGCAGTCGCAGGGATGAAGAGGTCTGCACCATTTTCTTGGCCTGCTCCACATCTCCCTGCTCCGCCCGGTCGGCAGCTAAGCTTACGGTGACTGCCATAAAAAAGTGGTTGCCGATGGTTACAAGGCAGCCGCCCAAGGCGCTAAGCAATACCGTAACATTCAATTTGCCCAATGCGGCGAAAATGCCAACCATGATGGCAGAAAGCGCCAACTCGCCAATGGCGATGATGGCGGTTTCCCGCAGGACGATCTTTTTGGAATCCATAACAATATCCTCAATCATGTTCGTTAAAGGCCACCGGCGGATCTTTTTTCTCCTGGTCGGTAAGCCGTTTTAAAGTTTTTAAGCAGTTTAAAAAGCCGGTTATGGCGACATACAGACCCAGCCCAATGCCAAGCCATATCACCCAGGTTCCCCAGTGGAAGCGGTCCCGCAGCCAAACAGCCAGCAAAATAAAACCGGCAAGAGGCGTGGCGGTGGAAAGACCCAGCTGGGTGATCCAGACCAATAGATGCAGCTGCTTCATAAGACCTCCCGGACGCTAAGTTTGCGTAAACCATATCATTTTCAGTATACCCGAAAATCAGAATGCTTTCAAGACTTTTTTGTAAACGATTTGGAAGATTTGGAATATTCAGCCAGGAATTGACGGCATTGGGGATGTAACCCGGCAAAAAAATCCCTGATGGGTCTTTTCAATCGGCTGAAAATATAGTAAACTATATAAAAGAACCAAATGCGGTATCCCGGCATATCCTGTTATAGAGGTGAAGGATATGCAGATCCTGATAGGTGTATTGGCTGCCTTTGGACTGGTGTGCGCCCTGTGGTGCTTGTTCGGACTGTGGCTTTCCGGCGGCCGGGGGTGGGTGGCGGTTTGCTGCGCGGGCAAGACCCAGACGGCAGCGCTGCGCCGCTGCCGGTGGCTTCGAAGCTGGGGGCTGTACCGGGGGCCGATTTTGCTGGTATATGGGGGTCGACTCCGGCAGCTGCCGGACGCACTGGCCCGGGAAACTGAGAATGTAGAAATTTGTACGCTGGAGGCTTTGCCTGCCAGACTGGAATTGGAGCTGGAGAATTTTGCAGGATACGCAGATACTACAGGGCACCGTGGCGGTGGTGGTATATCAGAATTATGATAACGGCTATGCGGTGCTGCGTCTGGGTGTGGGTGGCGGAGAGACGGTAACGGTGGTAGGCACCATCCCACTTCCCAGCGTGGGAGAGCGGCTGATGGTCACCGGCCATTGGAGTACCCATCAAAGCTACGGACGGCAGTTTGAAGCGGAATTTTTGGAGCGGCTGATGCCCCAGACCGCCATGGAGATCCTGCGGTACTTATCCGGGCGGGTGATCAAGGGCATCGGTCCAAAGACTGCCGCCCGGATCGTAGACCGTTTTGGGGATGAAACCTTGCTGGTGATGGAGCGCCAGCCCCAGAGGCTGGCGGAAGTCCCCGGCATTTCCCGGGAAAAGGCAAAAGCCATTGGCGAAGAGTTCCGTCTCCGGGTGGGGATGCGGCAGCTGATGGAGTTTTTTACCTTGCACCAGCTGCCTGCGGAGCTGGCGGTGCGTACATATAAGCTGTATGGGGAAAGCACCGTGGAGCTGCTTTATGACGACCCGTACCTGCTGATGGATGAAGGCTTGGAAGCGCCTTTCGGTTCGGTGGACCGGTTTGCCATCGAGCTGGGGGTTTCCGCGGAAGATCCCCGGCGGATTCGCGCCGGTATCTTCTTTGAACTGAACTATAACCTCACCGCCGGGCATAGCTTTTTGCCGGAGGACAAGCTCATTGGCGCTACGGCGATGCTGCTGAGTGTCTATGAGGAATCGGTGAAGAAAACGCTGCAAGAGCTTCTGGAAAACGGACAGCTGATCCGTCAGACTTTGGCGGGGATCAGCCTTGTGTATCTGCCCCGGCTATATGAGGCGGAGCGCTATATTACCCACCGGCTTTTGCTGGCAGCCCATGGAGCGTTTCCCAAACCTGCCAATTTGAAATCTTTGTTAAAGGCGTCAGAGCGGGACAGCGGACTGACCTATTCTTCCCAGCAGGCAGAAGCCATCCGTCAGGCGGCATCTGCCGGAGTTCTGCTGGTCACCGGCGGGCCCGGTACCGGTAAGACGACGATTTTGAAGGGCATTTTGTCCCTTTTTGGAAGGATGCAGCTAAGCTGCGTTCTGGCAGCTCCCACAGGCCGGGCAGCCAAACGGCTGACGGAAGTGACCGGGGAGGAAGCCAGCACCATCCACAGGCTTTTGGAGGCGGGGGTCGATCCTGCCACCGGCAACATGGTTTTTGCCCGGGATGAAAGCAATCCCTTAAAAGCGGATGTGGTGATCGTGGATGAGATGTCCATGGTGGACGTGCTGCTGCTTAGCGACCTTCTCCGGGCAATACCCCAGGGGAAACGGCTGATTTTTGTGGGTGACCCGGATCAGCTGCCGCCGGTAGGCCCGGGGTGTCCCTTCTCCGATTGTCTTCGAAGCGGTATGCTGCCTGCGGTACGGCTGACGGATATTTTCCGCCAGGCTCAGGAGAGTCTCATCGTTATGAATGCCCACCGGGTTAACCGGGGCGAGCTTCCGGAGCTTCGGGATGTGAAGCATGATTTCTTCTTCCTTCCGGGAAGATCCGAAGAGCATATGCGCCAACTTATTGCCCAGCTGTGCGCGGTGCGGCTGCCGGAGAATATGGGCATCCCCGCGGACCAGATCCAGGTGCTGACTCCCACCCGCAAGGGCGGCGTAGGCACAGCGGCGCTGAACCAGTGCTTGCAGGCGGTGCTGAATCCCGCTGTCCCGGGGAAACGGGAACGACAGTTTGGAGATTTCTGCTTCCGGGAGGGCGACCGGGTCATGCAGATCCGCAACAACTATGATATCCTGTGGAAAAAGCTGGACGGTTCTATGGTAGGCACCGGCATCTTTAACGGAGATGTGGGTACGGTCACCGCCATCGACCCGACCATGGAAACTATGACGGTCGTGTATGATGACCGGGAGGCGGATTACGATTTTACCCAACTGGGGGAATTGGAGCCAGCCTACGCGGTGACTGTCCATAAAAGCCAGGGCAGTGAGTATCGGGCGGTGATCCTGGCTGCCTGGAACGGATCGCCCTATTTACTCACCCGCAGCGTACTGTATACTGCCATCACCCGGGCAAGAGAACTGCTGATCATCGTGGGCCGGGAGGAGACGGTGGCAGCCATGACGGAAAATGCCAAAAAGGGCCGGCGGTATTCGGGCCTAAAACTGCGGCTTCAGGGGAAAAACCAATGATCGTATTCAAATGGCTGGCGCGCCTGCTGTTTCCGCCCCGTTGTGTTTTGTGCGACAGGGTACTGGAAGATCAGACGGATCTGTGCAAGACTTGCAGGCTTCATGCTCCGGAATGTCCCATTTCCGCAGCTAAGCGGAATTTTCTGGACAGTTGGCTGGCATTGTGGTATTATGAAGATGAGGTGCGGAAAAGTCTGGTTCTTTATAAGTTTTGCCATCGGCGGAGCAAGGTGCAAAGCTACGGAAAACTTTTGGCGATGAAAATTCAGGAGCAGCATCCCGAGGGACTGGATCTGCTGACCTGGGTGCCGGTAAGCGCCATTCGGAAACTGTTCCGGGGTTATGACCAGGTGGAGCTTTTGGCTAACGTGGTTGGCCGGGAATTGGGAATGGAGCCCCGGCGGCTTTTGAAAAAGATCCGGCATAATCCGCCCCAATCCGGCATCGTGGAAGAGGCGGTGCGCAGAGCCAATGTTCTGGGCGTATACCGGGTAACAGAACCCCAGCAGCTTCCGGGTAAGCGTGTTCTTTTGCTGGACGATGTGATTACTACCGGCGCGACCGCGGCGGAAGCAGCCCGGATGCTGCTGACTGCCGGCGCAAAACAAGTACATTTTGCCGCTGTGGCAGCTGCCCGGCGGATGGGAAAATAAGCAGGTGAAGATTATGGAATTTCGTTTATTCTCACATGATCTGGGCGTGGATCTGGGCACAGCCAATGTGCTGATCTCCGTGGGCAACAAGGGCGTGGAGGTTCGGGAGCCTTCCGTAGTGGCGGTGGATAAGAACACCGGCAAGATCCTCCAGGTAGGTGCCGAAGCCAGGAATATGCTGGGGCGTACTCCCGGCAATGTGGTTGCCATGCGTCCATTGAAGGACGGTGTCATCTCTGACCATGAAATGACCGTGCGGATGCTCCAGGCACTGTTCAAACAGGCTTCGGAAAGCTCCCTGTTCTCCCCCAAGCCCCGTGTGGTCATCTGCGTACCCAGCGGTGTTACGGAGGTTGAGGAGCGTACGGTCATCAATGCCGCCATGGACGCAGGCGCCCGGCGTGTCTATCTGATCGAAGAACCTCTGGCAGCCGCCTTAGGCGCAAATCTGGATATCAGCGGCCCCAAGGGTCAGATGGTGGTGGATATCGGCAGCGGTACTACGGATATCGCGGTGTTGAGCCTGAACGGTGTAGCGGCTTCTTCTTCCATCAAGGTGGCGGGAGACGCGTTTGACGAAGCCATCGGCCGTTATGTCCGCCGCCGGCACGGCGTGGTCATCGGTCAGGTGACCGCCGAGGATATCAAGATCCAAATCGGCAGTGTCTATCCCCGCCCGGAGAACATTACCATGAACATCAAGGGCCGTGACGCCAAGACCGGCATGCCCAAGGAGCTGACCCTGCTGTCAACGGATATTTATGAGGTACTGCGCCGTCCCGCCAGACAGATCGCCGATGAGGTGCTTTCCGTGCTGGAAGAGACTTCGCCGGAGCTTGTCAGCGATATATCAGAAAACGGCATCACCCTTACCGGCGGCGGCAGCCAGCTGTGGGGCTTGACCTACCTGTTGAAAGAACGCACCGGCATCGACTGCCGTGTGGCGGACAATCCGGAGTACTGCGTGGCCTTTGGCTGCGGCAAGAGTCTGGAGTGGATCAACCACATGCAGGAAGGTCCCATCAACCTGGCCAGACGGCGGATCATGCGTGGCTAAGATGAAAGACCACCGGCAGAAGAAGGAGAGATCACTATGCAGGAAATTCCGGACAAGCAGACCCTGGATAGAATCGCGGAACTGTTTAAGGGCTTCTGCGATCCCACACGGGTGCATATTTTGTCCCTGTTGCAGCAGCGGGAGCGATGCGTCAGCCAGATCGCTGAGGCGGTGGCGCTTTCCCAAAGCGCTATCTCCCATCAGCTTCGCCTGCTGAAGCAAATGCAGCTGATCAAGTTCCGCCGGGAAGGGAAGAATATCCTTTACTCCTTGGCGGATGACCATGTCAGGACCATTCTGGAAATGGGCCTGGAGCACATCATGGAATAACCAAACGGCCTGTTGCAATTATGCAACAGGCTTTTTTGTATAAAAGTTTGCCAATTCCCGTTTGCCGCTCTGTCTCGTTAGAATTCGTAGGGCGGACTCATGAGTCCGCCGATCACCTTCCGGATTTTTAAAGAGTTTGTATTTTGCAAAAATCTACCGAAATAATGGACGAAACTGCTCAAAACAATGCAATCTGGTCGGCGGGCTCATGAGCCCGCCCTACGAATACGTATTTTTTTCAACTGCCCGGGAAATCGCAATTTGTCAGGCATCTTTTTTACTGGGGACGGGTTTCCCTTGAATCAGCCATGAACCTTCCTTTATAATTCCCATCACACCCCAATCGGGGAGAAACCAAGGAGGACGGTGGCGTTTATGGCCGGTTTGGAGCGGATCATTCTGTGGATTTTAGCGCTGATTCTCAGCGCTTTGGGGATGGCGCGGTTTTTTATGCCGGATGAGGAGGTAGGGCCGGCGTTTTTGCCTGCCCAAACAGAGACAATTGCCCCGCAGCAGACCGGAGCGCTGCCGGAGCGAGTGCCGGGGACGTCTTTGCAGATCCAGGCGCTGATGCAGTATGAAGGGCCTTATTGGGAGGACGGCACCGGGGAGCATGTATCCAATGTTGCGGCGCTGATGCTCTATAATCCCTCGGGAAACGGGATCTCCTACGGTCAGGTATTTCTGACCCTGAGAGGACAGGAGTATGTATTTGAATTTACATACCTGCCTGCCGGCGGGCGGCTTTTGGTGCCGGAGAAAAACCGGCTGCCCTACGTTCGGGGGAAGGTTACAGATTGCCGCTGCGGTCAGCTGGTGACCGGGGAGTTTGGTGTGGAAAATGCCGGGTTCAATTTGACGAAAAACGGCATGTCCGGGATCGTTTTGGAGAACCAAACAGACCGGGATTTAGAGAATGTGCAGTTGTATTATAAGCTTTATTTAGGCGATGAGGGCGTATATGTAGGGGGTACGACCTACCAGATGTCCGTTGGCAGCCTGCCAGCCGGGGGCAAGCAGGAGATCACGCCGTCCCATTTCGTTTGGGACTACAGCGCGGTGGTGGATATCCAAACCGGGGAGCAATAGCCGGAAAATTGCCATTTATCGAGCGGTCGCGATAACGCATATGCCCTCCCCTTTGGGGTAGCGAAGCGAATAAAAATCTCTATGATTGCCGGGGGCAATCATACTTTGATTCACGGGGGACCGCTTGCGGTGGGAGAGGTTATAAC
>JAFQCV010000051.1 GCA_017416325.1 Oscillospiraceae bacterium
ACTCCCGGTACAGAATGCTACCGCCGCCGATAAACACAGCAGGGTTGGACCGGAGATCCACCTGCAGTTCTCTGAGCTTGTCCAGAATATCCTTGGCATGATGCTGACCGGCTTCCAGGATGGTCTTCTTTACTTCTTCGGGAAGAATGGTTTCCTTGCCGCTGAGTACAGCACTAATATGCTCATCCTCGATACGCATGTCATGCAGGGCGCCCACCCGACGGATGATGTCATTGTTCATGGTGATTACACCCATTTCCAGGCTCCGGCAGAACTGAAGATCCGGTTTGCCGTTTCTGAGGAGCAGGACATCGGTGGTATAACCGCCGATATCCACCAGGAACACACGCAGGTGCTGGTTCAGCTGGCTTTTGATGCCAGTGATGGCTGCGAATGCCTGGGGATATACAAAGACATTACCGAACAGGATGGTGAAGGGCTTGTCGTTGTAGATGAAGTGGATGGACTCGGAACGCTTGAAATACTGAGTGAACTTGTCCTTCAGGATGCTGTAGTGCTCCGGAGGCAGTCCTAATGCCAAATGTACCCGCTCAACAGCACCGGTCTTCCCTGCCAGAACCATTTCCCGGGCAATGGCAAAAAGACTCAGAATGAAGTAGCTCTCATCTCTGGTCTTGTCTCGGCGGTAGCTCAGCCGCTTACCGGACAGCGTCCAGTAGGAGCCGCCATACTCCAGGACCTCATCTGCCATGGGCGGGCGAACAGAATGCTCTGCCAGGCCTGCCATGAAGCTGTGGTGGGGTGTCTTGATATCATAGTTTCCATGATCGATTGCGATTAACATGAGATTTCCTCCTTGTTGATTGTTCGTATGATTACACCGCGCAGATCGTGTTTTTGCAACGGTAAAACATATTATTTTTCATAAAACATATTAGTGCAGGATATAAAAAGCTCCACCAAGAACGAAGCTTGGTGGAGCCATAAAGGTACTGTTAATGCTATTATTTCTGTTTTGTTGTTCTCATCTCCTTATTTCTGATTAGCAGTCCTATACCAAGACCTGCAAAAGAAACCAATAAACCAATGGGTAGTTTCATAAATGACGGCCAGAAAACACTGCTTCCGCTAATTGTATTCTGAGACACTGCACTAGTAGCAATACTGCTTAATGTATAGATGATACTGATACCTAAGGGATAAGTACACATATACCTGCCAAAGTAGTTATTTTTGCCGACCATTATGGATGTAATAAGGAATGTTACAGGCAGTACCATCCAAATCACAATCAGACTGTACCCACTGGCATCTGCACCAACGTATACCAAACCCACGCAAAGAAGGGAAACTGCCCAAATCGCCAATGTAGTCAGAATCAAGAGCAGCTTTCCGTTTCGCTCCTTGCTTTTTACGGTGTTGGTACTTTCCTCGAGATATTCTCTGTATGATTGTTTCATTGACGTTTCCTCCTTTAGGAGGTAATCAAGACTTACAGAATATAGGTCACTCATAGTAATGACGCTTATGATGTCTGGATATGTCTTTCCGTTTTCCCAGTTTGAAAGAGTCTGTCTACTGACATCAAGTGCCTCCGCAGCTTGCTCTTGAGTGAGGCCAGAATTCTTACGGGCCGCTTTAATTAAAGTACCTATTTCCATAAAGTAATGCCACCTCTTGAAATTGAGTTTTTGTTCATGAACAACCACATCATAGACGATAATAGGCCGATTGTCCACCAAACGGCTTTTACATTCATAATTTCATGTATCAAATTACTTTTACAAAGGCGGAATCCTAGAATAGGTGTTCAAAATTGTGCTAAAAAAAGAGGCGAACCAACGGCTCGCCCCTTCCCTATCAACTTCCCTGATGATAACAGTATTCCCATACATAATCATCAAGTCCTTTATGATCCGGATTCCACAGAAAGGTGCCATAGGGCAAACCTAGCGTGGCCAAGATACTGGATAGATCCCGATATCCGTTGGTGACATGGGGGTTCGTAAGGTAGTCCATGTCAAAGGCAGTCATGATCTGCTTTGTTCCGTTTTCTTTGAGATACTTTAGCGTAGCCTTTAGATGATTGAGTGAGTTGACGCCAGGTACAGCTAGAACTGACTGTCCGGTCAGAGCGTATATCACATCTGCTTTCATGGGGCCTTCCGTGATGATCACCGTCTCCTGTGGCGGCCCTACCAAATGAGTCCAGCACTCAGCTTTGGATCCATCTTGTCTGCCGGCACTGGATACCCAGCGGAATTTACGCTTGGATACGTCATCCCGCCGTAGCTGAAGTCCCTGAATCTTGCCTTCATGGTTCCTTACAGGGATCAGAATACCCCGGAAGTTTTTGATGAAGGTCCACTGGCCCTCATCGTTATGATAAAAACCCGGGACTCCTGAAAGATAGAATCCTTCGGACAGAAGCTGCTTTGCCAGAATAGTAGTGCCAACCATCGGTGTTGTCTTATATCCCAGACACTGGATCATCTCGTCTGTAAGACCGCGGTTAAGCAGGTTCTGTCTGTGATCTGATGCAAGGGAAAGTCTGCTCAGGAGTGACGTATAGGTCTCGTGGCGGGTATCCAGATCCGTAATCGGGCAGTCAATAGACTGCGGCTGCAGTAATTTCTGCCTGGGAACTGTGGTTGCCGCTCTGTTGCCGTCCCGCAAATCCAGTCTGGCAAGAAGTACTTCTCTGGCATTTTTACGGTTGACTCCGGAATAAAAGGCATACAGATCAAATACACCTCCGGAGAAACCACATCTGGGACACCGGAATACATCCAGTTCCAGATTGATATTGAGATGCTTCCCTTTTGGCTTATCGTCACAACAGGGGCATGGGATATCATATTTGATGGCGCCTTGTTTAGGCTCCGGAATACCAATCAGTGGGATTATATCCGTCATGCGGATCCGTACCATATTGCCTCCTTTCAGGGGGATGCGTGAATGCACCCCCCGAATTTAGATATGGATCAGGCACTCTGATGGTTCAATGCATACTCGCAGATGTATTTCGCAGCTGCAGATACATCAGGATTCCGGTCATAACGGTTTGCAAGCCATTCAATTGCAGAAGGATCCATCTGCATAACCTGTCCCAGTGTCCGGCCTGCGTGCTTCTTCGTGGGCCAAAGCACGGAAGATGCCTGCATGAACTTCTCCTCAGCAGTCAGCTCCCGTTTGGTGGCGGGTGGATCTGCAGGAGGCGGTGTCAGGGTCATACCGGTGGCGGGCACATCAGGTGCAGGAACAGCTTCTGCAGTAGTACCAGCAGGCACAGGATCGACGGTGATCCCAAGCTCATTGGGAGCCAGGTTCAGGAAGTCATCGCCTGCTGCGCCGAACTGCAGCCCGAAACCGGCATTTCGAAGTGCGATGCCAACTGCCGCAGTCTGTGCCCATTCACGGGGAGAAACAGACGGCTTACTGGGATCGAAGGTACGGGATGCCGTTGCTTCAGCCAGATAGCTGTCTGCGGGATCTTTGTAGCTGGGATAGACCCGGGCAGTTGCCACAAAGCAGTCCTTTCCGGGAGTGACAGACACGGCGATCTTTCCTTCGCGGTATACCAGACGGAACCAGGCCATCTGGGCCATGACGGGCAGACGCTTGCGGGTTTCTCCAGTGTTGAGATCCGTATAAGGCACTGCGTATGCTGCAGGATCGAAGCCTTCTACCTTGTGGATCGTGTTCAGCACAGAGTTCTGTGCGGCGTTATTCTCTTGATTGCTCATGATTAAGCCTCCTTCTTACAGATTTACATAGGTATTGCGGTACGCCATCCAGGCAGGAAGGATCGTATTGATCATTCCGCCAAGGGCGTTGCGGTAAGCATCCGGGTTGTTCGGCGCAAAGCTGGAGAACTTCTTCCGACAGCTGGCCACGACATTCTGCATATTCGCAAAAGCCGTATCGCGCTTGGTCTTTACGCCCTCATCACCGGCAGGACCCAACCGCCGTTCCAGCAGCATGCACTGGATAAAGGCATCGGTCAGCTGATAGTGATAGGTCAAAACCCGCATGTCAGGAGTCACAGGGGCAGTCTTGCAGAAGTTCATACAGGTTTCCAGTACGTTGATACGGTACAGAACCTCCTGATGAGCCAGCAAGTGCTCCACAGGCAGCTTGCCCTGGGCAATGGCTGCATTCATGCTCTCCTTCATTCCGTAATACTTTTCCAAAGCGGTAGCCATAGTGTATTCTCCTTTTCCTTAACTTGAAAAATCATGTATTCTCTGTGCCAGCTTCGTGCCCCGCTGTTCCGTATCAATACGCCGGATCGCGGTACAGAGTGCTCTGCGCTCTCCGACGATCAGAACCTTTTCCTTGGCACGGGTAATGGCAGTATAAATCAGTGGCCGTACCAACATCACGGAATGGGCACACTGCAGATTGATAATTACGCTCTTGTATTCTGACCCCTGCGATTTATGGACGGTGCAGGCGTAACCCAGATCCAGCATATCGAGATCGCTGTTTTCGTAATCAACGATTCGGCCATCACCGAAGTCGATCCGCACAACGGAATCAGACTGGGTGCCTGTTATGCTCTTGATATAACCGATATCACCGTTGTTGATGTCTTCACAGTTCTTGATCTGCATGACCTTATCACCGGTCCGGAAGCGCCGCTGACCGTGTACAGCATCGGATTTACCGTCCATAGGCGGATTGATCTTGCCCTGGAGCCGCTGATTCAGTGCGTTGGCACCTGTTTCCGTCTTCTGACGGTATGGGGACAGCAGCACCACATTATCGATGCCGTATTTCGCAGTCTCCTGCAGGTACAGCGATTCGATGATCTCAGCAGATACAGAAAGATCAGTAGAGTCGTAGAACTCAAAATCCGGGCCGTACTCCAGGGACAGATTGCCGTGGCGGATCAGCTTGGCATTGGCTGCGATCCGGCTACCGTTCTTCTGTCGGAACACCTGATCCAGTCTGACGACCGGTACAAGGCCGCTGGCGATGATCTCCTTCAGAACTGCGCCGGGACCAACAGAAGGCAGCTGATCACTGTCACCTACCAGAATGAGTCTGGACTTATCGGCAACAGAGCGGAACAGCTTCTCTGCCAGATAAACATCCAGCATGGAAACCTCATCAACAAGGACGAGATCCGCTTCCAGCATCTCTGGATCTCCATACTGCCCGTCTTCATTGGCCATAAGGCCTAATGCTCTATGGACAGTAGATGCACGGACACCGGTTGCCTGCTCCATACGCCGGGCTGCCTTTCCTGTGGGAGCGCAGCAGGCGATCTTGGCGGCGGGATACCGTTCTTTATAAAGATCGAGAAGTGCTTTCTGAACAGAGGTCTTGCCGG
>JAFQCV010000013.1 GCA_017416325.1 Oscillospiraceae bacterium
AGAAACGCGAATGGATAATTGATAATGGATAATTGACAATTGTGGTATTTCCTTCGGAAATGATTTTAAAAATGTCGCCAAAGGCGACACCTTAATTGTCCATTGTCAATTTTCAATTGTCAATTTGCAGCCATCAGCTGCTCAATAAACGGGAACTTGAAAATTCGCAAACATGGCATTGATTATTCCAAAATTTGTGTTATTATTATAATGAATGATTATGTGCTTACGATAAGGAGTTTGCTATGATTACAGTTTCGAACCTCGGTATGCAATTTGGCGGCCAATGGCTGTTCCAACATGTTGATCTGCAGTTTCTCCCCGGCAACTGCTACGGCATCATCGGCGCCAACGGCGCAGGCAAGTCTACTTTTCTTCGAATCCTCACCGGCGACTTAGACTCCACCACCGGAAACATCGCCATCGACCCGGACAAGCGGGTCTCCGTTCTGAAGCAGAACCAGAACGCCTATGACGATTACTCCATTCTCGACACCGTCATCATGGGCAACCAGCATCTTTACGATGTGATGAAAGAAAAGGATGCTATTTACGAAAAGCCCGATTTTTCTGATGAAGACGGCCTGCGGGCAGCGGACCTAGAAGCCGAGTTCGCAGAGCTGGGCGGCTGGGAAGCAGAATCCGATGCCTCCCGTCTTTTGCAGGGTCTGGGCATCGGCACCGAGCTGCATTACGACATGATGGGCGACACCGACCCCCGACTGAAGGTGAAGGTATTGCTTGCCCAGGCACTGTTCGGCAACCCCGATATCATCATGCTGGACGAGCCTACCAACAACCTGGACATCGAAGCCATCAACTGGCTGGAAGATTTTCTGCTGGACTTCCCCGGCATGGTCATCGCCGTGTCCCACGACCGCCACTTCCTGAACACCGTCTGTACCCACACCGTAGATATCGACTACGGCAAGATCAAGATGTATGTGGGCAACTACGACTTCTGGTACGAATCTTCCCAGATGGTTCAGGCCATGATCCGCAACAAGAACAAAAAGAACCAGGAAAAGATCGAAGAACTGCAGCTGTTCATCCAGCGGTTCTCCGCCAACAAGTCCAAGGCAAAGCAGGCTACTGCCCGGCGTAAGCTGCTGGACAAGCTGTCTGTGGAGGAAATGCCCAGCTCCACACGCCGGTATCCCTTCGTAGGCTTTATGCCGGAACGGGAACTGGGTAAGGATGTGCTGACCGTCAAAGACGTTTCCGTCACCGTTGACGGCGTGAAGCTGCTGGACAAGGTCTATTTCTCCGTGGGCCGCAACGATAAGATCGCTTTCGTGGGTGAAAACGAGCTGGCGCAGACCGCTCTGTTTAAGATCCTCATGGGTGAGCTGGAGCCGGATGAAGGCTCTGTCAAGTGGGGCATTTCCACCGTCCGTTCCTATCTTCCCAAGGACAACACCGAGTATTTCGAAGGCAACAAGATGGAGCTGGTAGACTGGCTGCGTCAATACAGCGCCAAGAAAGACGATGTGTACCTCCGGGGCTTCCTAGGCCGGATGCTTTTCAGCAACGAAGATGTATTCAAGAGCGTGGATGTTCTCTCCGGTGGCGAAAAGGTCCGTTGTATGCTAAGCCGAATGATGCTCTCCGGCGCCAATGTAGTACTGCTGGACCAGCCCACCAACCATCTGGACATGGAATCCATTCAGGCGGTAAACAAGGGTCTGGAAGCCTTTACCGGCGTGGTGCTGCTGGCCTCCCATGACCACGAAATGCTGGAGTCCACCTGTAACCGTGTCATCGCCTTCCAGCCCGACGGCACCATCGTAGACCGCTACGGCACCTATGACGATTACCTGGAGTGGATGGCGCAGAACAAAGCCAACTAATTCCGAACAACCTCGTAGGGCGGAGCCTTGGTTCCGCCGTCGATAAATCGCCTTAGTTTCGGCGGGAGCAAGCCCCCGCCCTACAGCGATTATTCCACATTTAGGAGTAATGAATATGGAAAAAATCTTAGACATTATCACCGCCAAAATGCAGCAGGCCTTCGTCGATGCCGGCTATGAGGCTTCTTTCGGCCGGGTCACGGCATCCAACCGGCCTGACCTGTGCGAATATCAGTGCAACGGTGCTCTCAGCGCTGCCAAGCAGTACAAGTGCGCCCCCATTCAGATCGCCAACGCCGTGGTAGAAAAACTGAATGTTGCCGACTACGATATGGTAGAAGCGGTAATGCCCGGCTTTATCAATCTGAAGCTCAGCGGCGCTTTCCTGCAAAGCTATCTGGAGCAAATGCGTACTGCCGAAGATTTCGGTGTCAGCAAGCCCGGCGCCGGTAAGACCATCGTGGTGGACTACGGCGGAGCCAATGTGGCAAAGCCCCTGCATATCGGCCATCTGCGTCCCGCTATCATCGGGGAAGCGCTGAAGCGGCTTCATGCTTTTATGGGTTACCACGCCATCGGGGACATCCATTTGGGCGACTGGGGACTGCAGATGGGTCTGATCATTGCGGAACTGCAGGAGCGGCAGCCGGAACTTCCCTACTTTGACCCGGACTTTACCGGGGAATATCCTACCGAGCCGCCCTTTACCCTCTCTGACCTGGAAGAGATCTACCCCACCGCTTCCGCCAAGAAGAAAGACCCGGAATTTGCCGAAAAGGCCCATGTCGCCACCTACGAGCTGCAGCAGGGCCGCCGGGGCTACCGGGCCATCTGGAATCATATCATGGGCATTTCCCTGCCGGACCTGAAGCGGATCTATGACCACCTGGATGTCCATTACGAAAAATGGCTGGGCGAAAGCGATGCCGACCCCTACATCCCTGCCATGGTAGAGGATCTGAAAAACCGGGGTCTGGCTGTCCTCAGCGAAGGCGCTTGGGTCGTTCCCGTTGCCGAAGACGGTGACAAGAAGGAAGTCCCCCCCATGATCCTGGTAAAATCTGACGGCAGCGCCATTTATGCTACCACGGATCTGGCTACCATCTTGCAGCGGATGCAGGATTGGAAGCCGGAAAAAATGCTCTATGTCACCGACAAGCGGCAGAACCTGCATTTTGAGCAGGTGTTCCGGGCCGCCAAAAAGTGCGGCATTGCTGCAGCAGACACGGAGCTGGAGCATGTTGGCCACGGCACTATGAACGGTGCTGACGGCAAGCCCTTCAAGACCCGGGACGGCGGTGTGCTGCGTTTGGAGCAGCTGATCGCGGATATGACCGATTTTGTCCGGGGCAAGGTTGTGGAAAACAAGATCGTAGACGAAAGCGAAGTGGAAGCCACCACTGCCAAGATCGCTTTGGCGGCGCTGAAATACGGCGACCTTTCCAACCAACCCACCAAGGACTACAACTTCGATTTGGAGCGTTTTGCCGCTTTTGAAGGCAACACCGGCCCTTACATTCTGTATACCATCGTCCGGATCAAATCTATTTTGAGCCGGTACGGCGCATGGGAGAGCCTGCCCATCCAGCTTCCTTTGAGCCAAGAAGCCAAAGACCTAATGCTGGCTATCACCAAGTTCGGTCCGACTATGGAAGCTGCCTTGGCAAACTCCGCCCCCAACCAGATCTGCGCCTATATCTACGAGCTGGCCGGCTGCGTCAACAAGTTCTACCACGAAACCCCCATTTTGAAGGAAGAGGACGAAAGCCGGAAGGCCGGTCACATTGCCCTGATCGCCCTGGCCAAGAATATTCTGGAAAAATGCATCGAGATCCTGGGCTTCTCCGCCCCGGAGAAAATGTAATAAAAGCGGGACTGTTGCTTCGGCAACAGTCCCTAAAATTATACATCAATCCATATTTTACAGATATCGAAGCAGTACAAACCACCCAATAAATTGCCATTTCTCGGTGAGTTTATTCGTAGGGCGGGCTCGTGAGCCCGCCGACCAAGTTGCATTATTTTAAGCAGTTTCGTCCATTGTTTCGGTATATTTTGCAAAATACAAACTTTTTAAAATCCGGGAAGTGATCGGCGGACTCATGAGTCCGCCCTACGAATCCTAACGAAACTCCCCGACAAACGGGAATTGGCAAATGTTTATACAGGTCACCCAGGCAAAGCTTTCCTTATGTCATTTTTTATCATAGGCACTTACGGTAATGATCCAAGATATACGGGATCTTGTCTCTGGGGTGGAATACCTCTTCGCTGTGGGTATAGGTAAACCCGCAGCTGATCTGCAGCTTTTTCGAGATCAGATTCTCCCGGCGGCAGCAGGCAACAAACTTCTTTGCCCCCAAACGGTCCCGGGCATAGTCTGTCAAAAGATTTAAGATCTGCTTTCCGTAGCCTTTCCCGGTAAAAGCAGGTCCCAGGGCAATACCCGTTTCGCCCCACACACCGGGAGACTGTTCTGCCATGCCCGCCCAGCCAATGGCTTGCCCGGAAGCTTTCTCCTCCACCGTCCAATGATAATCATGGGCTGCCTGAAAAGCTATGGTACGCTCCATTCGGGAAACAGCAGCTTCCTCCGATTCCGTTACATCCCACACCATGTATTTGGCGCTTTCCGGTTGGCTCCAAATATTGCGGTACATCGCCTTCCAATCTTCCAAAACCGCTTTTCTTAAAATCAGGTCCTTGGTTTCCGGCATCGTTTCCTCCTTTTTGCAAATACGGCTGCCCCCAAAGGGCAGCCGTAAATTTTATACCGATCTCGTCCACTCTGTAATGAGCAAGCCGGGCAGCACCCAGATCAGCTCATACAGCAATAGATTCATAGGCGTCAGCAGATACTCTGCGCCGACGATCACCAGAACCAGCATCATCAAAAGCCCCAAAATACCGCCAAGCAAATGCACCGCCACACCGGTGTTTGATGCCAGCTTCAGCGCCCGGGCGCCGGTAACCGCATAGGCGGCGCTTGCCAGATCTTCCCCGGTAGTCAGCGCCAGGGCCGGCAGGTCCTGAGCCGGCTCAACTGCCGCCAGATCGCTCCGTACTGTCCGTGCCGGGAAGGCGATCCTACGGGTGTTTACACCGAACTTGCCCCGGAGGAAGCTTTCCGTCAGCATAAAATCGCCGGTAGTCAGCACCGGTGTCAGCCCCCGATAGGCGCATAATGTGGTAAGGCCCATGGTAACCGTCTTATTCTTGGTATAGGTGATGGCAAACACGCCGCAAAGCTGTCCGTCAATGGCAGCATAGACCGCCTGATTCACCCGGGTACCCTCGGGCATATCCACACCCATATCCTGCATAAAGGTCAGCGTTCCCATCAGTACCGGCTCGTCATTGACCAAACCGCCGATGCCCCCGGGATAATGCTGAAGCTGCTCTGCTTCATAATGATAGCCGTTACGGCTGTCCAGCAGCTGGGCAAACAGCGGAGCTGTTCCGTCTCCATCGGCGCCCATCAGCGCCGCAGCATAGGCTACCACCTCATCCGGGTCCCGGGTGCCGTAAAACTTTACACCGTTGACCTTGGTATGACCCAGAGGAAACAGATCCTGATCAGACAAGGGGAATGCCGCGTCTTTACTCAGCGCCTTCACACCCTGCCAGCCGCACAGCACTGTCCCCAGCCGATGCAGCCGCCGCTCCAAGATCGCCATAGGACGGCTGAGGGTAATGTAGGTAGTTGCCGGCACTGCTACCAGAAGCGCGGCAGCAAAAGCCTGCAGCCCCTGCTCCATCCCATGCAGCACCCCGGCGGTGACACCGATACCCATGCTCACAAACAGCGCCACGATAGCATACACGGACAAAGTCTTTTCCGGTTCAGTGGACTGGCTGTAATTGTCCATAAAGTCCTCCACCTGTCCCTCCCCACGGAGGATACCGGCGCGGCCCTCATAAAAATCCGGCACCTGTACCAGACTGTTCAGCCGGGTGGCTTTGCGCATGGTGTCCATCTGCCCCATTTCGGTGTTGCGGATATGGTAAGCGCCCCAAAGGGACATGGTCATATTCAGACTAAACGCGCCGCAGCAGGGAATCCGCTTTTGCTGCAGGCAGAGAATCCCATCCACCAAACAGGCCAGGAAAGTAAATACCAGTAACGTATTCAGAGAAAACCGGCGTTTGATCAGATCGCCGACACCCTCCATCAGCTGATAGCTGCCAATGGTAGCCGACAGCAGCAAGGCTAAAAACTGCAAGAAGATCATCAGCCGTGTCCGATCTTCCGGGATATAATTCAGTCCGTACAGGAATGTGGCGCCAATGGCAACCACCGCCACCAAAAGATTCACAAGGATCGCCACTTGCAGCTTACCGAGGCCTTGCTCTGCCAGCTCATAATACCGCTTTTCCGGGCCTGCGATGAGCTTGCTCTTCAGCTCCTGCAGCCGGGATTTTGGGCGGAAAATGATGGGCTGAGGCGGTACATACTCCCCGATGGGCTGCTCGTATTCCGGCTCCCACTCCTCTGAAAAAGGCTCTACCGGATCTTCCTCCGGCATGGGCGGCGTGTACGCCTCCTCCGGCAAAGAGAATTCGTCCGGCAAAGAAAACTGTACCGTGTCGTCCGACAGAGAAAACGCCACCGTGTCTTCCGGCAACGAAAACTCCGCCGTGTCTTCCGGCAACGAAAACTCCACCGTGTCCTGCGGCAGCGCTTCCTCTGCCGCAGCTTCCTGCAGCAGGGTATCCAGCCGCACCGTATCCTGAGGGATCTGCGGTTCTTCCGGCTGCAAAACAGCCTCCGCCTCGACTTCTTCCGGCTCCTCCAGTTGGGCATCCGGCTCGGTGCCGAATTCCTTTAAGATCTCATCCAGGTCAAATTCCTGATCCTGCTTTTTATTATCATCCATTGCGAACCCTCCTTAACCAAGACGCTGCCGCACAGCCTCATACAGCAAAATAGAAGCTGCCGCAGAGGCGTTCAGGGAAGAAATCCTGCCATTCATAGGAATGTGTACCGTCACATCGCAGTTTTTCCGCACCAGGGGGCTCATGCCCTGGCCTTCGTTTCCGATGACGATGGCTGCCGGGCCTGCCAGATCCGCCTTATACATAGGGATCGAGCCTTCCGCAGCCGTGCCGAAGATCCAGACACCCCGCTGTTTCAGTTCGCTGATGGCGGCATTGATATTGACCACGCGGGCCACCTTCATATACTCCACCGCGCCGGCAGAAGCCTTAGCCACCACTGCCGTCAGTCCTACGCTGCGACGCTTGGGAATGATCACTCCGTGAGCGCCGGCACATTCGGCGCTTCTTATGATCGCCCCCAGGTTGTGGGGATCGGTCAGCTCGTCGCAGATCACGATCAGCGGCGCTTCTCCCCGGTCCTCCGCCACCTGAAAAATGTCATCCAGCGTGGCATACGCATGGGCAGCAGCCAAAGTGATCACACCCTGGTGGGCGTGGGTGGTGCTCATAGCATCCAGCTTCCGCCGGTCCACCGGCACCACCACCGCGCCGGCCTCCTTTGCCTGGGCAGCCAGCCGCTGCAGCGACCGATCCGTATCCCCAGCGGCGATAAACACCTTATCAATGGTACGCCCGCTGCGCAGGGCCTCTGTCAGCGCGTTTCGGCCCTCCAACTGACCCTCGATCTCCTCCGCGGGAGCCGGAACATTCCGGCGGTGCTTCTCGTTCATAGACTTCCACTCTCCAAATCCGGCAGCCAACGGGCTGCGCCTGTCATAATTAGTATCATTATACCAGATTTTTTTCCTGCCGACAACTGGTATTTTTCCTTTGTTACATTTTTGCCGTAAAGTCTTCACAAAACTTTCATTTGAAATTTTGTTTCTATAAGAGTATAATGAAAACCGCAATTTAAATTACCGAAGAAGGTTTGAATATGACGACAAAAACCGGCAAACATTCCCGCCCCGGGCGGAAGTTTCTGACGGGCGCAGGGGTCGTGTGCGTATGTTTTATCTCCCTGGTGGCATTTTTATGTTTTTTCTCTGCCCGGTGGTATGTTCGGGTCTACGGACGGATCGGCTTTGACTCCGTTCTGTATACCCTCACCAGCAGTCTCAGCGGAACCCAGAGCGGATTGATCCGCGAATATCTTTCCGGCGCAGCGCTCCCTGCGCTGGTTGCCACCTTAATCGTAAGTGTGCTGCTGTTCTTTCCCTGGAAAAAGCTGCGAAACTTCTCCTCCCGGCATATCCTTGCTTCCTGCATCAGTCTGATTTTGAGCCTGGTCCTGATAATCCACGCCGCCTTTAATGTGCAGCTGGTGGACTATATCATCGCCATATCCAGCAGCTCCGAAATCTACCAGGAGCAATACCGGGACCCCAAAGACACTCAGATCACCTTCCCCGAAGAAAAGCGGAATCTGATCTATATTATGCTGGAATCTATGGAGACCAGCTATCTGTCTAAGGAACAGGGCGGTGGATTGGAATACAATCTGATCCCGGAACTGTATGAGCTGGCGCAGAATAACATCAATTTCTCCCATAACGATGGGGTCGGCGGCTTCCGGGAGGTATCCGGCACCAGCTGGACCATCGGCGCTATGGTAGGTCATACCTCCGGCGTTCCCCTGAAAGTCCCCGACGGGATCTCCGACTGGCAGAACGGCTACGGCCAGGACGGTCATTTCCTCCCGGGCCTTTCCAATCTGCAAACTGTCCTGAAAGAAAACGGTTATTACCAGGCACTGATGGTGGGCTCCAATGCGGCCTTTGGCGGTCGGGAAACCTACTACGATACCCACGGGGTGGATAAGATCTATGACCTGTCCACCGCCAGAAAAGACGATATCGTACCCAACAACTATTTTGTGTGGTGGGGCATGGAGGATAAGCACCTGTTTGAATACGCCAAGCAGGAGCTGACAAGCATCTCCCAGCAGGAGCAGCCCTTCGCCTTTACCATGCTCACCGTGGATACTCACCATGTAGGTGGCTATGCCTGCGCCTACTGCGGTAACGAATACGAAGAAAACTATGAAAATGTGATCTCCTGTTCCAGCCGGCAGGTGGCGTCTTTCCTTCAGTGGCTTCAGGCTCAGGATTTTTACGAAAACACCACGGTGATCATCACCGGCGACCACTGCTCTATGGATAAAGGCTATTTCAGCCGGAATGTGGACGAAAACTACAGCCGCCACATCTATAACTGCTTCATCAATTCTGCCGCCACCCCCTACGAAACGAAGCAGCGGCAATTCAGTGCCCTGGACATGTTCCCCACCACCCTGGCGGCCATGGGCTGCACCATCGACGGTGACCGTCTGGGCCTGGGGGTCAACCTGTTTTCCAAGCAGCCGACGCTGATGGAGCGAATGGGCTATCACGCCTTTTATAAGGAACTGGCGAAAAAATCCGATTTCTATGAAACGCATTTCTACGCCAAAGAAGACCTGATCCCCAGCACTTGACTTCACCCCCCACGCCAGCATGGCGCGGGGGGATTTTCATTGCCACTTCCCGGGCAATTCGTAGGGCGCGGATACCGCGCTCAGTAAATTGCCATTTCTCGGGCAGTTGCAACTGAGCACAAAGGCTTCTCCTTGAGGAGAAGCTGTCAGCCTAACAGGCTGACTGATGAGGTGTAGGCTGCATAGCAGCCGTTACAAGGCTGGGATTCTGCTTCGCAGACCTCCTCATCCGTCTTCCAAAATGCCCAATCTGTGCATTTTGGAATCCACCTTCCCCTCGAGGGGAAGGCTTTGCGGCTGCGCCGCTGAGTTCTAACCAACAGCCCGACAAACGGGAATTGGCATTGAGGGACGGGAAACCCGTCCCTTATATATGTCTTGCAAGCAGAGGCAAAGTGTATTCCTGATTTTTTGTCATATGTTTACAGAAAGTTTACGGCAAATTCGTGAATCTTTCGTTGCGACTATGCAGAAAATGTGATATGATTGCAGGAAAGAACGCCCAAGGAGGCAGATTTTATGGATCAAAACCAAAATAATCCCCCGAAAAACGATCCCAAGGGCAAACGCCCCAAAGCAAATGTATGGGTAACCTTAATTATTACCGTAGCCATCATTTTGATCATCAGCGCGGTTTACAACGCCATCGTCAAAAGCCAGTATACCGAAACTACCTACTCCGAGTTTATGGACGCCTGGGAATCCGGTCAGCTGGATGAGGTGGAGCTGCACTATGACCGGGTTTACTACCTGACCAAGGAAGAGGCCGCAAAGCCTGCCGGTCAGCAGAAGGCCTGCTACACGGGTCTGCCCAACGGTGACATTCTTGCTCTGGCAGAAAAGCTGGACGCCCAGGGTATCACCGTGAATCAGGTGATCGTGGAAGACAATTCCGGGATCCTTCTGATCCTGTACTATGTCATCGGCTTTGCCATGATCTTCTTTGTGATGTCCATGCTGGGCAAGCGCATGAGCGGCGACGGCATGATGGGCGGTCTGGGAAAATCCAAAGCAAAAGTCTACATGGAAAAGCAGACCGGTGTTACCTTTAAGGATGTAGCCGGTCAGGACGAAGCCAAGGAAAGTCTTCAGGAGATCATCGACTTCCTGCACAATCCCCAGAAATACACCGAGATCGGCGCAAAGCTGCCCAAGGGCGCGCTGCTGGTGGGTTCTCCCGGTACCGGCAAGACCCTTCTTGCCAAGGCAGTTGCCGGTGAGGCGGGTGTTCCCTTCTTCTCCATGTCCGGCTCGGACTTTGAAGAAATGTTTGTAGGTCTGGGCGCCAGCCGTGTCCGGGACCTGTTCCAGCAGGCTGCCAAGGTAGCCCCCTGCATCGTGTTTATCGATGAGATCGACGCAGTAGGACATACCCGGGATGCCCGGTTCAGCACCAATGACCAGACCCTGAATCAGCTTCTGGGCGAGATCGACGGCTTTGATTCCTCCAAGGGTATCGTGATCCTTGCCGCCACCAACCGCCCGGAGATCCTGGACAAGGCGCTGCTCCGCCCCGGCCGTTTCGACCGCCGGATCACCGTAGACCGCCCCAACCTCCAGGGCAGACTGGATACCCTGAAAGTCCACACCCGGAAGATCAAGCTGGCAGAAGATGTGGATCTGCGTAAGATCGCACAGGCCACCGCCGGCGCTGTAGGCGCAGACCTTGCCAACCTGGTCAACGAAGCCGCTCTGCGGGCCGTCCGCCAGGGCAGAAAGCTGGTAAACCAGGAAGACCTGCTGGTATCCTTTGAAACCGTCATCGCCGGTACGGAAAAGAAAAACACCGTGCTGACCGATACGGAAAAGCGAATGGTCGCCTACCACGAGGTGGGTCACGCTCTGATTTCCGCGCTGGAAAAGCACGACACTCCTGTTACCAAGATCACCATTGTCCCCCATACGGAAGGTTCTCTGGGTTATACCCTGTACCTGCCGGAGGAAGAAAAGTTCCTGTCCACCAAAGATGAGCTGCTGGCAAAGCTGCGGTCTTTGCTGGGCGGCCGGGCAGCGGAAGCCATTGTGTTCGGTACTGTGACCAACGGCGCGTCCAACGACATCCAGCAAGCCACCGGCCTTGCCCGGAACATGGTCGCCCTCTACGGCATGAGCGAGGAGCTGGGTCTGATGGCAGCCGCCACCGTCCGCAGCCAGTATCTGGAGGGAGAATCCCATCTGGACTGCTCCCAGGAAACTGCCGCCAAGGTGGACACCGTGGTGCAGAAGCTTCTGAACGAATCCTATGCTGCCGCCAAGGCGCTGCTGACAGAAAACCGCAGCCTGCTGGACGAGATCGCCGAGTATCTGCTGCTCAAGGAAACCATCACCGGCGAAGAGCTGATGCGTTTTGTCAACGCAGACAAGAATCCCCCGGCTGAACCTGCGGAAGAAACAACCGAAGAATAAACTATACGCCCGCGGCTGATCTTAGCCGCGGGCGTTTCCCTGTATCGAAACAATATATTAGAGTTTATTGGGTGCTGGAATATCCTATGTGCGTAGGGCGGAGTCATGACTCCGCCCTACGAATCCTAACGCAACTACTCGACAAACGGAAAGTTGATTTTTACGCAAGAGAGTCCAGCACCAGTTTAAAAGCGCCTACCGCGCCGGCATCGTTACCCAAAGTTGCCAAAGCAAACCGAACCGCTTTGGTTGCGGGAAAAGCATACCGGGGGAAATAGCGCTCAGCGCCGTCTACCAGCTGCTGTCCTGCCCGGCTCATGCCGCCGCCCATGACCACCACCTCCGGGTCGATCACCGCGCACAAAGTTCCCAGGAACTGACCCATATAGTCATAGACCTGTTCCAAAATTTCCTTTGCCGCGGCATCCCCTGCCTTGGCTGCGTCAAACACATCCTTGGCGGTAAGCTTCTCCAAAGCCCGGAGACTGCTGGGGCAGTCCCGGGCAGCCAGATACCGCTTTGCCAACCGGACAACACCGGTGGCGGAGCAAAACTGTTCTACACAGCCTCGCTTGCCGCAGTTGCACAATTCCGTCTCCCGGGCATCCAGCACCATATGACCGATCTCCCCCGCTGCGCCGTGGGCGCCGTTGATGGGTTTCCCATCCAAAATGATGCCGCCACCCACACCGGTGCCGAAAGTGACCATGACCAGGTTGGCGCAGCCGCTGCCGCCGCCTTTCCAACATTCGCCCAAGGCTGCCACGTTGGCATCGTTGCCTACCCGGACAGGGAAACCTGTAAGCTTCTCCAAAGTCTCCCGGACATTAAAAACGCCCCAGCCCAGGTTTTGACACTCATTGACAACACCTGCATCATCCACAGGACCGGGCACTCCCAAACCGATACCGATCACATCCTGGGGTAACAGATCCCGCCGGCGCATATACTCTTTTACAGAAGCCGCGATATCCGGCAAGATCGCCGCCCCTTTGTTTTCCGTTACCGAAGGGATCTCCCACTTGTCCAGCATCGTACCTGCCCGGTCAAACAGGGCGATCTTTACCGTTGTGCCGCCTACATCCACGCCAAAGCCGTATTTCATAGTGTGTCCCTCCATCGTTTTTTCTATATTATACAACCCCAAAAAAGAAAAAGCCATACCTACAGCAGTTTTTTTTCGGAAGTTTTCTATTGATGCTTGCGTTTACCCATTTTTTGCGGTAACATAAGAGTAGCGTATTCTTCATTCTTGAAAGGAAGGGTTTACAATATGATAAAAGTTGATATTTCCAATGTTTGGGGTCAGATTTCTCTGCCGGATCTGCTGGCTATGGAGAAAGAAATCTTTGCCGCCCATCAAACACTGACAGAAGGCACCGGCGCGGGCAATGATTTTTTGGGCTGGCTGAATCTGCCCGCAGCAAGTGAGACAGAGGAGATGCGCCGGATCCGTCTGGCCGCCGACCGGATCCGTTCCGATTCCGATGTGTTCATCGTCGTGGGTATTGGCGGCAGCTATTTGGGACCCCGGGCGGCCATCGAGCTGCTCCAGGGCTGCAACCACAACATCGGCAAAGGTAAGGGCGATCCTCAGATCTTTTTTGCCGGAAACACTTTGAGCACCCGGGCCTGGAATGAACTGATGCGCCTGCTGGAAGGCAAAGACTTCTCTCTGGCTGTGATCTCCAAGTCCGGCACCACCACCGAGCCGGCTATCGCATTCCGGGGACTGAAATGGATGCTGGAGCGCAAGTACGGCACGGAAGGCGCCAAGAAGCGCATTTACGCCATTACTGATCCCTGCAAGGGCGCACTGCGCCAGATGGCTACCGAGGAAGGCTGGGAAACCTTTGTGATCCCCCCCAACGCCGGCGGCCGTTACAGTGTTCTCACCGCTGTTGGTCTGCTGCCCATGGCTGTGGCAGGCATCGACATCGGCAAGGTCATGGCCGGCGCATGGGAAGCTAAGCAGGCCTATGACCTGCGTTCCTTTGAAAACCCTGTATGGCTGTACGCGGGTGTCCGTAACCTGCTGTACCGCAACGGCAAGTGCATCGAGCTGCTGGAAAGCTTCGAGCCCGGCTTTAAGATGATGGGCGGCTGGTGGCAGCAGCTGTTCGGCGAGTCCGAGGGTAAGGACGGCAAGGGCATCTTCCCCGTCACCGCCGAGTTCACCGCCGACCTGCACTCCCTGGGACAGATGATCCAGCAGGGCGAGCGCAACATTTTCGAAACCATGATCCGCTTCGACGCCCCCGAGCAGACCTATACCGTCGGCTCTGACTATAAGAACCTGGACGGTCTGAATTACTTAGCCGGCAAAACCTTGGACTTCGTGGACGAACAAGCCTATCTGGGAACACTGGCTGCCCACGTGGATGGCAATGTGCCTGTGATCACCATGGACATGGGCGAGCTGAACGACAAGAAGCTGGGCGAGATCTTCTACTTCTTCGAGCTGTGCTGCGGTGTCAGCGCGTACACCCTGGGTGTCAACCCCTTCAACCAGCCTGGCGTAGAATTCTACAAGCGGAATATGTTTAAGCTGCTGGGCAAGCCCGGTTATGAAAGCTGATCGTGAAATTCCTGATAAATCCTGAAATTTATTGTTGCAAATTCTGCTCATAGCTGTTAGAATTACAGTAACGCCAAATCTGGCATAGCAAAGGAGGAAAATCCTATGATTAATGTTATTATGGGCCTGAAGGGTTCCGGCAAGACCAAGAAGATGATCGACTCCATCAACGAAGTTCTGGCCAACGCCAGCGGTGATGTTGTCTGCATCGAGTACGGAAAGAAGCTGACTTATGACGTCAACTACCGTGTCCGTCTGGTGGATTCCAAGGAATACGGCATTTCCAACAGCGATATGCTCAAAGGCCTGCTCAGCGGCCTGCACGCCGGCAACTTTGATATTACCCATGTTTACATCGATAACCTGTATAAGACCATCGGCACTGACCGTGCAGTCGGCGAAGCTTTCGTCGCTTGGTGCGCCGCGTTTGCCGAGGCCAACAACATGAACATCACCATCACCATCTCGGACGACCCCGCAAACGCGTCCGAGGAGATGAAGAAGTTCCTGTAATATCCGCTTGATCCCTGCGCCGCTGTTTCACACAGCGGCGCATTTTTTATTTATGCCCCTCTCTGCCATTTCCCGTTTGTCAGGGAGTAGGAGCGCGCAGCGCGAACCTCCCCTGTGTAAGGGGAGGTGGGAAAAATCAAAGATTTTTCCCAGAGGGGTTGTAAAAATACGACAATCCCTCAGTCAAAAATGCCGTTTTTATGGCATTTTTGCCAGCTCCCTTTACACAAGGGAGCCTTTTCGCTCTGTCACAACTGCACGCAAAATGGCAATTTATCGGTTTTCAAGCGCATCTCCCCGCCTCCGCCCCAACACACTTGACTTTTCGTAAACTCGGTGTTATAATGCGTAACCGGATTGTAACTTTCTGCCTGTTATGGGAAAGGATTGATTTTTCTGAAACGCAATTTTCCGGGGCTTCGGCAACTGTGCCTTTTGCTGTGCGCCTTGCTGCTTTTGGCAGCAAGCCCTGTTGCTGCAGTTTCCTCCGTTGCTACATCCCAAGAACCGAATGTTCCCGAGCTGTTGCCCATTTCCCCTGTTCGGGCTGTCTCCAAGGTGCGGGCCATCCCCGCCCCCGGCTCTGTGATCATCGGCTGCCTGGAGGAAGGTGCTGCGCTTTCTGTTTTGGGAGATTACGGCGCCTATTACCAGATCGACTGCTTTGATATGATCGGTTATATTCACAAGCAGCAGGTAGCTCTGGACGAAGCTGGCACATACCGGGTTTGCTGCAACCCTGAATGTAGCGAGACTACTTATTTTGCCAACAACACCACCACCCAGGCGCTGAGCCTTACAAGTCAGCTTCGGGGCACTGCCTTGGCCTACCTGGGTGCCCGCTATGTATCCGGCGGAACCGGTTACCGAGGCTTTGACTGCTCCGGTCTTACCCAGCGTGTTTTTAATACCGCCGGCTTTACTTTAAAGCGTACCGTGGCTCAGCAGCTGCAAAGCGGTATTATCATCCCCAAGGATAACCTGCAGTGCGGAGATCTGGTGTTTTTCAAACAAACCGACACATCCAGATCCACCTACAGTCATGTAGGCATTTATATCGGCAACGGACAGGTGCTTCACGCCAGCACCTCCCGAGGCGTCACCATTGATCACCTGAATACGCCTTACTATACCGAACATTATCTATGCGCCCGTCGGGTGGTGCTTTCGGATATCTCCGGGATCAATACCATTCCCTCTGTCAGCGCAACCCAAAACTTCAACAGCTCCTATTGGAGAGAAAATTCCCGGACGGAACCGTCCGGGAATTCTTGTATCCATTCGCAGAAAATTACAAAATGCCCTCTTTACAAATCGGAAAAGACCTGCTATAATAGCTAAGCTGTCAAGCAAACGCACCGGTGGCTCAATGGATAGAGCATCGGATTCCGGTTCCGAGGGTTGGGGGTTCGAGTCCCTTCCGGTGTACCATAACGATTGTTCTTATAGGATTTGAACTCCTATAGGAACAATCGTTTTTTTTATTGCCGTTTTTACCTCATACCATAGAAGCCAATTTTGCCAACATTTCGTACTGAAGAATCGAGTTGACCTGATCCGTCTTAACATCGTCCTTAGCGGATATAAGCTTAATGTTACGATGCCTCAGTTGCTTAGCATATTCAATAGCAATTGATGGATTCCTTGAAAGTCTGGAAACATCGCCTACAAGGATCGCAGCTCTATGCCTCTGTGCCAGATTCATTGCTAACCGCAATCTGAATCTTCGGCGGTATCTGCCTTTGTGTTTTTCCATTATGACGGCTACAACTTGCCAGTTGTTTTCCTCTGCTATTTTTAGCAGGTGGTTTCGTTGGATTATCAATTGCTCGTGTGTTTCAGATCTGCATAGCAGAACCACATTTTTAATATCCATTGTTTTTCTCCTAACCCCTGAAAGTAATCACCGCCTCGTTAAGTTGTGCCTGCTGAGTTGTCAGCAAAGACAGAATCTTCGTATCGAGCTGGCTACTTCCGGTGTTTACTACTTTGAAGCCTTGTTTTTCTGCATAGGCTTTTGCTAATTCTGCTTGCTTTTTCTGAGTCGTTCTCTCTTTATGACTTTCTTCACATAAGCACTCTTTATTTGCAACTCTTACATAGCAAATAGTAGTCATTGTATTCACCTTCCTATAATTGTTATACTGTCGCCAGCGGCAGCGGGTCATATGTAACCGCAACGCCCTGGCGCGTTTTCATTGTTACTTGCGGAAGAGGTATTCCAACCTCATTAGGAATCTCTATAGAACCTATACAGTTATAAAAGATGACCACCCGTTGAATTTGTCCTCCGGGAACATTCTCAGCTTGATGTACCTCGATATGGTCAATTAGCTCAGCCAATACACGGGGAGTCAGCTTTCTGATCCGCGTGTATTTTCGGACAGCGGCGATGAAAGTATCTGTGTTCGCGACCTTCGATGTTGCTTCATCAAACTTTGCTTTCAACACGCCGATCCGTTCAGCAATCGAGCTCTGCTCTTCCTCATACTTCTGAGCCAACTTCTTGAAGCGATCATCAGATATTTTACCAAGAGCATTGTCTTCGTAGATTTTCTCAAACAGTACATCCAGTTCTTTGTCCCTTGCAATCAAAGCTCTCAATTCGCTTTCTCGTATACGCTGATCCGCTTCCATGGCATCTTTGGAATAATTTGCAACTGCTTTTGTGAAAACTTCTTCATATTGACAAGCAAACCGAGTCAGGCGTCTAACTTCACTGAGCACCACTTGTTCCAGAAAGTCTACACGAATATAGTGTGTTGACTGGCAGATCTTTCGTTTGCCTTGGTTATAGCCAGGGCAGTTGAAATACTTAATGTCATGGTTTGCTTGGTTGAAATGAAAATGTAATGTTTTTCCACAATCAGCACATTTCAACAGGCCGGAGAACAAGTTTTTCTCTCCGTCCATTCCTTTCCGTTTTCGGGTGCCATTAGAAAGAGCTTGGATTTTCTCAAAGGTTTCCCGATCCCATATTGCCGGGTTAACATCCCGAAAGATTACCATATCTTCCGGGTCATTCTGATACCGCTTCTTGTTTTTGTAGGATTTGGAATAGGTCTTGAAGTTGATAACATCCCCGCAATACTCCTGCATAGACAGCAAGTGATTAACGGTTGAGGCAGCCCACTTATAGGGATCAGGATTTGGGGCTCTGGTAGGCTTTCGCAGTCCCTTTGCAACAAGATAGTTACTCGGAGTAAGGATCTTTTGCTCAGTAAGCCAATCTGCAATCTGATTCGTACCCATTCCTTCCAATCGCATAGCAGCGATCTTTCTTAGTACAGCGCACGGTTCATCGTCAATGTCCCAAAGGTTTGATCCGTCAGTTCGCTTGATGTAGCCGTATGGTGGAAGACCGATAGGAATACCGGAATTGCCTTTGATCTTATAACTGATGCGGCGCTTTTTGCTAATATCTCTGGCATACCATTCATTGAACAGATTCTTAATTGGGGCAAATTCACTTTCCCCCTCAGAGGTATCAATACCGTCGGAAACCGCAACCAACCGGATGTTGTGTTCAGGAAAGAAATCTTCGATGAGTCGTCCAACTTCTATGTAATTACGACCTAATCTGGATAAATCCTTTACAAAAACTGCTGAGGCAACACCCATTTCAAGCTGCCTCATCATCTCGTTAAATTCTGGACGGTTCATTGTTACACCGGAAACGCCGTCATCACAGAAGTAAATGAGGTTGGTATAGCCCTTATCCTTTGCAATCTTTGCGAGGAGCTTCTTCTGATTCGATATACTGTAACTGTCGCCTACGAGGTCATCATCGCGAGAGATTCGAGTATAGAGGAACGCTGTATCCTCCCGCTTATTTTTCTTACTTGACCGCGCCATCTATCCTCCTTTCTGCAGTCAAATAAACAGTACTCTAATTTGTACTGCGGCTGCAATTTGAAAGTCAGGTAGAGACCTCGCTCTTCATAAGCTTTAATAGGATTGAGCCGAGGGTTTCCTTTGCTGTTTCATTAAATCTCGGTTCCACAACAAAAGTAATTCGCCCAATCTTGTACTGCTGTTCCTGGATCAAATCTTCCTGCTTTGTAATGTGGGCATTAGAATCGGTACCCACGCTCATCACCTCCGAAACTCTTACACCGGAGGCAGCAGTAAGCCGCATAGAATCCTGTGTTGGATTCGCCACCAGTATATTGAGCCTATATTTTTTGTCAAATTTCGTTTTTCGATATTCCAACAAAAATACGGCGTTTTTTCAAACTCACTTGCTGATTTTGCAGAGAATATCGCTGTTTTTTGCTTTTGAAGAATACCGAAAAATATTTTTTCAATTTGTGTGAACATCAGATTTTTTCGGTCCCATCTGATATGGGATACACTGCACCGGTTGACAACTTAGTGCATCGGGTGCACCAAGTTCCTGCATTACACCTTTTCATCACACGAGACGGTGTAACTGTAAGTCATACAGCACCGCTAAGCTCCTGCGGTATGTCTCATTATTCCGAAGTCATGGCAGCCTGCCGTTTGTCAGGCGGAGGATTTGTCGCTAAAGATAGCGCCGCTCGTCGGATCGTTGTGCATTGTATTACCATAATGCCAAAGCATATTTTTCAAGGTACAATGAGAGCAAGCTCTCTGAATCAACAGAACAGTGTTCTGAGATTATTTAGCAAGGTCCGTAAGGACTACAACAACAGGACGATTGGTGAAATGCTTCTTGATAAGCACCTCACGAAGCGCTGGTAAGCTCCCAGAGAGCGCTTCTCTTAATTCTTGAGCAAGGTCATTGTCTATGTAATAACCGGTCAAATCGCCGTCTGAGCCATACACGGGGTCAGTAGCCATTTCACGAATGTAACAATCGTAGAAATCTATCAGCTTATCCTTTGCTGTAGGTTCTTTATTAAGAATACTGAGCACGAGGTTCTTACCCAGCCGAATCTCTCTTCTGTGTCTATTTTTCACTTAAAAGCCTCCTAAGTTTCTTAATTGCAGCAGCTTTGTGCTTTTGTACCATTCTTTTTGAAATTCCGTACTCCCGTGCCAATTCTTCTTGCCTGATCTCCGAAAAAACGGATCGCAGAATCACATCTAACTGTATTGCTGTCAAAGCATCCAAAGCGTCGGTTAATTCTGATCTTTCAAGAAACACCACTTTTTTACCGACTGGATAACATTTCCTGTCTACTGTTCTATATCCCAGTTCTTCATATCCGATAATTTCTGCAACCTTTTCAATCTCTAAAAATGAATTCCCACTGCGTTCCTCTTTCTTAATGATCCTAAAAAAGCGAAACTTCTTGTTAATCAGCACAGAGATAATATACTTGTGTGCAGTATCAATGACTTCATCACTAATGTCCGATATAGTAAAATGATTATCAAGCATACCGTTCACCTTTGTTGCCCTTTCACCATATAAGGAGTCATCGAAGAGCCAAAAGACGAACCATCCCGAAAAAAATATTTTTTGACCCTCCGACATTGTGTGTAATCCTCGACCTACCAAGTAGTCGTTTACGGAGGACCCCGGGCATAATGGAAGAAAGCCAAAAGATGGCGTACACCTTCGGTATTGTTCATACCAAAGGCATACGCCATCTTCTTGTGTATAAAATTTGGAACTGGTAGTTCTCTGCCAGTACAAAGGTACTCTATGATGCTGGAGGACACCATTATTTGCTGGCAGACTACCTTACGGGCTGTTTACAAGTGTCTGCACAAGGTGGGTCTTAGGTAATCCTTGCGTTTCATACCGTACTCCTTTCTTGTATACACTCTGCGTTCCAAACTTCGGACACGCCTATATCATTTATTTAAAACCCCCAAATTACTAAAATATAAGCGGAGGTGAACGGAGAGTGTTACTTAAAGAGGAAATACGAAAAGCTCCCGGGGATTTTGGACACATACTAAAAGCGATCCGCATAAAGAAAGGATACACCCGGGAGCAGCTATCTGAGCGTGCCAGCATCAGTACCCGCTACCTAAGTGCGATTGAGAATGAGCAGAGGGAGCCGAGCTATGATGTGCTATATAGACTGTTTCACAGTTTAGGTATTTCTGCAGATACCGTCTTTTATCCGGGATCTGATATTGCCGATAATTCTGATGCCGAGCAGGTTAAACGCCTTTATATGGAATGCTCCGAAAGGGATCGTCTGATTATTCGTGCTATGCTTGATACAATGTTGGATAACAAATAATGTGTCTTTTCTCCATTATAACATAAATTTCGTATTACTGCACTACTATGTAATAGCCCCCGGAATCGGGGGCTATTATATATGCCAATTATTATTTGACATTTACGCTTACTTAACCTCAGTGCCACCCCATTCGATCACGGTGAAGCCCGTGCGTTCCGGTGCGGTCAGCTTCTGGGGCAGTATGCGGATCATATAATCAGAGGCCTTGAAAGTCATAAACACTCGGATCACCGTATCAGGTGCTGGTGTCACCTCTAACTTTGCTGCATCTGAGTAGCATTCCGTCTGGAAGGAAATGATGTTGTATGGATTCTTCTCCATAAGGGGCAGCCAGTAAACAATGAATTCATTTGCTTCTTTACGGTTTAGACCCAGCTTTTCCAGAGCATCTTCCAGGAATGCTGCGGTATCCTCACCCTTGATACAGAAGCCTTCTGTCATATCCCACTGGGCATTGGTTTCACCTTCCCAGTAGAGATAGTTGTAGGTCTGACCATTGGCATCGGTCAGTGTACCATCGGGAGCTGCAGTTACCTGCCAACCTGCGTTATAGGCAGGATAAGTGCAGGTTAGTTTGCCATCCAGATTCAGCTTAACAGAAACCTCAGTTTCTGTTTCCGGATAGAGGTATATAACCGGTTTGTAGGCCGCATTGGGATCCGGCTGCCAATCACTGGCTTCAACAGTTAAAAAATCGACCTCCACGCGGTTATTTTCGCTGTCATAGTAGGTGTTCTCATAAGTGCAGGAAATTTGATCACCTACACACCAATCATCCGACAGCGTGCCGTTCAGCTTGATTGTATAAGGCATGGGAATTACTGTTTTGGCAAAGAAGCAGTTAGAGTAGATCTCCGTGATTACAATATGGTCGAATATGTTGTTGTCATATTTCTCTGCGGTTTCCTTATTCAGCCATTCCTCGGTGAATTCCTTATGGCGAAGGGCCTTAGCCAGTTCCCATTTCACGGCGTGGATCTGTGCCGGATAGGATTCCATAATGCCACCGGTGTAGTAGATCTCCACATCGCTGCCCACTTGTGCGCCAATATCGCCGAGATCCGCAATGCTAAGATGGATCTTATCCGCACTACGGAGTTCATCTTCACCATCCACCGGCTGAACCAGTGCGGATGTGCTGTCTAACTCCAGAATTGTAGCAACAAATTTATGAACCACTTCCTGCTCTTCGTAGGTCCAAAGATCATCAATGGACTTGAAGTTGTTAGGGAACCAGTACACCTTGGTTGCTTCGTAAATGCCATCAGCAGTCAGTCGATTCCAGTCCACGATCTTGTAGGTTAGTGCAGAATACTCTCTTGTACCGCCATCCTCATACGGACTTTTGGGAATAGGCATAAAGAGGACAGCAAGAAGAAGCACAAGTGCGAGGGCAGTAATAATTATCTTTTTTACCATAAAGGCACCTCCTTCTGGGTGGTTGGCAATCAATTATCAATTGGGTATTTGCAGTTGGTTGTTTCAGCCCACTCAATGATCTCGGTAATCGTGTCTATCTGCTCTTGCGTTAGATCTGCCTGACCTTTATCACATCGTGCATAACCTGCTGTAAGGTTAATACCATAGCCTGTTCCAAACTCAGTATCCACAGTGTATTCCGGTCGGCATCTACAGACTCGCATAGGATCGTAGTTCAGATTGACAAGAATATCTGTCAAAGTAACAGAGTGACCATACATGAATGAGTATTCTTTATCTCCGATGTAAAGTGTGGTCTGTGTATTGCCACAGTAGCCGGTGACGGGATCATCCACCGTCTGAGCTTCTTCGGCAACCTGATGGTTGTGTTCTGCACCGCCAACGATATAGACATAGTAGTTTGCGGTACCATGATAGCCTGCTCCGGTATCATCCCATGTAACAGCAAACTCATAGATGTATCCTCCGTTCTTGGCATAAAAGGCAGAATCATCGTGGAATACCACAGACTCTTCCCGGGTGCTGTCATCCTGCCAGACTGTATCCGGCCAGCAGGCATAGGTTACAGAAGTGGGATCAACCTCCCAATTCAGTTTCACAAAGTAGCCCAAGGAGTCTGTCGCCTCGTACTTACCAGGTTTTACATAGGCATAGACAGTTTCAGCGTACTTGCTCTCAATGATAACCGGCTCCAGACTATCCTTCGGCAAGGGTCTGCTTGCCTGATCTGCGATTGTAGTAGTAGCCGTACCGTCGCTATTTAGAACGGTCCAATCATAGCCGGCAGCAGTTAAAGTTACATCACCCTCCGGTGTATGAAGTGTTCCTGCCGGAGGCGTTTTGAAAGCGGGTTCCGGCTTTGGCGGTTCTACCACGTTACCATTCCAACGGAGAACATCTCCCCAATAGACCAGAACATCACTTGGAGTTTCTACAAACACATTCCGACTTAGTTCTAAAATGATATGCCACTCTGCCATATCAGAAGTGCCTGCTCCGTCAGGCAGGATACTGTCTATACTCACGCTGATTTTTTTGTCCGAGGTCTGTCCGACGCTGCGAACCTCGTGACGGACTGAACCACTGCCTTCCTCCAGAAGAACAAAAATCAAATAGTTCTCTTCAAAGAATGCTTCATCATACTGGTCGCAGGCGTCCAGAAAACCGATGGTCGTATCGGAATATACTTTGTCTTTGCGTTCCAAATCAAAGGTTTGGTTGTTGGCAGTATAGTATTCGTTCAGTTCCTTTGCGTTTTTGATAATCTCTACTCTGGGAAACTTTGCGCCGTCCTGGTATCCGTTGGTACGGATATACTGAGCTGCCCACTCTACTTCGGTCATAGTTTCTTTACTATCATCAGGACACTTGACATTGCCTAATGTAAAATCTGCCCAAAGCGCGCAATCCTGCCAGCCTTTCCCATTGACAGATACGGAGCAGTTGGATTTGAAACGATACGTGCCGGGTTGAGATACATCAAACAAATCAGAAATGGAATATGTTTTAGAGATTTCTTTACCGGCTTTCAAGGCATATCCAACGGTGGTAAAGGCTGTCATTTCATCTTTGGAGCAACTGACCCACTCATTTCCGTCTAAACGCTGAATTGCGTAGGGTTCGCCGTACATTACCTCATAATCGGTGTTATTACTCCAAATTACTTTTAATTTGTTTTTTCCTTCCTCGGTGTAGACTTGTGCGATTCGGATTTCCACACCGGGAAAGTCCGTATGCACTTCGCCATGAGCCAATGGATCTGCATTGGCGTTGCCATCACTTGAAGGCTTACAACCCACAAAGCTGAACAACAATGCTGTAATCAAAATAGCAATCAGTGCTTTTTTCATAAACTCACACCTTCTTTCAAGTATGGGTAGAGGAATTTGCATTACTTAATTCCAAGAAGTTCGTTTAGTTCTTTCAACTGTGCCTGGGTCAACTTGTATGTTTCGTTTTCAGCAAGATCCAGAAGGGTGTTGCCGGAAAGACGGTAAGCAATTGTACCGCCTTCATGCAGGGTGAGGGTTATGACATACCCCGCGCCAGCAGCTGAGGTAGCTCCGGTTGTCCCTGTATAGATATCCTCTGCGGATTCGTTCTTGAAATCGTCACCTCTGGGGTGCTCATCGACGGAGGTGCTGTTTTCCGGTTCGTTCACCATATAGGAAGCCAACTGATTGGAAATACTCAGCACATCTGATGCTTTCGTATAAGAGAGCGATATGCCATTTCCGATTACATCGATCTTGGTGTAGGCACAGGCAAGGCTCTCGCTCTTGTTCTCCGTCAACCCACCGACCGCACCATCGGCGATACCGGCATCTTTCGCATCTTCCGGCAACACTCCAGGCAGAAGAAAAGCTGAAAACAGGGTGATGCACAACACCAGAGGAATGCAAGCCATCAGAATGTGATTTCTGCGTTGCTTACGCGCTTTTATTCTCTTTTCACTTCGACGGAATACTTCCGCCTGACATTCATTTAAGTTTCTCATAGTAACAGCTCACCATCCCAGAATGATGCGAAGCTCCTTCTTTGCACGATACAGCAGGTTATCCACCTGCTTGCGGTTCTTCTTCATAACCTTGGCAGCTTCCTCATAGGTCATTTCTTCAAAATATATGAGGTGAACCACCACACGCATATCCTCCGGCAGCTTGGCAATGGCGGTATTTACCTGCCGTTTACGATCATCTGCCAGGACCATTTCTTCAAGAGCTGCAGTGTCATCGGCTACCGCGCGCGCTTCGGAAAGTTCCACAAAGTCTATGACCTTGCGGTGCTTTATGTAATCAAGGGCACGGGATCTGCCGACCATATACAGATAGGTTTTTAAGCTTACCTTGAAGTTGTACCGATGCCTATGGACCACCAGATCCGAAAAGGCATCGATTGCAATATCCTCGGCTGCGTGAGTATCATGCACAAAGCCATCGATGAAGAAGACAAGTCCGCGGAACAGCTCCTTCATGATGCACTCGAAGGCACTTTCATCACCATCAAGGAAACGGCGGTAGCTACTTGCGCCGTTATCCATGTAATTCCCTCCTTAGGGCGAAAGGCTCACGTCTGACCCTTTCACTTATTATACGACTGAGCAAGGGGTAGTTCCTTATGTTATTTTCATTATAGCATAAATTCCACAAAAATAAAGGAAGCCCTGCTATCCGGGCAATAGCAGGGTTTCGCAAGCTATAGAAGTTCATTCTGTAAGGGGGTTATACAAATAGGCATCAAATTGAGAACAACTGTCAATCAGTTTGTTGTCCACAACGACGCTTACAAACCAGCCGCCCATTGCAGTATCTCCAAAGTCGTTCTTTGTGGTATCTTCTACATGTAACACGAAGGATGTTCCATCACAGTAGAAGCCTGTTGCGCTATAGCGCGTATTCCAGGATCCGGATGTTGCATACACCAGTATCAGCGAGTTGTCCTTGAAGAATTCTTCATCATACTTTGCTGCCGTTTCGGTAAAAGCAGGAACTTCATCACGAGCCTCATCAAAAGAGAGGTGCTCATCCATTCGAGTAATAAAGCTGTCCAATTCGGCTTTGCTCTTAAACACATAGACAGGAAGGTGTTGTGTATGATTTGTTTGGAGTTGATCGCTATTAAGCGCGCCTAAAAAGAGGGATGCATCACCGGTCCAGCCTGCCCATGACAAGCAGTTATCGAAGATCTTATTCATCGGGCCAGGAGGATTATAGGCGCCATTATTTCGGTTCTCAATATATGCTCCAGCGGATGTCCAGCATTTATTCAACAACTGTTCCGCGTATGCCTCCTGATTGCCCGCAACATCTTCATTGGCTGAAAGAAACCTTTTGAAAAGATCTTCGTCATACTCAGCTGAATACTGTGGTCTTAGGAATCGCTTTAAAGTATAATTTCCGCTTGCGTCAACATCAAAAGTTAGAATTGCTTCTTGGAAAATGCCTTCGTTCTCGACTGGGTGGTTATCGCTCACGTCGAAAAGGAGGTGCAAATAGTAGACATAGGCAATTTCTTCCCTAACGTGATTAGTTTGACCTGCAGAAGGTGTGCCACTGACTATTTCTTTATCCACTATAATATGGCTTTCAGTAACCAAGTAACCATCTGGCACCGTTTCTGCGTGCTTCTGCAGTACCGCATCGGTAATTGCTGCGTCCAAACCGGAAATGACAGTTCCGTTGCTATACCGGGAAATAAACTCTGTTACGCCACCATCCCGAATATCAATTTTTTGATCTACATCATTGATCGGGCTTGGTCTCAAATAGATATACATAGGTGGTTCTTTCAAATCAGGATAATCTGAGCCACCGATCCAAACTTCAAACATCTCGTTGATTGGATATACGCGGATATACAAGCCAGAACCAGTTTCGTAGTATTTGTACTTATCGAAATCAGACCAACCTAATTCGTAACCCTTTTGAGAAAGAATAATCACATCGTTTAGCGAAAGCATTTGATCTCCACCAAGGTACGCAAGGTCACCGGTTACACTGTTTGGCTTGTATGCTTCACCAGTATAGTGGAACTTTTCGCCGGTTTTAACTTTGACATAAACAAAGTTTGAGGAGTTCTGCTCAATGAAGACAAGGTCGTTTCCGTTAAGGGTAAAATGGTTTACCAAGCCATATCCTGCTTCGTCATCGTCGGTCATTGTAATGAGGTCCCCGTCTTGTTTCCATTTTCCAACGCCAAAGTAACTGCTGGCATTTCCTTCGTAGTAGGTAAAGGTCCCATCATTATAGAGGGTAATGTGGAAACTGCCTAAGATGCCTTCATTTTCGTAAACATAGGTTTTTCCGCTTACTTGCAATAGCTTGAGTTCAAAATTTGACGGAACTAATAGCCACCCGTCTCCGCTGACAAGATTTACTACTTCACTATCGGTGGCACCCACCGGGATTGAAAGCGCATAAATAATCTTGCCGTTTTTGCCATATGCGGTAATAGAATAGCCTCTCAAATCAGTTACTCCCTGAAGGTGTTCAAGCCATACCTTTTCACCGTTCTTAAAGGCAGATCCATCAGCGTTAACTGCACCCCCACTGGAGTCAGGACCTGATACTTCGATAGACTCAACACCGTCAGCGCCAATCAACAGATAATACCCATCCTCTGCGTTATTTAGGTTATCTTCATCTCTCGGATTTGTAAGGAAACATACTGCAACTGCAACACAGGTAACAACTGCAGCCACAATGATCCAGAATGCAGGTTTCTTATAGTTCATCACGGACTTCACGCGCTCCTTTACGCCAACCTCTCCAAATGCGAGAGGGCAAGCAGCAATGCTACGACGGTTAACACTGCAGGCAACCAGTGCCTGGGTGTAGTCGGCTCGGTTCTCGTTGTCCATTTCTTTAATGACTTTTTCGTCACAAGCCAGCTCAATATCTCTACACAGCAAGACATAGCCAAGCCACATTAACGGATTAAACCAGTGGAGTGACAAGAGAACAAAACCAAATGGCTTCCACCAATGATCTTTACGGCGGATATGGGACTCTTCGTGAGCGATTACATGCTCCAAATTCTTGCCGTCCATCTGGAAAGGCAGATAGATCTTCGGCTTGATAATTCCCAACACGAAGGGAGAGTCTACATTTTCACTCTGATAGATATTGTTTCTGAGGAGAACTGCAGTCGCAACTTTTCTGCGCAGTAGGATATAGCTGATCGCGGTATAAATCAGCATGACTGCAATGCCGGCAATCCACGCCATGCCTGCTACCGGAATCAGAATTTGCAACGGGTTTGCACTTGTTGCAGGATTGGGCGCAAAGGTCTGGGTAATAATCGGGTTGATCACAGTATCCACAGAGCCAATACCGGTAGAGATTTCCGGTGTCCAGTCCATCATAATGTCAGGGCTGACGGTTTCTGCACTAGGGATCAGACTAAGCACACTCTCAATTGAGAAGGGGCAGATAAGACGGATAGCCACAAATCCCCAAAGGAGTACACTGACCCACTTAGGCGCCTTTTTCAAAACCAGTCTGAGGAGCAATACTGTGAGTACAAGCCAGCTCGCTGATATGCTCATGTTGAGAATTTTCAAAAAGGCTTCGCTTAAAAGAACTTCGTTCATAGTCAGCCTCCTTTCCGGATGCGGTCGATCATACGCTGCACCTCATCCAGTTCCTCGTTGGAAATGTCCTGGCGTTTGGTAAATGCTGCAACGAAGGCCGGCAGAGATCCTTGGAACTTTTCTTCCACCAGCTCGTTAATCTCTCTGGCCTGGGCAGCTTCCTTGGAAACAAGGGAAGTAATCTTGCCGTCCTCATTCTTCAGAACGCCGCGCTCTCCTAGTCTCTTAATAACAGTGTAAGTAGTGGTACGCTTCCAGCCCAGCTGATCCTGGCACAGCTTTACCAGTTCCGATGTGGTAACCGGTTCGTGCTCCCACATAATCAAACAAAAACGATATTCACTTTCAAAAATCTTGGGTGTTTCCATAAGCTCAACTCCTTGTCTAATCTGTTAGACGTTCTGCGTATAGTCTAACCGATTAGACACAAGATGTCAATAGGGTTCACGAAATTGTTACAACTATCCTTCAAAGTGACACCCAAGCGCTCGTCCGGTTCGTTATTCTCCCATACTCATTTAACTTCAGCCTGGCTGAACTTATTTTCCCAAAAAGTACAGTCTGGCTGTACTTTGCTGGTATGCTAAGCTGTAAATATACCAGACTGATTTTGAAAGGAGCTAACGGTTAAGTTGCGTTTGGTGCTCAAATATGCTACACTTATTGCATCCATTCGTTGAAATGAGGACTTCTCATGGCTGAAACATATCAGATCCTTGTCGTTGATGATGATTTCTCCATCGTTAACATTATCGAAACTGCATTGAAGCAGGCTGGCTACCAAGTATTAACCGCACATGATGGTGAAGCCGCCTGTCATATTGTAAATACAAAGCATCCACACCTGATCATCATGGATGTAATGATGCCCCAGTGCAACGGTATCATCGCCACCATGCGTATCCGCCAAAATAACAATGTCCCTATATTAATGCTCTCTGCAAAGGCGGAAGGATCGGATCGAGTGCTTGGATTGGAAGCCGGTGCCGATGATTATTTAGTCAAGCCCTTTTATCAGCAGGAGCTGCTTGCTCGGGTAAAAGCACTCCTGCGTCGATATGCCGATTTGGGATCCATCCGAGAAACAAAGTCCGAGGATCAAATCCAAGTAGGCAATATCATTCTGAATACCGCAACCAAGCAATTGGTTGTTCGTGGAGAGGCTGTTCGTCTCACGGCAACGGAGTTTAAGATCCTGCAAGTACTGATGTCCAATCCCGGCCGGGTGTACTCTGCAGAGGAAATCTATGAACGGGTATGGGAAAGTGATGCCTATGCTGTTGAGAACACAGTCATGGTTCATATCAGTCGCATCCGGGAAAAGCTGGAGTTAAATCCTAAGAAACCGGAATATTTGAAAGTAGTTTGGGGGATCGGTTATGTCTTTGAAGCTCCGTAATATCATCGCCATGATCCTGCTCCTTGCTGCGGCTATTTGTTGGACATTTGGCCGGCAGATGATGGACCACAATTCCCAAGACGGAACCGCTGCAACAACAGCCCCGGGTGAATATTGGGAAAATACAGAAGCAACATACTATCCCAACACCTCTATTCCTGCAACAGAATACTTCGAAAACATAATGCCCTCTACAATGCATCCCACAACGACCACATATCCATCTGCGCCTTATCAGCCCATTGAAGAGACAAATTCCCGTTTCAGCAGACTGCTTGGGTTCATTCTTTCCTTTGCTGCTCTTGCGTTTGGAATTATTGCAGTCTTTGTACTGAGACAGAAAAATGCCATTTTCGGACCGGATGGTATCTGCCTGCTTGGTGGAGTGGCGTTTCTTGTTTATAATGCACTACAGAATTTTGACTACTTCATGTGGAGTTACATATACGATCGCTTTCTCATCGCTACTGCCATCATAAAGGCTTTTCTCATACTACTGGCGGTCCGTGAGTTATGGGGATGGATCTGCAGCCGGCTTTCATTGACATGGTGCCTTGCGCATCGTATTTCTACGCGCTGCAAACGGCCACAGCATGCACTTGCATTTTCCGCTGCTTGGATCGCAGTATCTGGCTCAGCAATTGCATATTTGCTCTTGACACGCAATCTTCGCTATGTCGCTTTTCCGGTTTGCTGCTTTGGCGGCGCAGTAGTCTTTGGTTTCCTGCATCTTTGGCGCTACGGAGCTGACCTCCACCACTTCAAGATCCAGCTAAACAATTATCAGCAAGGCTTACCTATCACTGTCAGCAATGGTGCCTTTTCCCAAACCGAAGCGCAGCTTTTGCAAGTACAGGCGCAACACGAAGAAGCAGTACGCACCGCTGTTACCAGCGAGCGATTCAAGGTTGAACTGATCTCCAATGTTTCTCACGATCTGCGTACACCATTAACCTCTATTCTCGGTTACAGCGAGCTGCTGCAAAAAGAAACCCTATCTGCAGACGGGCAGGAGCAGCTTCAGCGACTTCAGCAGAAAGCTGGTTATATGAGCGACCTTGTAGAGTCCTTGTTTGAACTGACCAAAGTATCCAGTGGTGTCATAGAAAGTAAGAAAGAAGAGATAGACCTTATCCGCCTGTTGGAGCAGACGATTGGACTGTTCGATGACCAGCTCACCCACGCAGGTCTGTTCGTCAGACGCAACTACGCATCTGATTCCGTTATGGTCGTGACAGACGGCGCCAGAATGCATCAGGTATTTGCGAATCTCTTAGGCAATGCAATTAAGTATGCTATGGCCGGTACCCGGATCTACTTGGAAGTTAAAGAAACGGAAAGTAGTTTCCTTGTGCGTATGATGAACACCTCTTCCTATGAGATGGATTTCAAGCCGGACGAAATCATGCAGCGCTTTGCCCGTGGCGACAAGGCCAGATCCACAAAAGGCAGCGGATTAGGTCTGGCGATTGCACAAACCTACACAGAATCCGTTGGTGGCACATTCCGGGTAGGCGTTGACGGCGATCAGTTTAGTGCTATCGTTGAGCTACCGAAAAATTGAAAGAAACTTGTAAGAATTATCCCAAGGTTATGAAAGACACCCCTTGTACCATGTTGGTACAGGGGGTGCTTTTTTATGTCCAAACGAGAACCGGGATTGGATCTACTGCGATGCATAGCGTTGCTGTTTGTTGTAACATTCCATTCCTTTTTGAATAACGGCTACTACTCAGAGCCTCAGGTCGGGTTATTTATGTGGCTTGCCGGCAGCTTCCGTTGGCTCAGTGTAAGCTGTATCGGTCTATTCTTAATGCTGACCGGTTATTTGAAGTGCGAAAAGACGGATGCCAAAGCCTGTTACCGTGGCCTTGTACCGGTGCTCCTGGCATATTTCTTGGCTGCAATCATCTCTATTCCTATCCGGCATTTCGTTTTTGGTGATACGCAAAGCTTCTCAACCTGGTTAACCCGGTTGTTCAGCTTCAGTGCCGTTTATTACGGATGGTATGTGGAAATGTACATCGGTTTGGTGTTGCTGATGCCTTTCGTGAATATGCTGCTGGAACGCTTACAAGACGCAAAGGCGCTTCTCGGTCTGTGTGCGGTTATGTTGGTGATTACGGCACTTCCGGGAGCAACGCCAATAGTTGCGTTTCCGGATCATTGGCGGGTGATCTATCCGCTTACCTATTACATTTTGGGCGCTGCTGTTCGCAAGCTTCAACCGAGAATCCACCCCTGGATTGGCGTCTTCTGTGCTGTTGCTGTGTCTGCAGTTTTGGGCGCTGCCACAGTGCTTTCAACAGATGGTAAATTAAGTGAAGCACTGGTATGGGAGTTTCCAGATCTGTGGATTGTTTTCATTGTTGTGTGTCTTTTCATTTCCCTGTACCGCATCAGAATCCCATTCTGTATTAGCCGCATTCTTGCCTTTGGTGCCAGCGGCTGTTACGGAGGATACCTTTTATCTCACCTGTTCGATGCATGGTGTTATAAGCTCCTTCCCAATTGGAGAACCCCGGAGCGGTATGCGCTGATCTTCTTTTGTATATCGCTTCCCATTTTTGTCGTTTCCATTCTTCTGGGGGCAATGCTTGAAAGAATGGTCAAATGGCCGGATTCCAATAGAAAGGGGGCTTTAAAATGCCTGCGTTGAGAATAAAACAAAAAACCCACATAAGCGATTTGCTGCGCCGCATAATTCTTTCGTGGCTCGTTGCAGTTCTGATAGAATATTTCATCCTACCAAGTGATTTGCGGGATCTGGCAAAACTGGATGGTTTGGCACAAATGTCCCTTGTTCGGATACTCGGTATTACTTGTAGCATCGCCTTTGCCCTTACAGCGGTATGCTTCTTTGTAAAGACACGAATAGTTGAACGCTGGGGTATTGTTGTTGCTTTTGCTCTACTCACCGTTACAGGGTTGATTGCATCGTTCACATGGCCTTTTCTTGCTGTTTGTGGAGTTGTCCTTATCCTTCTAATAGGTTTTAGTATCCTTGGTTGGGACAATAGCCCTCTGCCTCGTGTCGAACCTCCAAGAGCGCACAAAGCATATATTTGGATTACGGTTGGTTTGTCCGTAATATTCTTTTTGTTTGTCAGTGCTTGGACCGTTGGGCGGGTATATAGTTTTTGTTCTCCAACTTATGACTTTGGTATTTTCTCTCAGATGTTCTACCACATGAAAGAGTCCGGGTTGCCGATGACCACAGTAGAACGGGATGGCCTGCTGTCTCACTTTGCTGTCCATGTCTCACCGATCTACTACCTCATGCTGCCGTTTTACTGGTTAGCTCCAACACCCGCCACTTTGCAGGTGCTTCAGGCTGCAGTGATCACATCCGCAGTGATCCCTCTTTGGAAGATTGGCAAGAACCACGGCTTAACCGGCGCACAGCGGATGCTCGTTTGCGTTGTCCTGCTCCTGTATCCAGCCTTCTCCGGCGGCACAAGCTACGACATCCACGAAAACTGTTTCTTAACACCGCTGATCCTCTGGTTGCTCTACGGCATTGAAAAAAAGAACTGGTGCTTAACCGCTGTTGCTGCTGTTCTTACTCTGATGGTCAAAGAAGACGCTGCCGTATATGTTGCGGTGATTGCGCTTTGGCTGATCGTCAAGACAGTTTTGCGTTATAAAAAACTGGACATTTACAATCTGCTTACGGGCGTTGTTTTGCTGTCAGTATCCCTTGGATGGTTCTTCCTTGTCACGGGATATCTTGCAAAAAGCGGTGACGGTGTTATGACCTACCGCTACGACAACTTTATGTACGATGGCTCATCCTCACTGATTACGGTGATCAAGTCTGTAATCCTAAACCCGATGAAAGCAATCTATGAGTGCGTGGATCAGGAAAAGCTGTATTTCATCGCTATGACGCTTCTGCCACTACTTGGATTGCCGCTGCTGACAAGGCGATATGAGCGTTACATCCTTCTAATCCCCTATATCCTGGTCAACCTCATGTCCGACTACCAGTATCAACATGATATTTTCTTCCAGTACACCTTCGGCTCCAATACATTCCTTGTTTACCTAACCATTGTCAATCTGGCAGATCTGAAGATCAACTGGCAGCGTCTCTTTGTTTTGATAGCAGCTGCAATTGTAAGTGCGGTATGCTTTGGTATTGTGGTTGTTCCAAAAGCAATGGGTTACCCCGTACAAGCAATTCAGTATTATGATTACTACCAGGGTATCCGTGATACTTTGGACACAATCCCGGATGGCGCATCCGTTACAGCCACCACATTTTATACCACCCATCTGTCGCAACGAGATGTTCTCTATGATGTTCGCTATTCTTCCCAGGAGCACCTACTGGAAACCGAGTACGTCGTTCTGAATATTTCCTCCACTAGCGACTATAAGAAGTATGCGACTGGTGGAAAAGAGAACGGCTTTGAGAACCTGGTAAAGCTGTTAGAGAAGAAAGGATATACCGAATATGCCTCTTTAGAGGATGTCTTGGTTATATATCGCAAAGCAGACACCCCTTCATCAGCCGGTCAATAAATTGGACCTGCATCCCAGTTTTTGGAGTGCAGGTCCTTTCTTAGTGATTCAGTTTGTTTTGCTTTTGTGCAGACAGGCTATGATGATTTGAACGATGCCTACCACAACCATTACACCGCCGATGATGAGGACGGTGTTGAGACTGATTTGTGCTTGATGATCCACTGTCGCAAACTGGGACAGGTACTTATATAGGCTCGTCAGCGACTGGAAGGCAGTAATGCCGATACCAATCAACAAAAGACCGCAGGCGGCAAATACATTGCCGGAGATAAAAAGCGCGTTTTTCATAACATTACTCCACTCCACCGTGAGCATTTACGAATGCAGTTGCATCCTCGGTTTCCAGATCGCACCTATCGCCGGTTTCGGTATGGACAAGCCATAGGCCCGGCAACGTAGCACCAGTTCCTTCACGGTCTTCGATATAATAATCCGTTGTCCCAAGAATGAGATAAGTATCGGTCCAAGAAGTACGATCCTCGCTAGTTTCGTGATATGCGCAAGCAAATCCTAAATCTCCATCAACAATGTCATTACCTTGAGCAAGAAGCCACTTCATAGTTATTGTCCAACCATGATGTTGTTTATCCTGTTTGGTTAAGTTCTCGCAAGAACATCTGGGTAATGGATCGTCATGCGCTTCTACGAATGCTTTCACATCCTCATATCGAATATCAATCGTATCTCCAGTTGGCTTATGAATAAGATACCATCCTCGTAATGTGCCATCTATATTCAAACCATAGAATAACTCGTAATAGGCATCAATCGTGATTCGTCTACCAGTATCACTTTCAATAATGGTAAAGCCGCCTACACCATGTGTGTATGGACTGATATCCTCGTAAGATATGTCTTCGCCTTTTTGTGACATACGAATCACTTCATCCATCGAAAGAGTCACTTTAGTTGTACCCTCACCAAGTCGATAGAAGTAGCTATTCATATTGTCCTTATTGCTCCAATGCTCATAGATTGTCTCAATACGTTTCCATATCTGATCATCCATGTACATATCGTCACGCTGGAGCATCATATCATTAACATATGTTTTCAAGTCTGAATAGAACAGATGGTGCATTTCATAAACAACATATTCGCCATCGTCATAGACCTTGTACGGCTCCAACTCTTCAAACGTAAGCAGATTACCTCTAATAAACGCATAATCTTGAGGGCTTTCAATATCAGCCAAGGCATACTGGTACAGGTAAAAAATAGGCATAATCCAGCCACCGTTGTTCTGACCGGAATCTGAGGGACAAGGTATTTGCACACCAATTTGGTAATAGTATTCAGTATCATCTATCCCCAATAATTTGTTATATGCATCAAAAGTGCTGTTATTAGAAGAAATAAGCCAATCCTTTTTATTAAAATAGATCGGTGTTCCGCAAGATCTGACAACTCTTCCATCTACTTTTGTCAGTTCTTCTTGTACCAATTCAACATAGTCAAGAGCATCAGGCCAACGAGCAAAGATATCCCATGTAAAATTCTTAAAGTAAGGCTTCAGTGAAGGAAGAACACCTTCTAAACAGCTTTCATCCGACAGCTCATACCAAGGTGTTACATAGTCAGAAACAACGAAGGACACCTGGCAGGACCATTTCTGACCCAGCAGGAAGCTATCATTAGTCATCTGTAAATAATAGAATTCGTTCTTGCTGTTCTCAAGAGTTTCAACATCGTAGGTTCGCCGCAGATCCAGTCTGACCTTCTCCGTGGAATTAGCTGGAATTGTAAGATTCTCGATGTAAGGATCTTCGCCTGTGGACTCCACAAGCTCCTGAGTGCTGTAATAGTAGAGGTTCATCTTCGGCTCCAGTTTTAGGTCCTTGTCAGACTGATTAGTGATCTCCACCCAGACAATACCATTTCCATAGTAGGATGCGGTAATTGTCAGACTATCACCGGCCCAAGTAGAGAAAATAGTCACTGCAAAGGCGGTCAGTGTAACAAAGACGGTAACAATGGCTGCGATCAGCGCAACTCTGGGAATCCGTTTATGGGGAGCTGCAGTTTCTGTAAAGGCTCTTTCTTCTTTACTGCCGGCTGAAATCAGTCTGGTACCGGTCTTCTTTTCAATATTACGCTTGATATTATACAGATTGTGTTTTTGCATTCGGTTCATAAGTGACCTCCTCAACATACGGATATGGCTTTCCGTAGTTTTTGTTTGGAGCGATATAGGTGGTTTTTGACTTGTTTTAATGGCATATCCA
>JAFQCV010000052.1 GCA_017416325.1 Oscillospiraceae bacterium
CGTAGAAACGGCGAAACCCCCGATAAAATCGGGGGTTTCTTGGGCAATATCTTTTTCATTGCCCTTTGATGGCAGAGGATGAGGGATTCGAACCCCCGCGAACGGAGTCAGAGTCCGGTGTGCTACCGTTACACTAATCCTCTATGTGCAGCGCTTTTGCGTCAAGCACGGATATTATTATACCTGCTTCCACAAAAAAGTCAAGCAATTTTTTCCTTTTCCTCTAACTTTTTTTGCCGCTTCCCTAGCATACCCAAAATCGCGTTGCTTATTCCCACGGAAAGGGTTTTCCACGCAAAACATCGCGCTTTAAATATCGGAAGGTTTCCTTCTCCCCTTTGTCCTTGAGCATAGTCAGAATGTACTCCAGCTCCTGCATATTCTTTGGATGCATCAGCATCCGCTCCCGGCTTTTCAAAAAGTAATTCAGCGGGGATGCCGGGGTATAGTTTTTTCCTTGGTACACGATGCAGGCTGCCCGGCGGTCCATCACCTGCTCCACCAGATACTTCCGGGGCATGGGGACAGATTCGTACACACGGCGCTCCATATTCATATCCGTCCAGTATTCGTAGTGGTGCCGGTTACGACCCTTATGGTGCATCCATGCCTCGCTGTAGCCCTTGACTTCCCGCTCTGCGGCGTTGGGGCTGCGGACACCTTGATAGTATTTTGCCCCCTGAAGAAACTCTGTGGGCGAGTATTTAGACAGATCATGGGTCAGCCCTTGCCAGTATAGCCCCACACGGAAGCACCCAGCCATCACGATCAAACGATGCCGGGTTATGGTCTTGAAATGCTGCCACGCCTTCATAGGAATTCCTCCTGCTACATATTGCTTCTATTATAAGATCATGTTCAAAAACGCGTACAGCAGTGGAATGGTGACCACACACGCCACCGACGAGATCATCGCCATAGAAGCGCCGGTGTGGGTATCCCCGCCGTGGGTTGCCGGGATCACCACCGTATTGAGTCCCAGCGCACTGGAAAAAGCGATCATCGTCAGTAAGCACGCATTCTTATCCCCGCCCATAAGCCAAACCAGCGCCACAAACACCAGCGGCAGCACCAACAGCCGCAAAACAGAAACCAAGTATACTTTCTTGATCTTCAAAAGATCCGGCAAATGGAAGCCGCCGATCACGAAGCCGGTCAGGATCATTGCCACGGGGCCCACACATCCGCCCAAGCTCTCCGCTGTTTTCAACAGGAAACCGGGTAGATACTGGCTCCAGCCGGTCAAACCCAACAAAATTCCCACCAGCATCACCACGGTAATGGGACTGAACAGGCTGCGCAGCCTGCCGCCTTTGGACTTCTCCTTTCCCTCCGGAACCAAACTGGGCACCAAATACCCGTATACCAGCACGGATAAGGAAAGGGTCATGATATCAAACTCAAAAACACCCTGACTGCCAAATAAGGATGCCACCAAGGGCTTTCCGATGTAACCGAAATTGGCGCAGATCAAGGAATAGGTATAGATTTTCCGTTCATACCCGTCCTTGGAGAAGCATCGCCCCAGCAGCTTGCCTACGCCCAGAGCCGCCACAGTGCACACCAAACCGTAAACAAACAAGCCTCCGTTTTCCTGCAAGGACTGCAAATTACAGTTTTTGATAAAGGACGATAAAGTCAGCGCCGGCATCAGCACATACAGCTCCAGCTTGGACAGCACCGTAGCTGTGTTGCCCGGCTCCAGATGGAACCGGCGCAGGATATAGCCGATGATCAGACAGATCAGCATTCCCATCATGGTCGAAAAAACAGTTCCAAAGGTTTCTAGCATATGCTGTTCATCTCTTTTCTCAAAATCCAATATACCATATCATGGAAACCCCAAAAAGTCAACAAAGCACGAAAAAATGCAGCCGCTTCTGCGGCTGCATTTTGTAGATGTACTTAGATGGAGATACCAGCCATATCCAGGATGGTGGGAACATTCTTCTCCGCGCCGATGGCCATAATGTGGACACCGTCACACAGCTTCTCGTCCTTGATCTTGGCGATCATCTCGGCAGCCATTTCCATACCAACCTTAGCAGGCAGGCCCTTGACGCCCTTTTCCTTGCCCTCTGCGGCAGCTGCGGCCAGACGGTCGATCATATGCTGAGGCACATCGATGCCGGGAACATTGGCATTCATAAACTTCGCCATGCCGGCTGCCTTCAGGGGGATGATACCCGCCATAATGTGGGTCTTGATGCCCGCCTTATCAACCTCTTCCATAAAGCGCTTGAAAGAATCCAGATCAAAGATGCCCTGGGTCTGGATGTACTCAGCGCCGGCCTCTACCTTCTGGCGCAGCTTGTTGATCTGCAGGAAGATGGGCTCGTACACAGGAGTCACGGAAGCGCCCTTGTAGAACTTGGGCGTTGCGGACTTATCGGTGATCTCACCGGTCTCCTTGTCCACCACGTTGCCGGACAGAGGATTGCCGCCGCAGTCACGGCCGGTTTCTTCCATCTTGGAGAGCATTCTCAGAATACCCACGGAATCCAGATCGTAAACAGGCTTTGCGTCCTTGCAGTCGCCGCCGGCACAGACAGGGTGGTCGCCGGTGAGAGCAAGCATGGTGTCGATGCCAAAGGCAGCGGCAGCCAGCGCGTCGCCCATCAGCGCCATACGGTTCCGGTCACGGCCGGTCATCTGCAAAATAGGCTCCACACCAGCCTGCTTCAGCTTGATGCACAGGCCCAGGCCGGTGGCCTTCAAGCAGGCAGACTGCATATCGGTGACGTTAACACCGTGGACTTTGCCGTTGAGCAGCGCAGCTGCTTCCATTTGTTCTGTAAAATCGCAGCCCTTAGGAGGCGCCATTTCCGCGGTAACACCAAACTTACCGGCATCCAGTGCTTCTTTTAACAAACTCATTATTTCTTCCCCCTCAAGCTGATGGTTCTGGGATAGGCAAAGTTGCCGTAGCCCTTGGATTCTCTGACCTGTGTGATCTTCTCCACCTCACCGGTTGCCTCCAAGCGCTTGTAGATCTCGATCCAGGCGCAGGGGTTCTCGGGGTTGACTTCACACTTGCCGTTCTTCTGACCGCCGCAGGGGCCGTTCATCAGGCTCTTGGCGCACTGGGTAATGGGGCAGATGCCGCCGGTCTTGCCCAGGACGCAGTCGCCGCAGAAACGGCAGGACTCTTCCCAAACACCGAAGCGGACGGCTTCGCCTAAGTACATAGTATTGTTGGAGGGATAGACCGGCTTATCGCCGGCATTCTTGGCAACACACTGTACGCCGTCGCCGCAGGACATGCAAATGACACAGTCGGGGTTGGCGGCATTGATCGCCTTCATCTTAGCCTTAACGCCCAGGTTCATGCAGCAGTAGTCGCAGATGGTAGTGGCAACGACCTTCTTGCCGGCATCTTCCAGGATCTTGGTCAGCTCGTCGATCTGGGGCTGACCACCGGTCTGACAGGCAGTAGCGCAGCTGTTGCAGCCAACCAGAGCCACCGTCTTGGCGCCTTCCACCAGAGCCAGAACTTCTTCAATGGGTTTCTTCTGAGTAATGATCATATTACGCTTCTCCTTCCGTTTTACGGCTGGTTCAGTAAATAGGCAGCAGGTCTGCCACCCGGTTTTCCACCAATCATTATATCGTAAATTCTGTAAAAATCAACCATCCAGCCGCTTGTCCTGAAAATATTTGTATTTTTTGTCAAATTTCCGTTTGTCGATTAGATCGTAGGGCGGGGGCTTGCTCCCGCCGTTTACATGACAACATTTAAGTAGTTTGTATTTTGTGTCAATTTTCCGGTGAAACATATAGAAACGATTCCATATTTGTAACATTTGCGGCGGGAGCAAGCCCCCGCCCTACAAACAAACTCACCGAAAAATGGCAATTTATCGCTGTTGCTTAGGAAAAAGGCGCGCCGAAGCGCGCCTTTTGCGTTACTTAAAGGTTTCGGGGGACTTGAAGCCCTCGGACTTTTCGGGGATATAGCTGCCAAAGTACTTGCTGAAGTCCATGTTCAGGTACTGGCACATCTCGTAAACTTCCACCATGGTGTTGTCGTTGACGGGGATGCCGTTTTCCATCAGCTTCTTTTCAGCCAGGATCTCCTTTTCGCCGTGGGTGTAGATCCTGTCCTGACCCTCTGCCTTGGGAGAGTTACGCAGCTCTTCCAGATAAGCAGACAGATGCTCCTTAATGGCAGCTGCGTCGCCGAAGATAGCGGGATCGATGGCTACGAAGCCATGGCAGATGCCGCCCTTGCCGCCCTTGCCGGTCTTGTCGGAGGTAGTACCCAGGGAAACGATGGAGGAGAAGATCTCACACAGCATGGCGTAGCCGTAGCCCTTGTGGCTGCCGGTGTCCTCAGTGCTGCCGCCCAGAGGCATAATACCGCCACCGTTGTGGGCAGCGATGTTGTCCAGCACATCCGCCGCGTCGTTGGAGGGATGGCCGTTCTTGTCCAGAGCCCAGCCGTCGTGCAGAGGCTCACCCTTCTTGTTGTAGACCTCCAGCTTGCCGCGGGTAACCACGGTGGTAGCTGCGTCAAAGAAGAAGTCATAAGGCTCAGCAGGCATAGCCAGAGCGATGGGGTTGGTACCCAGCATAGCCATACGGCCGTAGGTGGGAACCATGATGGCGTTGGTGTTGGTGCAGGAAATACCGATCAGACCCTGCTCGCAGGCCATCTTGGCATAGTAGCCGGCGATGCCGTAGTGGTTGGAGTTACGGACGGTGACCATGCCGATACCGACCTTCTTGGCCTTATCGATAGCCATCTGCATAGCCTTGTGACCAACCACCTGACCCATGCCGTCTTCGGCGTCGATGACCGCGGAAACAGGGGTCTCGAAGACCACATTGCCCTTGGACTCGATCTTGATCATGCCCTTTTGGATAGACTTGTAGTAGCGGTACATTCTCTGCATACCGTGGCTCTCGATGCCATAACGGTCAGACATTAAAAGAACATCAGAGATGATCTTAGCTTCCTCCGCGTTGAAGCCGAACTTCTGGAAGGCATCGTTGCAAAGCTGGTTCAGCTTGTCATATTTCCAGTACTGATAACCCATAGTATATCTCCTTACTTGTTCAGGTTCTTCTTGGCCTTGCGCATAGCCAGGATGCGGTTCATCTCGTTGTAAACGATCATGAAGCCTTCGTCCACACCCATGCCGGGCTTTGCCAGGATCTGCACAGGCTGGGTAGCCATAGCGCAGTGGACACAGACCTGTGCGGACCGGTCAGTCTCGTTGCAGGTACCGCCCTGGTAAGCGCCGATACCCTTTTCCTTGCAGTAGAGAACCGCCTCGATGGTATTGTTGATGCCGCCAAGGTCGGGGGTCTTGATCTGGACCATGTGACCGGCCTTGTTATCCGCAAACAGCTTGATGTCCTCCAGTGTGTTGCACCACTCGTCGGCAACCAGCTCTACATCGCAGCCCCGGGCATCCAGCTCAGCAGTCAGCGCAGCCAGAGCCTTCATCTGGGTGGGAACGTCCACATCGCAGTCCATGGGGCCTTCGATCCGCAGATGGAAGGGCTTTGCGATCCGGCCCAGCTTCTCGATGTAGTCAGCCATAGCCTTGTAGTTGTCGTTGCCGAAGGCAGCGCCGATGGTACCATATACGTCAATGTGGAAAATAGGCAGGTAATCCTCGCTGGTGCGGTGCTGCAGGATGCGGTCACGCAGCCAGGCAACGTACTCTTCCAGCTTCTCGCCCTGAGGGCCCAGCTTGGTCTGGACGTTGTTGATCAAAGCGTGGGGCAGAACCTGAGCGCCCTTAATGATCATCTTGTCGGAGTTGTCGTAACGGTCATCACCGGACTGGGTGAAGATGTCGATGGGTGTCTCGGAAACGGTGCAGCCGTACTCGTCAGCCACGACCTCGCACATCATACGGTTTGTAGCCTTGGCAACAGCGTCCAGGATAGCCTGGGACAGGCCGTAACGGATAGCGGTGTGCAGCCGCTTGCCTTCCACCTGGATAGCCTCCATATCAGCAGCCATCTTACGGAAGTTGTCAGCCTCCTTGCCGATCAGAGTAGGCTTGATGTACTTTTCGATGACAGGGATGAAGTCCTCTGCCAGAAACAGCGGGTCACGTCCGCCTGCGCCGGAGTACTGCACAGCTGCGCAGTCGCCGTAAGCAACCTGACCGTCTTCCAGAACGATCATCACGGAGATGCTTTCGCCGGCCTGACGGATAGAACGGAAGCCTTCGGTTACAGGGGCGCCAACATAGAACACGCCGTCATGACCCGCGCCGCCCTTGATGGCGCGCTGGTCGTCGAAGTAGAAGCCGGTACGGCCGGCAGAGCAAACAACGTCAACAATTTTCATAGTAAAAATCTCCTTAATTAGTACTTCGGGCGGCCAACCAGGCGGCCCTTGCCGATGGCGTAAACATCATCAATGACCATCTGGAAGGAAGCCTTCCGCTTCTCTGCCAGAGCGCGCTCATAGATCTTGGTCTCGTGGAAGTCCTTCAGATCCTTGGTGAAGGGCAGGTTGCCGGGGTTCAGAATACGCACAGCGCCGTCATTGTCGCGGCAGGGCAGCATCAGGCCCTTATTAAAGCGGCAGGGAGCGAAGGGAACGTCCAGTACGCCGGCTTCTACGCCGCGGCATACGCCCACTGCGATATCGCCATGACCCAGCTCGAAGCACTTGTCCACGATGCAGCGGGTCTCCTGACGAATGATCTCCTTCTCCTCTTCCAGGTGCATATCCTGGAAAGCCTGGTCAGAGAGCATATTGACCACCTGCTTGGTGCAGCGCAGACCCTCGGCGTTGGCTTCCATGGTGGGGATACCCACAGCCTCATGAGGGGTCTTGACGATGACCTTGGTAGCCTTTGCCAAAGCCGCGATCAAAGAGCCGGAGGAGATAACGCCGAAGGCCTTTGCCTCGTCGGCGGGGAAGCCGCCCATCCACTGGTGCAGCACGGTGGTGACCTTTACGTCGCCGTAGCCGTACTTCTGCAGATACTCGTCAGTCAGCTCCTCCAGGGTGCGGATGGCGGCGATGTCCTGAACCAGGTTGCCGCACTGGCCGTAACCGACGGTGATATTCTTAACGCCCTGCTCGGCAGCCAGCAGCGCTTCGATAATGGCTGCGGCATGGGAGATACAGGGAGGCACCAAAGTGCCTGTCAGAGGGCCGTAGGGTTCCCGGTTGATGGAAACACCCATTTCCTCATAAAGACCGGTGAGGCGGTCCACATACTGCCAATCCCGGATGGTACGCTCCATGGGGATATTCTTGCAGTAAGGCAGGTTGTAGGAAATGCCGCCGCCTTCGTAGCTGGTAAAGCCGCCGGCGAAGGTGATCTCCGTGAGCAGACGGGCATCGGGTGTACCGTGACGGACCTGCATAGGCAGGTTGACGCTTTCCGTAACCTGACGGCACTTGGCGACGCCGTGGTTGACAGCGGGGAAGCCGTTCATCATGGCGCGGCCCAGACGGATAGACTCGGCAATGCCATGCTCTGCTTCTTCGTAACGGTTCTGACGGGTGTAAGAGTCGATGGTAGAGGGCAGCAGGTCAGCTTCGCCGTACTTTTCCAGGTACTGCATCAGCTTGATGTGCTCTTCCACCACAGGAACGCCGGCCCGGGGCTGCACCAAAGTGCGGCCGTCCCGCTTGGCATCCAGCAGCTTCTTGCCGAAGTTGCGGCACTGGGGCATAGACTTGTGATAGTCCACCGCCTCCTGCAGGTTAACATCCTTGCCGGTGGGCCACTGGGTCAAAACTTCCTGACGCAGGGCCATAAATTCGCCTTCCGGGATCTTCTTATTCCGAATATCCATGCTTTTCAAGCTCCTTTTTCATAATTCGAAGTGCCGCATCGGGATAATAAGCGCTAAGCAATCCCATAGCAGCCAGAATATACGTACGGTCTACCCAAACATCTGCCGCCTTGGGCCGCAAGGATGTGGGTTGCGCGGAGGAATACTGGGCGTGACGGGCAATCTTCTCTGTATTTTCCGTATGGATCAGACTGCCGCCGGTAACGATGATCTGTTTGACATGGGTGAGGTTCTTGCCACTTTGCACATAGGTAAGACCCATCAGGGTGTAGGTCTCCTCCATGGTGCCGGCGTGACGGGCAACAGCGGTTTCCACCGCGCAGGAAGCCAGAGCATAGTCCAGTGCCGCCATTTCGGGATCTCCGTTTGGCACCAACTCGGTGTGCTCGGACAAATACGCAACCAACTCTTCGGCGCGCTTCTCCGTTAGACCGGAAAGCTCCGCGATCCGGCGGATGCCCGCGGCTTCCACGATTCCCCGGATGGAATAGCGCATACCGATATCGCCTTCCACCGTTCTTTTGGAGAAGGGCTCGGGGATGCCCTTGTAGACGGTGTTCATGCCCTGGGGCATACCGTCGGCCATGGAGTAAACATCAGTGGTAGCGCCACCTACATCCACAGCCACCAGATCGCCGATGCCCTTTTCCGACTCCGTACCCTTGCTCAGAAGCTCCATAGCCTGGAGCACAGCCGAGGGGGTAGGCATCAGAATATCATCCAGAAGCTGCGTAGCCTTGGACAGGCCCTTTGCCTGGACGATCCGGTCCAGAAAAATCTCCCGAATCTTCTGCTGGGTGGGTTCGATGTTCAATGTGCCGAATTTGGGCATCACGTTGGGACAAATATGTACCGGATGCGCCTGCAAAATCCGGGCGCACTCCCGGGCCGCCGTGCGGTTGCCTGCGATGATGATAGGAAATTTCGGTGGGAGCGTTGCCAGCATCCGGGCATTGTGCAGGATACATTCGGTGTTGCCTCCGTCCGTACCGCCTACCAGCAGGAAAATATCCGGCTTCAAAGCCTGAATATCCTGAAGATCATCCTCCGTCAGCTGGAAGGAATAAAGCCCTACCACCTTTGCCCCTGCCCCCAGACTTGCCAGCTTTGCCGCCTCGGAGGTCAGCTCCGGCACCAGTCCGCTGGTGACCATTCGAAGGCCTCCCGCAGCGGAGGAACAGGCATAGCACTTTTCATAATCCAGATGGCCGGTTTTTTCTTCCAGCAGCTTCAGCGCCCCGTTCAGACCGTCATTGATGTCGGTCTGGATGGTGGTAAAGGACTGGGCAGTCCCCAGAATCACCTCTGCCTCCACATCCACGGCAGTTACCTTGGTGTATGTACTGCCGAAATCCATGAGCAGGATGGGCTTCATGGAATCATCCCTCCATGCCGAGCAGCTCGCGCAGGGCCTGGATGGTAGTTTCGGGAGTAGTTCCGGGAGGGAATGCCCGGTCAAAACCCATTTCGTGGAAACGCTTTTCCACATCCTCAAACTTCTGCTTGCCGATGACGATATTGCCGCCTACCACCAGGGGGATACCCTTCAGACCGGCCTCATCGCACTTTTCCCGCAGGCCACGGCAGTCCAGCTCGCCCTGTCCGTACAGGGAAGATACCACGATGGCATCTGCGTTGGACTCAATGGCAGCGGCGATGTACTCCTCCTGGGATACCATAACACCCAGGTTCACCACCTCAAAGCCGGCTTCCGTAAAGGCATGATACAGGATCTTGTTGCCCACGGCGTGCACATCCGCGCCGATGACGCCGATGACCAGGACTTTTTTCTCACGGTTTTCCATGATAACACCTTTTCCCTTTCTTAACCGCATAATCGCGATTGTACTATACCTAAATAGTACATTGAACTAGTACATTTGTCAACCCTTGGAAATAAATCTGTGACTTTTTTCTGTCTCTTTCGCAGGGGACAGCTCCCCGTCCCAAAAGTCAAATTCCCGTTTGTCAGGCAGCCGATGGCTGCCAATTGACAATTGAAAATTGACAATGGACAATTAAGGAGTCGCCAAAGGCGACATTTTTAAATCATTTCCGAAGGAAATACCACAATTGTCAATTATCAATTATCCATTATCAATTCGTGCGTCA
>JAFQCV010000014.1 GCA_017416325.1 Oscillospiraceae bacterium
GGGGCTTGCTCCCGCCGTTTGGTGCATTTGTTTTTTCGGCGGGAGCAAGCCCCCGCCCTACAATAATTTTACAAATTACGCTGTTAGTATCTGTAAACAGGGTGGAAATGATCGTAGGGGCACTTCTGCGGGACAGTTGACTTTTTTCTTCCAAGGCTGTAAAATGAAACCATTCGTAACCCCAATTTTTAGGAAAAGAGGTCTTGGTTATGCGCGATACTCCTGAAGTGGCAGTTAACGAAGCGCCCGAAGCGGTTCAGAACGAAGCGCCCGAAGTGGCGGCGGAGGGTTTGCCGGAAGAACCGAAGCAAGAACAAATTCCGCAGCCGAAAGCGAAGAAGGCCAAAAAGCGCCGGTCTGCTCCTGTGAGAATTTTGATGGGACTGATCGCCTTTATCCTGTGCATTGTGATGTTTGCGGTGTCTGTCGCGGGGGTGCTGATCCTGAATGTCCGGACCGCGGTGTCCCGGGACGGCATACATAAGATCGTGAACCAGCTGGTCTCCGGCAAGTCTGCCGCCGGTCCGGTTCGGCCGGCGCTGGCAATGGGCGCAGGCGCGTATCAGCAGGACTATCCGGCTGAGGAAGACATGGGCGGCATGCTGGTGGATTGGGTCTATGATGTTTTGAAGGAATCCTTCGGCGAGGAGATGACCGCTACCAGAGAACAGGTTCAGACCTTTGTGGCAGAGTCCACCGTCAAGGACCTGGTTGCCGACAAGGTGGCAGGCCTGGTGGAGGATTTCTACGCCGGCACCAGCCAGACCACCATTACCAAAGATGAGATCACCCAGATGATCCAGGAGAACAAGGAGCTTATTGAATCTCAGTTCGGCGTTGTTATCAACCAGGAAGCTCTGGATGCGGTGGACACCATGCTGAAAGAAAGCGAGATCCTGGAGCCTCTGGAGGAACAGGGTCTTTTAGGCTATATCGAGCAGAGTATGGCCGGCGGCGAGAACCCCGATGAGGAGGGCGGCGCGCAGGACAGCGTGGACGCAGAGGCTTCCTTGGCGGAGGTGAAGCAGGTTATGGAAATTGTCCGTACTGTGACCTCTTATGAGGCGGTTGCTGTTCTGGTGGGCGCTTTTGTGCTGCTAATGGTGCTGCTGTTCTTCGTTACCGGCTGCAGCTTCCCGGCAACTTTGGCGGACACCGGCGTGGTGCTGCTGCTGGTGGGCCTGATCTACGGTCTGCCTACGGCGGCTTGCCTGTTTGCCCCGGATGTGGTAAGCGGCCTGCTCGGTCAGCAGACTGCCGGTATCCTCAATCTGATCTTTGGCGCGGTGGCGGGCTTGAACTTCACGGTGCTGGGTCTGGGCTTTGCTCTGATCGTGGCAGCCATCGTGGTGAAGATCGTTCTGAGCGTCAAGGCGAAAAAGGCATAAAATTTCCGGAGGAGCAGCTGCTCCTCCGGTTCGTTTATGTGCCAATTTCCGTTTATCGATTAGATCGTAGGGCGGGGGCTTGCTCCCGCCGTTTACATGACAATATTTAAATAGTTTGTATTTTGTGTCAAATTTCCGGTGAAACATCTAGAACCGATTCTATGTTTGTAATGTTTGCGGCGGGAGCAAGCCCCCGCCCTACAAACAAACTCCCCGAAAAATGGCGATTTGGCAGGTTGACATTTATCCTGAATTTGGTATGATGATAAAAAATATTTTGGGAGGTACATTATGAAGACTGCTCAGATGACAAGGGTTTGCGGGGGCGTGGACTGGAGCAAGCTGCCCCGGATCGAGATCGACGCGCCCATCTCCGAGAGCGATTCGCCTGCCACCGCCTATGCCCAGATCTGCGCCACGGAGGAGGCGCTGTGCCTTCACCTGTCTGCCACCGAACCGGAGGTTCGGGCGGTGGAGACCAGCCCGTTGGCTGAAGTCTGTGAGGACAGCTGCCTGGAGTTTTTCTTCCGGCCCATGGAAGGGAGCATGCGGTATTTTAACATGGAGTGGAATCCCAACAAGTGTCTGTTTTTGGGGTTCGGTTCTTCCATTGAGGATCTTTTGCGGATCGTCCCTGAGGAAGCGCAGAAAGAGGCGCTGTTTTGTCCCGAAGTGATTCGCCGGGAGGATGGCTGGGAGATCTTCTTCCGGGTGCCCTACAGCTTTATCCGGGGCTTTTTCCCGGAGTTTGAGGTGAAACCCGGCAAGGCGCTGTACTGCAATTTCTACAAGTGCGGAGACAAGCTGCGCCTGCCTCATTATCTGACCTGGAATCCCATTTTGCGCAAGGGCCCCTGCCGCTTCCACACCCCGGCGGAGTTTGGCCAGCTGGATGTGGTATAACCCATGCCAAAATCCGAAAAAGGATTTTTGGCATATCGAGGTTTTGCGAAAGCAAAACCATATCGAATTTGCCCCAAGGCAAATATATCGAGACTCCCGAAGGGAGGCATATCGACAACAACACCGGGCAGAGATTTCTCTGTCCGGTTCTTGCTGTTTTGTATGCGGAAGCCGCCAATTTCCGTTTGTCGAGCAGCCGATGGCTGCCAATTGACAATTGAAAATTGACAATGGAGAATTTCGGAGTCGCCAAAGGCGACATTTTTAAATCATTTCCGAAGGAAATACCACAATTGTCAATTATCCATTATCAATTATCCATTCGTGCGTCAGCACGAAAAATGGCAATTTCGCAGAGAAATTCTTTTTTTATTTTACCTGTTATGGAGCCGCGCGTCAAGGTTGACAAGTAATAAGATAAGGAGTAAAATGTAAATAATGTTTTGTAAAAGAGGGGGGACGACCATGGAATCCGGCAGTAGCGGCAATATACCCGGCCGAAGTAGACGGCAGCCGTATTTCATGGCGGCTTTGCGTCTGTAACGGTCCGGTGTGTTGCCTTTCGTGAAAAATCAGGAAGGAGGCAACCGTCATGGTGGAGCGTTTTGAAATTGTGGAAAAAGCTATCCTCAAAATGATGGAGGATAAGAAGTATGCGGCGCTGCGGGAGATCCTGGTGGTGATGAATCCCAGCGATATTGCGGTGCTGTTTTCCGGGATGGAGGAGAACCAGATCCCCTTGCTGTTCCGGCTGCTGCCAAAGGAATTGGCGGCAGAGTCCTTTGTAGAAATGGAGCCGGATGCCCAGGAGCTTTTGATCCGGGGCTTTTCCGATAACGAGCTGAAAGAGATCGTGGACGAGCTGTATGTCGACGACGCGGCGGACCTGGTGGAGGAAATGCCTGCCAATGTGGTCAAGCGGATCCTGAAGCAAGCTGACCCGGAAATGCGCCGGTCCATCAATCAGATTTTGCGGTATCCTGAGTATTCCGCCGGCTCAATTATGACTACGGAATATGTTTCTCTGCGGCCTAATATGACGGTGGAGGAAGCGATCCTGCGGATCCGGCGGCAGGGTGTGGATAAAGAGACCATCTATACCTGCTATGTTACCGCGTCAGACCGGAAGCTGCTGGGCTTAGTGACGGTAAAGAACCTGCTGCTGGCAGAGAGTGATGATATCCTGATAAAGGATATTATGTTAACCAATCTGATCTATGCCAATACCCAGACGGACCGGGAAGATGTGGCAAAGATGCTGACAAAATATAATTTCCTGGCGCTTCCGGTGGTAGATGGGGAAGGCCGGATGGTGGGCATCGTGACCTTTGATGACGCCATGGACGTTATCGAAGAAGAGACCACCGAGGATATGGAGCTGATGGGCGGTATCATTCCCTCGGAGAAGACCTATCTGAGAAGTACAGCCTGGGATTTATTCAAAAGCCGTATCCCCTGGCTGATGCTTTTGATGCTGTCGGCCACCTTTACGGGACTGATCATCACATCCTTTGAAGATGCCTTGGCAGCCCAGGTGGCGCTCACTGCCTTTATTCCTATGCTCATGGGTACCGGCGGAAACTCCGGCTCTCAGTCCTCGGTTACGGTGATCCGCGCCCTGAGCCTGGATGAGCTGCGGTTCTCCGATATCGGCAGAGTGATCTGGAAGGAACTGCGTACGGCGCTTCTTTGCGGCATCGTGCTGGCGGTTGTCTGTTTCGCGAAGATCTGGCTGGTGGACCGGCTGCTCATGGGGAACGAAGAGATCACCTGGATGATCGATTTGGTGGTCTGCCTGGCGCTGTGTGTTACGGTGATCATCGCCAAGGTGGTGGGAAGTATTCTGCCCTTGGTGGCGAAGGTGCTGGGCGCAGACCCGGCTGTGATGGCAAGTCCCTTTATTACCACCATCGTGGATGCCGTGTCACTGCTGGTGTATTTCCTGTTTGCCAAAAGCTTGCTGCATGTTTAAAGGATCGGGCCTGTTGCCGTCGGCAACAGGCCCGAAATGTTTAAGATAATTTACCGATCTGCAGCGCGGCCTCATACAGGGCGCAGAAACGGCGGTATTTTTTCTCGGTTTCCTCCGAGGAAGTGGGGGCGTAGGTCTGGGAGAAGCTGACACAGTGCTTTACTGCTTCCTCCAGGGTGGCAAATCTGCCGTCGCTGACCGCGGCCACCATGGTGATACCTAAGCATGCGGCTTCCTTTTCCGCGGGGATCCGCACGGGAAGGCCGGTAATGTCTGCCTGAAGCTGACACCAGATGGGGCTCTTGGCGCCGCCGCCGGTGGCAATAATGGCGTTGGGGGCCATGCCTGCTGCTGCCATATGGTCGCAGTTTTTCCGCAGGACGAAGCTGACGCCCTCCATCACCGCCCGCGCCATGTCGAAGATATCATGCTCCTGCCGCAGTCCCCAGAATACGCCGTTGGCGTTGGGGTCGAATTCCGGGGCGTTGGTGCCCACCAGGTAAGGCAGGAACAGCAGCTGATTGCCGCCCCGGTCTGCCAAGACCCGGTTCATTTCCTCGTAGCCGGTTTGGCCCATACAGGTTCTGCGGAACCATTCCAGACTGACACCGCCGCTTTCCGCCACAGGCAGCATTACATGGGTGTCGGGCAGGAAGCCGTAGTGCATGGCAATACCGGTGTTCTTATCCGGTGTGCCGTCGCACATGGTAGCCATCGCCATCACCGTGCCGGTGGACAGGGTGATACCGCCGGGAAGAATGTTGCCTGTGCCGATCATGCCGGCAAAGTGGTCCAAAGTGCCGATGTTTACCTTGGCATCGGCGTTTAAGCGCATTGCCTGAGCGATGTCAGGCAGCAGGCAGCCGGCTGTTGAGCAGGGCTCTTGCAGAGCGGGCAGCTGACTTTCGGAAATGCCGATGGCACGGAGCATTTCCTGCCAGTAAGTCTTATTGTAAATATCAAAATAGAAAGAGAAGGTAGCGATGGACATATCCGCCAGCTTTTGCCCGGTGAGATAGTACACCACATAGTCTTTCAAAAGCAGGTAAGTGGCGGCGTTTTCATAGACCTCCGGGCGGTGCTTTTTCAGCCACAGGATCTTGGTGGCAGGCCAGGTGGGGAGAACCGCCATCTGACCGGTGACGGCTTCGCAGGTCTTGGCATCAAATCGGTCTGCCAGAATTTTGCACTCCTCAACAGAACGCTCATCCATCCAGGAAATGGCGTTCATCAAAGGCTTTCCGTCCTTGCCGATGACCACCAGGGATTCTGCCTGGCCGGTCAGGGCGATCTCCCGGATATGGGTGACCCGGTTGTTTGCCGCCATTTGTCCCAGAAGCTGCGTCAGCTCCCGGCAGTAGACTTCCGCGTCAAATTCCACAAAGCCGTTTTCCCGGATATACTGCACGGGGCGGCTCTGCCGATCCACAAGGGTCATATTTTCGTCATAAAGGGCAGCTTTGATGTTGGTGCTGCCAAGATCGATACCGATATACATAAATTCCTCCGTAGCACACATTCTGGATAGAGCATATTATGTTTTTTTCGGTATTTCAATAGGCAAAATATACAATTTTTCGGATTGTGTAAAAAACAAGCGGGAAAAGCGGGGGTAAAGAAAGGAACAGGCAGCTGGCCGCATTTCCGCCATTGACTTTTTCTGGGAACTAATTTATAGTAAAGATGGATGTATATATTATTAAGGAGGAACTACCATGATTCTGACTACCAAAGAAAAGGTGCATGCTTACGCAGCACTCAATCCTTATTTTGAAAAGGCTTTTGCAGCACTGAAAGAGGTTGCGGCGGAAGATTTTGTAAAAGGCAGACATCCTGTGGACGACAACATTTACATCAACGCCGCGGAATATCAGACCCATCCTGCCGAAGGCGCATTGGCTGAGGCCCACAGAGTTTACATTGATGTGATGTGGATGCTCTCCGGTAACGAGCAGATCGGTGTCGTTCCGGTAGAAAAGCTCACCGAGATTACCAAAGAGTATGCCGAAGCCGGTGACGCGCTGCTGGCCAAGCTGCCCGAGAACTACACCGCTTTGCGGATGACTCCCGACAGCGTCTGTATTCTGTTCCCTGAGGACGGCCATGCCCCCGGCCTGATCGCCGGCGAGCAGGAGGGCGTCCGGAAGCTGATCTGCAAGGTCCGCGTGGTGTAAAAAGGTTTTTAGCTAGAAAAAGCTGGAAATATTGAGCAAATGTTAAGATACTGTCACAGATTCTACAAATCACCAAAAATGTGAGTCTTTTCTAGAATTTGTGCATGATTAACGAGAGTTTGTTCCTGTTAGAAAATTTGTTGTTAAGATATAATATCCATATCCATGAAAGGGGTGTCCCAATGAAAAACACAATTGCGGAAAAGGGTCAGAAAAAACTGATGACCCCCAACCAGCGTTATTGGATGAATATCTGGAAGCACCGTGAGTTTTACATGTTCTGCATTCCCGGCATCATCTGTTCGCTGATTTTCCAGTACTATCCTATGTACGGCGTTCTGATGGCGTTCAAGAACGTTAAGATCGGTATGACGGTTACAGAAGGCGCATGGTACGGTCTGCGGCATTTTGAGCGTCTGTTTAAGCTACCTGGCTTTACGGACTATCTCTGGAATACGATAGACCTCAACTTTACCTTGCTGTTCTTCAGCTTCCCGGCAGCGCTGCTTCTGGCGATCATGATGCATAACAGCCCGTCCAAAAAACTGAAGGCATTTACCCAGACGGCTACATATCTGCCCCATATGCTGTCCATGGTCGTTATTGTCTCTTTGCTCAATACCTTCCTGAACAACTCCTGGGGTCTGGTGAATATCCTGCTGAAGAACTTGGGTATGGAGAAGATCTACTTCTTCGAGGAAAGGGCCTGGTTTAAGCCCTTGTACTTAGGCTCGTCTATCTGGGCAGGCTGCGGCTACAGTGCTATCGTGTATCTGGCATCCCTGTCCGCTATCGACCAGTCTGTTGTGGAAGCCGCCACCATTGACGGTGCCAGCAAGCTTCAGCGGATGTGGCATATCGACCTGAAGCTGATCATGCCTACCATCGTTACCATGCTGCTGCTGAATCTGGGTAAGATCATGGGCGCGGCCAGTGTGGAAAAGCTCATACTGCTGCAGAACCAGGTCAACCTGCGTTGGACAGAAACCATCGGTACATTTGTTTACAGAATGGGTATGATCGACCATCAGTATGGCTTCTCCACGGCAGTGAACCTGTTCAATACGGCGTGTAACCTGCTGATGCTGTTCACTTCCAACTGGTTCGCCAAGAAGGTCACCAAGACCTCCTTGTTCTGATTACCTCCCGGCGGTTGAATTTGAATTTTTGAATAATAGGGAGGATTTTATCCATGTCTACGAAACTTAAGAAAAGTAAAATCGGCAAGACCAGAGGTGATAAGATCACCGATGTAGTGATCTGTGCCATCATGGTGTTTATGTCTGTCGTCGCGATCTATCCTTTGTGGTACACCATTATCGCGTCTCTTTCCAACCCCAATCTGGTCAACAACGGTGAAGTTGTTTTGTGGCCTAAGGACATTACCTTCATCGGTTATGAGGCCATGTTCGAGAACAAGTCTCTTTGGCGGGGCTATCTGAACACTTTCGAGTATACCGTTGTAGGTACTCTCCTGAACCTGGCGGTGACTGTTCCTGCAGGCTATGCTTTGTCCCGTAAGTCTCTGCCTTACCGGGGCCTCATCCTGGCTTTCTTCATGGTGCCTATGTACTTCAGCGGCGGTATGATCGCCTCGTTCCTGGTCATCAGTGAGCTGGGCCTGTATGATACCTTCTGGGTCATGGTCATTCCCCACGGCATTACCACCTTCAACATGATCGTTTGCCGGAACTACTTTACCAGCAACATTCCGGATTCGCTGTTTGAGTCTGCCACTCTGGACGGTGCCAGTGTTACCCAGTTCTTCTTTAAGTTTGTCATTCCCCTGTCCAAGCCCATCATCGCGGTTTTGACCCTGTATTTTGCGATCCCCCAGTGGAACAACTACATGAATGGCTTGCTATACATCAATGACCCCAAGAAGCAGACCCTGCAGTACATCATCCGGTCTATCACTTCTTCGGACGTGAAGCAGGATCTTGCCGATCCTACCGTGGATCCTGATGAGCTGCGTGAGGCCCAGATCAAGGCCGGTGTTATGAAGTACTCGGTTATCATTGTGGCAGCCCTGCCTCTGTATATCCTGTATCCTGCCGTGCAGAAGTACCTCATCGGCGGTATGATGGTGGGTGCTGTTAAGGAGTAATTTCCCCCACAAGCCTGTTGATATCCCGATATGTTCGGGTGATCATATTATGAATTTCAAGGAGGAAAAACGAAATGAGAAAGATTTCGAAGCTGCTGGCTTTGCTGTTGGCTCTGGTCATGGTCGTTTCTCTGTTCGCCGGCTGCGGCGAGAACGAAAATCCCGACCCCACCAAGAAGCCCAATAATACTGTCGGCAATAACGACCCGTCCACTCCTAAGGTTGAGTTCCCTCTGGAAGATCCCATCACCTTTAAGATGGGTGTCCGGGGTGAAAAGGACTATCAGGAGCTGATGGAAAAGTGCGAGTGGTACAAGTACCTGTGCGAAAAGACCAACGTATTTATCGAGTGCGTGGTTCTGGGCAGTGACGCTGCCGGCCGGCTGAACACATTGCTTGCCACGGGCTCTGCCCCTGACGTGGTTCTCGGACCCATTACCCTGACCTCTAACGATATCATTACCATGGGCGATCAGGGCCATATCATTCCCCTGAACGAGTATGTCGAGGACAAGACCCTCATGCCCAACTATCAGCGTCTGCTGGAGGCTGTTCCCGAGGCACTGACTAAGATGGTGGCTCCCGACGGTAACATCTGGTCTCTGGCCGGTATCTCCAACACGCCGGCGACTTCCTGGGAGTCCCCCCTGACGGTCAACATTGACTGGCTGAAGCAGGTCCCCGGCTACGAGGACGGTAAGACCTTCCCCAAGGACCTTGAGGAATTCACCGATGTTCTGCGGTACTTCCGGGATCACGACATGAACGGCAACGGCGACCCCACGGACGAGATCCCCTTCCTGATGGTCTCCAGCTCCCGCGCGCCCGCTGACGCCGCAGCAAACCTCCAGGGCTTGATGAACCTGTGGGGCATCAGCACCAAGGACGGCGACAACGACTACTACGTCCACATCGATGAGGACGATAATGTCACCCTGGCTCCCACCACCGAAAACTACCGTGACTGCCTGCGTTGGGTCCAGAAATGGTATAAGGAAGGCCTCTTGTGGGAGAACTTCTTCGCATCCGTTTCCAGCGCGGAGTTTAGTAATGTCAGCGGCAACACCGTTGCCAAGTGGGGCTTCTTTAACGGCGCGAACTGGTTCAACAACGGTCCCCTGCTCCCCGACCGTACCACGCCCTGGCGGGACGCTCAGACCCTGGTTGACCCCTTCGACACCGGCTACGATGTTACCTACTATGTTAACCCCGCTCAGACCGGCAACCTGAACAACTTTACTGTTTTCAGCACCTGTGAGAACCCTGAGATCCTGCTTGCCTGGTATGACCAGTTCCTGTCTCTGGAAGGCACCCTGGCTGTGACCAACGGTATGAGCAACGAATGGGAACGCTACGCAGATGCGGAAGACTACCGGGCATACTATGAAGCATATCCCACCTGGCATAAGGATGAGAACGGCAAATACGTATATCCCAGCCTGGATCTGGACTATAAGGATATGAAGCAATGGGATGCCGACCTGTACGACAGATACCTGGAAGATCATCCTACCTGGGGTCAGATCTTCAACCTCAACTCTGTCTTCAAGGGCGTTACTCCGGATGAGTATCTCACGGATTGGTCGGATCACGAGTATTCTGAGACCAGAGTGCTGGGTAAGTGGATGGAGGACCATCCCGAATACTTCGACCACAATATCTGGCCCCGTCCCTATGCTACTGTTGAGGAAGCTGAGGAATTGGTCATGCTGTGGCCCAGCGTCAAGCGCGTTATCGGCGACTGGGAGGTCGAATTCATTAAGGGCGAGAAGTCCCTGGATGATGACTGGGAAGACTACCAGCAGGATCTGATCGATGCCGGCAGTGAAGATATGATCGAGTACCTGCAGGCCATGTGGGACCGCAATAACGAGTGATCGGAGATCATAACCTGTTGATACCCCGATATTTCCGGGTTGTCATATTATAAACATTCAAGGAGGAATATGAAATGAAGAAACTGTCAAAATTGTTGGTTTTGCTGTTGTCTTTGGTCATGATCGTGTCATTGTTTGCAGGCTGTAAGCCCGCTGACACGGATCCGTCTGATGACGATGGCAGCAATCCCTCCCAAAACGCCCCCAGTGTTGTATTCCCCCTGGAGCAACCCGTTACCTTTAAGATGGGTGTTCGAGGCGAGAAGGACTATCAGGAACTGATGGAAAAGTGCGAGTGGTATAAGTACCTGTGCGAGAAAACCAACGTATTCATTGAGTGCGTGGTTTTGGGCAGCGATGCTGTCGGTAAACTGAATACCTTGATCACCAATGGTACGCCTCCTGATGTGGTTCTCGGACCCATTACCCTGAGCTCCAGTGATGTTGTGGACTTGGGAAGTCAGGGCCGTCTCCTTTCTCTGAACAAGTATCTGGAAGATAAGACCCTCATGCCCAACTATCAGCGCCTGCTGGAGGCTGTTCCGGAAGCTCTGAAGAAGATGACAGCTCCCGACGGTAACATTTGGTCTCTGGCCAGCATTAACAATTCTCCCGGTACTGCCTGGGAGTCCGCGCTGACTGTCAATATTGAGTGGCTGAAGCAGGTCCCCGGCTACGAGGACGGTAAGACCTTCCCCAAGAATCCTGAGGAATTCACCGAGGTTCTGCGTTACTTTAAGGCGCACGACATGAACGGCAACGGCGACGCCACGGACGAGATCCCCTTCCTGATGGTCTCCAGCTCCCGTTCGCCTGCTGACGCTCAGGCTAATTTGCAGGGTCTGATGCAGCTGTGGGGCATCGGCACCAAGGACGGCGACAACGACTATTATGTCCATATTGACGATAATGATGTTGTTACCATCGCCCCCACCACCGAGAACTACCGCGACTGCCTGCGTTGGGTCCAGAAATGGTACGACGAAGGCCTCCTGTGGGAGAACTTCTTTGCCAGTGTTAAGAATGCGGAATTTTCCGGTATCCATGGCAACGAGGTTGCTAAGTGGGGCTTCTATAACGGTTCTGGCTGGCACTACAACGGCGATCTGCCCAACCGGAATCAGCCCTGGCGTGATGCTCAGACGATTGTTGAACCCTTTGACACCGGCTACGAGCCTCATCTCTTCATCAACCCCGCTGTGACCGGCAACCTGAACGCCTTTACCGTGTTCAGCACCTGTAAGAATCCGGAGATCCTGCTTGCCTGGTATGACCAGTTCCTGTCTGTAGAGGGTACTCTGGCTGTGACCTACGGCATGAGCAACGAATGGGAGCGCTATGAGGATGCGGAGGATTACCGGGCATACTATGAGCAATATCCCACCTGGTATAAGGATGAAAACGGCAAGTATACATTCCCTCAGCTGGAGCTGGATTATAAGGATCTGAAGGAATTCAATGCCGATCTGAATGACAAGAAACTGGCAGATCATACTGTCTGGGGTACGGTTTTTAATCTCAATGCTGTATGCAAGGGTGTGACTCCCGAGGAGTATCTTGACGGCTCCTGGCCCGCTGCTGAGTCTTCCAGTATTAGATTTAAGGGCCAGTGGATCGAGGATCATCCTGAGTACTTCGATTACAATGTATGGCCCCGCCCCTATTCCACAGCGGAGGAAGCCGAAGAATTGGTCACGCTGTGGCCCAGTGTCAAGCGCGTTATCGGCGACTGGGAGGTCCAATTCATTAAAGGCGAGAAGTCCCTGGATGCTGACTGGGAAGAGTACCAGCAGGATCTGAAGGATGCCGGCAGTGAACAGATGATTGAGATCCTGCAGGCTATGTGGGACCGTGTTAAGTAAAACAGCCGATATATTTCCTGTATAATCGATAATACCCAAGGAGGGGCCACCCGGCCCCTCCTTATTTTTGCAGCGGTGCGATTGCCACCGGCAATCGTTTTATTTTGATTCGCTGCGCGGAGCACCACCCCCGGGGGAAGGTTCAACTCCTAGACAAACGGAAATTTGAAGGTTCAAACCCTGTAACGAATTGGGCGAAAAGAGATGGGCAACGAATAGCAACAGATAGTCAGCTCCGAGGTTGTCAGTGGACATCGTCCGCCCGATAAGCGAAAATTGGCGAAAATATCCATATTGTAAATTTTCTAGAAACAATTGCACAATTTCTATGTTTTTCCCTTTTGACCCATTGATTTTCTGTGGAAACCTTGATAAAATATGACATCATGCGGAGCGAACTGAAGGAGGCGGTGAAATGGGCTTGCTACAACCGGAATTGCGCGCTGCGCGGCTTACTGCTTTACAAAATCAGATCACACCCCATTATATCGTCAATTCTCTGGATGCGATCCGAATGAAATTGCTTATGGACGGCCAGCCGGAAACGGCGGAGCTGGTTCACGCTCTGCAAAGCAGCCTCAAGACCTATGGTTTTTCTCCTTATGACCGGATCTCCCTGGCAGAGGAATTTGCCTTTTTGGAAAACAGCCTGAAATTTCACCAATTTCGTTTTTTGGGCAAGCTTAGCTGGGAAATGCAGTTGCCTTCTCCGCTGGAAGCTTTGCAGATTCCCCGGTTTTTGCTGCAGCCTTTGGTGGAAAATGCTGTCCGGCATGGCCTGAGTGCGGATATGCCCGACCCTAAGGTGCAGATCAAAGCTTGGCTGCAGAGGGATTTTCTCTGCCTGTGCGTATCCGATAACGGAAAAGGTTTTTCTGCGCTGGAAAATTTCCCGGGGATCGGACTTGCCAATGTCAAAGAGCGGCTGGGGCTTCTGTACGGTGACAGTGCCACGGTGGAGCTTATGTCTATTCCCGGTTCCGGTACTTCTGTTACTCTGCGGCTGCCGGAGAAAGGTGGTGGCGACCTGTGAGTTACAGTGTTTTGATTATTGATGATGAGCCTATGCTGTGCATGGGGATCCAGGAAATGGTGGACTGGAAAAGCCACGGATTTTCCAAGATCGATATGCGCTTTAGCTACCAGGAGGGGCTGCAAGCCGCCCTTTCCGGTCATTATCATCTGGTTCTGTGCGATGTCCGGCTGCAGGAACAGAGCGGACTGAACATTGTTCGCCAGATGAAAGAACTGGGTGTTTCTTCCGCGGTGGTGATCATCAGCGCCTTTGCCGAATTCTCCTACGCCCAGACGGCATTGGAGCTGGGTGTGTTTCAGTACCTGCTGAAGCCGTTTCCCAAAGAGACACTGGAGGCCTGCTTGAACCGATTGGCATCCTGCCTCCCGAAACAAACTGTGGCGGAGGAGAGTCATGGGCATCCTGAAAGGCCGGACCGACGCCGCAGTAACCGGATCGACCGAATTGTGGAATATATCCATGATAACGCCTCCGATCCGTCCTTGTCCCTTTCAAGGGTCGCCAGCGCGTTTTATATGAACGCATCCTATTTGGGGCAGCGGTTTCACCAGCAGACCGGTGTGAAGTTTACCGATTATTTGAACCTGTACCGGATCGTAAAGGCTTGTGACCTGCTGTTAAATTCGCAGCTTTTGACCTACGAGATCAGCGAGATCGTAGGCTTCGGCAATATAAACTATTTCCACCGGGTATTCAAAAAGGTGACCGGTGTGGGTACAGAGGAGTTTCGCAAGAAAGCGCCCTTTGGGCAGGTGGAAACACCGAAGCTTCCTCAGGAGTTTCATTGAAAGAAGGTAACACTATGAAAATACTGTCCTATGATTCCAAGTTTGTGCAGACATTTCGATTGCTGTTTGACTACATTGGCTTAAACCTGACATTTTTGCTGTTCTCTATCCCGGTGATCACCGTTGGCAGCGCCCGGGTCGCCTTTTACACCGCCATGCGGGCGGTACAGCGAAATGAACCCTGGTTTTCTGTGTTTTGGCAGACCTTCAAAACCAGCCTCAAGCAGCCCACGGTTATTTGGTGCATTTGTTTGCCGCTGGTGTGTGTGTTTGCTATGAATACCTACAATATGTTCAGCCTGGGACAGACGGCCATGGGTATTGTTTCCAGCATTTGCTTAGGCATTACCATGTGTGTTGCCTCCCTTTGCCCCATGTTCTACTCCCGATTTGACTGTACCGTAAAAGAGATGTTTCGCAACAGCCTGGGTATGCTCATTGCGTTTCCTGTTCGTGTGATTTTGGGAACGGCTCTGTCGTGGGCGCCTGTGGCGATCGCTGTGATCCCCATGCTCCATTGGATGCTTCTGGAGGGACTGTTCATTTTTACTTTGCTCTATTTCTCCTTGGTTGGCGCGCTGTTTACCCGGATGATGCGGTATCCCTTTGGCCGTTTGATCGGCGATGTGCCGGAGAAAGAGGAATCCTATTTCATCAAGGAAGCCAAGAAAAACATCGCGAAAATGAACGCGGAGCTTGTGGACAAGGATCAACAAGATTATTGCCAAGAGGAAGAGTAAGGATCAAAATATGTCAAAAAGATCGCTCAGCTTGTTAAAACTGAGCGATCTTTTTATGGTTTATCAAATTAAGAAACAGTTTCTACAGTGATGGCAACGGTGTCAATAATTGGTCGGGCAGTCAGCTCGATGGAGCCGTTATCATCGGTAGGTACTGCGTTATCGCAAATAGCATCTACCACATCCATGCCCTCTACCACATAACCGAAGGCAGCGTATTTGCCGTCTAAGTGAGGTTTGGTGACCTGCATGATAAAGAACTGAGAAGACGCGCTGTTGTATTCGTTGGTTCGTGCCATGGAAATAACTCCCCGTTTGTGGGCAATGTTGTTGTCATAACCGTTGGCTTTGAATTCGCCAACGATGCTTTCCGGCTCTTTTTCCGGGATCATGGTGGCGCCACCCTGCATCATAAAGTCCTGAATGATCCGGTGGAAGCTTGTCCCCTCATAAAAGCCCGACTTTGCCAGCTTGACGAAGTTTTCTACGGTGATGGGGGCTTCGGTGTGGTCCAGCTGCACCTTGATCTTGCCGTAGTCGTAAATATCGATAGTGGCAAAGTAGTATTGCCCATTTTCCAAAGCATCCACATTGGGAGTGTTGATCTCTGGGGATCTGGGGATCACGGCAATAATGGCAGCCACCAACAGACCGAGGCAGAGAATCACACAGAAAACGGTCCAGAACCGGTTGCTTTTCGGGGGCTGTTTCCCCTGCTTTTGCGGGGTGCTTGGCTTCTTCTTTTGAGACATAACGGACGCTCCTTAGTTGAAAGATACATTAATTATACAATATTCCTCAGGGCGGCGCAACTGTTTGGTGCTTTTTGTAAGAAAACTTTACAATTTCTCCATAGGGTGCTATAATACACCCAAAAGGCAGAAGGAGCGCCGCCATGAAAAAAGGAGATAGCGTCTATCAGCAGTATCTGGATATTCTGGCAGAGGAGCTGCGCCCTGCCATGGGCTGCACCGAGCCTATCGCACTGGCTTATGCCGGCGCTAAGGCACGGGACTTGCTGGGGGCAGAGCCGGACCGGGTGGAAGCCTGGGTCAGCGGTAACATTATCAAGAATGTAAAGAGCGTCATCGTACCCAATACCGGTGGCCTGTGTGGGATCGCCGCGGCGGTCTGCGCCGGAATCGTTGCAGGCGATGCCGGGAAAGAATTGCAGGTTATCAGCCAGGTGTCACCCCAGCAGCAACAGCGGCTTCGGGAGTATCTGCAAACTGCTGCCATAGAGATCCATCCTTCGGATTCGGAGCTGGTGTTTGACATTGATCTTCGCCTTTGCCGGGAGGAAAACTTTGTCCGGGTGCGCATCGTGAATCACCATACCAATCTTGTTTACATTGAGAAAAACGGAGATGTTTTGCTGCAGCTTCCGGTGGCGGAATCCTCAGAAGACCGGCTCACCGACAAATCCTGCCTGTCCATGGAACGGATTGTGGAATTTGCGGATGCGCTGGATGTGGAGGATGTCCGGGAACTGGTGGGGCGGCAGATCGAATATAATATGGCCATTGCCCAGGAAGGTCTTCGGAACAACTGGGGTGCCAATGTGGGTCAGGTCATTCTTGGCAGGCAAGGTAGCCTCTTAAGCAAAAAAGCCGCGGCTTACGCGGCAGCAGGCAGTGATGCCCGGATGAGCGGCTGCGAGATGCCGGTAATTATTCTGTCCGGCAGCGGAAACCAGGGTATTACCGCCAGTGTGCCTGTGGCGGTTTATGCCCGGGAGCTGGGGCTGCCGGAGGAAAAACTGCTCCGGGCAGTGACCCTCAGCGACCTGGTGACCATCCATCAGAAAACGGGCATTGGCCGGCTGTCTGCTTTTTGCGGCGCCATCAGCGCAGGCTGCGGTGCCGGCGCGGGCATTGCGTATCTTCTGGGTGGCGGACTTCATGCTGTTGCCCATACAGTGGTCAATGCCATAGCCATTCTCTCCGGTACCATCTGTGACGGTGCCAAGCCCTCCTGCGCGGCGAAGATCGCCGCGGCAGTAGACGCAGGTATTCTTGGTTGGGATATGTATCAGGAGAACCAGCAGTTCTACGGCGGTGACGGTATCATCACCAAGGGCGCAGACAATACCGTAAGCAATGTGGGCCGCCTGGCCCGGGAAGGTATGCGGGAAACGGATAAGACGATTTTGAAAATTATGCTGAATCAATGAATAACGGGCCTGTTGCATTTTCGCAACAGGCCCTAAAAATTGCCATTTCCCGGACAGTTTATTCGTAGGGCAGAGTCATGACGCCGCCCTACGAATTCTAACGAAGCTCCCCTACAAACGGGTAATTGATCATGAAGGATATTCTGGCAAATTCGGAGCATGCTAGAAAATGGGAGTGGTTTTATGAAAAGAACAGGGAAGCTTTGCCTGTGGTTGTGGATCTTTGGACTGTTAACAGGCTGCGCAGCCGCGCCGGATGCCTCTGATTTGCCCGCTGCCCGGAAGGGGGTATATCCCGAAACCCTGGGCGGTACGGCGGTTACCGGGTGCAGTAAGATCTTAAAAGAAATTTGGCGTTGCTATCCGGCAGGGGAGCGCTTCGCGGTGTTCGGGGGCGATCCGGAAAATTCTGTCCCGGAGGGACCGGGGGATATCGCCCTTACCGATACAGCCATGCTGCAGCGGCGTTTTTTTCTGACAGCGGAGTTGTTGGAGAAAGTTACCGAGGGAGCGGCTTTGGAGCACCTTTTAAACCGCAATGTATTTTGCGCCGGGGTTTTTCGCTTGGCAGAGGGGACGGATGGGGTGCAATTTGCCCGGCAGCTGGGAATGACTTTGGAGCAAACCCAATGGCCCGGCAGCAGACCCCAGCGATACTTGATCGCCCAGCCGGAAGCGGGCTCGCTTTTGCTTGCCTACGGACAGACAAGGGCTTTGGAGACTTTTCTAATCCGTATGAATCAGGCATATCCCCAAGGGCGGATCTTGGCGTACCAGGAGATCCCAACAAAAATACCGCCCCGAGGCTTGACCTCCGGGGCGGCTTCTGTTAGCGTACAGAAAGGTTTTGGATCCACTTACCGCTTTTGATCACATGGTAGCCGAAAATACATTTGAGGATATCGGCGGTAATGGGAACACAGGCAATCACCAAAATGCTGAAATTGGTAAAATGGCATAGGAGAAAGGTTACCGGCAGACTGTAAAACCAAATGAAACCGCTGTCAAATACGGTGGTGAGTAAGGTCTTTCCCCCGGAACGCATAGCAAAATAGGCGGCGTGGACATAGGCGCCAAAGGGCATAGCGCAAGCGGAAATACAAATCAGCTTGGCAGCCAGATCCCGGACCTCCTGCGTGGTGTTATAAATTTTTGGGAACAGTCCGGCTGTACCTGCCATAGCGACAGCCAGGACTACTGTGGCAGCCATAGACAGCGCCGTCATCTTCGTAAAGGCGTCCTGGATCTTTTCTTTGTTTTCTCCTGCGCCCATCATTTGTCCCATGATGATACCTGTGGCGTTGCCAATGGCGATAAAAGCCACGCAGGCTAAGTTATAGATCGTACCGGAGATGTTGGTGGCAGGCAGCACATTCAGCCCGCAGGTGGACTGAAGCTGATTGTTCACGGCATTGCCCAAGGAAAACAGAAATTCGTTCATCAGCAGCGGCATGCCTGTGCGGAAAATGTCTCTTAAAAGCTTTCCGGGAATGTGGAAGCTGCGGTAAACGCCCTGGATGTAGGGATTGCGCTGCTTGTGCAGATGGGTCCAGCTGGCAACGATCAGCAGCTCCACCACACGGGAGATCACCGTAGCCAGAGCAGCGCCCCGGGCACCCATAGTGGGAAGCCCCAGATGTCCAAAAATCAGCAGGTAATTCAGTACCAAATTCACCAGCACAGCGGAAACACTGGCAGCCATGGGAACGGTGGCATTTCCGGTTTCCCGGAGGGTGCTGGCGTAGACATTGCTCAGAGCAAAGGGCAGCATGCCCAGAAGCATCATGTTCAGATACTCCCGTCCGTAGCGGAGGGTATCGGCGGCGTCCTGCGGGCTGCCGTCGCCCGTAAGATACAGCTGGATCAAATCAGTTCCGAACACACCGAAAATAGCCATGACCAAAAGCGCCAGGGCGGAGCAGGCCAGAATCTTGAAACGGAAGGTGTGCCGAATCCCAGCATGGTCTCCGGAACCGTAAAATTGGGAGCTGAAAATACCGGCGCCGGCGCTGGCTCCGAAAATGCACAGGTTAAACACGAAAAACAGGGTGTTTACCACAGAAACACCGCTCATCTGGCAGGTGCCGATCTGCCCGACCATGATGTTATCCAGCAAGGATACAAACATGGTGATGCCGTTTTGAATAATGATGGGGATGGCGACGGACAAAACCCTCCGGTAAAATGCCCGGTCGCCAACAAATCTTTGCAGCATAGCAACCTCACAGCACAGGTGCCCGTCGCAAAAAAGCAACGGACACCTGCAAATATGTGTTATTGAATTTCCTGACCGCCCAGGAAGACCCGCTTGCCGGTGTAGTCGCTGCGGCAGATGATGAAATCCGCAGCTTTTCCGGGAGTGATGGAGCCAACTTGGGACTGTACGCCCAAGGCGCAGGCAGGATTGAAGGTGGCGGCACGAATGGCATCCTCTTCCGGAATACCGAACCGAATGGCATTGACCATGCCGTCAAACAGGTTGGTGGCAGAGCCGGCGACGGTGCCGTCCAGAAGACGGGCAAGACCGTCTTTCAGCCGGATCCTTTGACCGCCCAGTTCATATTCACCCTCCGGCATACCGCAGCAGCGCAAGGTGTCGGAGACCAAGATCATCCGTTCTCCGCCGAACAGGGAGAAGATCAAGCGGACGGCAGAGGGGTGGACATGCATGCCGTCGCAGATCAGCTCTGCCCGGACATGCAGGTTTTCTGCCGCAGCCGGGATCACACCGGGGTCTCGGTGGCTGATGGGCGGCATGGCATTGAAGGTGTGGGTCATGTGGGTAGCACCCAGCTGGAAGGCGATTTTGGCATGGGCGTAATCCGAATCGGTGTGGGCTACGGAAACGGTACACAGCTTGCTGGCTTTTTTTACAAAGTCTTCTGTGCCGGGAAGCTCCGGCGCTACATCCACAATGCGGATAAGACCGCCGCAGCCTTCATACAGAGCCTTAAATCCCTCAAAATCGGGATTTTTCAGATAATCACCGTTCTGAGCGCCTTTTCTGGATTCGCTGAAGTAAGGGCCTTCCATGTGGATCCCCAGAAGCCGGGCGCAGCCGGCAGGGGCTTCTTCCGCCAGCCGTTTGCCGGTAGCGAAGGCTTTCTCCAATACTGCATAGGGCAATGTCATGGATGTGGGGGCAAAGCCGGTAATGCCGTTTTTGGCGGAATAGGCGGCCATTTTTTTCAGGCCCTCGTAGTCGCCGTCAGAAAAGTCCGCGCCGGAATTGCCGTGGGTATGGACATCGATCAGGCCGGGAATGACGGTTGCGCCATCAAGGTCAATGGCATCTTCCGGAACTTTTTCGGAAAGCACCGTCTCAAACAGACCGTCTTTTACGGAAAAAGCGCCCAAATGAAATTGAAAATCCGAACAGAAAATGCGTGCGTTTTTGAAAAACATAGAGATCGCTCCTTTGCTTATTGGACATATTTGGCAACCCGTGCCACGATCTGTTCCATGGCTTCCATTTTGGTCAGCATATCTGCAGCCAGCTTCAGCTGGGTACGGGCGCGAACCAGATTGTGCTCGGGGTAGGCGGTTTTAAAGTACAGATCTCCATCCAGATAGTCCTTCAGGAAGCGGATGCCCACCTCCATGGTCATGACGAAAGCGCCCATCGGGAGCATTTCCACTTCCTTGGGGGTCAGCTCCGTAGCGGCCTCCAGATAGCCTCTGGTATATACCTCAAACAGGTGCAGATCCAGACTCATTTTCTCTGTGTCCGGCTCGTCCTCCGCAGCGGTGGCAGCACCGAAACGAATGGAATCGCCAAAATCATGGACACTCAGGCCGGGCATCACCGTATCCAGATCCAACACACACAGAGACTTCCGGGTGGTACGGTCTAACAGTACATTGTTCAGCTTGGTGTCGTTGTGGGTGACCCGCAGGGGCAGCTCCCCAGCCTCCCGCATCCGCTGCAAAGTGCCGGCCAATTCTTCTTGCTCCAGCGCGAAGGCAAGTTCCTTTTGAACGCCGGAGAGCCGTCCGCAGGAGTCGGACGCTACAGATTCTTTCAGCTGGCGGTAACGGTCGATGGTGTTGTGAAATTCCGGAATGGTCTCGTGCAGCGTGTTGGCAGGAAAATCGGACAGCAGCTGCTGGAAACGGCCAAAGGCCAGAGCGCTTTGGTAAAAGTCATCTTCCGTTTCCGGCGCGTCCAGGCAGAAACCGCCTACAAAATCGTAGGCACGCCAGAATTCACCGCACTCGTCCCGATGGTAAAACTTTCCCTGATAGGTGGGGATGAAATGCAGCGCCAGCCGGGGATCGTCAATGCGCTTGCGCAGGAATTCTGTTACGGCGCTGGCGTTGGCCATGAGCCGGACAGGGTCCCGGAAAACATATTTGTTAATTTTCTGGAGAACATATTCCGCGCCGGTGTCTGTTGTGACCTTCAAGGTGTAGTTAATATGGCCGTGGCCAAACACGATACAGCTGACAGGGGTGCCGTTCATACGAAAGGCGTATGCCGCTTTTTCAATACGCAATTTATTCACCTCAGTTAAGGATATTATGGTAAAAAATATAATTTTTACCATAATATCACAAAAATCCTGTAAGGGCAACCTTATCTTGCAAAAACAGGGGAAATCAGCACTTTTTCAGCAGGCGGATGTAAAATTCTACGCAGCGGGAAATGGTTTCCAGCCGGATCCGCTCGTTGTGGCCGTGGATCGTGCCGCGCTCCTGCGCGGTCAGATCCATGGCAGAGAACCGGTAAACATGGTTGCTTAAATCCCGGTAGTGACGGGAATCCGAACATTGTACCATCAGATAAGGAGACACAATGCAGCCTGGCCAGGTTTCCGCTACAGAGGAGGCAACCTTGTCCCAGGCAGGACAGCCGGTTTCGGAGACCGGGCTGGGCTCAAAGGATTCCAGAGCGGAGATCTCTACCTGGGGGTCATCTACCGTCTTGCGCAGGTAGGCAAGGGCAGACTGTACGGAATCCTTCGGGTTCAGCCGCATATTGCAGACCATTTTCGCTTCCGGCGGGATCACATTCCGGGCAGAGCTGCCTTCCATCTGGGTGAAAGCGGTGGTGGTACGCACCAAAGCGTTCATCTCGCCGCCGGAGAGCCGGCCCAGCAGGTCAATGACCCAGCCAAAACACCAGAGATTGGCGAAGATGATCCGGTACAGGAGAGTGGAGTGACGGCCCAGGGTGTCAAACATTTGGGAGGCAGGGCCTTCGATATGGGCTTTGAAGGGATGGTCTTCCACCTTCTTGCAGGCGGCAGCCAAAATACCCACAGGGGTATGGGGCTTGGGAGCGGAGGCGTGGCCGCCGTTAGAAACGGTGCGGTACTGGGCGTTGATCATACCCTTTTCCGCAATGCCGATGAGCCCGCAGGGCGCTTTGACCCCGGGGAACACATTTTCCACCACAGCGCCGCCTTCGTCCACCACCAAAGCGGGGTGGATGTCATGGGTGACAAAGTAGTTGACGATGTTCACAGCGCCTAACCCGTTGACCTCCTCGCCGCCGGAGAAGGCAAAGTACACATCGTTTTCCGGCTGGAAATTCTGAGAGATCAAGTGGTTGGCGGCGGACAGGATGCCGTTCATGGTGACTTTGGTATCCAAAGAACCACGACCCCAAAGGACGCCGTCTTCGATGATAGCTTCAAAGGGGGGCTTTTCCCAGCTGTTTTCGTCTACGGGGACCACATCATAGTGGGCCATCATAACAGAAGGATCTTTCGGGGATTTGCCCGGCCACCGCAGCAGCAGCGCCCGGTCAGGCAGCCGGCGGCAGGAGCAGATATCAAACACCCGGGGGTACAGGGTAGGCAGCAGGGCGATGAGCTTTTCAAATTCCGCGTCATCTTCCTGGGCAGGATCTACATGGGATACGGTCTTGCAGCGGATCAGCGCGGCAAGGGCATCCACAGCAGCGTCTTTCGGAAAGGTGACGGGCGTATCATCGGTTTTGGGAGGTGTTTTGGGTCGGAACATGGCGGTGCGGATCAGAACCACCGCCAGAAATGCTGCCGCCAGGCCGCCTAAGATCCAGCCGATCATTTACAGCACCCCTCTCTTATAGAGGATACGGCCTGTGCCGATGGTGAACAGGGCGGATACAGGGACCATGATGCCCACCGTGCCGGAGTCCAAAGCAGGCACGAAGATAAACAAAATCAGCATCAGCACCACAGGGGCAACTGCCAGCTTCCAGTTCTTGCTGACAAAGGCGACCCCAAGACCGCCAAACAGGGCAGGCAGGATCTGGGCAAAAGCAGGCTGCAGCACCGGGGCGCTGAGGATGGGTGTCAAGGGCGCGATGAGAATCACGCCGATGATAATGATCACCGTGGTGACGATGCTGGAGGTGGCGATGGCGATGGTGGAGATCACTTCACCCTCTTCGGAGTTGGCGCTGACCTCGTTCTGCTCCAGGGCGTTGAGGGCGCAGGGGAGCTTCAGGTTGGAGATGTTGCCGGTAACAAAGCTTAAGTAAGAGCCGCCGGCACCCAGCATGGGAACATAAGTAACCGTCTCAATGGCGCCCACAGCCCAGTACATGGGGGCGGTAGCCACAAGACCGACACCCAGCGCCTTCCAGTCGGGAAGTACACCGAATACCACAGCTACAACAATGGGGAAAGCCATCAGAAGAACCATAACGCTTAAGTTCCAAATGCGTCCGTCTCTGTGAACACTGTCTAAATAACTCAAATTCTTTTTCATAGCTTCGTTCCTCCTCTCAGCTGAGCCAGACGGTAAGGGGAATGGCGGCAGCCATACCCAGCACCAGGGAAATGGGCAGGGCGTACTCGCTGAGCCATTTCAGCTTGGGTTTGCGCATCAGCAGGCCGCAAATCACCATCACCACTGCGGATACTCCCATGACACATACAGGGATCAGACCGGAGGTGGCGGATACCGGGATCTTATTTTCCACTTCTACACCGTTTTCTATGACGGTTTCGGTGATAAAACGGGTGCTGGGATCCCACAGGCGGCTGACATCACAGAATACGAAGCCCAGGAAGGCGGCGATCATGCCGATAAACAGGGCGTTGGAGAAGGTATCAGCCCATTTGGCATCCCGTTTCCCCAGATTGACCATACCGTTTTGCAGCTTTTTGCCGATGACCGGCACCAGCCAGATACCCAGCATGATGGAAATGGTCATGACCAGAAGGACATTGACATACTGCTGTGCGGTCAGCGCGCTGCCGGAGCCAAGGGCCTGTCCCATAGCTTCCAGGGCGTTGCTGGCAGCAATGGTCTCATAGCTCATGGAGCCGACCACACTCAGCCGCAGCCAGGGAAGCGGCAGACCCAAGGTCTGGCTCAAGGTCATGACACTGATGACGATGGCCACCGCAGGGGCGATGGTGAAGATCGCCGCGGTTTTGACGGTCTTGCGGATCTTTTTCTGGTCCATGCCCAACTGGCGGCTGCGCTTCAAAGCCTTCATTAGGAAAAAGACAGACTGCGCCAGAACAACGGCAATCAAAATTCCTGCCAGTACGAACAGGATCGGGTGATTTACACGAAATTCCATAAAGAACACCTCCATAAAAATATAGAACGATTGTATCATACACAGTTAGACAAAACAAGCATGGATGAGATAAAACTCTCCATTTTGGGAAAAGGAAGTCAGAATTTCCTTGTCAAAATCCCTTGCTATTTTCCGGGGGATGGAGTACAATAGACAGATAGGATGAAAAAGGAGAGGTGCGCCCTATGGGAAACGTAGCCTTTGACAATGACAAATATTTGCAGACCCAGTCCGCGCATATCCGGGAGCGGCTGGCTCAGTTTGGCGGCAAGCTGTACCTGGAGTTCGGCGGCAAGCTGTATGACGACAATCACGCGGCAAGAGTCCTGCCCGGTTTTCAGCCGGACAGTAAGCTGCGGATGCTGCTGCAGCTGAAGGACCAGGTGGAGATGGTCATTGCCATCAATGCCGCGGATATTGAAAAGAATAAGATCCGGGGCGACTTGGGCATTACTTATGACCGGGATGTGATCCGGTTGATCGGTATTTTCCGGGACTTTGGCCTGTATGTGTCCAGCGTAGTGCTGACCCGGTATAACGGCCAGGCGGCTGCCAAGGCGTTCCAGGCCCGTCTGGAGGGTATGGGACTGCGTGTGTACCGGCACTATGCCATCGAAGGGTATCCGTCCAATACTGCCCACGTGGTCAGCGATGAAGGCTTTGGCTGCAACGATTATATCGAGACGACCCGGGAGCTGGTGGTGGTCACCGCCCCCGGCCCAGGCAGCGGCAAGCTGGCAACCTGCTTAAGTCAGCTGTATCATGAGTATAAGCGGGGCGTCCGGGCAGGCTATGCCAAGTTTGAGACCTTCCCGGTATGGAATCTGCCTCTGAATCACCCGGTGAATCTGGCCTACGAGGCTGCCACCGCGGACCTTAGCGATGTGAATATGTTAGACCCCTTCCATTTGGAAGCTTACGGCGTTACCACCGTGAACTATAACCGGGATGTGGAAGCATTTCCGGTGCTGGAGACCATGTTCAAGCGGATTCTGGGCACTTGCCCCTATAAATCTCCCACAGATATGGGTGTCAATATGGTGGGCAACTGTATTATAGAGGATGAAATTGCCAGGGAAGCTTCCCGGCAGGAGATCATCCGCCGGTACTATGCAGCCCTGTGTGAACAAAAGCAGGGCAAATGCTCCGACGATGTGGTGCGCAAGCTGGAGCTGCTGATGCAAAAGGCCCAGGTGGATATCACCAGCCGCCAGGTGGTTGCTTCTGCTATGGAACTGGCGGAGAAAACAGGAAAGCCTGCCGCGGCGATGCAGCTGCCTGACGGACGGATCGTTACCGGTAAGACCACCAATCTGCTGGGTGCCTCTGCGGCGCTGCTGATCAATGCCCTGAAGGCTTTGGGCGGCGTGCCGGATGAGCTGCATGTCATCTCTCCCAACGCCATTGATCCCATCCAGCATTTGAAGGTGGACCATTTGGGTAACCGCAACCCCCGGCTGCATACCGACGAGGTGCTGATTGCCTTGAGTATCAGCGCGGCCACCAATTCCGACGCGGAGCTGGCTATGGAACAGCTGAGCAAGCTTCGTGGCTGCGAGGTCCACAGCTCGGTGATCCTCTCTGCGGTGGATGAGAAGACCTTCAAGCGCCTGGGTGTGAACCTCACCTGTGAGCCCCGGTATAAGGCGTAAAGTTATTTGGAGGTAGTTATGAAAAGAGTTTTTGCGCTTATGATGGCGCTGCTGTTGGCGCTGTCTTTGGCTGCCTGCGGAAACGGTGACGGTCCGCAAGCGGGAAATACCACCGGGACACAAGCTTCCACGCAGTCTTCAACCAATGCTTCTACCCAGGCTGCAACGGGAAATCAGCCTGCCTTTGATACCGGCTGGGCAAAAAATGATTTTGAGGCCTTGCTGCCTGAGTTGCCGTTTGCCGGATGGTCCACCAGTCAGGTGGATGGCAATACCTATAAAATGGAATTGTCCGGGCTGAACACCAGCGCCGCTACCAATCCTCCGGAATCCGGAGAACCGGATGGCGCGGACAAGACGAAGCTGAAAAACTATCTGGCTTCTTTGAGCGGCTATGGCTTTACCGTGGAAGAAACCGGCACGGACTATCGGTGGCTGGTAACGGATGCCCAGGGAAATGAAATGGAATTTATGTGCGGCGATGGTTATTGCGGCATCACAATTCAAAAAGCAGCTTAATGTAAAAAGCACTGCAATTATTTGCAGTGCTTTTTGCTATGTATCCGTTTACGATTTTGAGGGATAAGCCTGGAGGATCTCCCGGGTGATGCTTCGGAATTCTGCTAAATCGGTGGTCTTGCGAAGGCGTTTTGCCAACTTTTCGCAGCCGTCTAACCGGGAAAGCACCAGATTCCAGTTTTCTTTCAGCCGAAACATGGCGTTCCGGGAGCCGCCGAAGGCGGTAAGATAGGCTTCCAGCAGCGCATCCATAAATGCCCCCAGGACCTGGGGGTCCGTACCCCCAGGGGTGAGCATCCCCGGGTCTGCCACAAGTCCCCGGCCGATCATCACCGCCTGCACCTGGGGAAAGAGGTTTTGAATCTCTTGAATCCGGGCGGTATCGGCAATATCGCCGTTATAGACGATGGGGTTTTTGCTGTTTTGGGCGGCGTAACGGAACATGGCAAGGTCTACATCTCCGGCATAAAACTGCTTACGCACCCGGGGATGCACAGTTAGTTCTGCTATAGGGTAACGGTTGAAAATTTCCAAAAGGGCAGGAAATTCCGCAGGATCTTCAAAGCCCAGCCGGGTCTTGACGGAGATGGGAAGGGTGGCTTTGGAAAAGACGGCATCGAAAAAGGCGTCCAGAGCATCCGGATCCCGGAGCATACCGCTGCCTTTTCCCTTGGCGGTAACGGTACCGGAAGGACAGCCCAGATTCAGATTCACTTCTTCATATCCCAATTCCCGGCATTTCTCTGCCGCCCACAAAAAATCCTCCGGCACTTTGGTCAGCAGCTGGGGGATCGCCGAGAAATTCTCGCTGGCAGCCGGCGGCAGCTCCCGGGCCTCCCGATTTGTCAGCTCCCGATGAACAGTAGGGGACAGAAAGGGCATATAGTACCGGTCCACACCGGGGAAAAAGCGGTGGTGCAGGCACCGGTAAATGCTGTCTGTGATCCCCTCCATAGGGGCGAAATAATAACGCATAGCGGTGTTTCCTTTCCTGTTGGCAAATTGCCATTTTTCGGGGAGTTTGTTTGTAGGGCGGGGGCTTGCTCCCGCCGCAAACATGACAAACATAAAATCGTTTCTAGATGTTTCACCGGAAATTTGACACAAAATACAAACTATTTAAATATTGTCATGTAAACGGCGGGAGCAAGCCCCCGCCCTACGATCTAATCGATAAACGGGAATTTGATTATCTTCATTAAAACACAAAAGCCGCCCTTTTGCAAGGGCGGCTTCATTCTTAAATTTCCATGATAACGGGTAGGATCATGGGGTTGCGCTTGGTGTGCTTATAAAGGTAACCGGAAAGATCGTTTTTAATGGCGGATTTGATAGTCGCCCAGTCCCGGGTGCGCTTGCGTCCGCAGCGGTCCAGGGTCTCCATGACCACGCAGCGCAGGTCTTCCATCAGCTCCTCCGACTCTTTCACATAGACAAAGCCCCGGGTGATGATATCCGGGCCGGTGATGACGCTGCCGTCCTCGGCGGACAGGTTCACGCACACTACGATCATGCCGTCCTCTGCCAGGTGCTTTCGATCCCGAAGCACCACGCTGCCCACATCGCCCACGCCGGTGCCATCCACGAATACCTTACCGGCAGGCACAGAGCCGTTTATCTTACAGGTCTTGCCGGACAGCTCGAAGACTGTGCCGATTTCGCCAATGTGAATATTTCTCGGGTGCATACCCATCAGCTGCGCCAGCTTGCCGTGGATCTGCAGATGCCGCTGCTCACCGTGGACAGGGATGAAGAATTTCGGCTTGACCAGGGCGTGGACCAGCTTCAGTTCCTCCTGACAGGCGTGGCCGGAAACATGCAGGCCCTCGCTCTTTTCATACACCACATCGGCGCCCTTGCGGTACAGCTCGTTGATGATCCGGGAGACCGCCTTTTCGTTGCCGGGAATGGCAGAGGCGGAAATGATGATCCGGTCACCGGCGGTGATATCGATCTGCTTGTGGGTGGAAAATGCCATCCGGTAAAGCGCCGACATATTTTCGCCCTGAGAGCCGGTGGAAACGATAACGACCTTGTTCTTGGGCAGGCTCTTAATGGCACCCAAATCTACGATCGTACCGGCTTTTACCTTCAGATAACCCAGCTCCTGGGCTACCTTCAGCATGTTTTCCATACTGCGGCCGGTGACTGCCACTTTGCGGCCATAGCGCTGGGCGGTGGCAAGGACAGCCTGGATCCGGTGCATATTGGAGGCGAAGGTGGTGACGATGATCCGCTGGTCGCAGTTTTTGAACTGCCGGTCCAGGCTTTCCGCCACCACATTTTCACTGGGAGTATAGCCGGAGCGCTCCACATTGGTGGAGTCTGCCAGCAATGCCAGCACACCCTGATTGCCCAGCTCGCCCAGCCGGGCCAGGTCGGTCATGCCGCCTACGGCGGTGGGATCGATCTTAAAGTCGCCGGTGAAGATCACCTTGCCCACGGGACAGGTGATGCAGAAAGCAACGGCATCGGCGATGGAATGGTTCACATGGATAAATTCCACGGTGAAGCAGCCTGCTCTTACCACATCGCCGGGTTTATGATTGATCAGCTTGATGGCATCTGCCAGACCGTGCTCCTCCAGCTTCAGCTTGATCAGACCGTTGGTCATAGCGGTGCCATGTATGGTACAGGGAGCTTGCCGCATACAGTAGGGGATAGAACCGATATGGTCTTCGTGGCCGTGGGTAATGAACATGCCCCGAAGCTTTTTCTTATTGGCGACCAGGTAGGAAAAGTCGGGGATCACCAGATCCACGCCGTACATATCCTCATCCGGGAAGCCGAGGCCGCAGTCTACTACGATCATGTCTTTTCCGTATTCCAGGACGGTGATGTTCTTGCCGATCTCATCCAAACCGCCCAGAGGAATGATTTTGAGTTTTTCTGCCAAAATAGGACTCCTTTCGTTTTTTGAGGCCAAAAGGCCAAGCAAAGCAAGCAGCCACTTACCTTTGTCCCGGCCCTGTATCGCCATTTCAAAGGAAAACGCCTGCATAGTTATGGAATTTTGCGAAGCAGAGCAGCGCTCTGTCAGTCTGCCCGGGTCTGCCCACCCGGCACATGCTAGGATTATTATAACACAATTTTAGGGAAAAGTATACAATTATTTTTCGGGAAGCTTCGACGGGTTGCTTGGGATATGAAAAATAAAACTGCCTGCTGCAAGAGCAATGTCATTAAGTTAAGAGATTCCTGTCATTCCGAGGCTGCGTTAGCAGCCGTGGGAATCCCCCTCGTACGATGGAGATTGCGAAGCCAGTGTGAGCACTGGCTTCGCAATGACACTAACTTAACGACATTGGTTTCAAACGCAACAGGCAATTTTTGTATGGTTTATTCTGTTCGCAAGGCAACCACAGGATCTTTCTTGGCGGCGCTGCGGGAGGGAATGATACCGGCAACCAGCGTCAAAAGGGCGCTGATGATGACCAGAATGATGGCCCCCTCCAAGGGAAGCACAGCCTTTAGTCCGGTCAGTCCTGTAAAGTGGAGCAAAATGGCATTGATGGGGAAGGTCAGCAGCAGCGATACGCCGATACCCACCAGTCCCGCGCACAGACCCACGATAAGGGTCTCGGCGTTAAACATACGGGAAACATTGCGCTTGGACGCGCCGATTGCCCGGAGAATACCGATCTCCTTGGTCCGCTCCTGCACAGAGATCAGGGTGATAACACCAATCATGATGGAGGAGACCACCAAAGAAATGGACACAAAAGCAATGAGCAGGTAGCTGATGCCGCTGATAATGGCGGTAATAGAGCTCATGAGCAGCGCCACATAGTCGGTATACTCGATCTTATCTTCTTCGGCAACACCATCGTTGTATTCCTGGATCCGATCGGCGATCAGATCTTTATCCGCGAAGGTGGTGGCATACAGGTAGATGGTGGAGGGACTTTCTTTATCCACATAACCCAGCAGCTTCAGATTATCCTCATAAGTGGACTGGGATACCGTGGGGGGCATATAGTTTTCGTACAAGTAACGGTACTGTTCAATAGTCAGGGGCGGGATCATACCGCCGGTGCTGTCAGACATGGCGGCTTTCAGACTGCCCGCAAGCTGCTCCTGGCTCATGGCGCTGAGCCGCTGTTCCGTGGCGGCGGCATACTGAGCCTTGATCTGGGTGGCGGCAGCCTCCCGGACTTGGCCGAACAGCTCCTCGTCGCTCATTTCCCGGATATAGCCCATGACGGTGCTGGCATCCACGCCCATTTCTTCGGCGTACTTATCCACGATCATGGTTTCCACATCTTCCCGGGTCAGCTGGCCTACCTGCTGCTCCACAAGGGCAGCAACATATTCCGCAGAAGGCTGGCACATCACATCTAAAAAGGCGATAGCCTGCTGAGAAACGGTCAAAGACAGCAGATGTTCGGTAATGGCGGTCTTGATCTCTTCGTCGGTAGGCTCTTTTTCTTCCCCGGTGGCGAAAGGCAGGTTCAGCAGCACATCCTGCTTAGGGTTCGCCAGCTGCTCCTTGACTACATCCATACCCGCGGTGGTGTCAATGGCATAAGCGGTGAGAGCCTGGGTATAGCCGATAGCGCCGGTGACCATGGTGGAGGTGGCATCCTTATTGGGGCGGGCGATGCCTACGATCTTCAGCTGGGTGCCGATCTCGGAGCTGTTATACAGGAAATCCATGCCGGCACCGGTCTTGGACATATCCACATAGCTGCCGGTGATGGCATCCTTCTGGTAATATTCCGCAGGCAGCAGAAGCTTAAAGGTGATGCCGCACAGATCCTCATAGCTCCAGCTCAGCTGCTCGGCAGCTTCCTGTTTTCCTTGTGTCATGCTGTTAAGGGTCTCGTTCATTTCCTCAGAGGAGATGAGGCCCAAAGCATAGAGCATCAGATCGGAGATCTCATTGTTGCTGTCCACAAACAGGATCACTTCATCATAGGCGGCGGGCCAGCTGCCGTGGATCAGATCGTACTGGTCCAGCAGTTGATCCCCAAGAAGCTGACCGTTTTCGCCGGGCAGCAGCTCTTCCCACACATCAAAGCTTTGGTACATAGAACCCATGGAGGAGTTGAAGAAGGAAGAGTAGTCACCGCCGAACATGGCGCCCATGGCTTCCTGCATCAGTGCCATGACATCGCTTTTGATGATGACACCGTCGGTGTCCTTGGTATAGATATCAAAATCAAAATCGTAGCTATAGAGGATGGTGGCAAGATCGGAGATCCCACCGCCGCCGGCATCCAGATGCTTTTTGAAGTCTTTCAGGTTGTTGGTGGTTACCTCTGCGTTGAGGGTGGCGTTCATCAGGTCGTACATGATGCTGGAGGAGTAGACCTTGTCCAGACCGTGCTCCTCGCCTTCCTCCCGCTGATTGCTCATAAGGGTCAGCATCATAGCGCCCATATCCAGATTTTCTGCCTCGATGGTGATGGGATAGCTGGAGAGGGTATCCTGCTGTACCTGATCGATATAGTCATTGATGCCGGTGGACAGCGCCAGGATCAGCGCAATGCCGATGATGCCGATAGAACCGGCAAAGGCAGTGAGCAGGGTGCGTCCTTTCTTGGTAAACAGGTTCTTCAGGGACAGCATAAAGGAGGTGGCAAAGGACATGGAAGGCTTGCGCTCTTTCTTGGCACTTGCCAGCCGCTGCCGGTCATGCTCCCGGTGGGAAGATACTTCCTCAGCAGAGAGGGGGGCGGAATCGTCAGTAATTTTGCCGTCCAGCATCCGGATGATCCGGGTGGCATAGGTTTCGGCAAGGTCCGGGTTGTGGGTGACCATGATGACCAGACGGCTTTTTGCTACTTCCTTCAAAATATCCATGACCTGGACGCTGGTTTCGGTGTCCAGCGCGCCGGTGGGTTCGTCTGCCAGGATGATGTCCGGGTTGTTAACCAGCGCCCGGGCGATTGCCACACGCTGCATCTGTCCGCCGGACATTTCATTGGGGCGTTTTCTCAGCTGGTCGCCAAGCCCCACAGATTCTAAAGCTTCCTTCGCCCGTCTGCGCCGCTCCTGCTTGGAGACGCCGGACAGGGTCAGCGCCAGCTCCACATTTTGCAGTACAGTCTGGTGGGGGATCAGATTGTAGTTCTGAAACACAAAGCCAATGGAGTGATTGCGGTAGCTGTCCCAGTCCCGGTCCTTGAAGCCCTTGGTGGAACGGCCGTTGATCTTCAGATCTCCGTGGGTATACTGATCCAGACCGCCAATAATGTTCAGCATGGTGGTCTTACCGCAGCCGGAGGGACCCAGGATCGCCACAAAATCGCTTTCCCGGAATTGCAGATCGATTCCCCGCAGAGCATGGACAGTGCCGCTTCCGGCGGGATAATCCTTTTTAATGTTAATAAGTTCCAGCATTTTAGTATCCTTTCAACACAGCAGAAGCTGCTAATTCGGTATTTTAAGTTTACACCAAAATCAGGTAAAAGCAATACATTTCCCTGACGAAATGGCGGAATTTACAAAAAATTTACCGGATGTTAACGGATTTGTATATGGAAGAAAAATTGACATTTCTCGGGCAGCTGCAAAGGCTTCCCCTTGAGGGGAAGCTGTCACCAAAGGCGGCTCTTCGCAACCGCTTTTGGTGACTGATGAGGTGTAGGCTGCGCAGCAGCCGTTACAAAACCTAACTTTCTGCTTCGCAGACCACCTCATCCGTCA
>JAFQCV010000053.1 GCA_017416325.1 Oscillospiraceae bacterium
CGATGAAAACGCAATGGTAATTGTTGACGCCACTACCGCTGCAGGTAATATTGAAGTTGTAAAGGGTATCTCCTACAGTGCAATCTGTCTGTATACCGGTGACGATATCGACCTGATCCCCGCCACTAAGAAGGCTGTTGCTGTGTCTGTAGTCGGTATCGAAAGTGCTACCAAGCTGACTTACAACGACGGTACCAATCAGTATGTCTTTAAGTACAGCGAAGAGATCTCTGCAAAAACCGGTGTTGCCACCTATGTAGCATTGGTGGATGCGTCCATCGATATGGCGCAGTTTGCAACCAAAGCGAACTTCACCTTGGCAGAAGATGCTGCTGCCCAAATCACCTTTGGTGATACCAACGGTGACGGTGTGATCAACGCACAGGACGCACTGAACGCTGTGGATGCCTGGCTGCGCAAGGGTGATGCACCTACCGACGATCAGATCCTTACAATGAACGTCAATGGTGACAGCCGTATCAATACCTTTGATGCTCTGGGTATTGTAGAAGCCTTCGTGAACAAGAGCGAATACCTTGTTGTTACCAAAGCTGCTACATTGACCACCAATCCCTAAAAAACTGACGGGCGGGGTTTATCCCCGCCCACTTTAAGGAGTGTTTCTATGAAAAAGTTTCTTAAAAAGAGATGGCCTTGGATCGTGGGTATCTGTGTCCTGATAGCAGCAGTTATCGTACTTTTGACACAGTGTAACAAAAGGAGTGAACTCCCAATTCCCGGCGAGCCTACTTTGATTGTGGAAACGCCCCAAAAGCTTTCTGTATCCCAGACAGAGGAATTCACATTGGATGTAACCATTTCCCAATTGGGAGATGCCCGTTACCCCGCAATGAGTATGAGTATTGCTTTTGATTCTTCCAGACTGGAATTTCTGGGTGTGGAGGAAGGCAACATTTTTATTTTGAGTGACGAAAACAGCTCCGGGCAAAAGCTTCCTGATTGGAGCTGCAACGTGCAAAACAGCAATGATACCGGTTCAATCAACATTATGTATTTGGATATGACCGGTGGTAAAAACGCATTTACCAAAGAGCTTTTGGCTGACGATTACAATGTAGTACTGCGGCTGAAATTCCGTCTCCGGGGAAGCGCAAGACCGGGAGATGTCCTTGATTTGATAGTAGAGGATGCAGTATTTGCCGCATCCGACGAAAGTCAAAGTCTCGCTATGACCACGGACACCTTGAAGGTCAAAAACGGCAGACTGGTGATTGGAGAATAATGATGAAGAAAATACTGAGTCTATTATTGGCTTTTATTATAATGCTTTCTCTATGCGCCTGTGAGGGCAACTGGGAAAGCGTCAATCTGAAAGATCCTATTGGAATTGGCGAAGACGGAGTTATTAAAGAAAGTATTATCAAACAGGTCAAGAGTGAGAATGCCATCGGTGTCTTTACCGGAAAATCCGGAGATTACAAATACGAATGGACCATCTTTGGCAGCGACATTGCTGAGCCGAAAGAAATCAATCTCGGCGTGCAGATCAGCAAGGCCTATGGTGGAAACATCAACGTTGTACTTACCCAGGCGGATGCCTTTGGCTTTTCTGCACTTCTTTCCATTTATCTAAACGAGAAATGGGATGCCCAAAGTGCTACCGCATACACCGGTGAAAAGGTGTTTGCATCGGTCTCCGTTACCGGAAGCAAAACTACCATTTTGAACCTGACTTTGGACGGCTCTGTGAATGATTTTACCATTCGTCCCGATGCGAATCCTGAGGACGAAAATCAAACTCCGTCAACCGAAACAACCGCACCCGATCAAACACCTTCCACCCCCACAGGCGGACAAGATGACTACCTTTCTAAGCCGGAGCAAAACGGAGGCAAAGACAAGTACAATACCGATCCCGTCCCGGAAGGCAAGCCTCAGCCGGTAGAGCCGGAAAATCAGGATGTCAACAAGGGCAAAACCTACACCTGCACCTTCTCTATTGAGTGCTCCACTATTCTCAATAACCTAAGCATGCTGGAACCTGACAAGCTGGAAATGGTTCCTTCCGGCGGTGTAATTTTGAAAAAGACCACCGTGACCTTCTACGAGGGAGAATCCGTATTTGATGTTCTTCAGCGGGTGTGCAAGGAAAAGGGTATCCATATGGAATCCTCCTGGACACCTATCTATAACAGTGCCTACATCGAGGGAATCCACAATCTGTATGAGTTTGACTGCGGTGAGCTGTCCGGTTGGATGTACCGGGTCAACGGCTGGTATCCAAACTACGGCTGTTCCCGCTATCAACTGAAAGACGGCGATGTGGTAGAGTGGAGATATACCTGCGACCTCGGAAATGATGTAGGCCGCACCGGGTCGTGGTAAATATGATGATTGACAGATTTCAAAAATATCACCCCTTGGTGAATTTCCTGTACTTTACCCTGGTGATTGGTTTTTCTATGGTGTTGACCCATCCGTTGGCACAGGGCATTGCGCTTGTTTGCGCGATTGTTTATGCAGTGCAAACGGAAGGCAAAAAAGCTGTGCTGTTTACGCTGCGCTGGTGTCTACCTATTATGCTGCTGACAGCATTTATGAACCCGGCCTTCAGCCACGAAGGTATGACGATTTTGCTGTACTTCCCAACGGGCAACCCCTTGACTTTGGAAAGCATTCTCTACGGACTGTCTTCCGGTGTGATGATCGCCACTGTGATGCTATGGTTTACGAATTTCAGCCGGGTCATCACCTCCGATAAGTTTATCTACCTTTTTGGCAGGCTCATCCCGGCAATGTCATTGGTTTTGAGTATGACTCTGCGGTTTATTCCCAAGTTTAAGGCACAGATGAATGCGGTGATTGATGCGCAGAAAAGCATCGGCAGAGATATTTCGGAAGGTAGCCTTTGGCACCGGACAAAGATTGCTATTACGGTTCTGTCCATTATGGTGACTTGGTCGTTGGAAAATGCCATTGAAACTGCCGACAGTATGAAAAGCCGGGGTTACGGGCTAAAAGGCCGTACCGCTTTTTCCATCTACCGCTTTGATGACCGGGATAAGATGGCAATGCTGTATTTGGGTTTTTGCGATTTCTGTTTACTAACAGGAAATATGATCGATGCCTTCGGTTTTCTGTATTTCCCACGGCTTCGCTATGTGGGTATCAATACGGTGACTATGGCCTTTGAATTTGTTTATTTTGGTTTGTGCATCATGCCCGTGGTGCTGAATGCATTAGAGGAGAGAAAATGGAAAGCTATTCATTCAAAAATGTAGATTTTACATACCCGGAGGGCGAGAAGAAGGCTCTTCGCAATATTTCCTTTACCATTCAGCAAGGCGAGTTTGTGATTCTCTGCGGCCCATCCGGCTGCGGTAAATCCACACTACTCAGGCACTTAAAATCCTGCTTAACGCCCCACGGTCTGTTCTCCGGTGAGATCCGCTATCAAGGGAAACTCTTATCGGAAATGAGCCAGAGAGAGCAGGCACAGCAAATCGGCTATGTTCTCCAATCCCCGGAAAATCAGGTAGTTACCGATAAGGTGTGGCACGAACTGGCTTTCGGCTTGGAGAGTTTGGGATATGACACCCCCACCATTCGCCGCCGTGTGGCTGAGATCGCCGCTTTCTTCGGTATCGAGAACTGGTTTTATAAGAATGTTATCGAGCTGTCCGGTGGTCAGAAGCAGCTATTAAGCCTTGCATCCGTGATGGCAATGCAGCCGGGTGTGTTGGTACTGGACGAGCCTACCGCACAGCTTGACCCCATTGCCGCTGCTGACTTCCTCGCACTGCTGGGCAAGATCAACCGGGAACTTGGCACAACGATCATTCTCACGGAGCATCGCTTAGAAGAGGCATTTCCTTTTGCTACACGGGTCATTGTTATGGACGAAGGCGCAATTATTTGCGACGATAAGCCTGAGAATGTGGGCTTGCAGTTAAAGGACAAGGGCAGCGGAATGTTCCTTGCCATGCCCACCGCTATGCGTGTTTGGGCAGCGGTGGAAACGAAACTTAATTGCCCTATGACCGTCCGTGACGGTAGCAGCTTCTTATCTCAGCGAGTAGAGGAACAAGCACTTCTGCCATTGGCTGAAAAAGATTCCCCGGCATATCGGTCGGATGTGACTTTGGAATGTGATGACCTGTGGTTCCGCTATGAGAAAGACTCCCCGGATGTGGTGAAAGGCTTCTCACTAAAACTGCGCAAGGGTGAGTTTTATGCTATCCTGGGTGGCAACGGTGCCGGTAAATCCACCACACTGAAGGTGATCTCCGGCTTGCGTTCCGCCTATCGTGGCGATGTTCGCCTGCAAGGTAAATTGGGACACCTACCGCAGAATCCCCAAACCCTCTTTGTGAAACGGACCGTCCGGGAAGATCTCTATGAAGTGTTTCGCGGACAGAAAATTCCAAAAGAACAGCAGGACACAGAGGTTGCCCGAATTGTCGAGCTGTGCGGTCTGCGGGAGTTTCTGGACCGCCATCCCTACGACATTTCCGGCGGTGAGCAGCAGCGTTCTGCTTTGGCAAAGGTTCTTCTGACCGCACCGGACATCCTCCTGCTTGATGAGCCTACCAAGGGCTTTGACGCAGAGTTTAAGGTGACTTTTGCTCTAATTCTCCGCAGGCTGGTTGCCCAAGGCGTGACCATTCTGATGGTTAGCCATGATGTACCTTTCTGCGCGGAATATGCTCACAAGTGTGGCCTGTTCTTTGATGGCAGCATCGTGGCAGAGGGTACACCCCGGGAATTCTTCTCCGGCAACAGCTTCTATACCACACCTGCCAACCGTATGGCTCGGCACTTGATACCCAAAGCTGTTACAGTTGCAGATATCATCGGTTGCTGCGGTGGAGAACTGCCCACCGAACCGGAGATTCCAGAGGCAACGCCTTTGCCTGCGGTGAAAGAAACTGCGGTAACTTTCAAACCCAAGCCATTACCACTATGGAGAAAAGCGCTTGCCGGTATCTCGTTGATAATTGCGTTGTTGGTGTTCTTCTATGCTACCAGCATCACAGACCTTTCCGCACTCATTGACCAAAGCGGCATCAGCACAAGTGGCGAACAGCAGCTTCTGCTATACTTGGTTTTGATTGCTGCGCTTGGTGTGTTTATTGCTGCAATTGATCGCAGAAGCGCACCGTCTGCTATGCTGCAGATTCCGGCAAAGCAAAGAAAGCTGAGCAAGCGCACTTTGGTGGCAGCGGTGCTGATCGTTCTGTGCATCCCTTTGACCATCTTTGCCGGTGTGATGTATCTGGGCAATCAGCATTATAATGTGACCGCTATGCTGGTACTGGTCGAGTGTATGGTTCCTTTCTTCTTAGTATTTGAAAGCCGCAAACCCAAGGCGAGAGAACTGGTGACCATAGCAGTTCTTTGTGCCATCGGAGTGGCTGGACGGTCTGTGTTCTTTATGCTACCACAGTTCAAGCCGGTGCTGGCTTTGGTCATTATCTCAGGCGTTGCCTTTGGCGGTGAGACCGGATTTTTGGTGGGTGCTGTCACTATGCTGGTGTCCAATGTCCTGTTCTCTCAAGGCCCCTGGATGCCTTGGCAGATGTTCAGCATGGGCATTATCGGATTCTTAGCAGGTGTGCTATTCCGCAAGGGCCTGCTCCGCCGTAGCCGAGGAAGCCTTGCTACCTTCGGTGCATTTGCAGCAGTGATCATCTACGGCGGCATTATGAACCCCGCCGCAGCCTTGATGTACAACTCCCAATCTGTCAACTGGGAAATGCTGAAAGCCTACTATGTTTCCGGCCTTCCCATGGACCTGATCCATGCCGCCGCAACGGTGATCTTTATTATGATCGCCGCCGAACCGATGCTGGAAAAGCTGGATCGTATCAAAGTCAAATACGGTTTAGTGGAATAACTATCCCCTACTTACGACTCTGCCCACTGGCACCCACGCCTGTGGGCAGAGTCTTTCTGCAATCATTTCTCAAAGAAACCCTTGCAGCCGTCATTAAACCACGCGTCGAAAGAATCCTTCCGTACGCGCAGACTTTTGCCAATGCGCATCACCACAAATGGTTCACCCGTTTCGGCGGCACGGCTTAACAACTCATAGGTATAGGTTCTGCCAAGTTTGAGCATATCCATAACCTCTTTGGCTGTGTATACACGTTGTTCCATTGGGCAATTCTCCTTTCTATATATTTTGTATTTATAATTTAGGTAGACTCAAAATTGAGTTTCAAGAAAACATCATCAAAAAGGAGAAAATTATGAAAAATCCATCTCAGTACCACATCCAAAAACGAAAAGACGGCAGGTATACAGTTACCGTTATGCACAAAGGCAAGCGGCAAACCGTTTACGGAAGAACGAAAAAGGAGACACTCGAAAAACTAACCAAGGTAGTAAAGGAAATTCAATATGCCAAAATTCACAATCTTCAAAACTTTTCTGCCTCCTCCACTACCCTGTCCGACTGGGCTACTGAGTGTGTGGAAACGTACTCCAAAGAATATGTTCGCGGCAGCACCTATTACGGCTATAAGAATATTATCAACCGGCATCTTGGTGAGTTGGGTAACAAACGCCTTGCGGACATCACCAATCTGATGATCCAAAGCCATCTATTATCGCTGAGGAATCCAGACACCGGAGAAAAACTCAGTCCCAAAATGTTAACCAGCATCCGTAACTTTATCTCCCTGGTTTTCAACTACGCTATACAAAACCGTATGCTAAACTACAATCCCGTTCAGGGCGTGAAGCTGCCAAAGCAAAGCCGCCATCCTGCACGCGCACTGACTGTGACAGAGCAAAAGCGGTTAGAGACTGCCGCAAGAGAATCTGAGCGACTTCTGATGTTTGCCGTGATTCTGGATCTGTATACCGGCATTCGCAAAGGCGAGCTCCTGGCACTTCAGTGGAAGGATATTGATTTCAAAAAAGGCTGTATCAGTGTCTCAAAACAACTGACTCGACATCACAGTAAATACGACAGCTCACACCCATCCATACTGGATATCGCCCCACCCAAAACGGAGGCCTCTATCCGTAAGGTCTATATATTTGATGCTTTAAAAACGGAACTTCAAGCTTACAAAGAGAAAGCAATTTCCTGGAAGGAGGAACATGGATATCAGCACAGCGAGGACGATTTCCTGTTCTTCAGTCGCAAGAACACGCCAATTGAACCCAGAAGATTTTATCAGTATTATCGGGAGCTGCTAGATGTTGCCGACATTGAAGATGCCACCTTTCACACCCTGCGGCACACCTTTACCACAAGATGTTTGGAAGCCGGAATCGATATTGTAACAGTATCGAAACTCTTAGGGCATGCAGATTCCAAAGTGACCGCAAATACATATTCCCACCTTCTACCCGAGTATCAGAAGAAGGAAATCAGGAAGATTTCAAAGCTTTTTCGAGCATAAAAATCGGCACCGAGCTTGTTAAATCTCGGTGCCCATTTTATTTCTAAAATTTACATCAAATTTACGGTCAAGCTCAAACCCTACATTGCCAAAATGTTCCCATTTTTCGTATTTTTCCTGTAAAACCGGACAATTTGTTACCAAATGATACGCGTTGGTACCGCTTGGTACCAACGACCATGCGGTTAACAGTTGTAGGGTCCTTTTTTTATGCCATTTACATGGATTTATATGGACTTATGGGGCGATTTTTATCCCAAAAAACGCGTTCGTCCATTATCTCAACCTACAAAAATAACAGCGCATTTTCCCTGTATTCCCAACACTTTTTCCCTCTAAAAAGTGGAGCCACTAAGAAATCAACATGTGCTCTACCCTCTTTTTTGATACAAAAACCGATACAAAAATAATTTTTTCTTAGAAAAATGATGTTTTCTTGAAACGCGATTTTAACTCTCATATATTATTAACATAGAAGTTCACCACAAAATGAATGAACAAGTGAATTGAACAGCACTGCAATGAGCCGGACATTGCAGTCAGATGAATGTGCCAAACTTCTAAATATTCTTGAAGGAGGCATTCATATGTCCAAAGCTATGAATCCCGTGCCAATTTACCACAAGATCACACTAACGATCGAGGAGGCAGCTGATCTCACCAACATCGGCATCAACAGAATCGATGCCATGCTGCGTAAACCGAACTGCCCGTTTGTCTTGTTCGTGGGGAAAAAGAAATTGGTAAAGCGCAAGGAATTTGAAGAGTTTATCAGCAAAACCCTTTATATCTGATAACATCTCACAAATTCTTGTGGAAAAGTTTTCATTATTGTCTTGAGAAAAAGGGCGCACTGTGTTATTATTATAGTGTAGCAGTGTGCTCTTTTTCGCCAAGGCGGAAAGGAGTTCATCTATGGGAAAGAATCTCAAAGGCAAAGAATGTGGTAAGGGTATCTACCAAAGAAAGGATGGTCGATACAGCGCAAGGTATATTGATAAAGCAGGAAAGCGACACGAAAAATATTTCCAAACGC
>JAFQCV010000054.1 GCA_017416325.1 Oscillospiraceae bacterium
AACAGCGGCAATGTTGAAATCATCGATACTACCATCATCGTAAATGATGGCGGCGATGCTTACGCATTCGACGCTTGCAAGTACGCAAGCTATGCTGTACCCACTGTCACCGTTTCCGGCAACTCCAACATCTCCGGTATCGTCGAAGTTACCGGCGGTAACCTGGTACTGAACGGCGGCACCTTCACCGGCAAGCTGGTCTATGCCTCCGGTTCTGTTACCAAGGCTGAGGCTGTTGAGCTGGCTGCTCCCGAGGGCTACTGCTGGAATGCTGAAGGCGTTCTGGGTGCACATGTTGGTGGCGATGCTGTGGAAGAGGGCCGCGTTGAGTCTTCCTGCACTGTTGCCGGCTCTTACGAGAGCGTTGTTTACTGCGCTCACTGCGGTGAAGAACTGAGCCGTGAAACTGTAGACCTGCCTCTGGCTGAGCATACTGCCGGTGAAGCTGTGGAAGAGAACCGCACCGAGTCCACCTGTACCGTTGCCGGTTCTTACGAGAGCGTAGTTTACTGCTCCGTTTGCGGCACTCACGAGATCTCTCGCGAGACTGTAGACCTGCCTCTGGCTGAGCATACTGCCGGTGAAGCTGTGGAAGAGAACCGCGTCGAGTCCACCTGTACTGTTGCCGGTTCTTACGAGAGCGTAGTTTACTGCTCCGTTTGCGGCACTCACGAGATCTCTCGCGAGACCGTGGATCTGCCTCTGGCTGAGCATACTGCCGGTGAAGCCGTGGAAGAGAACCGCACCGAGTCCACCTGTACTGTTGCCGGTTCTTACGAGAGCGTAGTTTACTGCTCTGTTTGCGGCACTCACGAGATCTCCCGCGAGACTGTAGACCTGCCTCTGGCTGAGCACAACTTCGATAACGGTGAATGTACTGAGTGCCATATTGAGGATCCTGATTACATTTGCATTACCCGCGATCCTGATAATGCCGAGGGCAAGCTGGGTGGTACTGTAGAGTTCACCGTTCAGTTGAACAAGACTGAGGGCGTGAGCTACCAGTGGTACTTCTCTGACACCCAGGGCGAAACTTGGGCTAAGAGCAGCATGACCGGTTCCAAGACCGCTACCTTGACGGTCGATGTATTGGCACACCGTGTCGGTCATATGTACAAGTGTGTGATCACCGATGCAGAGGGCAATATCCTTGATGAGTCCGAACCTGCTACCTTGATTGTACCGAAGGATGAGGTTGTTTTCGATACACAACCTACTGATGTCTATACGGTCAATGGTTCTGTGGGTCAGTTCCATGTTGAGGCAAGCCATATGGAGGGCGCTACCTATCAGTGGTACTTCTCTAACACCGACGGTGTGACTTGGGCTAAGAGTGGCATGGATGGCGCCAAGACTGATACCTTGACGGTTCAGGCATATACATCCCGTAATGGCCAAAAGTACAAGTGCGTGATTACCGATGCATACGGCAACACCTTTGAGTCTGATCCCGCTACCTTGTATGTGAAGGCTGTTGGTGTAAACATTGTTAAGCAGCCCACTGATGCGCATGTTGCAATTGGTGAGTATACGACCTTTAGCGTGATCGTAGAAGAGACTGAGGATGTTTACTTCCAGTGGTACTACTCCAACAACGGCGGTCAGACATGGTCTAAGAGTGGCATGGCTGGCGCCAAGTCCAGTAGCTTGGCGGTTCAGCTGTTGACACACCGTGTTGGACAAATGTACAAGTGCGTGATTACCGATGCATACGGCAATGTCGTTGAGACGAATGAAGTTACTCTGTCTAACTAAGAATTTAATTTGTGTTAAATTGAGTAAGTAGGTTATTACGACATAATTCAAAACTGCTCCCGGAGAGTTTCTCTCCGGGAGTTTTTTTGTCTTGTAAAACCAGGGCTTATATGTTATAATGTTGATTACTGGTAAAAATGTGCGTTTTACTGAATTTTCCGGAGGTGGCGTTGATTTTGGCTAATAAGCGAATAGCAAATGATGAATCAATCCGTCCGGTTGTATACGGTGTTGGACTCTATTTTTTGTTGGCGGGTTTGGATTGCTTTAATATTGGATCGGTCGGCTCAATGTTGAAGCTTGTCTCGTTCATTCCGCTTTTTCTCGTATTTTTGGACCTGAGAAAACTACAGATTCGATTTTCTGCGGTGTTGGTTTTCCAGCTGCTTCTTTGGCTCTTAACTATTGTATCTTTGTTTTATTCGATTAGTGTGACTAAGACGAGTACACTTATTAAAACATTAACCTTGAATTTGATATTGGTGTTTGCACTTGGCGCGATGGAGCAGTACAACCAGCGAGAGTTGCAGTTTATGCAGGATGCTCTTTTTGCTGGCGGCTGGATCGTGATAATTTTGATGCTACTGTTGTCTGATGTTTCCAAAGACGGAAGATTGATTCTTGCATTAGGTGGAAAGACGAGCGATCCTAATTATATTAACGGCTATTTTTTGTATACTTTTTCTTACCACTGCAATCGCATGCTGCAGCAGGATAAAAAGATACATATTATTCCAATGATTTTTATCCTTGCCGTTGTACTACTTACCGGTTCCCGTGGCGCATTGGTGGCGTTTACGATTGCCCTTTTTGCGCATCTTTGTGTTAATTTTTCGCGCACAAAACATACCATTCGGAATGTTGTTCTGACAGCCTTGATAATTGTAGTGCTATTTGGTGCTTTTGATCTGATTTTGGAATGGATGCCGGAAAATGTAGCGCAAAGATTTTCGTGGGATTTCATTGCAGAACACGGAACTACCGGACGTACGGGAATTTGGCAATTCTTTCTTCAGCATTTTTCTGAGGATAGTATTTTGCGCATGCTCTTTGGTCACGGCTATGGAACGGCTGTTCTTGTCAATACGGTGAGGCACAGCGGTGCTCACAATCTGTATATTGAAGACTTGATTAACCTTGGTGTTGTTGGGCTGTTGCTTGAGCTTGCGACACAGGTTTCTGTTTTACGGGTATTTATTAAATACCGACAGTATTCACTTCTTGGTGCGTATTTTGGCATGATCGGTATGTGTCTGTCACTAGGGTTGACAAACTATAAACCAATTTGGAATATTACGATGCTGGCGTTAGCAACAGATTTCTACGAAAAATCAACACACCGTTCAACTACTTCATTCTGAGTGGTTTTATATATGGTTCTCAGTGAGGCCAACATAAGGTTGTCGCTTAAGAGATGTGGTTCTCTGGGAGCAACATTCTGCCATTTTTGCGCGTGGCCGGATTTGGTCATGAATGGCTATGAATATGAGAATTAGATGAGGTGAGTGTCTTGGAGAATATGAAAGTTTCGATTATTATGCCGACATATAACTGCGGGAGGTTTATTGCTGAGTCTATTCTTTCTGTGCAAGCGCAAACTTACGAAAATTGGGAATTGTGGATCACAGACGATCATTCTACAGATGATACTGCGAATGTTGTGGCTCCTTTTTTGGAGGACCCCAGGATTCACTACGTATATTTACAGGAAAACGGTGGACCTGCAAAGGCCAGAAATGAGGCGCTTCGTCTGGCACAGGGCGATTATATCGCCTTTTTAGACAGTGACGATATCTGGTGCCCGGACAAGCTGGAACGGCAGCTGGCGTTTATGCAAGAGAAGAAATGCTTCTTCTCCTGTACCGGTTATCAGAAAATGGATGAAGCCGGTCACGCATTGGATACCGTGATATTGCCCCATTCCGTGGCTGGTTATTGGAAAACCTTCTTTCTCAGCAATCCAATCGGCAATTCTACGGTCATTTATGACCGGCATCATTTTGGAGACAGACAGGTCCCTCTGATTCGAAAACGCAACGATTTTGCCCTATGGCTTCAAATACTTCGGGATGGAGACGCCTGTTACGGCCTGGAAGATGTTCTGATGGATTACCGTGTACGAAAGCAGTCGGTTTCATCCAACAAGTTAGGACTTGCGAAATATCATTGGGAGCTTTATCGGCATGTTGAAAAAAGAGGCGTACTTATTTCCGCTCTCGGCGTATTGATGTGGGCTTTTGTGAAAGGTACCGGTTTTGGCTTGCGTGTCCGTAAAGATAGGAGAAACGCACATGAGCGGTAAAGCAAATTTATACAAGATGCTTCAAAAAACCTATGGCTTGATGCTTGGGTGTGCCGAAGCTTGCTTTGGCATCGATTTTGCAAAAAAACTGGATGTCAGGCTGCGTTTCGGCAAGAGACTGGATCTTCGCAATCCTCAAAACCTTGCGGATAAGGTTTCCTATATCAGTTTGCATGCGCTTGCGAATGATCCCGTGCGTTGTACCGACAAGTGGGAAGCAAGGGGGTACGTTGCGGAAAAAGGGTTGGAACACATCCTGATTCCCGTACACGGCATGCCGGTCTCTTCTGCGGAAGAACTGGATTTTTCCCAGTTTCCCAATCAATTTGTACTGAAAGCCACCCACGGATGCCGGATGAATTACATTTGCCTAGATAAAGAGCAAATGGATCCGGCAGCATGCAGGGAAGCGGTGCGTCAATGGCTGAATACTACATACGGCACATATTCTGTAGAGCCTCATTACCGGAACATTCCCCACAGGGCGTATTGTGAGACCTATATTGGGGAAGCCGGGCAGCTTGTAGATTACAAAATCCACTGTCTGAACGGGGAGCCTTCGTTTATCCTTGCCTGCAGGGCAAGATCAGCAGTGGAGGGAAAAGGGTCTTCTGTAGCGATGTATCTGTATGATACCCAATGGAATCCTATTGACGGTCTGCAGAATTACCGCGGACACGGTCCGGGTGAAGGCTCCATTTCCAAACCCGAAAAATTGGAAGAGATGCTCAGCATTGCCCGCAAGCTTTCTGAGGACTTTGATTTTGTTCGCGTGGATCTTTATGAGACAGATGGCAGGATCTGGTTCGGGGAACTGACATTTACCCCTGCCAACGGCGTATTTCCCAGCTACAAACAGGAACTGCTGGAAAGAGAAGGAAAGAAACTCATTATTTCAAATAAATAATAATTGTGCGGTACGGATGACACGACTATGTTTTATAGGGTGTTTTGGCAGGGTAATTATTTTAGCAAGATTGTTGGTTGCATTACCGGTGAGAGGGTAGTGCATCGTGCTGATTATGTTGATTTTGCGTTACAGTGTGCGTGATAAAATGCAGTGTGAGCAAATCATGATAAATAAATATTCAAAAGTGCGGGGAGCGATAATGAAGAATTACACGATTGCTGTCATTGGTCTTGGATATGTTGGCCTATCTATGGCGGTGCTATTGGCGCAAAACAACACCGTGTATGCTGTGGATGTGGTCCAGGAAAAGATTGATATGCTCAATAACAGGATTTCTCCTCTTAAGGATCACGAAATCGAAGAGTACCTACGGACACGCAAACTGAACTTGACGGCAACATTCGACAGTCAAGCTGCTTATGCGAAGGCTGATTATGTTGTCATTGCGGTACCCACAAATTATGACAGCACCCTGAATCATTTTGATACTTCTATTGTGGAATCTGTGGTTTCTGATGTGATTGCCTGTAATCCCCGGGCAACCATCGTAATTAAGTCCACGGTCCCGGTAGGTTTTACAAAAAGCTTATGCAACCGGCACGGACATCATCGCATTATATTCAATCCTGAGTTTTTGCGTGAGGGGCGTGCGCTGTACGACAATTTGTACCCTACCAGAATTGTCGTTGGATTTGATGGAGAGAATCAGGAGCTGAGGGTAGCGGCAGAGCAATTTGCCGGAATGTTATCGGAATGTGCATTAAAGGCTCCTGTCGATGTTCTTTTTATGGGAAGCACAGAGGCCGAAGCGGTGAAGCTGTTTGCCAACACTTACCTCGCGCTCCGGGTAAGCTTTTTTAATGAGCTGGATACATATGCAGAAATGCGGGGACTGGACGCGCGCCAGATCATTCAGGGTGTATGCTCAGATCCAAGAATCGGAAACTATTACAACAATCCTTCTTTCGGTTACGGTGGGTACTGTCTGCCGAAGGATACGAAACAGCTCCTGGCTAATTACCGGGATGTCCCGGAAAACTTGATTCGCGCGGTCATTGATGCCAACAGCACACGAAAAGATTTTATTGCAAACCAAATTTTGCAAAAAGCCGGTTATTCCGCGCTTTGCGATGCTGAGAAAATCGTTGTGGGTATCTACAAGCTGGCGATGAAGACAGATAGTGACAATTTCCGTCACAGCTCTATCCAGGGCGTTATGAGAAGAATACAGCAAAAAGGTGTCAGCATCATTATCTATGAACCTGCATTGGTAAACGGCTCCTGTTTTATGGACTGTGATGTCGTGAACGATTTTGATGAATTTGTTGACAGATCTGCGGTTATCGTAGCCAACCGCTCGGACAGTAAACTGGAAACGGTTGCATCCAAGGTGTATTCCAGAGATTTGTTCCGCAGGGACTAGAACTCGTCGGGTGATTTTCGGATCATTGTCTATGGAAAGACCCGCGGCTAATAATCAAACTTTGTGAGAGAAAGAAAAGGTGAACATAATGGAATCCCTTTCCTATCGTGTTACACTCCGCATAGTGAAAATTTTAAATATCCTATTGGTGACCATGCCTGTCTTGCTGGTGTGGCAGCTCTGCTATGGACATACTGATGGTCTGGATGGACAGTGGAACCTTGTGTGGCTGGTTCTTGGTGCTTTTGCTCTACTGTATATAACCTACGGCCGGATTTACGGAAGCTTCTATATTTCCATGGCACGGATTTCGGAAATGGTATACAGCCAATGCCTTGCTATGTTTATGGCTGACGCATTGCTGTATACTATGCTGTGCTTGGTTTGCCGCAGATTTCTTTCCCTCTGGGCTATGGGAGCGGTGCTGGTTGCACAGGCTTTTCTTTCGATTATTTGGTGTGTAGCAGCGCATAAATGGTATTTCAAAACATTTCCTCCAAAGAAAACGGCAATCGTATATGACTATGGCGAGAGTGTTGACGGATTGATTCGTGCTTATGGGCTTCGAAAGAAATTCAATGTGCTGCGTTCTGTGAGCGCATCGCAATGCATCGCAAATAAGCACGAAGATATTTGTGGGATGGAAACGGTATTTCTCTGCGGAGTTCACAGCAGTGACAGAAACAAGATCCTGAAGTTTTGTGTGGAACAGAATATTACAGCTTATGTGATTCCTCGAATCGGGGATGTCCTGATGAGCGGTGCAAAGCGGGTCAATTTATTCCATTTGCCGTTTCTGCGTGTAGACAGATACGATCCTGCCCCGGAATATTTGCTATTTAAGCGCCTGTTTGATATTGTGGTATCCGTGGTAGCTCTGCTTGTTCTGTCGCCGGTTATGCTGATTACCGCTGTGGCAGTAAAGCTGACGGATGGCGGTCCTGTGTTCTATAAGCAGAAACGGCTGACGAAAAACGGAAAGGAATTCTATGTTCTGAAGTTTCGCTCTATGCGTCAGGATGCGGAAAAAGACGGTGTCGCCCGTCTGTCTACAGGGGAGGCTGATCCCCGAATTACACCGGTGGGACGTGTGATACGAAAATTGCGTATCGATGAGCTTCCTCAGCTGTTCAATATTCTGGGTGGGAGCATGTCTGTTGTTGGACCCAGACCGGAGCGGCCGGAGATCGCGGCGCAGTATGAGAGCGAGTTGCCGGAATTTAGTCTGCGGCTCCAGGCAAAAGCCGGATTGACCGGCTATGCCCAGGTATATGGTAAATACAACACGACTCCTTACAACAAGCTTCAGATGGACCTGATGTATATTGCCCATCCAAGCTTTTTTGAAGATCTGAGAATAATTTTTGTTACAATTAAAATTTTGTTTCGTTCCGAAAGCACGGAAGGTATTGCGGAGGGAATGGAAACAGCACTAAGATAAAAACAGTGAATCTGTGGCGGACACGCCGTGTTATATGCAATATTGTCTTTCCTTTCCGTGGATAGCATGCAAAACAAGAGCAGATTACGATTTTTATACGAAATTGAAAGGCAGGAGGTTCAAGTATGAATCCAACGAAGGGATATAGTGAAAAAGCAATCAGTATTCAGGAGCTGTTTGTGCTCTTAAGGCGATATCTGGTGCTGATAATAGCGGCAGGCCTAATTGGCGGTATTGCCACCTACTGTGTGTATAGTTTCTTTGTGGATCCGGTTTATGAGGCCAGCGCAAAGATGATTGTCAACTCCAGACAGGAGCAGACTGGCTCTGTTACCAGTGATCAGATTACCTCTGCACAGAAACTGGTAGATACCTATGGCATTATCATCCGCAGCCGGAAAGTGTTGGAACCGGTAAGCATGAATCTGGACTTTACAACGGATGTGGATAGGTTAGCCAGCATGGTTACGGTTACATCTGTCAACGATACTCAGGTAATGCAAATTGCCGTCCAGTCCACCAATCCTGATCAGGCGCTGCAAATTGTGGAGCAGATCGTAGAAATCTGCCCGGACATCATCATCGATGCAGTGCAGGCGGGTTCTGTGAAAACTGTCGAGCCTGCCTATTTGAAAAAGACACCGGTTGCACCCAACACCAATCTGTATACCGTTTTAGCTGCGTTCCTTAGCATGGTGGTAGTTATCGTTGTTGTACTGCTGCGGTTCCTGCTGGATAATACCTATAAATCGGAAGTGGATCTGCGAAATGATCTGGAACTCCCTGTTCTGGGTGTGATTCCGGATTACGAATATTGCATGAAGCAGAAGAATGGAAGTAAGGAGAGGAAATATTATGGGGAAGCATGATGGAAACCTGCTGGATAATACCCTGCTGCTTACAAATGACGCACCCTTTGTATATGAAGAAGCCTATAAAACTCTGCGTACTAACCTGAGTTTCGCATCCATCAGCAAAAAGTACAAAAAGCTTATCATCACCAGCGCTATTCCCAACGAGGGAAAAAGCACTGTGGCGGTCAATCTTGCCTATGTACTGGCAAAATCTGATGCGAAGGTGCTTCTGATCGACTGTGACTTGAGAAGTCCTACATTGCGTCGTCTGCTGCGAGTGCGTTCTGACTATAAAGCGGAACTGACATCGCTTCTGACAGGTGCGGCAACTTTGGAAGAGTGTATTTTCAAGTATCCCAAGATGAATTGCGATGTTTTGCTGTCAGGTACTACTCCACCTAATCCGGTGGAACTCCTGAGTTCTCCGCAAATGAAAGAACTTCTGGATCGCTTGAGTGAAAAATATGATTATATCATCTGTGATACGCCTCCTGTCAGCGTTGTGACCGATGCCGCTGCTTTGAGTCAATTCTGTGACGGTGTGATTCTGGTCGTGCGGCATAATACATCTACCCGGGATCAAGTGCGGGCTGCTAAGCAGAATCTTGATGCAGTCCAGGCCAACACTATTGGTACGATTCTGTCCGGCTATGATAGGTTAGTTGATGCTCAGGCTGTAAAGTCCTATTACGGACGATACAATCATTATGGTTACTCTGAGAGCGGAAAGAAACGGAAGAAATGGTATGATTGATCTTCACTGCCATATTCTACCCGGAATGGACGATGGAGCAGAGGATATTCATGAGGCGAAGGCCATGCTCGGACTGTCCTGTGAATCCGGGGTATGTTCCATGTACTTGACACCGCATTACTTTCCGGAGGAAAATAACATCGACTTTTTCCTGGCAAAGCGAAAGAAGGCATGGGAAGAACTCGATGCTGTGCTGGCTCCCCGGGAGAACTGCCGTATCCGTCTTGGCGCGGAGGTGCGCTACTGTGAGCAGCTGCTGGCGCTGGATCTGCGAAAGCTGACCTTGGGGGAAAGCGATTATCTGCTTTTGGAATTGCCCGGGGGCAGATATCCCGCTTATCTGCGGCAGGTCATTGAGGCGCTGCTGGGCAAAGGGCTGATCCCGATCCTTGCGCATGTGGAGCGGTACATCTATTTTCGGGAGGAGCCGGAGCTGCTTAAGCGCTTGATCGATTTGGGCGCTTTGGCGCAGGTCAGCGTGCAGGCGTTGTTCGACAGGCGGGACAAAAACTTTTCGATGGCTTGTATGCAGCATGGGTTGGTACAGATAGCGGCATCCGATGCCCACAACATAACCGACAGAAAACCCTGTATGGAATTACTGCATAAACTTCCGGAAGAACTGAAGCGGCTTCACGAGGCGTTTTCAGCCGCGGTATGGGAAAACGAATTACCTCCCTACATCCGGGCAACCAATGTGAAAAAGTCAGCTTTGGGCTATCGCTGAAATCACGGCTGGAATAAAGACCGTGCATTGTGTGGATTACACATTCCCGCACAATTGAGTCCGGGTTTTCAACTGGAAAATATTGCAATTTTACAAAAATGTAATATAATGATATTATCCTGTGAAGGATAAATTCTAGAAAGGAGAAGATATAGCTCTGCTATATCGATAGTGAAAATGGAATTGAAGAAATTACTGAGAACCATTTTGTCCGTGGTCATGGCAGCCGCATTGGTGTTTGGCAGTGTTGCCATGCTTGCAGGCTGCAAGGGTGCTGACAATAATGGAGATTCCAATGACAAGAACAATGCCGCCCAATACGAGGGCCTGGAAAAAGAAGAATACCTGCAAAAGCTGGGTGAAAACAACCTGAGTGCGGTCATTGATTCCGTTGGTGAAGTTTACGGTGAAATTCTTGGCGGCCTGGGCGAAAGCAACGCAATGGATCAGACTGGCGGCGCAAAGGTGAACATGACTCTGACTGTGGGTGATCCTCTTATGGATCTGCTGGAGCAGGCCATTTTTGCTGGCGAGGCGCCTGTAGATATTTCTTTCCTGCAAGAGATCAACCTGGATATGGATGTTGGCATGAAGGACCAGATGCAAGCGATCCAGATGGCACTGGGCCTGAAAGGTCAGCATATCATCACCGCAAATCTGCTGATGAATATGGCGGATTCCGTCATGCATATCGGCCTGCCCGAGCTGAATGACCAGTGGTTGAAGCTTGAAGCCGGTGAGACGGTTCCCGGTGCGATTACAGGCGGTGCATCTTCTACAGCGATGCTGGCAGAGCTTGCAAAAGCCCTGCCCGACGCAGAGGTGTTGACCAAGGTACTGGATCGCTATCTTGCCTTGGTTCTGGCTGAGTTGGACAACGTGGATCAGTCCACTGAAAAGCTGGAGCTGTACGGTCTGGAACAGGAATGTACGGTTCTGACTTTGAAGATCTATGAAAAAGACGCCATGGATATTGCCAAGGCTGTTTTGAAAGCGGCCAAGGACGATGGCGATTTGAAGAAGATCATCGAAGATGTTGCCAAGGCCGTTGAAGAAATGGCGGGCCAGGACATCGGTGCAGAGGATGCTTATACCGACTTTAAGGAAGCGGTCACCGACCTGTTGGCTGATTTGGAAGAAGAGACTGAGTTCGATACCGAGAGCTTTATCCAGTTGGATACTTATGTTGATAAGAACCACAACGTTATTGGTATGAAGCTGTCTATGCCCGGCTATGGAGATCGCGGCATGGTTTATTACTACTCCGTTACCGAGGGCGAAAAGTTTGCGGTTGAATTTGCGATCCCCAACGATACCCAGAACTCGGGAGAGGATGACTTCAAGTTTGGCGGCACCGGTACCAAGAAGGACGGCAAGACCAGCGGTACATACACCGTGAGCGTGGAGGATATGGAGATCCTGACCGTGAAGGTGGAGGATCTGACCGAGGAGACCGGCACCATCACCCTGACTCCTGATAAGGATGTTATCAGCGGCATTGTTGGTGGCGAGGTGGAAATGCTTGCCGATCTTTCCTTGCAGATCAAGTTGACCGGTGATGGGATCGAACTGAATGTATTGGGCGATAACCAGCTGCTCCTGGGCATTGCTTTGAAGGCTGCCGAGTCCAATGGCCCCGCTTTGAGCGAGCCTTCCAACGCTGTGGATGTTACCGACAGCAGCGCCATGGAGAAATGGGCAGAAAAGCTGGTTCTGGATAAGGTTATGGACAATCTGGAAAAGGCCGGCGCGGCTGATTTTATAGAGCTTCTTGAGTCGGCTGTAAAAGCACCCGCGGAGGACATGTCCCAGCCTAACCCAAACTGGTCCGACGAGAGCTGGAATTAAGAAAAACTTCATTCCATAACAGAAATCTGAAATGTTGGTATTTGGCGCTGTTTACAGCGCCAAATACTTTATCCGGAGAAAAATATGCAAATAGAAATTAAGCACATTGCGAAAAAATACAAGTCAAAGCAAGTGTTGCAGGACATCTGTTTGACTGCCGAAACCGGCAGCTGTATCGGTATTCTTGGCGCCAACGGCTGCGGAAAGTCTACACTGCTTTCTATTCTTGCGGGTATCCAAAGATGTGACAGCGGCGGCTTTCTGTGTGACGGTGTTGACCTTCTGAAAGACAATAAAAAGCGAGCTGAGTTGGTGGGTTATGTCCCTCAGGGAACGCCGCTGATCGAAGAGCTGACCGCAAAAGACAATTTGCTGCTGTGGTACGATAAGAAGACCATGGAAAAAGAACTGACTGACGGCGTTCTCGCTTTGTTGGGGATCGGTGATTTTCTTGCCGTGACAGTATCTAAAATGTCCGGTGGTATGAAAAAGCGCCTTTCCATTGGCTGCGCCATGGCAAAAAAACCGCCCATTTTGCTGTTGGATGAGCCCACGGCGGCGCTGGACCTTTTTTGCAAGCAGAGCATTGCGTCTTATTTGCGGCACTATAAGCGATCCGGTGGGCTGTTACTGCTGACGACCCATGATGTGATGGAGCTGGATCTTTGTGATACATGGTACATCATTCAAGACGGTGTTTTGGTTCCGTTTGCTTATGACGGAAATGTGCAAAAACTGGTAGAAAGCTTGTAAGATGAAGAAATATTTTTTGATACAGCTAAAACGCCTTTTGCGGATATTCCCATCGGTTTTGCTGGTGGCTGCCTTGCTGTTTGGCTGCGTGTTTGTGGCATATAGAGCGATCAACAGCATGAATGAGGACACGGAAAAAACCACGAGATTTCAAATTGGCATCGTGGGCACGGCAGGGGATAGCTATCTCACACTTGGCTTGAAGGCGCTGGAATCTTTGGATTCCTCCCGTTTTGCCGTTGAATTGGTGGAAATGCAGGAGAACGATGCGGAAAAGGCAATGCGCGGGGGAGATATTTCCGCTTTTATCGTGATTCCGGATGGCTTTTTGGATGCGGCATTACGGGGCGAGATCATGCCATTGAAATTCGTGTGTACCTCCGGCTCTCTCAGCCTGGTATCCATGTTTAAGGATGAGCTGACACGGATCATTGAAGTGCTGCTGATCGAAGCGCAAAAAGGCATCTATGGTGCAGAAAACGCGATGCAGTCCCAAGGCCTCAATAGCTCCCAGGTGGTTTATGACATCAGTATCGAGTATGCTGAATTTGTTTTTACACGCTCTAATATGTACCGCGCATCCAGGCTGGAGACCTTTAACGGCTTGGGGCTGGACGGCTATCTGATCAGCGGCTTATGTGTTCTGCTGTTTATGCTGATCTGTCTGACCTTCGCACCGACAATGATCCGGCGGGATCATGCACTGTCCAGAATGCTTTGCGCGCACCGCAGATCCATATTCATGCAAGTATTTTGCGACTATATTGTGTATTTTCTGGGCATGTTTTGTGTTGCGGGAATCGTCTTGTTATGCGCTGCGGCAATGTCTGAGTACAAGATTACGATGCTTGTGGTGATGCAGGGGCTTGCGATCCTCTTCAGCCTCAGTGCCATGAGCTTTTTGATGTATGAAATAGCTTCTGATCTTGTCAGCGGTGTGCTGCTGCAATTCTTTGGGGTACTTACTCTGTGTTTTATCAGTGGATGCTTGTATCCCATTACCTTTTTCCCGGATGCCGTGCAGAAGTTGTCCTGTTTTTTGCCTACGGGACTTGCCAGAATACAGCTTGCTGACATTGTTAAGAACACATCATCTTTTGAAACGACTGCTGCGCTTCTCGCCTACGGATGCATCTTCTTCTCCGGTTCTGTGTTGGTTCGCAGGATCAGGGTTGCCGGCGTAAGGGGGTGACGGGATGAAAAAGATTTTCAAATGGTTCTTGCTGCTGAATAAGCGCCTGTATAAGAAACCGACGTTTGTATTGATCCTTTTTTTGATTCCGTTGCTGGTTTTTGGTTATGGCGCGGTGGCGCGGGAAGACAGTGGTGTGCTCACCATAGCCTTGGCCAGTGAGGGAGAAGATCCTCTGGCAACCCAGGTGATGCAGGAACTGAAGGACAGCACGAATTTGATCCTTTATGTTTTTTGTGACACGCCAGATTCTGCGGAGAAGATGGTCAGCGACAGCAAAGCGGATGCGGCGTGGATATTTGGGGAGGACTTGGAAAACAGCATCTACCGTTTTGTCCAAAAGCCGGTCAGAAGAAATGCGTTTATCCGGGTGATAGAACGGGAAAATTCCGTTGTATTGAAACTGGCGAGAGAAAAATTGTCAGGGGCAATGTTCCGCCATTGTTCCAGAGCGTTTTATCTGTCCTACATTCGGGAAAATGTACCTCAGCTGGATGCGGTGGCCGATGAGGAATTGCTGCGTCATTATGATGAATTTGCCTGGGATACCCAATTGTTTGAATTTGCTTATCTGGAATCTGCAGCAGAGGTTCAGGACCCGGAGAAGGCAAACTACCTGCTGACGGTTGTTCGCGGTCTGTTGGCTGTGGTTATTGCTTTGGGTGGATTGGCTTCGGCGATGTATTATATTCAGGATGAGCAGACCGGCACGTTTTCTCTGGTGCCGCAGAAAAATAAGGCTGCGGTGGAATTTGGCTGCCAGGTTATTTCCGCTTTGAATATTGGGACGGTTGCCTTTGCTGCCCTGCTTTTGGCAGGACTGGCGGTTTCGGGAGGCAGGGAAGTGCTGCTGCTGATACTGTATGCGGTTACAGTGGCGCTGTTTGCGATGACTGTTCGCAGACTGTGCGGAAATTTGGTGATTGTCGGTACAGTATTACCTCTTTTGGTTGTCGTCATGCTGGTGATCTGCCCGGTGTTTTTTGACCTTGGCGCATTGCGTGAGCTGCAGTATCTGTTCCCACCGACATACTATATCAATGCGGTATATTCTGACAGATATATGCTGCTGATGGTACTGTATTCAGCGGCGTTGCTGGCGGTTTATGTGCTGTTCGGTAAGGTGTTAAAACGAAGCTAACGTATAAATGAGGATCAAATATTTAAAATAATCAGAAGGCCGCGGTGTTTGATAAACACCGCGGCCTTTTGATTACGATAAGGATCTGACGACAGTATCACAGTCACATATTCTTCCGGTTTAAATCATAAAATTATCGTTGGCTTTTTTTGAATTATATGATATAATAGTTCCATATGTAGAATTTTCACGAAATGAATACATGACACCGATTCTCTGTGGCCGGTTCGGCAATCGTGAAAATTTGTTTGCGATGATATGACTACGGAGTTGTTGACCGATATACTTTTGGTAGGAAGGTGAGGAGTTGGAAAACTACACCAAATATGTCCTTAAGCCGTGGGGAGAACTGGCGGATCTGCTGGAAAACAAGGACAATCTTTTTGTGATCGCCTGTAATAAGTGCTTCAAGGCTTTTGAAACTATGGAAGAATCCGAATGTGATAAAGTGGTTGCTTTGGCAGCTGGTCTCGATAAAACCATCACTGGAGTAACCAAGATGGATTTCTTGTGCAATCAGAATCAAGCCAATAAGACGCTGCAGCTGCCGGAGGGAACAGAAAATGTGATCGTGTTGTCCTGTGGTTTGGGCGTACAGACCGCTGCAGCGACTGTTGATGTGCCTGTCTACTCCGCAAGCGATACCATCCATCGGGATGGACAGCATGGCATGGCTCTGACCAAGAAGACCTGCGATGCCTGCGCGCAGTGCTATCTGGGCATCACCGGCGGTATTTGCCCCGTGGTGGACTGCTCTAAGAGCTTGCTGAACGGTCAGTGCGGCGGCGCCAAGGACGGTAAGTGTGAGGTCAGTCCGGATAAGGACTGTGCTTGGGAAAAGATCCAGCAGCGTCTGGCAGACCAGGGCCGCTTGGAGGAATTGACAGCCCAGACGGTGCAGCTTCGGGATTATTCCAAAGTCAACTTTAAGGTCATTCACGAATATGTGAAAGCGATTCGTGAAAAGCGTTTGGAAGGCTGGAACGGTGGTATCCATCCTGTGGAAGGGAAGGAATCCACGGAGCACAAGGCTCTGGTTCGTTTTCCTGCTCCCGAAACTGTCGTGATCCCTCTGTCCATGCATCTGGGCGCGCCTGCCTGCGCTATTGTGAATGTAGGCGACTATGTTAAGGTTGGACAAAAGATCGGTGAAGCTGACGGCGTTATCTCCGCACCGGTCCATTCCTCTGTCAGTGGTACAGTTGTCGCCGTCGAGGAGCGTCCCCACGCAGCCCGCTGCACCTGCCTCAGTATCGTCATTGCAAACGACGGGATGGATGTGCTGGACGAATCGGTTAAGCCCAACAAGTCTCTGCAAGAGCTGACTGCTGATGAGATCGTCGAGATCGTTAAGAAAGCGGGCATCGTGGGCATGGGCGGCGCGGGCTTCCCTACATATGTGAAGCTGAAGCCCGGCAAGCCTATTGATGCTGTGCTTGTCAATGCCTGTGAGTGTGAGCCTATGCTGACTGCAGACCATCGGGTGCTGCTGGAGTACGCAGATGATGTTATTTTCGGCCTGTTGGCAGAAATGAAGGCAGTAGATGCCCCTAAGGGCATTATCGTCATTGAGGAGAACAAGCCCGATGCTATCGCGCTGCTCCGGGAAAAAACCGCTGACATCGACAATATCGAAGTTATGGAAGTTGCCACCCAGTATCCTCAGGGCGGCGAAAAAATGCTCATCAAACGGGCGCTGGGACGCAGCGTTCCCAGCGGTAAACTGCCTGCGGATGTGGGAGCTTGTGTCAGCAATGTTTCCACAGTCAAAGCCGTTGCCGATGCCATTAAGACCGGTATGCCTCTGATCGAGCGTGTGACCACCGTTACCGGTAAGTACATCCCCAATCCTCAGAATTTTATTGTTCGCGTGGGCACCCCGGCATCTATGCTTGTGGAAGCTTGCGGCGGTGTTTCCGGCGAGGATGTTCTGCTCAAGGCCGGTGGACCTATGATGGGCTTCCCCCAAACCACGTTGGACACGCCCATTATGAAGGGTTCCAACGGTATCATCGCTGTTGACAATGATGAGACAGAGCCTCAGGAGTGTATCAAGTGCGGTCGCTGCGTGGATGTGTGTCCTATGGAGCTGAAGCCGCTGCGCTTTTTCAAGCTTGTGGGCGCTGGGGATTGGCAGGGCTGCAAAGACATGAACATCATGGATTGCATGGAATGTCGTTGCTGCGAATACATCTGCTCTTCCAAGCTGCCTTTGGTCACAATGATCAAGATGGGCAAAAACGGTGTAAGGGGGCTGAAGTAATATGCTGATCACCGAACTGAAAAATAAAGAGGTCATACAGTGTCAGCTCCGGGGCAAGGTGTTTGTTCTTGTGTGCCACGGTTGTAAGGAAGTTCACTTCCCCGAACAGGAAGCCGAGGAACTGATTCAGGAACTGTCGGCTGCCGGTTCCGTTACCGGCACGCTGGTTACCGACTATATCTGCAATCCTGAAATTTTGACCCAGCGACTGCAAAAGCATGAAGCAGCCATCGGTGATGCCGACACCTTGCTGGTGTTGTCCTGCGGTGTGGGCGTGCAAACGGCTGCCGATAAATATCCGGGCAAGCGTGTGATCCCAGGCTGCGACACCTATCGTCTCCCCGGTTTTCAGGGCGTTACACCGCTGCAGTATGACTGTCAGCAGTGTGGCGAGTGTTACTTGAATCTGACCGGCGGCATTTGCCCGCTGACCGCTTGCTCTAAGAGCTTGGTCAATGGACAGTGTGGCGGCGCAAAGAATGGCAAGTGTGAAGTTGACCCCAATATGGATTGCGGCTGGGAGCGTATTCAAAAGCGGCTGGAAAGCCTCGGTCGTTTAGATGCGCTGAAATGCCCTGTGCAACTGCGAAACTATGCAACAGATTCTGAGCTTGATAAGGAGTAATGGATCATGAGAATTACGGAACTATTTGATAACGGTGAATTTGTTGTCACCGCGGAAGTTGGGCCTCCCAAAGGTATCCATGTGGGTCACCTGGTTGATGAAGCCAAGGAATACTTGAGCGGTATCACCGCGGTGAATGTCACCGATAACCAGTCTTCCGTCATGCGTATGGGAAGTCTGCCCACCTGCGTTGCACTGAAGAATGTTGGCTTAACGCCTATTTTGCAGTTGACGTGCCGTGACCGGAATCGAATCGCCCTGCAATCCGAGCTTTTGGGCGCGGCTATGTTGGGTATTGAAAATATCCTGTGCCTAACAGGTGACCACACGAAGATGGGCGATCATCCCGGTGCAAAACCTGTGTTTGACTTAGACTCTGTTTCTTTGCTGCATACGGCTTGCCAGTTGGAAAAGGGTGTGGACCTGAGCGGCCAGGCGCTGGTGGGAGAGCCTCCCAAGTTTGCCAAGGGTGCAGTCGTTTCTCCCTGTTCCAACTCTGTGGATGCCCAGCTGGTCAAGATGGAGCGCAAGGTAATGGCCGGCGCGGAGTACTTCCAAACTCAGGCTGTGTTCGACTCGGAAAAATTCATCCGCTTTATGGAGAAGGCAAAGCAATTCGGGAAACCTGTTCAGTTGGGCGTTATTATTCCCAAGTCTGCCGGTATGGCAAAGTTTATGAACAACCATGTGGCCGGAGTCCATGTGCCTCAGCGCATGATTGATGCCCTTGCCGCCGATAAAGAGCGGGCAAAGGCAGGTATTACCGGCGTGGAGATCGCTGCGCAGATCATCAAGGAATGTCGTCCCTATTGCCAGGGTGTGCATATCATGGCTTTGGGTTGGGAAGCAAAGGTCCCGGAAGTATTAAAGCTGGCGGGCATCTGACGGTTTCATAACGGCTATTACGAGGAATACCCCAAGCTTGTTAGCACCATTGAGGGAAATAAGTATAAAAATGCCATCTGCGATTCGCAGATGGCGTTTTTTATGATGTTAGAGAATAATCCAAATTATTCCCACTCAATGTGCTCGTTGTGGCTTTTGCTTACTTTATAACACAAAGCACAACTATGTCAACTCCAACAAGTCCAACAAACTAAGCTTTGGCCTTTCCTGCTTCTCCGTGGTACCATGGCTACCGGAAAGACCACATTCGTAGCTATGACCGTTCCTGTATATCCAACAAGAGGCTAAGCAATTCATCTGCGAATTCCTTGCAGGTTGCACCATCTGTTGTGCCGGTAACGGTGCATTTGCACAATCGTAATGCGTCCTCCAGCTTTTGGGCGGCATCTGCGCGGCAGATATGCCGAAGCAACATAGCCTCTGCTTTGAGAATGCTTGTGGGGTTGGCGTATTCCGCCAGCCCTTCTTCTACCATTCTGGGAGCAGAGCCGTGGATTGCCTCAAACATGGCATAACGATCACCTATGTTGGCGCTGCCTGCCGTTCCCACACCGCCCTGAATCTGGGCGGCTTCGTCGGTGATGATGTCTCCGTACAGATTGGGGAGTACGAACACCTGGAATTGATTGCGAATGGCGGGGTTGACCAAATTGGCGGTCATGATGTCGATATACCAGTCATCTGCCATGATACCGGGAAACTCCTCTGCCACCTCATGGCAAACGGCTGTGAATTTGCCGTCAGTCTTTTTCATGATATTGGCTTTCGTAACGATGGAGACCCGGTTTTTACCATTGTTTTTTGCGTAAGTGAACGCGGCATGGGCGATGCGCCGGGTGCCCATATCCGTTGTGACCTTAAAATCCACAGCCAGACCAGGCAACTCATAGCCTTTACTTCCCAGCACATATTCCCCTTCTGTGTTTTCCCGGTAGAAGACCCAGTCGATCCCTTCCTCGGGGATACAGACAGGGCGGACGTTGGCGTAAAGGTCCAATTCCCGGCGCAGTGTCACGTTGGCACTTTCCATTTTTCCGCCCATGGGGGTGGTGGTAGGTCCTTTCAGAAGAACGTCGCAGGTTTTTATCTCCTTGAGAACATCCTCCGGAACAGGTTGGTTCACAGCCAGACGGTTCTCTATGGTAAGACCTTGAATGTTTTTCAGTTTGATTTTTCTGTCCGCGATTTCTTCTGCAAGCAGTTTTTTCAGGACCCGCTCTGCCTGTTGCATAATGATCGGTCCAATGCCGTCACCGGGAATAAGACCGATGGTTACGGTATCTTTATGGGAGAAGTCGGTTTTTTCTGCAGCCATGGTTTGCACACGGGCAATCTGTTCCTGCAGAACCTGACGAAAGTGTGCACAAGCCAGATCGATTTCTTTCATCTGCTATTCTCCTTTGTGTAATTCAGTAAGCCGCCGGCAAGCAATATCTCCTTCTGCCGCAGCGTCAAATCACATGTGACGGAAACCTGCTTGCCTGTGTTTTTGTTTACGAGGATCAGCTGTCCCAAATCCATTCCTGCTTTGATGTTCTCGATTGTAATATCATCGTCTTGGGCAAACAATTCGTAATCATCCCCGTTTACAAAGGTCAGGGGGAGGATTCCTGCGTTGATCAGGTTGGCGGCATGGATTCTGGCAAAGCTTTTTGCGATTACGCAACGGATGCCCAGATACATAGGCACCAAAGCCGCGTGTTCCCGGGAAGAACCCTGTCCATAGTTGCTACCACCCACGATGATACCGCTGCCGGCTTTCAAGGCCCGCTCCGGGAAAGAGGGGTCGCAAACCTGGAAGCAGAACTGAGACAAGAAGGGGATATTGGAGCGATAAGGAAGTATCTTTGCGCCGGCCGGCATAATATGGTCAGTTGTAATATTATCTTCTACCTTCAAAACGAGATTTGCCGATAAGTTTTCTGGGAACGCTTCCCCCTTAGGAAATTCTTTGATGTTGGGTCCCCGGAGAACCTTTGCGTTCTTTGCTTGCGTCTCATCCAAAGGTGCAAGGATCGCAGAATCATCGATCTTGAATTTTTCGGGTAGTGTCACCGGAGGCATATCTCCCAGTAGCATGGGATCGGTGATCTGGCCGGTTAACGCGGCTGCAACTGCCGTTTCCGGAGAAACCAGACATACCTGAGCGTCCTTCGTGCCGCTTCTGCCCAAGAAATTACGGTTAAAGGTCCGCAGGCTGACACCGCCGGAGTTGGGAGAAAAGCCCATGCCGATGCAAGGTCCACATGCGCACTCCAGCACCCGGGCACCGCTGGCTAGAATATCCGTCAATGCGCCGCAATCGGCCAACATAGTCAGCACCTGCTTTGAACCGGGAGAGATAGACAGGCTTACACTGGGGTGAATGGTCTTTCCTTTTAATAGGGCAGCCACCTTCAGCATATCGTGAAGGGAAGAATTGGTGCAGGAGCCGATACACACCTGATCTACCTTTGTACCCTTGAGAGAATCTACGGGCACCACATTGTCGGGGCTGTGGGGACAGGCGATCATAGGCTTTAAAGCAGAAAGGTCAATGGAGATCACCCGGTCGTACACCGCATCGGTATCGCTTTCCAGAGGTATGTAATCCTCGACTCTGCCCTGGGCTTCCAAAAATGCTCTTGTGATCTCGTCGGAGGGGAAAATGGAGGTGGTAGCCCCCAGCTCTGTGCCCATGTTGGTGATTGTGGCCCGCTCCGGGACGGAAAGGGTCTTTACGCCGGGGCCGCCCCACTCGATGATAGCACCCACACCGCCCTTAACAGACAGAATCCGTAAAAGCTCCAGACTTACGTCCTTTGCAGACACAAAGGGTCGGAGAGCCCCAGTCAGTTCCACCTTGAACATTTTCGGCATGGTGATGTAATAAGCACCGCCACCCATTGCCACGGCAACATCCAAGCCGCCTGCACCGAAAGCAAGCATGCCAATACCGCCGCAGGTAGGCGTGTGGCTGTCAGACCCGATCAGGGTTTTCCCGGGTTTGCCGAACCGTTCCAGATGGACCTGGTGGCAGATGCCGTTGCCGGGGCGTGAGAAGTAGACACCGTGTTTGGCTGCTACGGTTTGTAAGTACCGATGGTCGTCCGCGTTTTCAAAACCGGATTGCAGGGTGTTGTGATCCACATAAGCAACGCTCAACTCGGTTTTTACCCTGGGGATGCCCATAGCCTCAAATTCCAGATACGCCATAGTGCCTGTAGCATCTTGGGTCAGCGTCTGGTCGATCTTCAGGGCTATCTCACTGCCCGGCATCATATCGCCGGAAACAAGGTGTGCGGCAATGATTTTTTCTGCTACGGTTTTGCCCATATGTGCTCATACCTTTCAATCATATTCTTTTTTGCCTGCTCAATATGGCTGGCAGTCAATTGGGCGGCAAGGTCGGCATCGCCGGACAGGATAGCCCGATAAATCTCCCGATGCTCCTCAAATGACTTTTCCTGCTGTTGGTGGTTGTCCGTGGCGATCTGCCGGTATTTGCCGGTTTTTCGGATCAGCGGCAGCAGAATGTTTTTCATGACAGTTCTGCCGCACATATTACACACAGTGTTGTGGAAAAGATTATCCTCCTGCAGCAGGTGTTCCACATCGTGCTTGGTGCAGTAAAATTCCAGCAAATCGATCACGTGGGAAAGCTCTGCGATCCCTTCCGGCGTTTGATTCACGGTTGCGTAGTAGGCCACCATGGGTTCAACATGGATGCGAATATCCATAATATCAATGAGATTTTCCGGGGTAAGGCCCAAAACCAAAGAGCCTTTGCCGGTATCCTCGATCAGTTGTTCCTGTTCCAAGCGGCGTAAGGCCTCCCGAATGGGTGTGCGGCTTACGCCTAGCTGCTCCGCCAGCTTTAGTTCAGTGAGGATCTCTCCCCGTGGGTAGACCCCCAAAATAATATCCTTCTCCAATTTTTCAAATACCTGATCAGCCAGAGAAGTGGTACGAAAATCAGCCATTTTATCTTCCTCCTTGTTGCATACAGAAACGACCGGGGGCGAGGGCCTCGATCATGTGTTCCAGTTCTTTGTTAGAAAGGATCGTTTGCCTTCCGTCTTCATATTCTTTATCGATCCATTCCTTTAAAGCGACCACCAGAGGATCTTTTTTGCTGATGACTTCGTTGTCAGACAGACCGAAGGTGCTGTTGATCCAGTAGGCGATACCGGCAAGGCCGGAAGCTTTGCCAATCTGCACAGCGGGAGGCCGGGACAACAGCTTTTGAGTGTCAAAGATATTGTAGATCTCCTCGTCCTTCATCAGCCCATCGGCGTGAATGCCTGCTCTGGTGACATTGAAATTTCTTCCCACATAGGGTGTCATATCAGGCACCTGATAACCCACATCATGGCGGAAGAATTCTGCGATCTCGGTGATCACAGTGGGATCCATGCCGTCCATGGAACCTCTCAGAGAGGCATATTCAAACACCATAGCCTCCAAAGGCACATTGCCGGTCCGCTCGCCAATACCCAAAAGGGAACAGTTCACGGCACTGGCACCGTACAGCCATGCGGTGGTGGCATTGGCCACTGCCTTATAAAAATCGTTATGACCGTGCCATTCCAAAAGTTCACTGGGAACATCGGAATAGTGCTGCAGACCGTAGATAATACCGGCGACGCTGCGGGGCATGGCAGCTTCTGTGTAGGGAACACCGTAGCCCATGGTGTCGCAGGCTCGGATCTTCACAGGGATACCTGCCTGCTTGGACAGGTTTTGCAGTTCGTTCACAAAGGGGACAACAAAGCCGTAAAAATCTGCTCTTGTAATGTCTTCCAAATGGCAGCGGGGCATAATGCCGGCATCGAAGGCGTCAGAGATCGTGGCCAAATAGTGATCCAGTACCTGCTTGCGGCTCATTTTCATCTTCTTGAAAATGTGATAGTCGCTGCAGCTGACCAATATCCCCGTTTCCCGGATCCCCAGGTCCTTGACCAGCATGAAGTCCTCTTTGCTGGCTCGGATCCAGGTGGTGATCTCAGGGAATTTGAGACCTAAGGCCATGCACTTTTCGATTGCTTCCCGGTCTTTTTTGCTGTACACAAAAAACTCGGTCTGGCGGATAATGCCGTAAGGACCGCCCAACTTACTCAGCAACTTGTAGATATTTACGATCTGGTCTACAGTGTAGGGCTCTACGGATTGTTGACCATCCCGCAGAGAGGTGTCCGTGATCCAAATATCTTCCGGCATGTTCATAGGCACTCTGCGATGGTTGAAGGCAACCTTTGGCACTTGACCCTGGGTGTAAATGTCCCGCAGAAGGTTTGGCTCGGAGATGTCTTGCAAAGAATACTTGTAGGAATTCTGCTCCAACAGATTGGTGCGGCGTGACAGTTCCAGCATAATAGGTCTCCCTTCGTTGTATTATTGTATACAATTATACAACATCATGCGCGTTTGTCAACACTCTATTGGAAGACAAATATTTAAATTTCTCTCCGTCGTCTTTACAATACTGACAAAAACCGCTGGTTATGATTGTTATCCTCATAAAATATCAGCCTCTTTTTATGATAACCAAAAGCGAACCACGGTTCATCTCAGCACGCATAACACAGTCCGGGTCATGGATCAGCATGTAAGAAATACCGTATTCTGGAATGAAGAAACTAAACTACTCTATAGTAGATGAATATATCGCCCCATAGAAGTATCTGAAAAGGTTGCGTTTCAGACCCAATCCCCAAGCCAATGGGCACCATTGCGTGGGGTAAGTATAAAAAACACCCTCTGCGTTTTGTACGCAGAGGGTGTTTTTTATGGGGTTAGAGAATAGCCAAAATTGTTTCTTTGGGGATGATTTGGTCTCTTCTTTGACAATCCAAATTATTCCCACTCGCTCCCGAAAAGAGTGACTTAACTAATTTTGTATGGGTATTTTTACTCATATTATCGGGAGTGTTCAGATTATCCGTAAAATACGGACTATCAAGATTTTTGTTGTCAGTGTGTTGTCAGTGACTATTACT
>JAFQCV010000055.1 GCA_017416325.1 Oscillospiraceae bacterium
AAAGGCTCCCCTTGAGGGGAGCTGTCAGCCTAACAGGCTGACTGAGGGGTGAGAAATACCCTTAGAGCGTAAGCAATTGGCGTTTTTCACCCTTCCGCCCCTACGGGGCACCTCCCCTCAAGGGGAGGCTTAACTGCCCGATAAACGAAAATTTGAACAGGAGGAATCGACATGCCTACCGTTGGCGATATTTTAGAGTATCTGGAGTCCATTGCGCCCCCGGCCTTAAAAATGGAGTGGGACAATGTGGGTCTGCTTTGCGGCAGCCGCAGCACGCCGGTCACCAAGATTTTAGTGGCTTTAGACCCCTTTGAGCATGTGTGTCAGGAAGCCGCAGACTGGGGCGCGGAGCTGATGGTGACCCACCATCCCCTGATCTTCCAACCACTCAGCAGCATTACCGGCGAAACATCCCTTGGCCGGGGTATCCTCACCCTCTGCCGCCACGGCATCAGCGCTGTCAACGCCCATACCAATCTGGACCGCGCCGAAGGCGGTGTCAATGATGTTTTGGCGCAAAAGCTGGGGCTTTCTGATATTACCCTGGTCTCCCAAGACGGTTTGCTGCGCTGCGGCTATACACCGGAGAAAACCCTTGCAGATTTCCTTTCCCAAGTAAAAACAGCCCTTGTCTGCCCCGGTCTTCGGTTCGTTGACGGCGGCAAGCCTGTCCGCAAAGTCGCCGTAGGCGGCGGAAGCTGCGCCGATGAAATGCTTCAAGCTCTGGATGCCGGATGCGACACCTTTGTCACCGCGGATATCAAGTACAACCAGTTCTGGGATGCCCATGATTTGGGGATCAACCTGATCGATGCGGGCCACTTCTGCACAGAAAATCCTGTCATCCCCGTAATCGCCGCTAAGATCGCTGAAAAATTCCCGGATATCCAGGTAAAAATCTCCGAAAGCCACACTGACTGCATGAAATTCTATTGATTTTTGCCGGTATCGGTGCTAGAATAGATGCGAAAATTTTAATACTATCTCTGAAGGGAAGAAATAGATATGTCCGGACATTCCAAATGGCATAACATTCAAAAAACCAAGGGCGCACAGGACGCGAAGCGCGCTGCCGCCTTTACCAAGATCGCCAAAGAGCTGATCGTGGCTGTGAAGGAGGGCGGCGGTATCACCGATCCTGCCAACAACTCCCGTCTGGCCACCGTCATCACCAAGGCTAAGGCCGCCAACATGCCCAACGACAACATCAAGCGCTGCTTGGAAAAGGCAGCCGGCGGCGCCGGCGGCGACAACTACGAATCCATCACCTACGAAGGCTACGGCCCCGGCGGTGTTGCTGTCATCGTAGAGACCATGACCGACAACCGCAACCGCACCGCAGGCTCCATGCGCCACCACTTTGATAAGTTCGGCGGCAACCTGGGCGCTTCCGGCTGTGTTAGCTGGTCCTTTGATAAGAAGGGCGTGCTGGTCATCGACAACGAAGATGGCGACTTCGACGAGGATACCGTCATGATGGACGCCATGGACTGCGGCGCTGACGATTTTGAGGCGGAAGAAGACTGCTTCACCATCTACACCACCCCCGACGATTTCAACGCTGTAGCTGAGGCGCTGGGTAAGAAGTACAGCTTCGCCTCCGCTCAGATCGAGATGGTGCCTCAGAATTATCAGAAGCTGGAGAGCGACGAGCACATCAAGCTGATGGAAAAGCTCATCGACATCATGGAAGAGGATGACGATGTGCAGAACATCTGGCACAACTGGGAGCAGGAATAACACATATTAAAAAGAGGTGCACACCCACGGGTGTGCACCTCTTTTGCGTATATTATTCTACTGCGGTAAAGACGCTTCCTACTACCAGGCAGCTGGTAATGGTACTGTCGATGATCTTACCGGTGATTCCCGTAACAGTGTACTGATTCGCCGCTGTTCTTACCATGGTTATGGTGCCGACAACCTCGTCCTCCAAAACAGATAGCACAACGGTATCCCCCTGCTCGGTATAAGAGGCAGGTCTAAAGTCACCGAAACCCTTAGAATAGTATTTTTCTCCATTAAAATCAACCAAATCCTCCGGGTATTCCAAGCGTTCCTCCTGAAGATCCGGGTCCAGCGCGCTGAGCGGTGCATAGTATCCCGCACCGATGGAAGAGTCTTCGCCATTGAGCCACAGAGTAATGACATCCAATTCCTCACCGCTGGGGATAAGACCTGCTGTTCTCCAGCCGCAAGCCGTTAACGCCTTGTAGCCAGCCTGAGCCTCGCCGCAAGCGCTGCACTTGCCCTGAACATAACTGTGTCCGGCGGCAGTTCCTTCGGTAGCGCTGCAGACGGTGCAGGTCTTGGGCGCAGAACAAGTTGCGCTCGTCCAGGTATGTCCCAAAGCAGCTACCTCATCGGAAACATAGCTGTCACCGCACTGGCAGGTGTTGGTGGTGTAACCGCCGTTGGTGCAGTCCGGGGCGGTAACCGTTTGCGTATAGCTGTGCTCGTGACCAGATGTCGTGGGATTGGTCGTTGTGGGGGGTGTGCTCGTTGTAGGTGTTGTGGTAGTTGTGGCAGTTCCCGCCTCCGTGCCGGGCTGCGCCGCACCTTCCCCGCAGGCGCACAGAGCCAGACACAGCACCAGTAAAAATCCCAAAAGAATAAATTTTCTCAAAGAAACCACTCCTTTCGTGTGTATTCTCAGTATAGCCTATCCGATTTCAAAAATCAAGAACGCAAAAGCAAATCCATTCTATTGCCACAAGCCATAAAAACAGCCCTGCTTCGCAGCAGGGCTGTTACTGTTTTTTATTCTACAACTTCAAAATTGGAGCCAACCGTAATGCAGCTGGTGACGATATCGTTGATAACAACACCCAAAACTTCCGTAATGGAGAACTTACCCTCGCCTTTTCTTTCCATAATGATCGTACCGTTATTGGAACCGTTGACAACACTGATAGTGGCAACATTTTCTTCTTCCAGATAAGTAAAAGAACAGCTATCCCCAAAACCCATGGAATAGTACTTATGGCGCTTGTACTCAATGAGGCTGTCCGGATTTTTCAGGTATTCTTCCTGCTTCTCGGAACTCAAATTTTCCAGAGGTGCCCAGACCTCTGCATAGATCGTGCAGCCTTCTTCTGTAAAGCGCAGCTGGATAACATCCAATTCTTCTTCAATAAAGGTCTTACCCATGGTTTGCCAAGTATTACCCATCAGGGCCTTGTAGCCGGGCTGGTCTCCTTTACAACGGGTGCACACGCCCTGGATATAATTGTGACCCTTGGGTTTGCCCTGGACTGTGTTACAGTTAACGCAAGTCTTGGCAGTTTCACAGTCGGCATCCAGATAGGTATGGGCCTGCTTCTTAATTTCCTCGGTGTATGTATCCCCACACTTGCTGCAGGTGAGCGTCTTCTCGCCTTCCGCTTCGCAAGTTGCTGCTTTGGTGATCTTTTCTGTATACTGGTGCTCACAGTTCTCTGCAGACGGACCGTCATTGGGTGCGCAGGCACACAGACTCATCAGCAGTACTGTCAGCAAAAGAATGGACATGATCTTTTTCATGTTTTCTCCCTCTTTTCTTAAAAACAATTCGTTGCACCGGTATGCAAACCGATTATGTGTTTTTCATTATACAACAACTTTGTTCATTACGCAAGCAAAAAATAAGAACTTACCGCCGGAATATTGAGAATATTTTGTTATTTTAACATAACATCACATAAAGGATCGGCCCAAGCCGCCGAATCACCGCCACAATTGCCACGATCATCCCCAACAGTGACAGGCACATCAGAACAAATGCCGTCCGTTTTAACATAGTAACCCCTCCCCGTAAAAGAAAGAATACCGCCATTTCCATGGGATTTGCTAGGGAAATTGGGTTTCCTGCCAGTATTTACAGCTTGCAAAATGATTACAATTCGGTTACAATTTCCGCATCCCCGGGAGATATTCACCACAAGGAGGTTATCAGCACCATGAAAAAGCTGTTTACATTAGCCCTGGCTGCCGCATTGCTCATCCCGGCACTTATGACCCATGCGTCCGCCGCCGGGGCAACTACCCACACCGTAGTATCCGGTGACAGTCTGTGGAAAATCGCGGTAAAATACGAGGTTGGTCTCAGTGAGATCAAGGCCGCCAATCCCCATATCCAGAATCACGATCTGATCTATCCCGGTCAGATCATCACGATCCCCGGTATTTCCGCCTCTGTCACTGCCTACGAGCAGGAGGTGATCCGTCTGATCAATGAGATCCGGGCAAAAAACGGTCTGCCGCCGCTAACATACCACTGGGAGCTGAGCCGGGTGGCCCGGTACAAGTCCCAGGATATGAAGGACAACCGGTATTTCGCCCATAACAGTCCCGTTTACGGCAGCCCATCCAAAATGATCCGGGATTTTGGGATCTCTTACCGGGCGGCCGGTGAAAACATTGCTTACGGATATACCACACCGCAAGCCGTCGTCAACGCCTGGATGAACTCCTCCGGCCACCGGGCCAATATCCTGAACCCGAACTACACCCACATCGGTGTTGGCTATGTAGCCAGCGGCAACTACTGGACCCAGATGTTTATTCGGAAATAATACGGTAAATTACCATTTATCGAGCTGACGCACGAATGAATAATGGATAATTGATAATGGATAATTGTGGTATTTTCTTCGAAAATGATTTCAAATATGTCGCCGAAGGCGACCCCTTCATTATCCATTATACATTTTCCATTATCCATTGGCAGGTGGAACCTGCCCGATAAACGGAAATTTTGGTTTTCCCTCAGCACCCAAGGAAAGTAAAAAATCCGGTTCTTGCGTATTGCCGCAAGAACCGGATTTTTCATTTAACCTTAACCGTAGACCCACTTGTTATCAGGCTTTTCCTGGTCACAGCCGCACAGCCACTCCATAGAAACACCCAAAGCCTTCGCCAGCATCAAAAGCTCCCCGTCACAAACGTGGCGCTGGTTCTGTTCGATCCTGGACACGATCAGTTTGGTCATTTCCATGCCCAATAAGTTTACTTCCCGGGCCAGATCCTCCTGGGTCATGGGCGGCTTCTGCATAGCCCTCGCCAACCGCACCCGATCACCACAGATGTTGCCTTCCAATAAAAAGCGCTTATAACCCATACATAACCTCACATAAATCTAATTAAGATATTTTTTATCTTTTATATTGATTTTATGTCGAGTTTAGATATAATATTGTACTATTGGGATATTTAATATCTCTGAAAGATACCATTCCAATATTATGGAGGTGCAATATTATGGTTTGCAGTCAAGATGAAAAAGAAAAAATGGAGCTTCTGTTGGAAATGTTTCAGTCCTTTATCCGGGAGCAGTCGTATTTTGATGTTGTGTATTCTGAAAAACTGGGCTACCTGCGCATCGTACCGGGCAGCGAAACCACCGACGACCAAGTGTTTCGGATTTCAGATTTCGATAACCTGCTGAAAATGCTGGCAGACGATATGATTTTTGAACGGATGTATCCGGATTTTTCATCCACACCCTCCCCGGTGGATTTTCAATCCGTGCGCCGCCTGTGTGAAAGCAATCTGCATTTTGGTCCCGACGAAAACCGCCGCTGTATGGAAATCATCGATGGTTGCATTGCAAGCTGGAAGCAGAATGTGTCTTTCGGCAATTGATGGATGCCTAGAAACCCATATCGTTAGGAGTCCATTTCCCCTCCCTTGAGAAACAAATTGCCATTTTGCGGGTAGTTGCAAAGGCTTCTCCTTGAGGAGAAGCTGTCAGCCGAACAGGCTGACTGATGAGGTGTAGGCTGCGTAGCAGCCGTTACAAAGCCCGTTTTTCTGCTTCGCAGACCACCTCATCCGTCAAAAATCAAAGATTTTTGCCACCTTCTCCTCGAGGAGAAGGCTTTGCAGCTGCGCCGCCAAGTTTTAACGAAACTCCCCGACAAACGGAAATTTGACAACATTCCGTAAAAAACATCCCGGCTCGTTTATGAGCCGGGATGTTGATTGTTGGGGTATATAAATTACTTCTTCAGGCTTTCCTCAACAGCGACAGCCACGGAGACAGTCATACCGACCATGGGATTGTTGCCTGCGCCCAGGAAGCCCATCATTTCCACGTGGGCAGGGACGGAGGAAGAGCCGGCAAACTGCGCGTCACCGTGCATACGGCCCATGGTATCGGTCATACCGTAGGAAGCGGGGCCTGCAGCCATGTTATCGGGGTGCAGGGTACGGCCGGTGCCGCCGCCGGAAGCCACGGAGAAGTACTTACGTCCGGTCTCCATGCACTCTTTCTTATAGGTGCCGGCAACGGGATGCTGGAAGCGGGTGGGGTTGGTGGAGTTACCGGTGATGGAAACATCAACACCCTCATAACGCATAACCGCAACGCCCTCACGGACATCGTCACAGCCGTAGCAGTTAACCGCAGCGCGCTCGCCCTTGGAGTAGGGGATCCGCTCCACGATCTTCAGCTCGCCGGTGTAGTAATCAAACTGGGTCTTCACATAGGTGAAGCCGTTGATCCGGGAGATGATCTGTGCAGCGTCCTTGCCCAGGCCGTTCAGGATGACCCGCAGGGGCTCCTTACGAGCCTTGTTAGCGGAACGGGCGATACCGATAGCGCCTTCCGCAGCAGCGAAGGACTCGTGGCCAGCCAGGAAAGCGAAGCACTTGGTCTCGTCCCGCAGCAGCATAGCGCCCAGATTGCCGTGGCCCAGACCGACCTTACGGTCCTCAGCAACGGAGCCGGGGATGCAGAATGCCTGCAGGCCGATGCCGATAGCCTCAGCGGCCTCAGCAGCGTTCTTGACGCCCTTCTTCAGAGCGATGGCAGCGCCAACGCAGTAGGACCAGGCTGCGTCCTCAAAAGCGATGGGCTGAATACCCTTGACGATCTCATAGGGATCAAAGCCGGCCTTTTGGCACAGCTCGCGGCAAGCCTCCACAGACTCCAGGCCATACTGAGCCAGGACGCCGTTGATCTTGTCGATTTTTCTTTCGTAACCTTCAAACAGAGCCATTGTAGCGTCCTCCTCTTATTCGTGGCGGGGGTCGATGTACTTGGCAGCGTCAGCAAAGCGGCCGTAGGAACCCTTAGCCTTCTGCATAGCCTCGTTGGCATCGTCGCCCTTCTTGATGAAATCCATCATCTTACCCAGGTTGATGAACTCGTAGCCGGTGATCAGGTTTTCCTCGTCCAGAGCGATGCGGGTAACATAGCCCTCAGCCATCTCCAGGTAACGGGGGCCCTTAGCCTTGGTGGCGAACATGGTGCCAACCTGGCTGCGCAGGCCCTTACCCAGGTCTTCCAGGGAAGCGCCCACAGCCAGACCGTCCTCAGAGAAAGCGGACTGGGTACGGCCGTAAACGATCTGCAGGAACAGTTCCCGCATAGCGGTGTTGATGGCATCGCAAACCAGGTCGGTATTCAGAGCCTCCAGGAGGGTCTTACCGATGAGGATCTCGGAAGCCATAGCGGCGGAGTGGGTCATGCCGGAGCAGCCCAAGGTCTCTACCAGAGCCTCCTCGATGATACCTTCCTTGACATTCAGGGTCAGCTTGCAGCAGCCCTGCTGGGGTGCGCACCAGCCGATACCGTGGGTGAAACCGCTGATGTCAGAGATCTGCTTGGCCTGGACCCACTTGCCCTCTTCGGGAATGGGAGCAGGGCCATGGTAAGCGCCCTTACCGACGGAGCACATATGCTGTACTTCTGCACTATAAATCATGGCAATTTTCCTTTCTTTCAAAAGACGGTTTTTCCGCCTTTGGATTTACTTTATTTGTGAAAACCGGGGTTTTCCGCATATATTATACAGACAAGTCCGGCTCTTGTCAATCCGTGCAGACCCAATTTTCCGCAGGTTTTTCAGAACAGAAAATTGCCATTTATCGCGCAGAAACGCGAATGGATAATTGATAATTGATAATTGATAATGGATAATTGTGGTATTTCCTACGGAAATAATTTAAAAATCATCGCCAAGGGCGATACAATCATTATCCATTATACATTTTCCATTATCCATTGGCAGGTGCAACCTGCCCGATAAACGGGAATTTGTAATACATTAAAAATCGCGGGGCATACTAACGGGGAATCTTAAAAAAAGGAGGAAATATTCATGAACTGTCATGCAAACAAAAGCATCGAGTGTACCGTTCAGTCCTGCGCTTACCACTGCGATGAGGCAAACTACTGCTCTCTGGACAAGATCCTGGTTGGCACCCATGAGACTGACCCTGCCATGGATCAATGCACCGACTGCAAATCCTTCCGCAAGAGATAATCCCTACCGCGGCGGCGCAAGCCGCCGCCTTTTTCCCCAGGGGCTTGACGAACCCCGCGAGAACAGGTATGATAAATAAGAATTGGCGGAAATATGGAAGTTCTTTTCAGTTTTTGTTAAAAAATCCTTTTTGCATTATACATGATTTTTTCATATCCCCAGAATATGATTACTTTAGAATCACTTACAGGGAGGACCCGAAATGGAAAACTTTGAGAATCAGGATCTGATCCCGGAATCCGATGCCACCCCCCAACCGGAAATACCGCCTATGGATACTGCCCAGCCCGCGGCAGAGCCTGTATCCCCGGAGGAAACCGCTTTCCCTGCAGCGGAAGGATCCGTACCCACAGACGCGCTTGAAGCAGATCCGGTCCCTCCCAAATACGAATGGGACTGCGGTATGACTTTCCCACCCCCTAAAAAAGGAAAAACGCATACCGTCAAGCCAAGGACAGGTGTATTTAAGCGGCTCGTTGCCTGCGCTGCCGTGGTGGCTCTGGTTGCCACCGGCTGTTTGGTGACCGGAACGGTTCTGCATAGCTACTGGGCGGGTAAAAATCAGGACCTGCAGCAGCAGATCTCTGATTTGGACACCCAACTGGACCGGCTTCAGTCGCAAATGCAAAACAACACCTCTGTCGGCAACGGAAACTTTGTTCCCAACGCCGGCACTTCCGGCGGCTTGACGCCCAGTCAGGTCTACGCCCAGAATGTAGCCGCGGTCGTGTCTATTTCCTCCTCTTCCGGCACCGGCTCCGGTTTCATCCTTACCGAGGACGGCTATGTGGTCACCAATTACCATGTCATTGAAAATGCCAGCCGGATCGAAGTCAAGCTTTCCAACTCCGACACCTACGCCGGCAAGGTGGTGGGTTTTGACGCCGCCCACGACGTGGCAGTGGTGAAAATAGAAGCCACCGGCCTGCCTCATGTGGTTTTGGGCAGCAGTGACGCCCTGGCTGTAGGCGATCAGATCACCGTAATTGGCAACCCCTTGGGTGAACTGACCTATACCCAGACCGTGGGTTATATCAGCGGCAAAGACCGGGGTGTTTCCACAGAAAACACGCTGATCAATATGCTGCAGACCGATGCATCCATCAACTCCGGCAACTCCGGCGGTCCCATGTTCAATATGCAGGGCCAGGTGGTTGGCATCATCACCGCAAAATACTCTGGCACCTCCACTTCCGGCGCTTCCATTGAAGGCATTGGCTTTGCCATCCCCATTGATGATGTGGTGAAAAAGATCCAGGATCTGATAGAATTCGGCTATATCACCGGTCCTTATCTGGGTGTCAGTGTGCGGGATATGGACAGCTCTGTATCCCAATCCTTTGGAATTCCCATGGGCGCTTATGTGGCTACTGTGGAAAAGGGCAACTGCGCCTATGCCGCCGGTGTCCGGGAAAAGGATATCATTATCGGTCTTGGAGAATACACCGTCGGTTCTATCAACGAGCTTACCTCTGCGCTGCAGGAATTCAAAGCCGGAGACACCACCACCATCCGGATATGGCGTTCCGGCACGATCCATGAACTTAACATCACTTTGGATGAAAAACCCCATTGATCTCACAAGGGCGTGTTGCAGCACGCCCTTGTGTTTGTCAAAACACGCTGCCTGTCCCCCTATCTGACCAGGGATAAATTTGGGACTAGATTTTTCGACAAATTTGGAGTATAATTTATTGACTGACTAATTTCCATCTTCCACCATTGGAGGTAATGATATGAATTATCCAAACAAGCGCTCTAACCGAGGTGGCCGTATTCCCTGGTCCCGGGTGGCTCTTTGGGGGCTTTGCATCCTTTTGGCTTTGATCCTGGTGGGACTGATCGTTGCCACCGTTTACGCGGAACACTGGCTGGGTCTGATCAACCGGGATCATGATTCTACCAGAAACACCCTGTCCTCCAAGGAGCTGGAGGATCTATATAATGACGCCACCACGGATCCCAACTTCAGTGGCAATATTGTGAATCCTACAGATATCACTTTTGCCCCCACACCCACAGAGACTTATTTTGACGGCGAAGAATATGTAAACATTATGCTGGTGGGTCAGGACCGCCGGTGGAATGAGACCGTCAGCCGTTCTGATGCCATGGCGCTGCTGACCTTTAATAAGAAGACCGGTGTTCTTTATATGACCTCTTTCCTCCGGGATACCTATGTTCAGATCCCCGGCTACCCGGATAACCGGATCAACGCCGCCTATGCTCTGGGCGGCATGGAGCTGATGGAAGAAACGATTCGCCTCAACTTCGGCGTTCCCGTGGACGGCACGGTGTCGGTAGACTTCTTCCGGTTCCCCGAGATCGTAGATATGCTGGGCGGTCTGGATCTGACCTTGACTCAGAAAGAAGCCGACTACCTGAACCTGCACGGCAACTGGGGTCTTGGCCCGGAAGGAAGCGACTGGACACTGACAGAGGGTGTCAATCACATGACCGGTGAGCAGTGCCTTGCTTACTCCCGTCTCCGGCAAATCGACAGCGATGCGATTCGGGCCGAGCGGCAGCGCAATGTGCTGATAGCGATGCTGGGCAAGGTCAAAGACCTGTCTCTGAAAGAAGCCATTGCCCTGCTGGATCAGTTCCTCCCTATGGTCACTACCAACATGACCAACCAGCAGATCCTGACCCATGCCTTCAGCTTGTTCCCCATGCTGTCTGACTGCGAAATCAAAACCCAGCGAGTACCCGAATGGGGATATTATGAAAATGTTCGGATCGATAACGGCACACCAAACGGCATGCTGGTTCTGCTTCCGAATCTGGATGCCATCCGCAAGCAGCTTATCGACACGCTGGCTTACGATATTTACGCAACGTCTTCTATCGATTAACGATCAATGCGGCTGCTTTTCAGCAGCCGCATTTGCTTCTAAAAAGCGGGATGCAATTTATACAATAAACTGCCATTTTTCTACAAAATTTTATTCATTCCTACATTTTTTGTTTCTAGAAAGTTAAGATTCCATATTTTTCTATCCAGCTTGTTGACAAATTTTTACAAGTATGCTATCGTATGCAAAAGCATTTGGAGGTACCAGATTATGGAATTGACAAAAAGTGAGATGGAGATCATGGATGTTCTCTGGGAAGACGGAGGCGCTCTTTCCCGCGCGGACTTCCTGGCCCGGCAGAAAGAGAAGACCTGGAAGGACAGTTCCGTCCATATTCTGCTTAACGGACTACTGAACAAAGGCGCGATCCGGGAGGCGGGAATCGTAAAACGCAGCAAGACCTACGGCCGTACCTTTCTTCCTACCATGTCCAGGGAAGAATACTTTGCCGCTACCATTTTCAGCCACCGGTATCAGCCGGAGATGACCGGGCTTTTCCAAGCCCTGCTGCAGCGGCCCAATGTAACCAAGGATTTTTTGGACAGTCTGGATGCTATGATCCAGGAAAAACGCCAACAACTGTAAAAAAGCACCCCGATACGGAGAACAGCTCCGTATCGGGGTTTTATTGTTACTGTCGTCTTGCCAGGGTGTAGTCATCTCCCTGGCGGTAAAACGGGCATCGGCTCTGACTGGCCACCAGATAGCGGTAAACCTCGTCTTCGTCCAGATCCATCATACAGTAGTACTCCTCGTACTCTTCATCATAATCATAATACCAGCAGGCATCACACAGACAGTCTGCCATAGTATCCTCCCTACCCCTGTGTTTGCAGATAAGCCTGCACATCAAAAGGCTTCAGCTTTTCATCCTTTCGCAGATACAGCGGATGATGGGGATGTCCCCTTTTGGTGATCGCCCCGGCACAGTACCACTGGGCGCCATAGGTCTGCCCTACCGCCACCATATCCCGGACGCACTGGGAAAGATACGCCCGTTTTTCGATGATCGCGCCCCAGGCTGCCCAAACGGCAGGCTTCGGGGAAATGGAAAGCACATAACGAAATGCCTCCAGATTTTCCCGGTGCAGCAGCGCATTGCAGCTGCGCTCCATGGTGTCCGGATCTGTGGCCCGCTGGGCATAGACATTAAACATAATAAAGCTGTCGTAGCCGTTACCCAGCGCGATCCGCTCTACGGATTTCAAAGTATTATCCAAATTGTCCGGCTCTGCGGTAGAAGGATTGATGCCAATACAGATCAGAGGATTTTGCCCTCTTGTCCCAAGTATGTACCGATATTCCGAATAAAAATTGGGGGCATAAAGCCACTTATGAATGTCATAATCCGGTGACGGTGTATTGGCCGCTTCCAGAGCCTGCTGAAAGGTCACCAACTCCAGCAGCGCCGTATCTTGTTTCGGTATATGCATAGCTTTTCCTTATCTCAGGCCCACAGTACACAGTCTACAGGCTTATCAAATTCCTCCGTTGGGATCTCATCCACCATTTGGAAGCTATAACACAATGCTAAGGTGGGGTGGTTTGGCTCGGCTGCTAAAAATTTATCGTAAAAGCCGCCGCCGTAGCCAATGCGCTGTCCTTGTGCCGTAAATGCCAAACCGGGCATCAGCACCAAAGCGGTGGGATCGTCTGCCACAGGCCCATCTGCCACCGGCTCGGGAATTCCGCAGTATCCCTTTTCCACCCGGCTTAAGTCCTCCAGATAAATAAAGCGCATTTCATCCCCGTAGCATTTGGGTACGGCTACCCGCTTCCCCTCATCCAAGGCCCGCTGAAGCATCGGCACAGTGCGAACCTCCTGATTATAGGGAAGATATCCGTAGACGGTCTTTGCCTGCCGGTACAGGGGGTTTTCTGACAAAAGCTTACCCAGCTCCTCACTGGCCGCCTGGATCTGCTCCTCGGTCATTTCCCGTTTGCGCTGACGGATCTGCTGGCGCAGCTCTTTTTTATTCATTTGCTTCCCTCCCGGAACGGAACAACCGGAACCACAGCAAGATCGCAATTTGCCCGGGAACGCCCAGCAAAAACAGCTTCCAGATGTTGATGCCTGCCAGCACCAGCAGCGTCATATACAAAGCGGCCAGACCACCCCACATAATACCGCTGATCAGCGCCCGATTCCACCGAAAATCCTGCCAAGCACTGCGAAGGCTCAGCATAACGATACAGTCGGCAGGCACGGCATACAAAAACGCCAGCCAGGTATACGGAATCTCCAAGGATGACAGCACCACAAACAGCAGCAGCGCCACAAACCACACCAGGATCGAGGACAATCCCAAAATAATATTCTTATTGGCCTTACGCTTCAGAGTCCGCTGCACCACGCGCTCCATGGTCTTTTCCACAGGGCCGGTATCTGCCGGCAGCTCATTGGGATCTGCCAGAAGCTCATTGACCGTTGTGCCCAACTGCTGGGCGAGCCCCATCAGAGTCACCACATCCGGCACAGACTCTCCCCGCTCCCATTTGGATACGGCCTTATCCGAATAGTTCAGCTTTTCCGCCAGCCCTGCCTGGGTCAACCCCTGGCGCTTGCGGTAGGCTGCGATATTGGCACCGATCTGGGCCCTGAGTTTCTGCTCGTCCATAACTGTCCTCCAAGACATACTTTTCCTTATTTTATCAAACATTGTCCCGGTTTGCAACCAAAATAATCCCCGTTCTTTTCGGAAATATTGTGAAAACCAGTTGCGTCACGGCGATTCCTTTGTTATAATAATCGTCATAGCATGGATATTATGGGCTTAGTGCCCCTTGTAAGGAGATACCCATATGAATAAGAAGTTAGGCAGACTCCTTTGGCCCGGTCTATGGCTGTATTTGCTGGTCATGGCAGGGTTCGTCGCAGCAGCCGCTGTGATGCAAAATTATATATTGGCAGGCGCGGAAGCTGCCGTGCTGCTGATCGTTGCCGCCTACTATCTGTTCTGCCGCGCTCGCCGCCGCAGAGAGGTTCGCAGCTTTGTCCGCTCTGCCCTTGGGGCAGCTGACGGAGGCAGCGGCGCGGATATCCCCTTCCCCATGGCGTTGGTACGTCTGGGCGATCACAGCATCATCTGGGTCAATGACCGGTTCTGCGATATCACCGGCTACCAGGATAAGTATCTGGAGCAGCCGCTGCACAGTGTGCTGCCGGATGTCCCCACCGACTGGCTCACCAGCGGAAAGGATGAAGCGCCTTACGATATCACCATCGACGGTCGGCGTTACCGCGTCCATGGCACCGTGGTTCGCGCCAATGACCCTGAGGGAACACTTCTGGGCATGCTGTATCTGAACGATCTGACGGAGCTGTATCAGGTTCGGGATGAATATATCCGCTCCCGTCCGGTGGTCTCCATTATTCTGGTCGACAACTACGAAGAGCTGACCAAAAACCTCACCGAAAGCGCCATTTCCAGCATGAACGCCCGGATCAATAACACCATCGCCAAGTGGACGGAGGATTATCACGGTCTTCTGCGGCGGCTGGAAAAGAACCGCTTCCTGCTGATCTTTGAGAAAAAGGATCTGAACCGGGCTATCGAGGACAAATTCTCCCTGCTGGAAGATATCCATTCGGTAGAGAACCCCGCAGGACTTGCCGCGTCTGTCTCCATCGGCATTGGCGTGGATGCTGTGAACTTTGAAGAAAACTACAACTTTTCCGCCCTTGCCATTGAAATGGCCTTGAGCCGGGGCGGTGACCAGGCGGTCATCAAGGACCGGTTTAACTTCACCTTCTACGGTGGCCGCAACAAAGAAGCGGATCACCGGAGCAAGGTCCGCTCCCGTGTTACCGCCAACTCCCTGATGGAGCTGATCGGTCAGAGCAGCCAGGTATTCATCATGGGTCATAAAAACGCCGACCTGGATGCCATAGGCGCAGCCATGGGCATCAGCTGCCTGTGCCGCAAAAAAGGAAAGCCGTTCCATATCGTACTGGATCTGGAAAACAATTCCGCGGAAAAGCTTATTGAAGAGATCCGGCAAGTACCGGAATACCGGAACGCCTTTATCACCGGACAGGATGCGCTGCTCCTTTGCGATAACCACAGCACTCTGGTCGTGGTGGATACCAACCGTCCGGATCAAGTAGAGTGCAGACCCTTGCTGGACTCTATCAACAAGGTCTGCGTGGTAGACCATCACCGCCGGGCAGCGGACTATATTAACCCTGTTGTGGTGAATCTCCATGAACCCTACGCCTCCTCTGCCGCGGAACTGGCTACAGAGCTGCTGCAGTATGCGGTGGAAAAGGTGGATGTACTGCCCATCGAAGCCAAAAGCCTGCTGGCCGGTATTTTCCTGGACACCAAGAGCTTCCATGTCCGCACCGGCGAGCGCACCTTTGAGGCGGCGGCTGTGCTGCGTCAGTGGGGCGCTGAGCCTGTGGAGGTCAAGAAGCTGCTGCAAAATGACTTCCAGGATACCATGGCCAAGTATCAGATCATTAAATCCTCCCGTCTGTACCGGCAGGAGATCGCCATCGCCGCGCTGAACACCGCCACCTCCCGCGTTCTGGCGGCCCAGGCTGCGGATGAGCTGCTGAACATTGCCGGCATCACCGCTTCTTTCGTGCTGTACCCGGACGGAGAGCAGGTGATCGTTTCCGCCCGTTCCATCGGCACTGCCAATGTCCAGGTGATCCTGGAGCCTCTGGGCGGCGGCGGCAACACCGCCACAGCCGGCGCGCAAATCAAAAACGCCTCCGTTAAGGAGGTCTTGGACGCGCTGGTTACCTCTATAGATCAATTTTACGAAGAATAACCAAACGTACCGTTAAAGGAGATATCATCATGAAAGTGATTCTGTTACAGGATGTAAAGGGCAAGGGCAAGAAAGGTCAGATGCTGGAAGTTTCTGACGGCTACGCCCGGAATTTTATGCTGCCCAAAAAGCTCGCCATTGAAGCCACCCCTGACGCCATCAACACCATGCGCATGAATGACAAGGCTACTCAGGAACGGATCGCCAAAGAAAAAGCCGAAGCTCTGGCGCTTTCCAAGCAGCTGCGGGAAATGACACTGGTGGTTACCGCCAAAGGCGGCGGTGCCGGACGGCTGTTCGGTTCTGTGACCAACCAGGAGATCGCCGACTCTCTGAAAGCCAAAGCCGGTATTGCTCTGGATAAGCGCAAGATCGTTATCGCCGATCCCATCAAGAGCATCGGCACCTACACCGTTACCTGCAAACTGGGCTATGAGATCAACGCCCCCCTGACCGTTAAGATCGAAGAGGCGTAACTTAGAAAGAGAGGCACTTGCCATGGCAATGGAAGAACAGCTTCTTACCCGGCAGCCCCCCCATTCCCTGGAGGCCGAGCAGGCCGTCCTGGGTTCCATCCTCATTGACAGCCGCTGTGTTGCCGATGTGGTTGGCTTGGTGCGCACAGAGGATTTCTATCTGGAACAAAACCGGGAGATCTATGAAGCGATCTACACCATGTTTAATTTCTCCCAGCCCATCGACCCGGTTACTGTTCTGGAAAAAATGCGCCAGCTGGGCTATTACCACGACAATTCCAGAGATTATGTGATGCAGCTGATGGATATCACCCCCACCGCTGCCAACGTGGTTCGTTATGCCGGTATCGTCCGGGATAAAGCCATGCTCCGGGGTCTGGAGCAAGCCGGTATCGAGATCGTGGAAACGGTCACCGACCAGGTGGGTACCCCTGCGGAAATGCTGGAATCCGCGGAAAAGAAGATCTACGCTCTGCGCAAAGGTGAGCGGGGCGATTCTCTGGAACATATCGGCACGGTTCTTCACAAGGTATTCGACCGCCTCACCGAGCTGAGCCAGTCCGATTCCGCCATACCCGGTCTTTCCACCGGTCTTCGGGATCTGGACACCAAGATCAACGGTCTGAATAAGTCTGACCTGCTGCTGATCGCTGCCCGTCCGGCTATGGGTAAAACCTCTTTTGCCCTGAACATTGGACTGAATGTGGCGAAAAAATACAAAAAGACCGTGGCTATGTTCTCTCTGGAAATGTCCCGGGAGCAGCTCGCCATGCGTCTTCTGTCCGGCGAAAGCTTTGTGGACAGCCAGAAAATGGCCACCGGCAAGCTTTCTGAGGACGAATGGACAAAGCTGTGTATGGCTTCCGCTGCCCTGAGCCAGACCGATATCCGGGTAGATGATAACCCCTCCATTACCGTTGCGGAAATGAACGCCAAGCTGCGGCGGCTGGATAATCTGGGACTGGTCATCATCGACTACCTGCAGCTGATGACCGGCTCCGGCTATGGCAAAGCCAGCGACAACCGTGTCAATGTAGTCAGCGACATCTCCCGTGCCTTGAAGATCATGGCCAAGGAGCTGGATGTGCCGGTCATTTGTCTGAGCCAGCTGTCCCGCGGTCCGGAAGGCCGTACCGACAAGCGGCCCATGCTTTCCGATCTCCGGGAATCCGGCGCTATCGAGCAGGACGCAGACGAAGTTCTGTTCCTGTACCGGGATGATTACTACAACCCCGATTCTGAGGAGAAGAATGTAGCCGAATGTATCGTATCCAAAAACCGTCACGGCGAGATCGGTACTGTAAAGCTGCAATGGCTGCCCCAGTATACCACCTTTGCCGACCGGGAGTGGAAGCATGTTGAATGATCTGCTGAAGCAGCTGCGGCAGTATGCCATGCTCCAGGCAGGAGATCGGGTCAACTGCGCCGTTTCCGGCGGCGCGGACTCTATGGCGCTGCTGTGGGGATTGTATCTTCTGAAAGATAAGCTGAAGATCGATCTGGCTGCCGTTCATTTTAACCACTGCCTCCGAGGTGAAGAATCCGACGCAGATGAGGCCTTTGTCCGGGAGTTTTGCAGCCGGTTTGAGATTCCTCTGGTTGTTGGCAAGGGCTGCATTACGCCTGGCAAAAAAGGCCTGGAGGCGGCCGCCCGGGATGCCAGATACGCATTTTTTGCCACACTCTCCGGGAAAATTGCCACTGCCCACACTGCCGATGACAACGCGGAAACCATGCTGATGCATTTGATCCGGGGAACCGGCCTAAAGGGCTTAGGGGGTATCGCGCCGGTAAACGGAGCGGTGATCCGCCCCATGCTGCACATTACCCGTCAGCAGGTCCTTAGCTTTTTGGAAGAGTACCACATTCCCTACCGGGAGGACAGTTCTAACCGCACCGACGATTTTCTGCGTAACCGGCTGCGCCATCATGTGATGCCGCTGCTGCGCTCTGAAAACCCCAAAATCTGCGAAAATCTTTCCGCCACCGCGGCGCGGCTGCGGGAGGATGAGGCTGCCTTGTCTAACCTGGCGCAGTTCGAGACGCTTCCCAATGTGGAAGCCTTACGCGCCATGCCCCAGGCGCTGCGCAGCCGGGTCTTGGAAACCTTTTTGAAGCAATGCGGCGCGCCGGAGCCCAATGCCACCCATATTTCTTTGGCAGAGGCTTTGGTGTTCTCCGAAAATCCTTCTGCCCAGGCCGTTTTCCCGGGTGGTGTAGCCCTGTCTCGCCGGTATGACCGTTTGGAGCGGCTGAATGTCCTCCCTCCCCTGGAGACCATTGCTCTGCCAAATATAGGCGACTTGGAATTTCCCCAGCTGGGACTTCGCGTTATCATAGCACCTGCCGACTGTATTCAAAACACGGAAGGGATCTTTACTGTGATCCCCTCCGGACATCTTACTCTGCGCTGCCGCCGGGAGGGTGACAGCATCCGCCTCAGCGGCGGCACAAAATCCGTAAAAAAACTGTTTGCAGATCGAAAAATTCCGGCAAGCAGGCGGCAGCGAATCCCCATCCTGGCCGATGAAGCCGGCATCTTGGGTATTTATGGCATCGGTGCCAATCTGGCGCGAACTGCCACCTCCCTTCCCGCCCTGCAGATTCGTTTTGAAAGTATCGTATAAAAAGAGAGGTACCGTAATGGAAAAGGATATTTTAGAGGTATTGCTCACAGAGCAGCAGATCCAGCATAGGGTTCGGGAGCTGGGCGAAATTTTGTCCGCGGAATACGCTGGCAAGGACCCGGTGATCGTGGGCGTGCTGAAAGGTGTTGTGGTGTTTTACGCGGATATGATCCGGCAAATTCACGTTCCCTGCCAGATGGACTTTATGTGGCTCTCCTCCTATTCCGGCACCAACACCACCGGTCAGATGCAGGTCAAACGGGATGTATCAGCAGATATCGAGGGCCGCCATGTGCTGATCCTGGAGGATATTTATGACACCGGCACTTCTCTGGACTTTACCTACAAGCATCTGCTCGCCAAGAAGCCTGCCTCTTTGAAGATCTGCACCCTTCTGGACAAGCCTGAGCGGCGCAAGCCCGGAATCACCCTCCAGCCGGATTATGTAGGTTTTACCATCCCCAACGCCTTTGTGGTGGGCTACGGTCTGGATTTCAATGAACATTACCGGAATCTGCCTTATGTAGGCATTTTGAAGCCGGAAGCATATAACGGATAAATCATTAAGGAGCACCTATTTTGAAAAAACGTAGAATCATAACCATTGTCATCTATGCGGCTTTGCTGTTTCTCCTGTTTTCCTGGATCACCGACCTGTTTGGCTTCGGCACCTCTGATCTGACCTATTCCCAGATCCAGCAGCTGTTTTTTGATAAGCAGGTAAAAAGCTTTACTGTAGACGGTCAGCTGATCGAGCTGAGCCTGCACGATCCTTATAACGGGAAAACAGAGCTGGTTTGCAATATGGATAATCCAGACCTTTTCCGCCAGGAGATGTCCTCACTGCTGGCAGCGCAGCTGAGGGACGGCGTTCTGGAGTCCTATGACTTTATTCCCCAGAAAGAGACCATCCCCTTTGACTGGGTGCTGCCGCTGCTCCTGGTGGGTGGTGTGCTGCTGCTTATCTGGTTCATTTTGATGGCCCGGGTCAACGGCGGCGCCGGTAATCATATGAGCAATTTCGGCAAGGCACGCACCGTACTGGGCGTCCCGGACGGCAAAAAGGTCACCTTTGAGGATGTTGCCGGCGCGGACGAAGAGAAGATGGAGCTGCAGGAGGTTGTGGATTTCCTCCGTAATCCCGAAAAATTTGCCAAAATCGGCGCCCGGATCCCCCACGGCATGCTGCTGGTGGGTCCTCCCGGTACCGGTAAGACCCTCCTTGCCCGGGCTGTTGCCGGCGAAGCCGATGTGCAGTTTCTGTCCATCTCCGGTTCGGATTTTGTAGAGATGTATGTGGGCGTGGGCGCCAGCCGTGTCCGTGACCTGTTTGACCAGGCCAAAAAGGTAGCCCCGGCGATCATCTTTATTGATGAGATCGATGCGGTTGGCCGCAAGCGCGGCTCCGGTCTGGGCGGCGGACATGACGAAAAAGAGCAGACCCTGAACCAGCTGCTGGTGGAAATGGACGGCTTCGCCAAAAACGAAGGTGTCATCGTCCTGGCTGCCACCAACCGCCCGGACATTCTGGACCCTGCCCTGCTGCGTCCCGGCCGGTTTGACCGGCAGATCCATGTAGGCCGTCCCGATGTTAAAGGCCGTGAGGATATTCTGAAGGTCCACGCCAAGAATAAGCGTTTGGACGACAGCGTGAACTTAAAGACCATCGCCCGGGTGACCCCCGGCTTCACCGGCGCGGATTTGAGCAACCTTCTGAACGAAGCCGCCATCCTGGCTGCCCGGAACAACCGCCCTGTGCTGACCATGGAGGATCTGAACGAGGCGATGATGAAGATCTCTGCCGGTCCTGAAAAGCGCAGCCGCGTTCTGAACCGCAAGGACTTAAGGGAGACCGCCATCCACGAGGCCGGTCATGCCATTGCCATGTATCACCTGCCCACCCAGGATCGGGTGCTGACCATCACCATTGTCCCCCGGGGGCAGAGCTTGGGCGCGACCTGGCACGTACCTCGGGATGATTCCGCCAATCTGACCCGTAACCAAATGTATGAGCAGATCGTCAGCCTGCTGGGCGGCCGTGTGGCAGAAGCCCTGTATTTAGGAGACATCTCCGTCGGCGCTTCCAACGACATTGACCGTGCCACCCAACTGGCGAGGGATATGGTCGCCCGGTACGGCATGTGTGAAAAGCTGGGTACTGTTTCCTATCTCGGCGGCGGCGAAGTGTTCATCGGCCGGGATTACCAGACCACCAAGAGCTATTCCGAAAAGTTTGCCGGCTCTATTGATGAAGAAGTCAAGCTGCTCATCGACAAAGCCTATGAACACTGTCGGCAGATCCTCTCGGAAAATGAGCAGAAGCTGCAGCAGGTGGTCGCTTTCCTGCTGGAAAACGAGACCATGACCGGCGCGCAGTTTGAAGCCTGCATGGAGGATCGGACCATCGAAGCCGCTTCTTCCACCGCCATGTTCGACCAGATCCCGGAAGTGAAGAATGAAGATCCTTTATCATGATGCGCAGATCGCCGTCTGTGTCAAGCCGGTAGGTCTGGATTCCCAGTCAGAAGCTCCGGCTGCCCTGTCGGAAGCTTTGGGCGGTGATTTCTTACCGGTTCACCGGCTGGATAAAAATGTAGGCGGTGTTATGGTCTATGCCAGAACGAAGGACGCCGCCGGAAAGCTGTCCGCCGCCATACAGGCAGGAGCGATGGTCAAAGAGTATGTGGCTGCCGTCCACGGCACACCTCCCGAAAGGGGCGACTGGGAAGATTGGCTCTTCAAGGACAGCAGCAAGAACAAGGTTTTTGTGGTCAAAAAGGAACGCAAAGGTGTAAAAAAGGCCCGGCTGGAATTTACACGTCTGCGGGAGGGCGAAACATCCCTGGTGCGGGTTCGGCTGCATACCGGCCGCACCCATCAGATCCGGGTTCAGTTCGCCAGCCGGGGATATCCGTTGGCCGGCGACCACAAATACGGGGCAAGAGATGACAATTCTGCCCCGATGCTTTATTCCTGTAAATTGACCTTTCCTTTTAGAGGTAAGACATTCCAATTTGAAGATCTGCCCGACTGGGCATAAGTCCACGGATAAAGGGGCTGTTGCGAAATAAAGCAACAGCCCCTTTGCATAACAAAGTTTTACGGTTGTTCTTTTGTCGAAAAAATGCGAATTTTACAAGCTTCATACTTATTTAATAAAATTCCGCTTTTTTTATTAATATTCCTGGGATAAGATATTGATGTAACAATTGTTATCATTTTTCTTTTTCCTCTCTTTTCTAGAACCCCGGCGCTGTCTGGTCAACAGCGCCGGGGTTCTATTTTTCAAAAAGCAACACCACCAACCAGATAGACAAATTGCCATTTATCGAGCGGTCGCGATAACGCATATGCCCTCCCCTTTGGGGTAGCGAAGCGAATAAAAATCTCTATGATTGCCGGGGGCAATCATACTTTGATTCACGGGGGACCGCTTGCGGTGGGAGAGGTTATAAC
>JAFQCV010000056.1 GCA_017416325.1 Oscillospiraceae bacterium
ATTTATAATGGCCGTACCGCTTACAGTGATGGTGAGACTGGACAGAGGATCATCGATCCCGATGCTATGACTCTGGCAGTGCTGAAGGAAAAATATGAAAAGCAGCAGGAGACCAAACGCCTGTTGGATAATATGAAAGGTCAGGAAGATGTGACACTGGACGGTAAGAAGATGCTGCTGTATTGCAATATCGGTTCTCCGGAAGATGTGTCTGCTGTTTTGGCTAACGATGGTCAGGGTATCGGTCTGTTCCGCAGCGAATTTCTATACTTAAGTACTTCCGACTATCCCTCCGAAGATGAACAGTTTGAAGCTTACCGTACAGTAGCTGCCGCAATGAACGGCAAGCGGGTAATTATCCGCACACTGGATATCGGCGCTGACAAGCAGGTGGATTACTTCGGTATGAAGAAGGAAGAGAATCCTGCGCTTGGTGTGCGCGCCATCCGGATTTGTCTCAACCGTCCTGAAGTATTCCGCACCCAGCTGCGGGCTCTGTACCGGGCATCCGTTTTTGGCAAAATTGCCATTATGTTCCCCATGATCACTTCTGTCTGGGAAGTCAAGGAATGTAAGCGCGCCTGTCAGAGCGTTATGAAAGAGCTGGAAACCGAGGGGATTCCTTATAATCCTGATACAGAACTGGGCATCATGATCGAGACTCCATCCTCTGTTTTTGTGGCAGAAGAATTGGCTAAACTGGTAGATTTCTTCTCTGTTGGAACTAACGATCTGACCCAGTATACCCTGGCCTGTGACCGCCAGGCCAATGATCTGGGCAAATTCTATGATCCCCATCATCCCGCACTTCTCAGAGCCATTAAGATGGCTGCAGATGCTGCCCACAAGGCTGGCATCTGGATTGGAATCTGCGGAGAACTGGGTGCTGACATAAGCATGCTGCCTACCTTCCTGGCAATTGGAATAGATGAATTGTCTGTTTCTCCTGCTGCAGTGCTGCCTGTCCGTGCTGCAATCCGTCAGAGCATTGCTCAGACCTGTACACTGGAAATGCTGGAGTGCTGAATTATGTTGGAACAACTGAAATCACAGGTTCTGATCGCTTATCAGGAACTAGGTAGATATGGTCTTGATAAATATGCCAGAGGAAGTGTATCTGCCATTGACCGGGAATCCGGTATGATTGTGATGAAATCCGCCAGAGATGCCTTTGTTGTGGATATGCACGGGAATATACTGGAAGGGAGTAGTACGCTCTCTTCAGACATTCAGACCCATATTGCGCTCTATCAGGCATTTCCGAAACTGGGAGGCATTGTCAGACCTCACGCGAGGTATGCTACCATATTTGCACAGATCGGCATGGACATTCCGGTGTTAGGTACCTTCCATAAAGACTTATTTCATGTAGAAATCCCCTGTGCTGCTTCGGCTTCTGACTTGGGAAACACTTTCCATATGCGCAGCATTGATCCACTGAGGACTCCGGCTGCTTTAGTCGTAAGCCATAGTGCATACGCTTGGGGAAAGACAGTGCTGGATGCCGTAAATAATGCTGCGGCTCTGGAAGAAACGGCATATCTCGCTTACCAAACCATGCAGCTTGATCCCGGAATTCAACCGATCCAGTGAGGCGAAAAGAAAGACGATACGGTTCGTAAATGTATACCTGGTCGGATTCTGTTTCTAAATGCCTCAGAAGAACCCCTGCACCGGAATAAACAGAACGATTCTACCCGTTCCGGGAATTTCTTTGATTCTTATTTGCAGCACCTTCTGCCGTTGAAAAGACGTGATTAATAGGCTGACGGATGTGGATGTCAGGATGGTATGTCTTCAGAAGAAGTGGGTTGAAAAATCAAGGACTGGGTAGAGCTTTGAACCCTGCAAAGGGAGTAATTTAATTGAGAGTGTGCCCCCGGTACGTAAAACGTACCGGGGGCATGATTTCTATTTTGGGGTATCGCTGAAAAGTAAGATACAACCCTAATGACACATTGCGGAATTGTGTGATGTTTTCAGAGTTGTTGTAAGAACTTCATAAATCCTTAAATGTTTGGAACGCTTTTGGAACTCGGGAGGCATCAGTTTGGAACTTGATATCTGTATAATGATCACCAACAAGCAGCATTTGCTGTAAAAAATGGAGGCTATTATTATGTATTTTAACGCAATTGCTAAAGTTATTTCCGATCGTACCGGCTGTGATGTTTCTGCAGTGAAGCCTGAAAGCACCTTTACCGAACTGGGAATCGACTCCCTGGACACCGTGGAGCTGCTGATGAACCTGGAGGATGAACTTGGTATGGAGATCGAGATGGGGGATCAGACCGTTAAGACTGTGGACGATTTGGACAAGCTGATCCAGAGCAAGCAGGGGTAAGTAGATATGATCAAGTCACCCATTTGTGAACTGCTGGGTATCGAGTACCCGGTCTTTCAGGGAGGCATGGCTTGGATCGCTGACGGTAATTTGGCCGCTGCCGTAAGTAATGGCGGTGGCCTTGGCATTATCGCGGCGGGAAATGCCCCCGGTTCTTATATTGCGGAACAGATAAAGATCGCCAAACGTAAGACCGACAAGCCCATTGGTGTGAACATTATGCTTATGAATCCTTTTGCTGACGAGGTGGCAAAGGTTGTCGTGGAAGAAAAAGTAGAGGTTGTCACAACTGGTGCAGGCAACCCCTCCAAGTACATCAAGGAGTGGATTGCCGCTGGGATTAAGGTAATCCCTGTGGTGGCATCCGTTGCCATGGCAAAGTTGATGACACGGCTGGGGGCCTCGGCACTTATTGCAGAGGGTGGTGAAAGCGGCGGTCATGTAGGTGAGCTGACCACATTGGTGCTGGTTCCCCAGGTCTGTGATGCAACGAATCTGCCTGTTATTGCTGCCGGTGGTATTGCCGATGGCCGGGGCGTGGCTGCGTCCTTTATGCTGGGTGCCAGCGGTGTGCAGATGGGAACCTGATTCCTGAGCGCCTATGAATGCAATATCCATCCCAATTATAAGGAAAAGATATTAAAAGCGACCGACCTGTGCACCATGGTCACCGGCAAGCGGCTGGGTCACCCAGTGCGAAGCCTGCGCACGACTTTTGCCCGTGAATATTCCAAGGCTGAATATGGCGGTATCATCTGATTTCCGGCTGCAACGGCATTGGCCCCATTACTTATTTTGATACAACGAAGCGTGGTGCAAGGATTTACGGTGAAATCTGTGGCTATGGCTCTACCTGCGACGCATACCACATCACCGCACCCCATCCCGAAGCGGAAGGCGGTGCCAGAGCTATGAAACAGGCTTTGACGGAGGCAGGATATCGCGGCACAGAAAAGGTCTATGTCAACGCCCACGGAACCGGCACGCCCATGAATGATTCCAGTGAGACTCTGGCAATCAAGAAGGCTCTGGGCGAGGAGCAGGCATGCGCTATAATGTAGGCTAACAAAAAATCTGGACAGAAGGGGCGTATGCCCCTCCTGGCGGGATGCGGCAGATATTCCGTTGACAAAACCGTATTCATTCTGTATAATGCACAAAGATTAAAAATGGGTAGCAGAAATGCTGCCCGTTTTGTATGTTAGAGAAAGAGAAGGGTACATAGTCCATGCAGAACATTACTGATTTACAGAAAACCTTGCAGCCAGTCTTTGAACGGCACTACACGGAA
>JAFQCV010000057.1 GCA_017416325.1 Oscillospiraceae bacterium
ATTGATAATTGATAATGGATAATTGTGGTATTTCCTTCGGAAATGATTTAAAATCGTCGCCTTTGGCGACACAATCATTATCCATTATACATTTTCCATTATCCATTGGCAGGCGCAGCCTGCTTGATAAATGGCAATTTGACTTTCCCAAATATCCGTGCTAATATGATATGATAAGAAAGGAGGTGCCGCGATGCGCCGCATTTTGATCGCACTCATCTGCTGTCTGCTGCTGACCATGGCGGCATCTGCCGCCAGTTATGTGACGGATCTGCAATCCACCACTACGGTGTCTTCCGACGGTACCTGCCGGGTCACTGTCACCACCGTGCTGCAGCTGGAGGAAGATCCCGGTAAGCTTTATTTCCCCCTGCCGGCACAGGCCCGGGATGTGACCCTCAACGGAACCATCACCCGCGCCTCCCTTTCCGGCGGACAACGGAACGTCAGCCTGTCCGGCCTGATCCACGGCCCGGGTTTATACACCTTTACCGTCCAATACTATCTGCCCGACTCTGTTGCTGAAATAGACGAAAATCTGACCCTTTCCATAGATCTTTTATCGGGTTTTTCCTACCCGGTGGAGAAAATGACCTTTTCCGTCATGCTTCCCGGGGCAGTTTCTCAAGATCCCCGGTTCACCAGCAGCTATCTGCAGCAATCTGTTTCCGAGATCATAACCTGGTCTATGGAAAACGGTATTCTCACCGGTACGGTAAAGGAGCGGCTGCAGGACCGGGAGACTCTGACCCTGAATCTTCCGGTAACGGAAGAAATGTTCCCCCAATCCTTTGCCAAGCGGATGGCGCTGGACTATGCCGTGGTGGGCATGGGCATTGGCACCCTGGCGGTTCTGGTTTATTGGTTTGTGACCATGCGCTGCGGACCTGCCCGCCGTTCCCGCAGGACCCAACCCCCTGCCGGCATCACCGCAGGACATCTGGGCATGTGTTTGACGGATCGGGGTGTGGACTTTACCATGATGGTAGTCTCCTGGGCGCAAATGGGATATCTTTTGCTGCAGCCCGACGATAACGGACGGGTACTGCTCCACAAACGGATGGATATGGGCAATGAGCGAAGCGAATTTGAAGTTCGGTACTTCAAAATGCTCTTTGGCAAACGCAAGATCGTAGATGGCACCGGCTATCGTTATGCCCAGCTATGCCTCCGGGCAAAGGCCTCCCGACCGGAGCGGCACAGCCGTTTTTCTGCCGCTTCCGGCAATTCCCGGCTGCTGCGGCTGCTGGGTGTGCTGGTAAATCTTCTGGCAGCCATTTCTCTGGCTACCACCTTCACCGCGGACACGGTTTCTCTGGTGCTGCTGTGCGTACTGCTGATCCCTCTGGGAGCCGGCAGCGGCTGGCTGCTCCAGGCGGGCCTGCAAATGCTGCACCTGCGTGGCAAGCTAAACCTGTGGCTGGGCGGTTCTTTGACGCTGGTTTGGTTCGTTGTGTGTATATTGGGCGGCCGATGGGATCTGGCGCTGTGGACCCTGTTTTTACAGGTGTTTACGGGCCTTGCTGCCGGATACAGCGGAAAGCGTACCGTTTTGGGCAAACAGCTCCTTGGAGAAATCTTGGGGTTAAGGCAGTATCTTCGCAGCATCAGCGATGCCCAGCTGCAGCAGATCGTGCTGCACAACCCCAACTATTACTATCAGCTGGCGCCCTACGCCCTGGCCTTGGGTGTAGACAAGACCTTCGCCCGGCATTGGGGCGGCAGGCGTTTGCCGGAATGTAGCTATCTGACCACCGGCATGGACGGTCATATGACCGCCCGGGAGTGGAATCGGCTGCTCCGGGACACAGTCAACGCCTTGGATGCCCTCCACAAGCGTCTGCCTTTGGATCGGCTGCTGGGCAGATAACCCCCAGTGTAACCGCCGATTTGATCATCGGTTACCAGAAAGGACGATTTTATGCTGTTCGATACCCATGTCCATATGAATGACCCGGCCTTCGACGCGGACCGGGATGCGCTGATCGCTTCCTTCCCGGAAAAGGGCGTGGCTCTGGCCATGAATGTGGGCTGTTCCCTTGCCTCCTCTTACGATGCCATCGCCCTGGCGGAAAAATTTCCCCATGTTTACGCAGCGGTAGGCTCCCATCCCGACGCGGCGGATGAAGTCAACGAAGAGGTTATCGAGACATATCGGAAGTTATGTAAACTTCACCCCAAGGTAAAAGCCATCGGAGAAGTGGGTCTGGACTACTATTACGAGGACATTCCCCGGGATATCCAGAAGAAAGCCTTTGCCCTGCAGCTGGAGCTGGCCCGGGAGCTGGAGCTGCCGGTGGTGGTCCACGAGCGGGACGCCCACGATGACGGCATGACCATGATCAAGCAGTTCCCCACGGTCAAGGGTGTATTTCACTGCTACTCCGGCTCTGCGGAAATGGCGCGGCAGCTGGTGAAGCTGGGCTGGTACATCGGTTTTACCGGGGTACTGACCTTCAAAAATGCCCGGAAAGCCGTAGAAACTGCCAAAGCCATCCCTCTGGATCGCATCGTCATTGAAACAGACTGCCCCTTTATGTCTCCCGAACCCTTCCGGGGCAAACGCAACGATCCCACCCGGGTCTACCGCATGGCGGAAGCCCTGGCCCAGATAAGGGGGATTTCTGTAGAAGAAGCGGAAGCTGCCACCTTTGAAAACGGAAAGCGGCTATACAGAATCGAAGATTGAACCAAACACCCTGCCAAGGCAGGGTGTTTTTCAAATTTGTCCTTTTGAAAGGCATTTTGGTACACGCCGTTTTTGGAAAGATTATCAGAATTTCCCTGTGTTTCCGGTTATTTTACGGTTTTTTGCGCTGTCATAAGAGAACCGGTCGAAACAAAGCTCTTGACTTTGTTCCAAATTCGTTGTATTATGGCACTAGAATGAACAAAACCCTTAGGAAGAAGGAATCGATCATGGCGCTTACCAGAAAACAGTTTGATGTACTGACCTATCTGGAACGAAAGAATGAAAAACCCAACCAGCGGGATATTGCCGACAGTCTGGGGATCTCGCTGGGCAGTGTCAACCGTACTGTTTCCGGTTTGACGGAAGCAGGCTTTCTGGACGGTTACACCTTGACCGAGGCAGGCTACGAGGCTTTGGAGCCTTACCGGGTGAAACGGGCGGTATTCCTGGCGGCAGGCTTTGGCTCCCGGCTGGTACCCATTACCCTCAACACCCCCAAGCCTCTGGTACGGGTCCATGGCGTGCGGATGATCGACACCCTGCTGGACGCGGTGGTAGCCGCAGGCATTGAAGACATTGTGGTGGTTCGGGGCTATCTGGGGGAACAGTTCGACCAGCTTCTGCACAAGTATCCCACCATTCGGTTCGTGGAAAACCCCCTGTATAACGAAGCCAACAACATCGCTTCTGCCGTATGCGCCCGGGAGCTGCTGCAAAACGCCTATGTGTTTGAAGCGGATCTGATCCTCTACAACAAGGATCTGGTGCAAAAATACCAGTACACCTCCAATTATCTGGGTGTCCCGGTGGAGACTACCGATGACTGGTGCTTTGAAACCAAGAACCGCGTCATCACCAAGCTGGGGATCGGCGGCACAAACTGTCACCACATGTTCGGCATTTCCTACTGGAACAGTGAAGACGGCGCCAAGCTGGCAGAAGATATTCTAAAGGTCTTCCGGATGCCCGGCGGATGGGAGCGGTATTGGGACCAAGTGGCTCTGGAATACTGCATCAAAAATTATCAGGTGGAGGTCCGGGAATGTACCTTCCAGGACATTGTGGAGATCGACACCTACAAGGACTTAAAGCAGAGGGACGCTACCTACTGCTAAAGCATAAAGGAACGGTTATGAAAAAAGGTTTTTTCCTGCTTTTGGCGCTGACCCTGGTATTTACCCTTTTAGCAGGTGTGGGCAGCCGGGAAAGCATCGTGATCTGCGCCTCCTCCGAGCAGTACCGCAATGACAGTTTGCAGGCGCAGCTCAGCGAAAAATTCCCCCAATATAATATCATCGTCATGTATATGTCCACCGGAAAGGCCGCTGCCAAGGTCTACGCCGAGGGAAGCGACACCGAGATCGACATTCTGGTGGGTCTGGAGACCGGCTATCTGAACAAGATCAAAGCCAGCCTTGCGGACATTTCCGGAAAAAGCCGTCTTCCCTATCTGGAGGGGCTTACGCCGGCGGACAACGGAAACCGCTGGGTCACCTGGGAACGGCAGGCCGGGGCGATTGTGGTGAATCGCGCCATTCTGGACAAATACGGTCTGGAAGCTCCCAAGACCTATGCCGATCTGCTGAAGCCGGAATACCGGGGGCTGATCGCCATGCCCGATCCAAAATCCAGCGGCACAGGCTACTTCTTTTACAAGAACTGGGTCAACCTTTGGGGTGAGGAAGCGGCGCTTTCCTATGTAGATGCCCTCCACGGGAATCTAAAACAGTTTACCGAGTCCGGCTCCGGCCCTATCAAGCTGCTGAAGCAAGGCGAAGTGGCTATTGGTTTGGCGCTGACCTTCCAGGCGGTGACAGAGATCAACAGCGGTCAGCCCTTTGAGATCATTTTCCCCCCGGAGGGGTCTCCCTACTCCCTGACGGGAACTGCCATCTTGGAAGGACACGAGAATAAGACCGGGGTTTCCGAAGTCTACGACTATATCATCCATGAGGGGCTTTTGCAGGACAAAGCCCAGTTCTCCCCGGAGATCATCTGCCAAAATCAGACGGTCTCTCTGCCAAACTATCCCACAAACATCCTGTACGCCGACATGACCGGCATCCAGGATGACAAGGAAAAAGAAAGGTTGTTGGCTTTATGGAAATACTGACACCGAAACTCTCTGTAAAAAACCTCCATAAAAGCTTTGATGGACGGCCGGTTCTGCAGGACCTTTCCTTTGATCTGCGGGAGGGTGAATTCCTGTCGGTGCTGGGCCCCAGCGGCTGCGGCAAAACCACCCTGGTTCGCATCCTCATGGGTCTGGATACCGCGGACAGCGGCAGCATTTACAAAGGTGACCGGGAGATCTCCGGGCTTCCCTGCGCCCAGCGGGGCATGGGCATCGTATTTCAGAATTACGCCCTGTTTCCCAACATGACGGTGCTGGAAAATGTCCGGTATGCCCTGACCCTGCGCAAAGACACCAAGGCAAAGGCTGACGCCATCGCCCGGCAGACGCTGGAGCAGGTGGGGCTTATGGATCAGCTGAATAAACGCCCCCATGCGCTGTCCGGCGGACAGCAGCAGCGGGTGGCCATTGCCCGAACTCTGGCGCTGAGCCCGGACATCCTGCTGCTGGATGAGCCCATTTCCGCGTTGGACGCTGCCAACCGGGAGATCATGAAAGCAGAGCTGAAGCAGCTGCAGGAAAAATTCCATGTAACAGTGCTGTTTATCACCCACGACCAAGAGGAGGCTTTCTTCCTCAGCGACCGGATCATGGTGATGAACGGCGGCACCATCGAACAGCTGAATACCCCGCAGAACATCTACCAAAACCCGGCAAGCAGCTATGTCCGGGAATTTGTAGTATCTCAGCTGGACCAAAAATTCCGGGCCTTACGGCAATATACGGGGCGTGAGGATCATGCATAACAAAACATTTTATTCTCTGAAATACCTGCTGATCGCCCTGCTGCTGGGTACGGTGGCGCTGCCCACCCTTTGGCTGCTGGCGACTATCCGGCCGGAACATATCCGGGCGGTGCTGGGGTCTGCTCAGTTTCTGCCCATGCTCACCAACTCCCTGGTGACAGCCTTGGCGGCTACGGCCATTTCCGTTACCCTGTCTTTTGGGCTTGCCTGGCTGCTGAACCGCTCAAACATCCGGTTTAAGTCTGTGTTTGTGGTGCTGTTTACTGTGCCGATGCTGATTCCCAGCATCTCCCACGGCATGGGTCTGGTGCTGCTATTGGGCGACAACGGACTTCTGACCCGGCTTTTGGGATTGGGCGGTTCTCTTTACGGTTATCCGGGTATCGTTTTGGGTTCGGTGCTGTATTCCTTCCCGGTGGCGTTTCTGATGTTTCAGGACTCTTTCCAATACGAAGATTACACCGTTTATGAAGCTGCCCAGGCCCTGGGGCTTTCCCGGTGGCGGCAGTTTCTCACCATAACGTTACCCTCCATGGGCAGAACCATCCTGTCCGCGGTTTTGGCGGTGTTTACCTTGGTATTTACCGACTACGGCGTGCCTCTGATGACCGGCGGCACGGTGATGACCCTGCCGGTGTATATGTACCGGGAGGTCATTGGCATGATGAACTTCTCCGGAGGCGCGGTGGTGGGCGTGATCCTGCTGCTTCCGGCGGTGGCTGCCTTCCTGATGGATCTGCGCAAAAGCAATGCCGGTCCGGCGGTTGGCACCGTTCCTACTCCCTACCGGATCGAAGAGAACCGGTTTCGGGATATTCTGACCTATGGCATTTTTGCTTTGGTGCTGGTTTGTCTTTGCCTGCCCATTTTCGCCTTTGTGCTGCTGGGTTTCGTGAAGCAGTATCCCATCGACTTAAGCTTCTCCCTGGACACGGTGAAAAAGCTGCTTTCCGGGGGTATCGGCATCTACTTTGTCAACTCCTTGGCGATCGCCCTGCTGACGGCGCTGTTTGGCACAGGGGCTTCCTATTTTGCCGCCTACGCCACCGCCAGAAGCAAGCGGACGGTCCCCAACAAGCTGCTGCACTTTATGAGCATGCTGCCCCTGGCGCTGCCCGGTGTGGTGCTGGGCCTGAGCTTTGTGCTGACGTTCCAAGGGGCAGCCTTCTATCGGAGCATTTTCATTTTGGTGTTGGTAAATATCGTCCACTTCTTTTCCTCTCCTTATCTTCTTGCCTATAATTCTCTGAGCAAGCTGAATCCAAATCTGGAAGATGTTGCCCAATCTCTGGGGATCAGCCGGCTGCGGACGCTGCTACAGGTGTATATCCCCAGCACCCGGGCCACCATTGTGGAAATGTATAGCTATTTCTTCGTCAATGCCATGATCACCATTTCCGCAGTCTCCTTCCTGGTCAGCTTCCGCACCATGCCGCTGTCTTTGATGATCCCCCAGCTGGAGTCTCAATCCTTCATCGAGGGAACGGCTCTGATCTCCCTGCTGATCCTGGCGGTAAATCTGGCGGAAAAGGGCATCGCCTTCTTCGTAAAGCGCAGTATCCTGCGGCAAAATACACGGGAAGGAAATGACCGTTGATTCTTGAGATAAAATGTGGTATGATTGTTCCCGTGGAACGATCATACCACATATTACTTTGCAGAAAGGCGGTTTGCAATGTATCATAAGAAGCCGCAAGGCTGGTTCAAACACATAGATTTCATGCTATGGGATGTGCTTTGTCTGCATTTGGCCTTTGTCCTTGCCTATATAACCCGCCACGGATGGGCAAACCCCTACGGCAACCGAATTTATTTCAACATTATCTTTGTGTATACTGCGGTGGATTTTATCGTTCTGATTATGAACGACACCTTGAAAAGCGTTCTCAAACGGGGCTTTTACAAGGAATTTGCCCAGTCCTTGAAGCACACCTGTCTGGTGGAACTGATCATCTTCCTGTATCTGTTTACCACCCAGGACGGCAGCGCCTATTCCCGTATCACGCTGTACCTGTTGGCCGCGTATTATCTGGTGATCTCGGTCATTGTGCGGATCCTGTGGAAAAAACTGCTGATCCACAAATTCGGTGTGGGCCACCGGGCCCTGTATGTGATCGCCACAGAAGACCGGGCGGCAGATACTGTGGAGCATCTCCGGAAAGACGGACACGGCTACAGCATTTTGGGTCTTTGTATTCTGGACCGGGATGCTAAAGGCGAAACGGTGTCCGGCGCAGCGGTTACCGCCAACGCCGATAATGTGCTGGAATACCTTTGCGATAAGTGGGTGGATGAGGTGTATATCGCCCTGTCTCCCGGTCAGCCCACTCCCCGGAAACTGGCAGACGCTTTGGCAGACATGGGTATTGTTATCCATGTGGAGCTGGATGATTCCGTGGGGATACGGCAGCAGCAGGCCATTGAAAAACTGGCAGGGCGAACAGTACGCACCGTCAGCATGACTATGGCAAGCACCCATGAAATCATCTTCAAGCGGGCAATGGATATCGTTGGTGGATTGGTTGGCTGTCTTTTTACCCTGTTACTGACCTTGATTATCGGTCCTATCATCTATATCAAATCTCCCGGCCCTATTTTCTTCACCCAGATCCGGGTGGGTAAAAACGGCAAAAAGTTTAAGATGTATAAGTTCCGCAGTATGTATCTGGATGCAGAGGCAAAAAAAGCGGAGTTGATGAAAGAAAACCGAATAAAAGACGGTCTGATGTTCAAGCTGGAGTTTGACCCACGGATCATCGGCTGTGAAAAGCGTCCCGACGGAAGTGTCAAAAAAGGCATCGGCAACTTTATCCGGGATTACAGCATCGACGAATTCCCTCAGTTTTTCAACGTTCTCAAAGGCGAGCTGTCCCTCTGCGGCACCCGTCCCCCTACAGTGGATGAGTGGGAAAAATACGACTTGCACCACCGGGCGCGGCTGGCGATCAAACCGGGCATTACCGGTCTGTGGCAGGTCAGCGGGCGGAGCAACATCACAGATTTTGAGCAGGTGGTGGAGCTGGACAAGAAATATATCCGGGAATGGAGCATGGGTCTGGATCTGCGGATCTTGCTTCAGACGGTGAAGGTCGTCCTGGGCCGGGACGGTTCCATGTAACACAAAAACCTGGTAAGCCACAAGCTTGCCAGGTTTTCTTTGCTTTTGACTGTTAAATTGCCATTTTTCGGTGAGTTTGTTTGTAGGGCGGGGGCTTGCTCCCGCCGCAAATGTTACAAATATGGAATCGTTTCTATATGTTTCACCGGAAA
>JAFQCV010000058.1 GCA_017416325.1 Oscillospiraceae bacterium
GGATAATTGATAATTGACAATTGTGGTATTTCCTTCGGAAATGATTTAAAAATGTCGCCTTTGGCGACTCCATAATTGTCCATTGTCAATTTTCAATTGTCAATTGGCAGCCATCGGCTGCCCGACAAACGGGAATTGGCAGCGGCTTTCTGAAATGCCGCTGCCATTTATCGTTTTGCCGCAAGCCTGTCCCGGTATACGACCCCTTCTGCCAGCAGGCACACGGGGATCGCCGCCAAGAGATCCACCGCGGAATGTTGCTTGATGAACATGGTGGACAGGCAAATCAGCACCACGGTGACCACAACAAAGGCTTTCCACCACCGGGATATCCCCTTTTCCTTCGTCCATACCGACGCGATCCCCAGAGAAATCGCCACATGCAGCGAAGGACAGACCCCGGTATTGGTGTCCACACGGTAGAGAAGCTTCACGCATTGGGTCAGGAAATTCTCCCGGGGAAACACTTCCGGACGCAGATCCTGCCGGGTGGGAAACACCACATAAACGGTCAGCGCCACGGCCTGGGTAATGATAATATAGGTCTGTAATCTTTTAAAACTGTCGATATGGTACAGCAGAAAGTAGCCCAAGGACAGGACGATCAAGGCATACCAAAATACATAAGGAATCCAGAACACCTCACAAAAAGGAATCCAATCGTCCAACACAATATGGACACTGTAGCAGCTTTGCGCGGGGATCAACCGCTCTGTAAGGAAAAAGAGAAGCAAGTACACCACCCAGCCCAATAGCAGCAGCAAATGGGAATATTGGGGCTGGCGGAGCTTGGAAAACCGAAACGCCCGGTAATTTACCTCAGGTTTTCTCATATATGCCATACCGCGGAAAAAAGAAGAACATAAAAGCACCATCCTTGCTTCGCAAAAGATGGTGCTATTATATACGCAAATTCAGGGCGAAACAGAATGTTTTTTCTGCGAAAAGACAATTTACAGCAGCGGGATACCGGCTTGATCACATTTTTCCACAGTCTGGGCATCCCAGATGCTGGACTGGACCTCGCCGATATGGGCGCAGCTCATCATCAGCATGCAAAGTCTGGACTGACCGATACCGCCGCCGATGGTCAGAGGCAGCTGATCCTCCAAAAGCATCTTGTGGAACGGAAGCTCCCGGCGGTCATCACAGCCGGCTTCTGTCAGCTGCCGGTCCAGCGCATGGGCATCTACCCGGATACCCATAGAGGAGATCTCCAGCGCCCGGTCCAAAACCGCGTCCCAGAAGAAAATATCACAGTTGAGCTGCCAGTCATCATAGTCCGGCGCCCGGCTGTCGTGGGGCTTGCCGGAGCGGAGCTTGCCGCCGATCTGCATGATGCAGGCGGTCTTATGCTCCCGGACATAGGCCTTCTCCCGCTCAGAGCCGGTCAGATCCGGATACAGATCCTCCAGCTCCTGCGTCGTGATAAAAGAAACCTCTCGCTCCAACTGCACCTGCAGCTGGGGAAACCGCACATGGAGCCGGTCATTGGTGTCGCAAATGGCCCGGACGATGGCTCGGACGATGAGCTTCAGATAATCCAGGTTTCGGTTATCCCGGGTAATGACCTTTTCCCAGTCCCACTGGTCCACATAGATGGAGTGGATATTGTCCAGCTCCTCATCCCGGCGGATAGCATTCATATCCGTATACAGGCCGCCGCCTACCCCGAAATGATACCGCTTCAGCGCCAGGCGCTTCCATTTCGCCAGAGAATGGACTACCTGCGCATCGGTACCTACCGCCGGGATGTCAAAGCTGACCGGCCGTTCCACACCGCTTAGGTTATCGTTCAGGCCGGACTCCCGGGTGACAAACAAGGGCGCGGAAACCCGCTTCAAATTCAGCCCCGCAGCAAACTCCTCCTGAAAGGTCTGTTTGATGTAGGCGATCGCCCGCTGGGTGTCATAGGCATCCAGAACGGGACGGTAACCCTCGGGAATATATGTTTTGCTCATTGCGTGTTCCGCCTTTCCGAAAATATGCTACCATTGTATCTTATTTTTTGAAAAAATCAAGTGCAATCCGGTGGTTTGTTTCTTTTATTGCAATTCCCGTTTATCGGGCAGCCGATGGCTGCCAATTGACAATTGAAAATTGACAATGGAGAATTTCGGAGTCGCCAAAGGCGACATTTTTAAATCATTTCCGAAGGAAATACCACAATTGTCAATTATCAATTATCCATTATCCATTCGTGCGTCAGCACGATAAATGGTAATTTGACGGTTTTGGCGAAAGAATCTATACAAAAGGAGTGCTGTGTTATGATTTCCAGAGAGCTTTGTCAGCGGGTCCTGCAAAAAGCCGTTTCCACCGGGGCGGACTATGCGGAGATCTTTGCGGAAAACACCAACAATCACAACGTGTTCATGATCGCCGGAAAGGTGGACTCCGTGAAGGATACCGTGGTGGCCGGTGCGGCTGTGCGGGTATATAAGGGCCTGCGCAGTGTCATGGCAACGACGGTGGATACCTCGGAGTCCGGCCTGCTGCGCTGCGCCGAAAAGGCGGCAGACGCCTTGGGTCAGGGCGAGGCCCAGATCGATATTGTTTTGAAAGAGCGCCTGTTTGGGGATATTCATCCTGTTCGGGAAGTGCCGTCCTCTGTGACCAATGCCCGGAAGGTGGAGATCCTGAAGGAAGGCTACTTTGCCGCCAAGGAATATGACACTGCGATCCAGCAGGTCACCGGCAATTTGCTGGATGTGGACCATAATATCCTCATCGCAACCTCCGAGGGCCTGTATACCC
>JAFQCV010000023.1 GCA_017416325.1 Oscillospiraceae bacterium
GATAATGGATAATTGACAATTGTGGTATTTCCTTCGGAAATGATTTTAAAAATGTCGCCAAAGGCGACACCTTAATTGTCCATTGTCAATTTTCAATTGTCAATTTGCAGCCATCAGCTGCCCGATAAACGGGAATTAGCAGAAGATCCCGCTTCTTTCTGCTGTAACCAGCAATAACCCCGGAGATCTCTCTCCGGGGTTTTTCATTCAAAACTTTTCGACAATCAAGCTTTGGCAGGCTTCTTGGTAAACAGCTTGGCAATCAGACCGCCAAACACACTGAACAGAGAATTCACCACCAGCAAAGCACCCAAAACGATGCAGACTATGCAAACCATCTGGCTGGTTTCAACCCGGTCTGCGTACTGTTCTGCTACTACAAGTCCACGGTTGGATGTAAAGTTGACGACCGAGATCACACCGGCAGCCAGACCGAAGATGCTGGGCACAAAGCTGTGGTTCTTCAGCAGGCAGAACACAACGCCAAAGCCGGCAAGGATCAGCATATACAGATGAGGAAGAGCAACCTCGTCGATCTTAAACTTCTCGCCAAATTCCTCGATTACTTCCTCCGCGCCATACATATCCTTATGGGTAAAATGGCTGGTCAGCTTTCTGTTGTCAGAGTCATTGGGGAACCAAACGTAATCGCCCAAAGAAACTTCCACAGCTTCATCCTTGACCACAAAGCTATAGAAAGGCACAAACAGCTGCACGCAAATCAGAGCCAGCAGCAGAATTACACAAACATAATTGCAAACGGAAACACGGTTTTTTACAAGAGACATAAGGTTACCTCCATTGGTTTTCTATGCGCAAAAGCTAATAGCATATTTATATAATAAACGATTTACGCAGAAAGTCAAGAAAAGCTTGTAATTTTTTCCGTTTTTCTTATATCTGAAAAGGCATACCGAGTGGCTAACGACATCTGGCTCATCTTGCCAGTTCGTAAATCTCCACTTCCCAGGGCAAGATGCTTCTTCCGTTTTCCAGCACAGGGTCCGTATCTTCCCGATTGGAGAGCCTTCTTTCCCAAACATTTCCTTTCAGATCTTCCGGGACAGAAAAGGGAACCGTTTTTCCGGAAAGGTTGGCCACAACCAGCAGGGTCTGCCGGGCGCAGCGCCGCAGGTATACCACCAAATCTTCGTGATCTTCCAACAGAAACTGCAGATCCCCGTCAATGATGGCCGGATCTTCCCGCCGCATTTTGGTCAATTCCTGATAGAAAGCGAAAATGGAATCCTTGCTCTCCCGGTCTTCTGCCAAATTGATTCGGGGATACTTGGGATTGACCTTGAGCCAGGGGTCTCCGGTGGTGAACCCGGCATTTTCTGTGGCGTCCCACTGGTAGGGCGTTCGGGCATTGTCCCGGCTTCTGGGGGCTACGGTTTCCAAAGCCTCCTGAGGAGATGTGCCAAGGGATACCATGGACTGATAATCGCCCCTGGTATAGCAGCAGTTGTAGTCCTCAATGGAATCATACTTGACATTGACCATGCCGATCTCTTCACCTTGGTAGATGAAAGGTGTGCCGGGGGAGGTATGAATCAGCGCAGCCAGCAGCTTGGCAGAAATTTTTCGGTATTCTTCGCTGTCGCAGCCGTAGCAGGAAACCTGCCGGGCGGTATCATGGTTGGACATAAATTGTACCGGCCAGGCATTGTGGGCCATAACGCCGGCCCAATTTTTCTGCACATTGCGGAAAAATTCCGCGGAAATAGAGTACCGGGCACGGCTTGCCAACTCAAAATGGTACACCATATCCAATTCCTTCCGGCTGGCACAGACATAGTCCAAAGCGTTCTGGTAGGTAACTTCCGCGCCCTCGCCTACGGTCATGCAGTCCCGGAGACCAAATACCTCCCGATAAAGCTCCTGAACAATCTCATGGATGCCCTCTACATTGGTGCACATGGAGGTATCCACCACAAAACCGTTTCGATCCAGCTGGGAATTGGGCGCTTTTTTGGTGTCCGGGAATCCGGCTGGCTTTTTGAAGCGGGTGAATACATCCAAACGGAAGCCGTCCACGCCCAAATCCAGCCACCAGTGAAGCATATCGTAAATTTCCCGGCGCAGAGGTTCATACTCCCAGTTCAGGTCCGGCATTTTGATGGCGTACTGGTGGAAATAATACTCCCCGGTCAGCTCGTCATATTCCCAGGCAGAGCCGTTGCCCTCCCGGAAATAGCTGCCCCAGTTATTAGGTTCCGAGCCGTCCGCTTTCGGCGGCTGCCAAATGTAATAGTTGCGGTAGGGATTATCCTTGGATTTCCGGGATTCCTGAAACCAAGGATGTTCATCAGAGGTATGGTTCAGCACCATATCCATGATGATCCGAATCCCCATGCCGTGGGCCATATCTAAAAGCTTCTTAAAATCCTCGATGGTGCCGTAAGCCGGGTCAATGTTCCGGTAGTCCGCCACATCGTAGCCGTTATCCACCTGGGGAGAGGTGTAGATGGGTGTAAACCAGATGCAGTTGACACCTAAGTCCCGAAGCATGGGCAGTTTGGACATGACGCCCGGCAGATCGCCGATACCATCTCCATTGGAATCACAAAAGCTTTTGCAGTAGATTTCGTAAACAACCGCTTCCTGCCACCATTTCTTTTTCATGGCGTCAACCTCTTTTCGAAAAGTTGCCATCATTCTAGCACAAGCCCCTTAAAAACGCAACCAAAACCACCGAACAAATTGCCATTTATCGGGTAGTTGTAAATCATGCGTGCGTAGGGCGGGCTCATGAGCCCGCCGACCAGGTTGTATTATTTCAAGCAGTTTCGTCTATTTTTTTCATAGTCTTTTGCAAAATACAAACTTTTCAGAATCCGGGAAGTGATCGGCGGACTCATGAGTCCGCCCTACGAATTCTAACGGGACAGAGCGACAAACGGGAATTGGCATCTTGATTTTCCCTGGGAACTTCTTATAATATAAGGTAAGAAAACAATTTGGAGGATGATCCCCATGGAAGATGTGAAAAATCTGAAGAAGATCGACATCCACGTCCATGCCACGGCGTTTCCCGACTATTTCCCCACCTCTAAGCCCGGCGATCCCAATACCCGCATCGTCTCGGCGGAGCAGCTGATCCAAATGTACGACGCTTTGGGAATCGAACAGGGTGTTTTGCTTCCCTTGTCTTCCCCGGAGGCGCAGGTCTCTCCCGTCACCAGCGAAGCATGCAAATACATGGCAGACAAATATCCGGACCGGCTTTTCTGGTTCTGTAATGTAGACCCCCGGGCTGTGGCTGACATGGCAGAAAGCAATCTTGCCCGTGTGATCGAGCATTATAAGGCATTGGGCGCCAAGGGTGTGGGTGAGGTCATCGCCCATATGTATCTGGACGATCCCAAGGTAGACAACCTTTTCTCTGCCTGCGAAAAGTGTGATATGCCGGTGATCCTGCATCTGACCCACCGCATGACCCGGGGCTACGGCCTATACGACGATTTCGGTCTGCCCCGTTTGGAAAAAGCCTTGCAAAAGCACCCGGATCTGAAGATCCTTGGTCACTCCCAGCTGTTCTGGGCTGCCCTTTCCGGGGATCTGAAGGAGGAAGAGCGGGGCGGCAACCCCAAAGGCCCGGTAACCGAAGGCGGCCGGGTGGTAGAGCTGCTGCGTAAGTATCCCAATTTGTACTGTGACCTTTCCGCCGGCAGCGGCGCCAACGCCATGACGCGCGATCCCGACTTTACCGAAAGGTTTATCGAAGAATTCTCCGACCGGCTGATGTACGGCACCGACATCGTTTATACTACCAATGAACATCCCTTCCTGTTCCGGGACTTCCTGGAATCCATGCTGGACCAGGGCCGGATCAGTCCTGAAAATTACCGCAAGCTGGTTCGGGATAACGCGATCCGGATTTTGAAGCTGTAAGAATCTAATTTGCCACAAAACAACGCTTGGGCATGTTGCAAAACAACAGTCCCTTTGTTTATAAGAAAACAACCGTGGATATCCCTTAAACTTTAGTTAATTTTACCCTTGAAACATTCTTTCCCCGGTGATAGAATACCACAAGACATACACGATCTAAAGAGGCCGCCTCATTGGAGACTACCCTTTCAGACCAAACCGATTTGGAAAGAAGGAATCAATTTCATATGGAAACGAATCTGATTTGTTTAGCCGCCGCCCTGATAGGCGGACTGCTGCTCTCTCGTCTGACCAAGCGTATGCACCTGCCTGCCGTTACCGCCTACCTGGTGGCCGGTCTGATCCTCGGCCCGTTCTGCCTGGGCGCTTTCAGGGTCCCCGGCCTGGGCTTTAACTCTCTGGGTCAGGTGGAAAGCTTAAGCATCATCACCCAGACGGCGCTGGGCTTCATTGCGTTCACCATCGGAAATGAATTCCGGCTCAGCCAGCTGAAGGCTATGGGCAGCTCCGCCATCATTATCGGTATTTTGCAGGCGGTGATCACCACCGTGGTGGTGGATATCGTGCTGATCGTGCTGCATCTGCTGTTCCCGGAAGTCCTTTCCCTGCCTGCTGCCATTACCCTGGGCGCCATCGCCTCGGCAACCGCGCCTGCCGCAACCCTGATGGTGGTTCGGCAGTATAAGGCCGACGGCCCGCTGACAAAGCTTCTTCTGCTGGTGGTTGCCATTGATGACGCTGTGGGTCTGCTGCTGTTTTCTGTATCCTTTGGTGTGGCCACTGCATTGTCCCACGGCCAGGTCAGCATTTTGGCTGTGGTTGTGGAACCCCTTTTGGAGATCGTTCTTTCCCTGATACTGGGCGGACTGACGGGCTGGCTGCTGAACCGGGTGGAGATGTTCTTCCACTCCAGAAGTAAGCGTATGACAGTTTCCGTGGCCTTTGTGCTGCTGACTGTGGGCCTTTCCATGCTGGAATTCCACATCGGGCCTGTGCATTGCAGCTTCAGCCTGCTGCTGGTCTGCATGATGTGCGGAACGATCTTCTGCAACATCTGCGACACCTCCGAAGAACTGATGGACCGTGTGGACGGCTGGACCATGCCGCTGAATGTTCTGTTCTTCGTGATCTCCGGTGCGGAACTGGATCTTCAGATCCTTACAAATCCTATGACGATCCTGGTGGGTATCATCTACATTATTGCCCGGTCTGCCGGTAAATACTATGGCGCTATGTCCAGCTGCGCGCTGACAAAGCAGTCCAAACCCATCACCGATAATTTAGGTATCACCCTGCTTCCCCAGGCCGGTGTTGCTCTTGGCATGGCGCTGACAGCCGCATCGTTGCCCGACGGCACTCTGGTGAGAAATGTGGTACTGTTTGCGGTGCTGATCTATGAGCTTGTGGGTCCTGCGCTTACCAAGCGGTCACTGCTTGCCGTGGGCGAAATCAAGCCGGAAGGCAGAACCAGCTCCCGGAAACTCAACGAAAAATAACACCTTCCCCAGCAGCCTTGCAAGGCTGCTGGGGTTTTTATATGGGCAACAGGCTTCTTTTTGTGTTTTGCCAAAATATTTTCTATTCTACGCACCTCTAAAACCGCGGAAAATATACTGGGTATAGGAGGTGCAATATGAATAACCTTGTCGTAATGGCGCTTATCGCAACCCTGGGGACCTGGTTTGTCACCGCTCTGGGTGCGGCTACGGTGGTCTTTTTTACATCCCCCAATCCAAAGGGCTTGAATCTGATGCTTGGGTTTGCTTCCGGCGTCATGATCGCGGCCAGCTTCTGGTCTCTGCTGCAGCCGGCTATCGAACGCGCGGAGGCTGTTTCCAAGCTGCCTGCGTATCTTGTAGCCACCGCGGGCTTTTTGTTTGGCGCCCTGTTTATGTGGGCATCGGATAAGTTCGTTTCTTTTGCCCGAAGAAAAGCAGATATCGGAAATACCAATGAGCGGCTGCACCGCATTATTATGCTGATCCTTTCCATCACCCTGCACAATATACCGGAGGGCTTGGCGGTTGGCGTTGCCTTTGGCGCATTGCAGAACAGCGGTCATGGGGCTGAAGATCTCATGGGCGCGGTCTCCGTGGCAGTCGGGATTGGCTTGCAAAATTTCCCTGAGGGCGCGGCGGTTTCCGTTCCCTTGAGAAGAGAGGGGTATTCCCGAAAAAAGAGCTTTCTATACGGTCAGGCCTCCGGTATCGTAGAACCCTTTGCCGGTGTCCTGGGCGCATGGCTGGTAGTCTATGTGGAAACCATCTTGCCCTATGCCCTATCCTTTGCCGCCGGGGCGATGATCTTAGTCGCGGTGCACGAGCTGATCCCGGAATGTCAGAGAAATCAAGCAGCCCAGTCTTATCTTGCCACAATGGGCATTGTCCTTGGCTTTGCGGTTATGATGCTGCTGGATGTTATGCTGGGGTAATTGGGCGTTTTTGTTCTGTGGCAAAAGGAAAGAGGAGGCTTTTGCCTCCTCTTTCCTTTTGGTACAAGTGTTCATAACGGACTTAAATGGATTTTCGCAAATTGCTCTTCAAAAGAGCAATTAGGCATGGGGCTATAGCTTGACTTTCACATATTCCCCATCTGAGCTTTGCACTTCTGCCAATACCCATTCCGGATGTTTGCGCCGGTATTGGTTGAGTGCCTTGACGAACAGAACCGCCTGCTCTTTCGTGATGTCTATTCCGTA
>JAFQCV010000059.1 GCA_017416325.1 Oscillospiraceae bacterium
GAAGGCGAAGACATCGGCAGCAGCCTCCACGTCGGTCAGAACGGTGTCCTTGGCAGTGGACTCGGATTCTACGCCGATCTTGATGTCAAAGGTCTGGTCGGGATACTGGGCCTTGAACTTCTCCACCAGTTCAGCCAGCAGAGCCTGATCTTCCTCCGCACCCCACAGGGTCAGGGAGATGGGTCCGCCGGAAGCGGCGGGAGCGGCAGGGGCAGCGTTACCAGCGGCAGGGGCCTGAGTCTCAGCAGTTTTACCGTTGCCGCCGCAAGCGGCAAGAGACAGGACCATGACCGCTGCCAGCAGCAGAGCGAGCAGTTTTTTCATGTGTTTTTCCTCCTAGTGTTGTTTATTTGCAACCGATTAGGCAACCGGTTGCCTTCGATATAAAGTATAATATAGCAAACTTTTTCTGTCAATTCGGGATTAGTACCAAGATTCCTGTTTGCTGTTTGTTCATAGTGACAGAAAACGTTATTTTTCCGGCAACCGTTTTCCTTCTGCCTGCCAGCACACTATTTCCGTTTCCATGAAAAAAGGGCCGCGGCATCCCGCCGCAGCCCTTTCAAAGGCCTATTTCGTTGAATCCCGCATGACCATCTGATATCCGGGCAGAATGTAATTTCCGTCCGCCTTGCCCCCCAATTTGTCGATCAGCTTCTGACAGGCAATCTTGCCCAGCTCAGCAGCATCGAAATGCAGGCTGGTAATGGAGGGAATGTTGTTTTCTAGTAGAATGTTGTCGTAGTAGCTGACAATCTTCACATCCCGGGGAACCTGCACCTTGCTGGTGCGCAGATGAATCAGCACCATGTTGCAGATGTAATCGTCCATGCAGACAATACAGTCCGGCTTCTGCGCCAGCACCGTATCGATGACTTCAGGCAGCCGACTATCCCGGTTCACATCCAAATACACCATTTGTTCATCTCTGGATAACCCAGCCTGATCGCAGGCATCCCAGAAGCCCTTCAGTCGGCTGTGGGTAACACAGTTGTTGTCGTCACCGCCGATCAGCGCCATTTTCCGGGTGCCTCTGGTAATCAGAAGGGACGTAAGATCCCGGCAGGCGCCCCGGTTGTCATTATCCACGCTGAGAACGGACTGGTCCGAGGTTGGCCCGATGATCACGAAGGGGACCTGCTTTTCCTTTAAAAAGCCCACCACCGGAGAATCCACCAAGCTGCGCATGGCAATGACACCGTCGATTTTCCTGTTATCAATCAGCCGAGCGATATGCTCCACCGGTTTCTCACTGTCCATGACCATCAGCACATCATAGCCGTAATTGGACGCGATTTTGCACACACCCCGCAGGCATTCCCGGAAGAACGCCTCATCCAGCACCCCAACATAGTCCGGCATCATCAGCCCAATATTGTAGGTCTGATTCTTTGCGAGACTTTGCGCTACCGCATTGGGGCGGTAGCCGCACTGGTCGATGAAGTCAAGAATTCTGGCTCTTGTCTGCGCACTTAAATTACCCTTTCCGGAGATTGCCTTGGATACCGTGGCCTTGTTCACGCCCAGCTCCTTGGCAATATCATTCAGGGTATATATCTTCTTTTCACCGTGCTCTGTAGGCAAGTTCTCACCTCATCATAATCGTTTTTGTGTGCCATATCCCATAAAAAAGTTATATCGGTTATATTATCAGTGAAATTGGGATGTGTCAAGCATCCGCATCTGGTATTCGTATAAAATAGTCCGCAACTAACAGGAAAGAATGGGGTTTCGCCAATAATGGTCGGTGATTTATTGCTTATTCTGTTCGATATAGGCTGTTGTATTGGATATCATAGATTTCCAGTATTTCTCTACAAGTTTCCAGAATGTCGCATATCCGATCCAAATTTCCAATAAAGACATACTATCCTTTGATGCGTCTTATCAAATCAAATTCGCTCCTGAAATCTCTCCAACAAATCACACAGTCGGTTCACACATAGTTTACACCCAAAATAATCTTCCAACAAGCATCTGTAGCGTAAATCCAACATTGCATCAGAATGGTATCCAGGAATTGATCTATAAAAGAGCTGATTTCCAAGCAGATACCCGAAGTAATGTGCCAGTTTCATGCCACTAACCTCAAGTACAGACTTGTAGCTGATTATTGGCTCGAATATATCCTGCATTTCAGTGGGAACCTTTTTATAAAACGCTTCTATATAGATTTCAGCCGTTTTATACATTGGAAGTGAAAACGCAAGATCGTAACGCAGGAAATCATCAAAATCCACTTGCTCCCATGTACAATTGGGGGTCATGGGGTTAATGAAATGCTCCAGATTCATTTTACACCCCTGCACTCCGGCGAAAATGAGATTAGATATGCATTGTTGCTCAAGCGCAGATACATAGCGTTGAAGACTAAGCCATTCTTCTTCTCCCAACTCTGCGCGTAGTTCATTGATAGCTTCCGTGTACGCATGATGAATAGCCGGAAAATCCTCCAGCTGAATAGAGAGAATCTGAATTACCCCATCCATAATCCTCTTTTCTCCAAACAACTCTTTGACTTGGTTCATTGTATTCATATTTTTTCCTCTTTCTGCACAAACACTAATAGCGTTATAATAATGCTATTGGTGTAATAGTAAACTATTTTAAGTGTCGAAAGCAGTCGAAACAAGTCATACAAACGAAAAGAGAAAAGATTCCATAGCATATCTCTTATAAGTTTCTTATATAAGCATCCAAAATATCAGCAGCGGTTTTGCGCTGTTTGGGTGTCAATCCTTCTAATTTCTGCGTAATTTCATCGTAGACGAAATCCTTTCCAGATGGTAACTCGTCCCGCAGGACATAATCAGCTGAAATATCCAGTGCAGTAATCAGCTTGATAAACAAATTCATGCTGGGCATTTTGACACCACGCTCAATCTCACTTAAATACATTTCACCAATATCTGCCTTTTCGGATAGCGTCTGTTGCGTGTATCCTTTTTGAATGCGGGCTTCACGGATTCTCTTACCCAAAGATTCCTTCTCCATACAATCATCTCCCATGCAAATAGCATAAATTTAATGTTATAAGTATATGGAATTGGCATCTCTCACGGAACACGCCGGAAGCATTGAAATAATGCTATTTGTATTATTGAAGGTGCAGTTTATAGAAAAAATTAATTTTATCCTTCATTTTCTTGTGTTTTAGCAAACCAATTAGAAAATATTTACATTTTGGGCATCGTTCGACTTTCTTAGCTGTTCTGATGTGTTATTCTCCTCTCAACCCCATAATGCTCTTTGAAAGGACATAACACATCATAATGATGCAAATTGTATCTTCGCACGTCCGAGCGAATTCAGGGACATTCTGTTTTTTTCTCGCAGATCATTACGCATCATTGCAACATTCAATAACCAAACAGGGAACCAAGCCCGGAAGTAAACACCGATTCAGTTCGGTGCATGCTTCCGGGCTTTTTTTATTGTCGGTTATCCGAAAAGTGTGTCAAAAAAACGAACTGTTCATTGTTCGGGCAAGACCACCTCCATGTCAGATTGATTTTCCCAAATCAAATCTGAACGAGGTGTCAACAATGAAAGGCAACGGAAAATACTATATTGCGTTAAATGGTGAAGTCCACGAAGTGAGTCGTGAGGTCTATCAGGCTTACTATCAAGGGAAGCGAAAAGAGAAGTACATTTACGAACAGGATCAGGCACATGAAAATCACATTTTGGATATTTCGGGTATGGAAGAATTGGAGGTGGAGAGCAATTGCTGTATGGCATCTGCGCGTCCAAGCATAGACGACCTGCTGATTGCAAAGGAATTGCATAGCCATCTGCATCAGTGCCTTCAACTGCTCCCCGAAGCAGACAGAGAGTTGATTCAGGCAATCTATTTTTCCGGAGAAACGGAATCCAGCTATGCAAAAATGATCGGGCTGACACAACCCGGTGTCAGCAAGCGGCATAAAAAGATTTTGGAAAAGCTGAGGAAGATTATGAACAATTTGTAAAACTTCAGAAAAACAGTCATACTTTGCCTCTGAGTTCGGCTCAATTAGTGAAGGGGTACTTTACCACTTCTATGAACCTTGAAAATTGAATCACTCGTGGTAACAGGAACATTAAACTGCAAGCAGCACTTCAGGAGCGTCGCCGGGACGATGGGTTTCACTGGGAGGTGATATTGAAATACCATCCGAGCGAATCAACGCAGCCGTAACACCCTCATTGGCAAGCGGGTATGCCGTGACCTTGCAGCGGTTAAAGATACTTGCTCACGCTCTCCCAAGGACTAGGGGGAAGCCCTGATACTTACGCCAGTTTTCACAGGCAGCGGAGTATTGGAGTTATGATCGTCTCGCCAAAGACAACCTTTACCACGCCCCCGTCAGGGACGGAACAAATATGACGGAAACTTTCAGGCACTTCGACTAGATGCCTGCTCCATGGGTTTGTGTTTACGCACAGTCAAATCATCAGGAGCAGCAAGCAAAGTCAGATGCCGTGTGCTGGGGGATTTCTCTCCCAGCACATCCATGTGACTTTGACACAAACTACGAAAGGAATTTTCAATATGAATCAGAACAGAATGGAATCGTCACAGGTCAGCGATTTGGTTGACATCAGAACAGTCACCGTTGATAAGAGCCTTCCCAAAGAAGAACGCATTGCGGACTTCGTTCGCCAGATTAAGAATCCCTACCGTTTCCGCTGCGGCGATTTTGTTGTGAACGCCTCCTTTGCCAGAAACGGCGCAACCCTGGAGGACTGCCTGCGGGGTATTCTCAGGTAGGCGACAAACTCGCTTTTTCTGCTGAGAGTGATACAATGAACTTGGAAAAGAACGAAACATAGGCCATCTCAGAAATCACTCTTTTCAAAATCTTTCCCGGAGCGAAAGGAGTGTAATTTCATGCCCAAGTACAAAGCAACCGCCTATATCCGCCTGTCTTACACCGATGATCGCTCCAGTGAGAGCGACAGCGTAGCCAACCAGCGCAAGCTCATTGAGAATTTCGTTGAGCGTAACCCCGACATTGAGGTTGTGTCCTACAAAGTTGACGATGGCTACAGCGGCATTATCTTTGACCGCCCTGCCTTCAAAGAGATGATGCAGGATGTCACCAACGGGGAAATCAACTGCGTCATTGTCAAAGACCTCTCCCGGCTGGGGCGTGAGTACATCGAAACCGGGCGTTATCTCCGCAAGGTGTTTCCTGCTTACGGTGTGCGGTTTATCGCCATTACGGACAACATCGACACCGCTCAGGACAGTAGCGGCGATGATCTGACGGTTTCGGTCAAGAACATTATGAACGAAGCCTATTGCCGGGATATTTCCGTCAAGACCCGTACCGCTCTGGATGTAAAGCGCCGGAACGGGGATTTCGTGGGTGCCTTCACCGTGTACGGCTACATAAAATCCGAGGATAACCGGAATCAACTTATCCCTGACCCCTATGCCTCCCATGTTGTCCAGAATATCTTCCAGATGCGGCTGGACGGTGCCAGTGCCTTGCGGATCGCAAACGAATTGAACCGGCTGGGAATTCTTTCCCCGCTGGCGTATAAGAAAAACCATGGTTTGCCCTACGCCAGAAACGGCTATGCCGACAGCCAGGACTGCAAATGGTCCGCCACCACCATCATCCGCATTTTACAGGATGAAACCTATACCGGAACACTGGTACAGGGAAAGCAAGGCACCTCCAACTACAAAATCAAGCAGCTGGAGCAGAAACCGGAATCGGAGTGGATTCGCATTCCCGATGCCCATGAAGCCCTGATAACCAAACAGGATTTTGATTTGATTCAGAGAATCCGGGGGTTGGACACCCGCACTTCCCCAAAACAGAACACGGTATACCTGTTCTCCGGCGTTCTGATCTGCGGTTGCTGCGGCAGTCGCATGACCCGCAAGACCAACCGGGCAAACGGCAAGGAGTACCATTACTATTACTGTCCCACAGGCAAGAAACATGGCTGCGGCAACCCGGTGATGCTGAAGGAAAGCAGGCTGATCGACTGTGTTCAGGAAAGTCTGAAAGCCTATATCCAAAATGTGGCTTCTCTGGAAACCCTTCTGAACAGCATTGACCAGTCCAGCATCAATCAGGCACTGGCAAGGGAATACATCGCCCACATTGCGGAAAACGAGAGGCGGCTGGAACAGGCGCAGGCGTTCAAATCCCGGCTATATGAGAATCTTGTGGAAGGCTTGATTACCAAAGAGGAATATGCCGGCTACAAAGCAAAGTATACCCGGCAGGCAGAGGAAATCAAGGCCTCTATCGCCGCCCTGAAAGAAAAGCTCACGGATGTTTTGGAAAACAGGAGCGAGCGAAACCGCTGGATTTCTCATTTTACCCAGTTTGCATCCATGGAAACCTTGGACCGGAAAGCCCTGATTCACATGGTTCAGAGCATCTGGGTGAGAGGGAAAAACGAATTGGATATTCGTTTCAACTACATGGATGAATACGAGAAAGCCCTTCGGCTGGCGGCACTGGCAGTACAGGAAGCAAATCTGCGGTTCCCCGAAGAATGCAGAAAGAGAGGTTAAGTCATGGCACGAAAAAGCAGAAAAGAAAGCGCACAGGCTACAGTGCAGGAACCTGTATACACCTGCCGAGCCGCAATCTATGTCCGCCTGTCCGTTGAGGACAGCCACACCCGCACCGTATCCATCGAAACCCAGCAAATGATTATCGCACAGTTTCTGGAACGCAATCCCGATATTCAGGTGTACGACACCTATATTGATAATGGCACCAGCGGAACTACCTTCCACCGTCCTGCTTTTCAGAGAATGCTCTCCGACATCGAATCGGGACTTGTGAACTGTGTCATTGTGAAAGATCTTTCCCGATTGGGAAGAAACACCATCGACACAGGCTATTACATTGAGCAGTATTTCCGCCTGCGGAATATCCGCTTTATCGCCATCAACGAAAACTTTGATACATTCGCCCCGGTGGATGCCCACGCCGGAATCATTATCCCCCTGCGGAACATGATTAACGAAGCCTATGCACTGGATATTGCCCGGAAGATCAAAGCACAGCAGCGGCAGGCAATGAAGGATGGAAAATTTATTGGGAGCCGAGCCCCATACGGGTATCTGAAAGCCCCGGATGACTGCCACCAGTTAATCATCGATCCGGTTGCCGCTCCTGTGGTACGGCAAATCTTTCAATGGGCAGCGGAAGGTGCCGGCCTGAATACGATTACGGTTCGACTGAACGATGCAGGCTACCTTCCACCCAGCCACTACAAGAACACCCAGGGCATTATTACTCATGAAAATCTGATGGGTAATGGTAATTGGAATACCCGCACAGTTGCGGTAATCCTCCATTCGCAGGTTTACACCGGCGATTTGGTACAGGGCTGCACCAAAATTGTAGACCATCAGCAGGTCAAAACCAGCGAAATGGAGTGGACGGTTGTTCAGGGAACCCACGAAGCCATCGTCAGCCATGAGCTGTTTGACACCGTTCAGCGCATATTGGATAAAACCGCACAGCAGAGCAAGGAGCGGGTAATCCGCGAGTACACCCCCAACATCCTTAAGGGAAAAGTATTCTGCGCCTGCTGCGGCGGAAGCCTTCACCGGCAGCGCAACATCCGCAAAAAGTCCGCTGATGTCTACAACTATTACTGCCTGACAAACAGCAGGATCGGCAAAGAGCGGTGCCCCGGTGTCCTGATTCGGGAGGACATTCTTTTGGATTCTCTTGCCGATATGCTTCAGAACGCTCTGGAGACAGCGCTGGGCAGCTACTCTCTTTCCCTTGTGGAACTTCCCCAGCAGGCAGCGGAACGCTTGGACTTGAACGAAAAGATCACCAGCCGCAAGCAGGAAATTCAGCGGCTGAACAGGTTGATTTGCAGCCTCTACGAGAATCTGATTCAGGGGATTCTCTTGAAGGAGGAATACATCACTTATAAAGGGAAGTATGAATCCAGAATCCAGCAGCTTTCCGAGGAAGTCACACATCTGGAAAAAGGCTTGAAGGCACTGGACAAGCAGATCGCACAATACCGTGCTTTGAAGCGGGATTCCGATGACCTCCGGGAGAACCGGGAATTGACCGCCGCTCTGATTGACCGGCTGATTGACCGTATCGAAATCACCAAGGACAAGCAGATCACCGTCTACTACCGCTTTGAAAACGAATTTGATTCCAATGAGGAGGTGCTGAATCGATGCAAAAATATGTAATCGCCCTTTATATCCGGCTGTCCATTGAGGACTACAAGTATGACAGCATGAGCATCGAGAACCAGCGCCTTGTGCTGAATGAATACGCGGCAGCTATGCCGGAAGCGCTCAACTCCGAAGTGCTGGAGTTCGTTGATAACGGCTACAGCGGCACCAATTTTGAGCGTCCCCAGGTGCAGAAGCTGATTGAGATGGTCCGGGAGAACAGAATTGACTGCATCATCGTCAAGGACTTCTCCCGGTTTGGGCGCAACAGCATCGAAACCGGCTATTTCCTTGAGCGGGTTTTCCCATTGTTTCACACCCGATTCATCTCCGTCAGCGATGATTACGACAGCGACAACTACAAGGGAGATACAGGCGGCATGGATGTGGCCTTCAAGTACCTTATCAGTGAGTATTACAGCCGGGATATGTCCACCAAGACCAAGAGCGCCAAATACGCCAAGATGCAGCGGGGCGAATATCAGAGTACGATTTGTCCCTATGGCTACCGCAAGAGTGCCGATGGCAGAATGGAGCCTGATCCCGAAGCTGCCGGTGTTGTGCAGCTGATCTTCCAGCTTGCCGCCGAAGGAAAGAACGCCCCCAGCATTGCCGGAGAATTGCACAGACGCAGTATTCCCACTCCCGGTGAATACAAGGCAGCACGGGGGAATCATACCCATGATATTTCCCGCACAGGGGGTATCTGGTGTGAAACAACGATTGGACGGCTTTTATCAGACGAACGGTATACCGGCACCTATATTATAGGGAAAAGAGCCGTCCTTGAGGTCGGAGGAAACCACAGTAGATTAAAAGACAGATCGAAGTGGTATATCATCCCTGACCATCACCCGGCAATCGTGGAAAAGGCTTTGTTTGATCAGGTACAGGAAACTGTGCGCCGCTTTTCTCAGCCGCATAAGAAGCAGCGGGATTATCTTCTGAAAGGCATCGTTTTCTGTGGGTGCTGTGAACATGCACTTTCCTATACTGCGTATAAGAATGCCTATTTCTCATGCCGGCACTCTAAAGCAGATATATACAGCCCATGCCACGGACTGAAAATCTACGCCAAAGAACTGGAACACGTCATCTTCCAAACCCTGAAAGCGCAATTAGAAGCTGTTCTTTCCATCCATGCAAATGGGCGCATCTGTTTGGATGCAGTTACCACAGAACGCACAGAATATGAAAAACAGATGGAAGCGCTGGAAGACAGCAAGCAATCCCTGTTTGAGCAGTATGTCATGGGCGAAATTGATGTGGAAACCTACAAGTCCGAAAAAGCAGCCTGTGACGCAGCCATCCTCAAAATAAAAAACGCCTATGCCGCCATCTTGGCACAAGCGAAACAGAAAAGGGAAGAACAGGATCGACAGTCCAGCCGCACGGAAATTGCCAAGGCACTTACCGATGCCAATGGATTGACCCAGGAGCTGGTCAATCTCCTGATTGAAAAGGTGTATGTATTCCCGGATAAGCGCATTGAGATTGCTTATAAAATCCAAGACCTGTTCGATTGAGAATCTGCTCCCCTAAGTGATTGAAAAAGCCGGAATCCCAGACCATCGCAGTATGTATGATGGTTTGGGATTTCTGCTTTTGCAGGAAAAAATTTTTTGTCGTGTGCTTGACATACGGGTGTCTGAATGTATGAACCTCAGAATCCGAGATAATCACAACAGGAATCATTTCAGAGTAACCTATAAGACCCATAGCACTTCCGATACCAGGAGCAGAAGTCCATTTATCACCTGCACCATAGGCATATATGACCGCGTTTGTAATATTGATTGTTCCGCAAGTACCTTCGCCTGCTGCACCAATGGCTGAAGCGTAAAAGTTGTTCGTATACGCATATACCGTGACATTCGAAATGTTAATGTTACCGGCATTATAACTCTCGTTGTTGTCGTAGTCGTACTTTCCACCAATAGCTGAAGCATGACTACCGTGAGCACGAAGAATATTAGCATTACTGTTCGAAGTAATATTAACTGTTCCGCCCTCTGCTACGAAGATACCGCCTGCCCGTCCCCACTCGCTATCTGTATCTACAGTATTATCGCCCATAACAAATATGGTTGCGTTGCTGCCGGACGCGACATCAATAGCACTACTGCCCTTACCAACCGTAATGCTTGCATTGTTTAGAACAATCGTCGGATTTCCGCTTTCGACCTTGATTCCGTAGCTACCGGAGCCGGTGAAAGTATATTCACCGCTGTCGCTGATGACATAAGTTCCCGTCAGCGTTGACAGATCGATGGCTCCGCCATCATACTGCACAGCCGTATCGGTGCCGGTACACTTGCTGTAGTCAAAGCCGCAGACATCGCACCATTCATTGACCTCGGTGCATTTCTCGGCGCAGTAGCACACGGGATTCTCCGGGGCCACATACTGGGTGCAGGATGTCACATGGAATGCATCCTCCTGAGAGCAGAGCGGATTGCCACACCAGTCTGCGGACTGGTTCGCAATGACATCGGAATTTGCGCACTCGGCACATTCATAGTGGCACTCGTGGGCTTCCACTGCTTCTGCATAGCCGCAGGCATCGTCATGTCCGCCGTCCTTATGGGAGCAGAGGAGCTTGTAGCAGCTATCGTCACTGTCTACCTTCACCTCGCATACATGGGTGCAGGGAGTACCCTCGGTGGCAGGGGCATAACCACAGGTATCATCGCAGGCGGTATGTCCGCAGGGCTGACCCTCAACCGCTGCCACATAGCCGCACCCCTCGGTATGAATCAAATTGCCGCTCTCGTCCGTTTCTGCGCAGTCGCACAGGACTTCGTACACCACTTCCACATAGCCGCAGCTCTCGTTATGGACATGGCCGCAGGGAACTTCTGCGGTTCCCTCGCTGTAGCCGCAGTCTCCATGGACATGGTGGCAATCCAGCTCCATGGTGATGCAGCCGTTTTCCACGGTGCATTCATGGGTGCAGCCATCAGCACATTCTTCGCCGCAGGTATGTAAGCACTCCAAAATGGCATAGCAATCCTCGCTATGCTCATGGGTGCAAGCACTACCTGCGCTGCCCTCGCGATAGCCGCACTCGGCTGTATGCTCGGTGTGATGCTCACACAGATTGTCCGTAGTGACAGCAAAGGCCATCACAGGCGCATTCTGCAAGAGCATACACAGGCA
>JAFQCV010000024.1 GCA_017416325.1 Oscillospiraceae bacterium
AAGCCAGTGCCTGATGTCTGCAATAAATATGGGGACGGACGCTTGTCCGTCCCCGGAAAGGAGGCTGTATGGAGATATACCACATGTCGGATATCGTATCCCTGTTGGGACTGCCGTATCCACCTCAGGGGCGAACATCTTATTACATCCCATGCCCCTGCTGCGATGATAAGCCGCGGGCTAAGCATCTGAACATCAACCTGCAGAAGGATGTGTTCCGCTGTCCGCGCTGCGGGGTGTACGGCGGCGTTTTTGCCCTGTATTCCCTATATACGGGAGTACCTGTAGATAAGGTGCGGGATGTCCTGAATGAGCGGCTGGGGACCTCGGTTCAAACGGAAAAAGCCAAACAGAAATTGGAAGTTCCAGCGATACAGGAGTACCCAATAACGGATATAGATACCCGGCATGCTACCTATGAAGCACTGCTTTCCTTATTGACCCTGGCACCGGACCATCGCGATAATCTGCTCGGCCGAGGATTATCCCAAAGGGATATAGATCGGCTTGGATATAAGACTACGCCCGTGGTGGGTACAACTGCCATCGCAAAACAATTACAGAGCCAGGGACACTACCTTGCAGGCATACCCGGATTCTATCGCAACGAATCCGATAACTGGGTATTCGTCCATGAACGCCGTGGCATTCTGATCCCGGTTAGAAACAAGGACGGGCTGATACAAGGCTTGCAGATCCGTCGGGATAATGTAAACCGACGAAAATTCCGATGGGTATCCAGTGCCGAAAGAAAGGACGGCTGTAAGGCAGAAGGGTGGCCGCATCTTGCAGGACCGGTAAGGTCAGTTCTTGTATTGACTGAAGGCCCTATGAAAGCAGATGTGATCCATGCTCTCAGCGGACTCGCCGTTCTGGCAGTGCCCGGTGTGAATGCTCTGACACAGCTTCGCTCAACGCTTGCCGAACTCAGGGACGAGGGGCTCACGGAAATCAAAACCGCTTTTGACATGGACTTCTTTACAAACTGCCATGTCCAGAACGGTTATAACAGCCTGTTAGCCTTACTAGACGAGATGGGCTTTCAATACGGAACCTATGTATGGGATCCAAGATACAAAGGATTGGACGATTATATCTGGGAACATTGTTTGCAGAGAAAGCGGCCAAAGTGAACAGGAAAGGGACGGAGAAAAAACTTCGTCCCTTTTTTGATGTGTAAATAGATTCGTTATGCGTATTTCAGTTGCGAATACGCATAACGAATCGTGTAATTGGAATGGAACTTAAAAACACAACGATATGGAGGTTACTAATCATGTTGATCGCAATTGACCATGGCAACTACGCCATTAAGACGCCCAACTTCAATTTTGTATCCGGTCTTTCGGAGCATACGGTAAAACCACCCATGACCGAGGAGGTGCTGGAGTACGAGGGTCGCTTCTGGACACTAAGCGGCAAACGTTTCAGCTATATGCGCGATAAGACGCAGGACGACCATTACTTTATCCTTTCTCTTTTTGCTATTGCGAAGGAGCTGGAAGCTGCCGGCAGATATGCACCTATGGAGCAGATCGAACTGGCGGTTGGACTTCCTCCGGAGCATTACGGGATTTTGAAAGAGAAATTTGCCCGCTATTTCAAACGGGACGGTATCATTCGCTTCGTTTACAAAGATCATCCTTATGCGATCACCATCGGCAGAGTTATGGTGTTTCCGCAGGCCTATGCGGCAGTGGTGCCCAACAGCAATCTGGTACTGAAAACGCCGAGGATGTTCGTTGTGGATGTGGGCGGGTACACCACCGATGTTTTGCTGCTCTGCGAAGGGAAACCGGATCTGCAGTTCTGCCGTTCTTTGGAGAGCGGTATCATCACTATGAACAATGAGATTATCCGCAAGGTCAATGCGTTGCACGATCTGCTCATCGAGGATGTACATATCACTTCTGTCTTGCAGGGGAAGGAGACGATCCTCCCGGACGAAGTGAAGAAAACGATCTTTGATGCAACCGGTCAGCACGCCAAGAATATTCTCAATCAGCTTCGAGAATTACAGGTGGATCTGCGTTCCAATCCCGCTGTGTTCATTGGTGGCGGCAGCATTTTGCTGAGACCCTTCTTTGAAAACTCGCCTCTGGTCGCAAAAGCCGTATTTGTTGAGTCGGCCAATGCCAATGCCCAGGGTTATGAAATGCTGGGTCGGGCTATGCTGCGCACGTCGGCAGCTCAGCGGTGATGTGTCATGAAGCGAGACGGGAAATATCGATTTACGCTGCAGTTTCCCGCAGAGACCGAAGAACAGATTAGCGTCGGAAATTTATTGGAGCAACTGGGGAACCGAAAAAGTGCGATTGTGGTAGAGGCGGTCAATGACTATATTCTCAGTCACCCTGAACTCTTGGATTTGCGGCGCAAAATTCAGGTCAAGGTGGATTCCAATATCTCCTCGGTTCGATTGGAGAAGCTGATTCGGACGATCGTAGAAGAGAAGTTTGCTGAAATCGGAGTCCGGGAAAGTGTCAGCAATGAAAAAGCTGAACAGATTTCCAATACGCTGGAAGCGGACGTGGTACAGATGCTGGATAATCTGGATTTATTTCAATAATAAGCTTTGATACCAAATACTTCACAGTTTATATGCTGATGTTACCTAAATAATAGTGGTGTCAAAGGATTTGCATGATAAGCGAAATTGTATGATTTGAAAAGCAACCAGTATACTAGGTGCACATAGGACGGGTGATCGGAGAACACCGGATTACTCGTCCTCTTTAATATGTTGAGCGGGAATAGTCTCTAATGTTATCTACCATACTCTAAAATACCGCCCTTTTGTTCGCCAACAAGCGCACTACTGGGCTCTATGAGGAAGAACAATTGGGCGGTAAAATATGAGTAGTAGGAGATGAACATTTTGGACGTATTAGGAAGAATTACTCAGTTGAGGGAGAGCAGAGGATGGACTCAATACCGCTTGTCCAAGGAAGCGGGTGTTTCACAGAATACCATCAAGAATCTGTATCACCGTAATAACACCCCAACCATTCAAACATTGGAAGCGATCTGCAAAGCTTTTAACATCACCCTTACTGAGTTTTTTGCAGATATTGATGATCCGATCACAACCCTGACAGATAAACAGCGGGCGTTGGTAGAGGAAACAAAGAACTTTAATGAAAAACAGCAGAAAGTTTTGGATGCAGTAATTGATTTGCTGAAATCAACTGAATAATGTAAGCCGTACAGCCCTGTCTGCACGGTATGGGATGAAAATGGCTGCCGGCTTTTTTGCTGGTGGCCATTGCGCTTTTTCGGAGGTGAAATAAAA
>JAFQCV010000015.1 GCA_017416325.1 Oscillospiraceae bacterium
CCAATTGACAATTGAAAATTGACAATGGAGAATTTCGGAGTCGCCAAGGGCGACATTTTTAAATCATTTCCGAAGGAAATACCACAATTGTCAATTATCAATTATCCATTATCAATTCGTGCGTCAGCACGAAAAATGGCAGTTTGTCGGGCAGTTCCCGATACGCCGAACGGAGGCGCCGCTATTGCGGCGTCTCCGTTACTTTTCTGTGCAATGTCCTTTTATACGCCAAACAAAAGCCAGATCAGAAGATAGGCAGGAATGATAGCCGCCAGGGTGAACGGGATTCCGATTTTGAAGAAATCCTTGTTAGCCACTTCGTGACCTTCCTTCCGGAGAATACCGATACCGGTAATATTGGCAGACGCGCCGATCGGGGTGCAGTTGCCGCCCAAAGTAGCGCCGGACAGCAGGCCAAAGTACAGCGCCGTGGCATCCATGCCCATCTGCGCAGCGATACCGGCGATCACCGGGATCATGGTGGCCACATAAGGAATGTTATCAATAAAAGCGGAGATCAGCACAGAAGCCCAAACGATAATGGTATACATCAGGAAAGGATCTCCGGCGCCCAGCTTGGCAAGCAAGCCTGCCAGCGCGTCAATGACACCCATGTTGCCGATACCGCCGATCATCAAAAACAGTCCCACCAGCAGGCCAAGGGTTTCAAAGTCAATGGCTTTCAGCGGTGCCATAATGGCGTCCAGGTTTTTCTTCTTGGCAAAGTTGTAGATCAGGCCCACTGCCAGCAGCGCGGTACAGATCAGTCCGTTGGTTTCCGCGGGCATTTCAAAAGGCAGGAAGGAAGCTGCGATCAGCAGCACGATAGCGCCTGCCAGCAAAATAGTAGGCACGATATCCTCAACCTCTGTCAGCTTTCCGGTCTTGGGAATCGCGCTCTTTTCCCTGCGGAAAGTAAAATAAACGATGATAGCAGAAAAAAACGCGCCCAATTCCACCATAAAGAACATACCGGGCTTACCCTGATACCAGATGAAGTCCAGAAAGCTCATATCCAGGGCGCTGCCCAGCATGATCGCTGTGGTGTCCCCCACCAAGGTCGCTGCGCCCTGAAGATTGGACGAGACCGCGATGGCAATAATAAAAGGCACGGGATTGGTCTTCAGCTTCTTGCAGATCTCGATGGCCACGGGCGCGATCATCAAGACGGTTGCCACATTATCCACAAAAGCAGAGATGATGCCGGCAAACAAGCTCAGGGCTACCGCCGCCCATTGGACATTGGAAACCCGGTTCATGATCATGTCCGCCAGGCGCTCAGGCATACGGCTGTCAATAAACAGCTGGACCAGTCCCATGGTGCCGCCGATCATCAGCAGAACATTAAAGTCCAGCGCGCCAACAATTTGATTCAAAGGCAGCATGCCGGAAACAATAAAGATCAAACCGGAAATCAACGCAATATAGGGACGGTACTTGCTGAAAATCAGCATCAGCACATATGTGGCAGCAAAAAGAATTATCGCAGGCAGCAAAAACAACAGTCCTTTCTTATATATTCCTGACTATTATACGTTGATTGCAGTAAAGATGGGGTTAAGAAGCAGCGCTGCCGTTCTCATGCCAACTGCAAGGGGCTGTTGCAAAACAAAGCAACAGCCCCATTCATTTTCGTCGTTTTCAAGCACTGCAAAAATCATTCCCGCGCATCCGTCATTCGGTAGCCAACGCCCAACTCGTTGATGATATAGCGGGACTCTCCGGGTTTGCAGCCCAGCTTTTTGCGGATGTTTGCCATGTTGACCTGAAGCTTTTTAATGCTTCCTTCATCCATAGCGCCCCAAATTGCCCGGATAATTGCAGAATAAGTCATGATCTTTCCAACCTGCTGACTAAGCAGCGCCAGGATGTTAAATTCAATCTGGGTTACATGAACATTATTCCCGCCAACGGATACCTGCCGCCGGTCATAGTCGATCACCAGATCCTCCAAGGTAAAAACATTGTCAGGCATCGCCGCCTGTAAATTCATGCGGTTGATCCTTAAAGATGCCCGGATACGGGCCAGCAGCTCCCCTGTGCCAAAGGGTTTTGTAATATAATCATTGGCGCCGAGATCCAGAGCGCGCACTTTGTCACTTTCCTCTGTTCTGGCAGACAGGACAATAATAGGGATCATACTGCTGCGGCGGGTGATCCGGATAAACTCTTCCCCATCCATATCCGGCAGCCCCAGATCCAGCACCACCAGATCCGGTACATGGGAAGAAAGCATCAGGATCCCCTGCTGACACCGCTGGGCAGTGAGCACCTGATATCCGTTGGTATCCAGAACGGTCTGGATCATACTTAAGATCTTGCGGTCGTCCTCGATCACCAAAATCTTGTATTTATTGTTCGACATGATCCGTTTCCTCCATTTCCAAAGCAAAATGGAATTGCGCGCCGCCCTCCGGGCGGTTTCCGGCTTTCAGTTCTCCACCGTGCGCCTTGATGATGGTTTTGCATACGCTCAAGCCGATCCCCATATTGCTGCGGTTAGAATCCACCGGAGCTTCGCTGTCCAAAAGGCCTGTGAACAGAGACGCCATTCTGTCCGCAGAGATCCCGCAGCCATCATCTTCTATAAAAAAGACAGCATGCCTGTTTTTGCGTTCCACACGAAGCCAGAGATTTCGCATGCCGTGAGCATGGAACACCGCATTTTCCAACAGATTCATCAGCACCTGCTCGATCAGCACCGGGTCCATGGGAATACTCACAAATTCTTCCGGTATTTCCACCTGCACAGTCTGATTCGGATAGTGTTTATCGAATTTTACCAACAGCGCGTCGATCAGTTCCTCCAGCACCACACTATGCTTGGAAAGCTGCACTTTGCCCGCGTCCACATGGGTGACAGACAGAAGATTTTCCACCATCCGGTTCAGCCATTGGGAATCGGCTTGTATGTCCTTCAGCAGTAACAGCTGCTTTTCCCGGGATAGGTTATCAAAATTTTCAATAATCACGGAGCAGGCACCGTAGATAGATGTCAGGGGTGTCCTAAGATCGTGGGACACCGCCCGCAGCAGATTGCCCCGCATCCGCTCCTTTTCCGCTTCCGCCTTCAGCTTTTCCTGCTGTTTCAGCCGGGTAGTCAGTGTACTGGTTGCTGTGGAAACGATCAGCATGACCGCCGCGGAGGAAATGCACTCCGGAGATATCAGATCGAATTCCCAGTATGGATACGTAAATGCCCAGTTTACCGCCAGTACACTCAGAAAACTGGCCGCAATACCAAAGACATATCCCTGTGTCCGCCAGGAAATCAGAAACACACCCAACACAAAGATCATGGGTGTCATGGTTTTTGTGTCAAACTGCATAACAAGGAACAAATTCACCAGAAACATGACACACAGCGTGATCACCGTAAACAAGCTATCGGCAACCATATGCTTTTTACTTTCCATGATCTCACCTCACAAATTTCCCATAGTAACATTATAGCATCTTTTTTCTCCAAATGCATCATGATTTCTCCGGGAAATACGGCAGCGCGGCAAAGAAACAGTAAAGATCCCAAAAAACGATCCTGCCCCACGGAGAGAGCCTCCATTTTTCTCGGCAAACGGTCGTTTTCTTCATAGGATGCCGTACAAAAGGACAAAAACAACCGCCATATGCTGCAGTTTTATCAGCGCAAAAACCGCGGCATATGGTGGCTGCTTTTCGTGTCTCCTTCTTACCGCCGTTTTCATTGCCGAAAACGGCGTGTGCTTTCCTGTTATACCTCTTCCGGGAATTTGTATTTTGCCTTATACCGGGCAAAGTGCTCGGAGAAGGCTACACTCTCATGGAGTTCTCCTGCCTTCAGGGCGTTCAGGTATTCGTGGGTCTCCAGCTTGCCTTCGGAAACCTGCAGCATTTCTATCGCAACATTGGAGCAGTGGTCTGCGGTGCGCTCGCAGGCGGTCAGCAGATCCTCCAGCACGAAACCGTATTCTACCGTACACAGACCGTCTCTCAGACGGCGGACATGGCGGCTCTTGATCTCCCGCACAAGGACATCCACCACCTGCTCCTGGGGTTCGATCTTGATAGCCTGCGCCAGGTCGAAGCTGCCGTAAGTGTTAACGGTTCGATCCACAATATCCAGAACAGCCTGCTCCAGAACGGCCAGTTCTCCCTTGGCCTGAGCAGAAAATTCGATCTTCTTTTCTTCTATCTCCAGGGCAGCCTTGGCAATAGCCAGAGCATGGTCACCCATCCGCTCGATATCCGAAGTCGTGTAAAGCAGGGTATTCAGGATCCGGTTGTCGCTGACAGACAGATTCATGCCGGACAGCTTTACCAGGTAAGTGCCCAGCGCGTCCTCATAACGGTCCGTGCGTTCTTCCAGGGCAATGACCTGCTCCATAACAGATGCGTCAAACCTCTTGGTCAGTCCCATGGCAAGACGCATAGCCTCCGCGGCGTCCGCGGCCATCTGACCCGCGATCTCATGGGCGCGCTGCACCGCAACGGCAGGAGTTGCCAGCAAGCGGCTGTCCAGCAGTTCGGTCTTTTCCGGCTCTTTGACCTCAGGAACGATAGCATAAGCCAGCTTTACCAGAAGCCCGTTCAAAGGAAGCAGCACTGCGGTCGCCACCAGATTGAATCCCGTGTGGATCACGGAGATATTCCACGCCTGCACGCCTTCACGCAGGAATCTCCAGTCGATGAGCAGGCCCAGTCCGTAGAAAACCACCACAAACATCACTACACCCACCACATTGAACAGCAGATGGACCATGGCAGTTCTTCTGGCATTCCGGTTCGCGCCGATAGCGCCCATCATAGCCGTCACGCAGGTACCGATATTCTGACCTAAGATAATAGGGATCGCTGCTCCGTAGGTCACCGCGCCGGTAACGCAAAGGCCCTGCAAGATACCCACAGATGCGGAGGAAGACTGAATAATGGCAGTCAGCACCGCGCCGAACAGGATACCCACGATGGGATTGGTAAAGGAGATCATCAGATCCGCAAACCAGGCTTCGCTTTTTAAAAAGGACATAGAGCTGCTCATCAGATCCATGCCGGTCATCAGCGCCATAAAGCCCAGCAGAATGGTGCCTATACCTTTTCTCTTTTCGGACTTTCCCATGTATAGGATAATACCGATGATACCGATCAGCGGTGCCAAGGTAGACGGCTTAAACAGCTTAATAAGGAAACTGTCGCCTTCCAAACCACTTAGGGATAAGATCCAGGCCGTCACCGTGGTGCCCACATTGGAGCCCATGATGACACCGACCGCCTGCTTCAGTGTCATGATGCCGGAGTTTACGAAACCGACCACCATGACCGTGGTTGCAGACGATGACTGGATCACCGCGGTAACCGCCGCGCCCAAAAGGAATCCCTTCCAAACTTTACCGCTCATTTTGGAAAGAACGGTCTGCAGCTTACCGCCAGCCTGCCGTTCCAGCGACTTGCCCATAATGTCCATACCGAACAGGAACAGCGCAAGTCCTCCCAGCAGAGAGATCAATTTAAAAATGTAAGTTGTCATGAAAATTCTCCTTTGAGATAGTATGCTCTTTTTGACAGCTTACATTATAAATTTTGCCGTTTCTCAATACCATAGAGGGTTTGAAAAACCTGTGTAAAATGTATGTAAAGTCAGTAAAGACCGCACCCTGTTTTTGGGTGCGGTCTGCTCTCAAAATATAACCGTAATGGTGGTGCCCGTTCCGGGGGTGCTTTCCAGTTTCAGTTCCGCGTTATGGTAGGCTGCGGCGCGCTTGACGATGGAAAGGCCCAGACCGGTGCCGCCGGATGCTTTGGAGTGGCTCTTGTCTACCCGGTAGAACCGCTCAAACACCCTGTCTTGGTGCTCCGCCGGAATACCCACGCCGGTATCCCGGACAGTCAGGCGGTTGTTTTCCGCTTGGATCGTGACACTGCCGCCGGGTAAATTGTACTTGATGGCATTGTCGCAGAGGTTGTAGATCATCTCATACAGGAGCCGACGCGCACCGGAAAGGCTGAAGCCCTCGCCGGAAACGGTTATGCTGACATTCTTCTGCGTCGCGCTTGGGTTTAAGGTGGTTTTGACTTCCTCCGCCAAGGCCAGCATATCCACATTCTCCGCAGGCAGCTCCACCCCTTCGTCCAGCTGGGACAGACGAATAATGTCCTCGATCAGATCGATCAGCCGGGATGCCTCTTTTCGGATATGGCCCACAAACCGTGCTTCGTCCTCCGGTTTTACCATGCCGCTTTCCAGAAGCTCCGCACTGCCAAGGATGCCTTGCAGCGGTGTTTTCAGCTCATGGGATACATTGGCGGAGAACTCCCGGCGCATCTGCTCGGAATGAAGCCGCTCGGTAATATCAAAGGCCAGCACCACCGCGCCGATCCCTGTGCCGTCAGATTCGATCCGGCTTAAGTCAAACTGGTAATCCCGTCCGTTTCGGTTGACACGGGCAAAGCCGCGTCCCTTGTCCAACACATCGTTGACTGCTGCGCGCATGGCGCTGGAACGGTCGATCGTCAAAACGTTTTTACCAACGCAATCATCCCCAGCATCGAATAATTTCTTCGCCGTGGGATTGATTGAAAGGATCGTTCCTTCATTGTTCAGAAGCACCAGACCCTCCTGCATATTTCCGGTGATCTGCGCGAATTCATCGGTTTTCCGGCGCAGCTCCTCTATCTGGGAGGTGATCTGGTTATGCTGGCGATGGATGCGGTGCAGAAGCGGAGAGATCTCCTCATATACATCATTTTTCAGGGGCTGCTTCAAGTCCAGGGTGTTCAGGGGTTCCAGGATCTTCTTCGCCATTCTCCGGGCTAAAAGCGCAGAAAGCCCGATGGCAAGCACAGCAATCAGCATAATGGGCCACAGCAGATCGATCATCAGCGCCCAGGCAGATGCTTGGTTGGCAGAGATACGCAGCACCGTTCCGTCCGTTAAACGCTGTGCTTCGTAATAGGTCTGTTCGGTGAGCGTAGAAGAGTTACGCACGGCGCTGCCGGAACCGGTTTCAAAGGCTTCCCGGATCTCCTCACGGTCCGCGTGGTTTTCCATGGCGCTCTGGTCTACCTGCGTATCAAACAGAACTGTGCCTTCAGTATCGATCCAGGTCACGCGGAAGCGGTCAGCTTCCACATTTTCTAAAAACGCATTGCCATACTGTTCCGTGCCGGTGACCGCAAGGCTTAATTCGTCTTTTAATTGCGCCACCTGCACCCGGGTAAAGTGGTTATACAAAACACCCATCACGATTCCCAAGGAACAGAGTAAAACCACAGCTGCAACAAACACCGTGGATCGAAAGATCTTACTTGTCATATTTGCTCTCCAGGCGGTAGCCTACGTTTCTGACGGTTTCTATCATATTGCCATAGTTGCCCAGCTTCTGCCGCAGGGTTCGGATGTGCATATCCACCGTCCTGGTCTCGCCTGCATACTCTGTGTTCCAAACGCTGGCCAGCAGCTGTTCTCTTGTGAAAGCAATACCCGGCTGAGAAAGAAACAAATACAGCAGTTCGTATTCTTTATAGGTCAAAATCACCCGTTCCCCATCCACAGTGACGGTATGTTCATCGGGATTCAGCACCAAGCCTTCCTGTTTCAAAAGCTTTGTGTTCTTGACCGGTTTGCACCGGCGCAGCACAGCCTTGACCCGGCTGACCATTTCCATAACGCCGAAAGGCTTCACCAGATAATCATCCGCGCCCAAGTCCAGGCTCTGGATCTTATCGTACTCTGTACCCTTGGCGGTAGCCATGATCACCGGGATATCCCGGAAGTTCTCGGATCCCTTCATCAACTTCAGCAGCGTGACACCGTCCTTACCGGGGAGCATCACATCCAGCACCACCAATTCCGGCTTTTCAGATTGCAGAACATTCCAAAAGCTCTCACCGTCTTCAAAGCCCCTGGCTTCAAACCCGGTAGATGTCAGTGCATACACTTCAATATCCCGGATGCTGGGATCATCCTCTACACACCAGATCATAGCTACACCTCCTCTTTTTTACATAGTAACGATTTTTGCAAAAAATTTCAAGTGTCACATTTTTGGGAAAACCTACGGTTTTACTATCGACTTATCCCCATCTTTCATGGTATAATGTCTGTAATTCTGTAAGAAAGTCGGTGTCTGGCATGGGTGAACAAACAAAAAAGCCTTATCTTTGCGTGGGGTTACTCGCCCATGTGGACGCGGGAAAGACGACACTTTCCGAAGCACTCCTTTATTGCAGCGGCAGCCGCCGGGCGTTGGGCCGGGTGGACCATGGAGACGCCTATCTGGATACCCACGTTCTGGAACGGCAGCGGGGTATCACCATTTTCTCCAAGCAGGCGCTGCTTGCCACCGAGCATCTGGAAATCACATTGCTGGACACCCCGGGGCATGTGGACTTTTCCACAGAGGCCGAGCGGGTCATACCGGTTTTGGACTGCGCGATCTTAGTCATCAGCGGCACCGATGGCGTACAGGCACACACCCTGACCCTGTGGCAGCTTTTGCAGCGGTATGAAATTCCGGTCTTTTTGTTTATTAACAAAACGGACTTGCCCGGTGTTGATCGGGATAGAATTTTGCGGCAGCTGCAGGCCCAGCTGAGTACCGGATGCATCGATTTCGGGCAGGAATTGCCCCAAATTGCGGAAAACTGCGCCATGTGCGACGAAGCATTGCTGGAAAATTACTTGCAAACCGGTACGGTTACGGTGGGCAACATTCGGGGACTGATTCAGCAGCGGAAGGTATTCCCCTGCTGCTTCGGCTCTGCCTTGCAGCTGACTGGGGTGGAAGAATTTCTGGAGATCCTTGACCGATACGCCCCCCACCCCCAGATTGCCCCCCAGTTCGGCGCCAGGGTTTACAAGATCTCCCGTGACCCACAGGGCAATCGGCTGACTTGGCTGAAGGTCATGGGCGGCAGTTTGGAGGTTCGGTCGCCGATGTGTTATGTAAACCAAAAGGGCGAAACTGTGGCGGAAAAGCCGCTGCAGCTGCGTCTGTACTCCGGAGAGAAATTCACCCCGGTACAAACGGCGCTGCCCGGTCAGACTGTGGCAGTTACCGGTCTGACCGCCACCTATGCCGGGCAAGGTCTGGGGGTCACCCTGGGGGCGGCTGCGCCGGTTTTGGAGCCAGTCATGACCTACCGGGTAAATCTCCCTCAGGGCAAAGACCCTTTAACGGTACTGCCCAAGCTGCGGCTGCTGGAAGAGGAAGATCCACAGCTGCATATTTTGTGGGAAGGCAGTCAAATCCATGTGCAGATCATGGGAAAGGTACAGCTGGAGGTTTTTCAATGTCTTGTGAAGGAACGGTTCGACCTGGATATCACTTTAGCAGATCAGCGGATCTTCTACAAGGAAACCATCGCTGATACGGTAGAAGGTGTTGGCCACTTTGAACCTCTACGCCATTATGCAGAGGTGCATGTACTTTTGGAGCCCCTCCCCAGGGGCAGTGGCTTGGTGTTTGATACGGTATGTCCTACGGATGTACTGGATATGGTCTACCAAAAGCTGATTCTCTCCCACATGTCCGAAAAGACCCATCGGGGCGTGCTGACCGGCGCGCCCATCACCGATATGAAAATCACCCTCTTGGTAGGCAAAGCCCATTTGAAGCACACGGAAGGCGGCGATATGCGGCAAGCTACTTACCGCGCCATCCGGCAAGGTCTGATGCAGGCCCAGTCTATCCTGTTAGAGCCTTGGTATCGATTCCAGCTCACGGTTCCCACGGAAAGCATTGGCAGAGCCATTACGGACATCCGGGGCATGGGGGGAGATTTTGATTCTCCAGAGCCGGTGGGTGGCTTCTCTGTCCTAACCGGCACTGTCCCCGCAGCGGAATTGGGAGACTATGCCCAGCAGGTAGCTGCCTACACCCAGGGACGGGGACGGCTGCAGATCGCCATGAATGGCTACGCTCCCTGTCACAATACAGAAGCGGTACTGGAAGATACCGGCTATGACCCGGAAGCCGATCTGGAAAACACCCCGGACTCGGTGTTCTGCGCCCACGGCGCAGGCTTCCATGTGAAGTGGAATCAGGTTTCCGAATACATGCATCTGGAAAGCGGTCTTCCCAGCAAACCGGAACCCCAGCTGATCACCCGGAATCTACAGCCGGAGGACAAGGCACTGGAAGCCATTATGCTCCGGGAATTCGGGCCTCAAAAGACCCGGCTTTACCACGCGCCGGAAAACCGCCCGGCAGCGGAAACCCTCACCATCCGTCCACCCCGGCAGCAGTATCTCATCGTAGACGGCTACAACATCATTTTTGCCTGGGAGGAACTGGCCAAGATCGCAAAGGAGGACTTAGATGCCGCCCGGCGGCAGCTATGCGACTGGCTCAGCAGCTATGCCGGCTTCAAAAAGCGACGGGTGGTTCTGGTATTTGACGGCTACAAGGTCAAAGGCAATCCCGGAGAAAAGGTGCAGTTTCACAACACCCAAGTGGTTTATACCAAGGAAAATGAGACCGGCGACGCCTACATTGAAGCGTTGGTTCATGAGATCGGCAGCAACTACAATATTCGGGTGGCTACCTCGGACAGTCTGATCCAGCTCAGCTCTTTGCGCTCCGGCGTACTGCGAATGTCCGCCCGGGAATTAAGACAAGAACTGGAAGAAACCAGAAAAGAAATGGGCGGATATTTCCGCAAATAACAAAAACCGGGCGCATTGCAGAAGCTGCAATGCGCCCTAATGCTATGCAATTATCTACAGCCTATGCATGTAGGGACAAATATTATCTGTCCGTGGGCGGGGCGTCGAAGGCGCCGCCCCCTACAGGGAAAAGGTTCTGCAGAGTCAGCGGGCGGATCGCCGCCCTACAAAAAGAGCGGCGGTTTTTGCACTGTTACACAGTTGCCGTTTGACGGGTCTTCTTTCTGTTTCGATACCAGCTTAGCAGTTCCGGCGCGTAAACGATCAGCAAATACACCGCTACAATGGGTACTGCCAAATACATATACCAGTATTCATAGGGGATCACCCGGTAAAACAGCGCAGTCAGCGGATTGGTGGCTTCTATGGAAAACATATAGTTTGCCTCCACATCACTGTAAGTATTGATGATCTTATTGCAGAAATGAACAATGGTATAGATCAGCATGGTGATCCCCAAAGTGGATACAATACACCGGGCGTCTTTTTTTACCAATCCCAGCTTAAACAGCAACAGCGGAATCCCAAATTCAAAAACGTGGGGGAAATAATAAAAGCAGAAGGCCTCCCCAAAGAGTTTTGTTTCTGCCATTTCAAAATTCGCCACCACAGCCACCAGCGCGCCCAAGCACCAGACCAGCAGCAGGTTGCTCAGGGTCTTATTCCGGGTCAGCACCGCGATGGGCAGCACCAGAGCGTTGAGAGAACACAAATGCAGCGGCAGATAGCTTAGGGGCGAGCCCCAGCGCAGAAGATTAAAGACGATCGCGGCAATTCCACTGCAGGATAAGGGAAACAGCACCCAGATCTGTACTTTGGGGGATTTGTTTTTCAGTATCCAATACAGGACTATTATAATCAGCGCTGCCGCCGCTAAGCTTATGATATGGGCAGGTGTGAAGAAACCCCATTCCATTTTCAATCACAGCCTTTCTCTAAAATCAAATTCGCCGACCCCAGTTATACCCCAGGGGTATGCAAAAGTCAATAGCCTTTATAAATTCCTAAGAATTTCTGTCGTTTGTTCCGGAAAACCGCTTCTCTTTTTGGGCTTTTCGTATAAAACCTGTAAAATACCCGTATTGCAGAGCTGTTTGCTATCCGCGCAGCAAGCCGAAAGAAGAAACGGTGGAAATCAAAGGATCCTTACATAAAATCACCGTCCGAGACCGGGCGGTGACCGTTGACCTTGGGGACTGATAAATACGAATTTGTCAGGCAGTTGCAAATTATGCGTTTGTAGGGCGGGCTCATGAGCCCGCCCTACGAATTCTAACGAAACAGAGCGACAAACGGGAATTGGTATACGAAAAGCGCAGGCCGGGAAGCGGTCTGCGCTTTGGGGTTATTCTTGGGAAATGACTCTTGCGCCCTGGAATTCCACGTGCAGCGGCAGCATTTGCCAGTTGGCTTCGGTGATATCGTGGATCTTCCTGGCAAGCTTCTCTTCCAGTCCCGGATTTCGGGTGATACACAGCAGGGTCGGGCCGGCACCACTCAGGCAGAAGGCCGCGCCGGTGGTACGGATCAGGCTTTCGATCTTATCGTAATCCGGGATCATCTTTTTCCGGTAGGGCTGATGGATCCGGTCCTGCATAGCGTTTCGCAGCAGCTTCTCGTCACCCAATTCCAGCGCCTTCAGCACCAGCGCGCCATGGGCAATGTTATAGACCGCGTCTGCCCGGTCATACTCGGTAGGCAGGGCTTGACGGGCAACAGAGGTAGGCAGATCGAAGTCCGGCACCAGCGCCAAAAACTCCCAATCCGGATGCAGGGGAAAATTCACACAGACCGGCAGTCCGTTATCCACCATGGATGCCGTGAGACCGCCGTAAAACGCCGGCGCCAGGTTATCCGGGTGGCCCTCCATGGCGTTGGTGATATTTAAAAGGCCCTGGGTACTGAGCTTATTGCCCCTAAGCACATTGGCGCCCATAGCGCCTGCCACCAGGAGTGCCGCGGAAGAACCCAAGCCCCGGCAAACGGGAATCTGGGCATCGATATGGATCTTGATACCCCGCAGCTCCTCACTCATAGTTGCCAGAGCCGCGCAGTAAGACACATAAGCCAGGTTATCCGGACCGGCAAATTCCTCATCGCAGCCGGTGATCTCCAGACCTTCCTCGGTTTCCTCGAAGGTCACATCGGTATAAAGGCTCAGGGCGCAGCCAAAGGCATCGAAGCCGGGGCCTAAGTTTGCTGTGGTTGCAGGTACACGGATGGTAACGCGTTTCATACAGTTCTCTCCTTCTGTATTTCTTGGTAAAACAGGCAGATTGGTCGGCGAGGCTTTCAAAATATAACAATCCCTCAGTCAAATTGCCTAATATCGGCAATTTGCCAGCTCCCTTTACACAAGGGAGCCTTTTCAAGCTTACAACATCAAAACAAAGTCAAGCATTTCTTCCTTAGCGATCACTTTGGTATGGCGCTCCGGCTTTTGGCGCAGACCGGAAAGGTTGCCGGGAATCTTGACGCCGGTGATAGCCTGGAGCCGCTCCATTTGGGTGAATTCATCGCCGGTGGTATCCCCGCCAATGGCGCTCAGCACCGCCGCCGGGAATTTATAAGGCGACGCGGTGGAAAGCACCACCATGGGCGCAGTATCACCGGTTTGGTTTACATAATCTTCCGCAACTGCCCAGCCTGCCGCGGTATGGGTATCGCAAAGATAGCGGTGCTTCTCCCACACCCGGGAGATCGCAGCAGCCGCTCCGGCATCGTCACAACAGCCCGCCCAGAACTGGCTTTGGATCTTTTCCAGTAATTTCTCGGGTACGGTATAAGCGCCCTGACGGTTCAGCTGTGTCATCAAAGAAGCCACCAATTGGGTATCCCCACTCATCAGGTACAGAAGCCGCTCCAGATTGCTGGAGACCAGGATATCCATAGACGGCGAGGTGGTCTTATACAGGGGGCGCTGACGGTCATAGGTGCCGGTACGGATAAAGTCCGTCAGCACATTATTGGCATTGGACGCGCAGATCAGCTTACCTACCGGCAGTCCCAAGAGCTTTGCCAGATAGCCTGCCAGAATGTCGCCAAAGTTTCCGGTAGGCACTGAGAAGTTAACCGGGTCGCCCAGCTGAATTTGCTTTCTGTTAAGCAGATCCCGGTAAGCCTTGAAATAGTATGTAATTTGGGGCACAAGGCGGCCGATGTTAATGGAGTTGGCAGAAGAAAGCTCAAAGGGCAGCTCCCGGTCCTGGCAGGCGGCGAAAATATTCTTTACGCCAGTCTGGGCATCGTCAAAATTGCCCCGGACGGCGCAGACCGTTACATTCTCACCTTCCTGGCTGACCATCTGGCGGCGCTGCACCTGGGAAACACCGCCATCGGGATAAAACACACAGATGCGGATCCCGGGAACATCCTGGAAACCCACCAACGCCGCCTTGCCTGTATCGCCGGAGGTGGCGGTAAGAATAAGGATATCCTCCTTCATTCCCTTTTGGGTCTTGGCCGCGGTCATCAGCTGGGGCAGCATGGAAAGCGCCACATCCTTAAAGGCTGAGGTAGGACCACGGAACAGCTCCAGCACCGTAAAATCTCCCACGGGCACTGTGGGGGTCAGTTCCTCTGTTTCAAATTTACCGGTATAGGCCTTTTCTACCAAAACATCCATTTGGGGGATATCCGGCAGGAAGACAGACAGGATCATTTCCGCCATTTTTTTCGTATCCAAGGTCAGGCAGGAACGCCAATCAAAGGCCGGAATTTCCACCGGCAGAAACAGGCCGCCGTCCTGAGCAAGGCCCTGTAAAACCGCCGCGGCGCTGTCTAACTCACCGCTGCCGCCACGGGTAGAATGATATTGCATAAGAAAACCCTCCCAGAAAAAACCGTTTCTTCGCTACCTGCACAAAAGCGAAAACTTTTTGCAGAAAAAGCTTGGTTTTTGGTTGGGTATATGATATACTGTATCAATAAAAAAAGCAAGTGTTTTTCTGAGGAAAACATTTGCCCCTGTAAGACAGAGGAAAGAGGTAGTAATTATGAACATCGGTTTGCTTGGCTTTGGCGTTGTTGGCAAAGGCGTTTACGAAATCACACAGCAGCGCAGCGATATGCAGGTCACACATGTTCTGTGTCTGGAAGATATCCAGCTGCCGGACGCTAAGGTAGCGAAAGACTTCCGGGAGATCCTGGATGACGAAACCGTGGACACCGTGGTGGAAGCTATGGGCGGTCTGCATCCTGCCTATGAGTTTGTGAAGGCTGCCATCGAGGCCGGCAAGAATGTTGTCACCTCTAACAAGGCGCTGGTATGCACCTTCTATGACGAGCTGATCCCTCTGGCAAAGGAAAAGGGCGTCAGCTTCCGTTCCACCGCTGCGGTAGGCGGCGGTATTGGTTGGCTCTCTGAGCTGGAGCGCGCCCGCCGGGTGCAAAAGCTGCAGCAGGTAGGCGGCATCATGAACGGCACCTGCAACTACATACTGGACAACATGACCCGCCTGGGACTGGACTACAGCGTTGTGCTGAAGCAGGCGCAGCAGCTGGGCTATGCCGAAGCCAATCCCTCTACCGATGTGGACGGCATCGACACCTGGCACAAGGTGATCTTATCCGCCAATATCGCTTTTGGCGTGACTGTGGACAAAGAAACTGTCCCCGTGGCAGGCATTAGCCGCATCACCGCAGAGGATGTGGCGAACTTTAAGGCCCACGGCCGGATCTGCAAGCTGATCTCCACCGGCAAATGCGTCGACGGTGTCTACAGTGTCTATGTGCAGCCTACTCTGGTCAAGGATGGCGAACCGGAAGCCGCTGTGCCTATGAACTACAATCTGATCACCTTTATCGGCGAGATCTCCGGCCGTATGAGCTTCTTCGGTCAGGGTGCCGGCCGGTATCCCACCGCTTACAATGTGGTGCAGGATCTGGTGGATGTGCTGGAAGGCAAGAGCTTCTATGCTCCCTACGGTCAGAAAGTTTCCGCGGACAACAGCGAAAAGCTTTGCTACTACATCCGGGGCGGCAAGGGTCTTCCCGCCCCGGCTACTGAGATCTGGGGCAACGCCGCGATCACAGACCGGGTGAGTGTTTCTGCCGTCCACGCATGGCTGAAGCAGAACCCCGAGGCCTTTATCGCAGCCCTTTAAAGAAAGGAATGATACCTATGCTGAAAGTTGTAAAATTTGGCGGCTCCTCCATGGCGGATGCCGGCCAGTACCGGAAGATCCGGGATATTCTTCAGGCAGATCCTGCCCGCCGTGTGGTGATCGTCAGCGCTGCCGGTAAGCGGTTCAGCGGTGACCACAAGCTGACGGATCTACTCTATCTGTGTCACGCCCATGTGCAGTACGGCGTAGACTGCAGCCGTATTTTTAAAATGATCACCTCCCGGTATCTGGATATTCAGAGCGATCTGGATCTGGACCTGGATCTGGGTCCTGAGCTGGAAGAGCTGAAGGCCAGCATCGACGCTAAAAAGGTTTCTCAGGAAGAATTGGTCAGCCGCGGCGAATATTTCTCCGCCAAGCTGATGGCGGCGTATCTGGGCTTCCAGTTTATCGATGCCGCAGACTGGGTGAAGTTCAACATGGACGGCACCGTGAATCAGGAAGCCTCCTACGAGGCTCTGCGCAGCCGGATCACCCCCGGCTACGGCTGCGTGATCCCCGGCTTCTACGGCGTGATGCCCGACGGCGCTATCCACACCTTCTCCCGGGGCGGCAGCGATATCACCGGCTCTCTGGCAGCCGCCGCGCTGGATGCCGATGTGTATGAAAACTGGACCGATGTTTCCGGTATTTTGATGGCTGACCCCCGGATCGTGGAAGATCCTCAGGCCATTTCTGAGGTTACATACGATGAGCTGCGGGAACTGAGCTACTCCGGCGCGCAGGTCCTTCACGAGGACTGCATCTTCCCTGTCCGGGAAAAGAATATCCCTGTAAACATCCGCAACACCAACGACCCCGAGGCGCCCGGAACCATGATCCGCAGCACCTCCCAGGGTGAAACCGATCCGGACCGGTTTATCACCGGCATCACCGGTAAGAAGGATTTCTCCATTATCTCCCTGAGCAAGCGGGGTATGAGTAATCAGGTCGGTGTGCTGCGGAAGGTTCTGACTGTGCTGGAGCGGCATAATATTTCTGTAGACTATGTACCCAACGGCATTGACAACGTTTCCGTGGTACTGCCCACCGCTTCTGTGGAAAAGGATCTGTATACCATCATGGCGCAGATCAAGCAGGAGGTTCAGCCGGACACCCTGGATGTCCACCATCAGATCGCTGTAGTCGCCGCTGTTGGCCGTCAGATGGCTTTCCGCCCGGGTATTTCCGGTAAGATCTTTGCCGCTCTGGGCGAATCCGGCATCAACATCCGTATGATCAACCAAGGTCCCGACGAACTGAACATCATCTTCGGTGTGGACAACAAGGACTTTGCCGATGCCATCCGGGTGCTATACAACAGCTTTGTAAAGTAATCTCATTTTTGGAGGGAAATTATTATGAAAAAGTATACTGTTGCCGTTCTGGGCGCCACCGGTGCCGTAGGACAGGAAATGATCAACGGTCTGCAGGAGCGCAAGTTCCCCGTGGGCAAGCTGATCCCCCTGGCATCAAGCAGAAGCGCCGGTAAGACCCTGAAATTCAACGGCGAGGATGTGACCATCCAGCTGGCCTGCGAAGAAGCTTTTGAGGGTGTGGACATTGTTCTGGGCGCTGCGGAGAATGACATTGCCGAAAAGTTCGCCCCTGCCATTGTCAAGGCCGGCGCTATTTTCGTGGATAACTCCTCTGCCTTCCGTCTGGACCCCAAGGTCCCGCTGATCGTGCCCGAGGTCAACCCCGAGGATGTGAAGTGGCACAACGGTATCATCTCCAACCCCAACTGCTCTACCATCATCACCATGACCGCTGTGAACGCCCTGAACAGCCTCTCCCCCATCCGCACCATGACCACCTCTACTTATCAGGCGGTTTCCGGTGCCGGCGCGGAAGGCCCTGTGGAGCTGATGAATGAAGTGGAAGCCCTCCGGGAGGGCAAGACCTACCAGCCGAAGGTCTTCTCCCATCAGATCGCTTACAACCTGATCCCCCAGATCGGCGGCGAGCAGTTTGAAGGCTACACCAGCGAAGAAATGAAGATGCAGAACGAGGGCCGCAAGATCATGCATCTGCCGGAGCTGAAGGTCAGCTGCACCTGTGTCCGTGTTCCCGTTGTTCGCAGCCACTCCATTTCCGTTTCCTGCCACTTTGACATTCCTGTCACCGTAGAGCAGGTGCGGGAGGTTCTTGCCAAGGCTCCCGGCGTGAAGCTGGTGGATGATCTGGCTAACAAGCAGTATCCCATGCCTCTGGACACCTCCAACCAGGATCTGGTGTTCGTGGGCCGTATCCGTCCCGACCTGACTGACGACTGCGGCATCTGCCTGTGGTGCTGCGGCGACCAGGTTCGCAAGGGCGCTGCTATCAACGCCATCCAGATCGCGGAGCTGCTGATCGAAAAATAATGGATAATCATAAAATCTCCGAAATGCTGACGCATTTCGGAGATTTTTTATACATTTATCCGTAAATAAAAGCCTTTAGATACTGGTTGCACTGGATCAGATTCGGCACCATCACCTGCATGCCCATGATGGTAGAGCCGTAATACTGGCCGCTTTGGGGTACTTTTCCACTCTTGATCCCACCGCTGGATTTCAACGCATTCAGGGATTCTGTAGCCAACTCGATAATTTCGTTGGGTGCCAGGTCCGTTTGCACATAGGGAAGCACCTGATCGATCAGCTGCAACACCTGCGAAACTGACATATTTTTGGCAGATGCCGCAACCGTCTGCAGAAGATTGCGCTGCCGCTCTGTCCGCTTGTGGTCAGAATCGATCTGGCGAATCCGGCAGTATTCCAGCGCCGCTCTGCCGTCCAAATGATTCACACCGGCTGACAGTGTTCCATATTTCCCCATATTGGTCAAATACCTTGCTTCAGCTGCAGTCAGATTGATATCTACACCGCCCAGGATGTCGATAATCTTCTCAAACTGTCTGAAATCCACTTCCACATTGCCGTCGATTATCACACCAAAGTTTTTCTCGATGGTGGCATTAAGAAGCTCGATTCCGCCAAAGCGGTAGGCCGCATTGATCCGGTTGTCGCTGTAGCCGCCGGGGATCTGCACATACAGGTCCCGCATAAGGGAAACCATGGAAAGGCTGTTGGTTCTTTTGTTGATGCTCAGCAGAATCATGGAGTCCGTCCTGGCTCTGGTGCCTGCAGAACTGGCATCCTTGCCCACCAGCAAAATATTGATCACATCTTCACTTTGCAGCCGCTCTACTTCCGGCCATGCAAAATTAGGCCGGGTGGGTGCGGGAGGCTGGGTAGTAGGTTGGGTCGGTTGGGTAGGCTCGGTAGGCTCGGTTCCCTCTGTCCCCTGGGTGGAAGCGGTAGGCTCCTGTGTGGTTTCCGGAGGATCTGTCTCAAAGTCCTCCAAATGGGGCGGAATGACGGAAATCGTTTCATCGGGTAGCGCAGAGCCCAACTTATTGAATATGTAAGTGCCTCCAACGGCGATCACCAATGTTACTGTCAGAATCAGCGCCAACAGTACGATCAAAGCAATCAAGGCAGTCTTTTTCCAATTCTTCCAGATTTTCCAGTTTTTAAATTTTGCGTTTTCTTTCATTAGTTATTTCTCTCCCTGTCTGTTTCCAACACAATACCACAGCAGCTGATTCGTCAGTTGGGGGGCATAATATCTTTCTGCATTTACGGCTTTCGCTTCCACCCGGGGATAGCCGCTTTTTTCATAAAACCGAACCGCCCGCCGGTTCTCCGGAGAAACGCACCAAAAGATCCGGTTTAAGCCCTGTTCAGTCAGGCCCAGCTGCAAAATCCGCGCCATAGCTTCCCGGGCGCAGCCGGTTCCCATAGCATCGGGATGGATGGCAATGGCAAATTCCGCGTCCTTTTGCTGCCGGTCGATATGCTTGAGGCTGACAGTCCCCAGATAGGTGTCTTCCTCGTTGACAACAGCCAGATGAAGCTGATTATCGCTATTCTGACTATCTGCGATAAAATTCAGGCAATCCTGCAACGTTTTTTCTAAAAATCTGCCTTGCAGGTGGGCTACCGCATCCGGGTCATGCATCCACTGCAGCATCCGGGGGGCGTCCTTCGGTTCCAGGTTTCTCAGTTTCACCTTTGCTCACGGTCCTTTATCAATTCTTCCAAGATTCCGGTACTGGGTGTGCTGTTCAGGCCGCCATACAGCTTCTGGGCAATTCTCTGCCGGGTTTCTGCCAAGGGGTCTTTTCCGGCTGCCAGTTGCTCCAAACAGGCAAACAGTTCCTCCCGGGTATGCACGATATAGCACCCTTCCAGCATGGTTTTGGTATGGGGCGAAGGGGTCAAAGGCATATTGGAGGCACAGTAGATCATCGGCTTGCCTGTCACAAAATACTCCGGCATGATGCCGGAAATATCCGTAACCAGAACAGATGTCCCCCACATGGTGGAAAAATACTCTTTTTGACGATCCAGGCTCACATTGGGAAGTGCCTGGATCTGGCTGAGAAAATCCTGCGCCTGCTGCGCCGTCATTTCCCCGGTCTTTTGAAAATTCTCCAACGCCAAGGGATGGGGTCGGAACAGAAAATCCATATCTGCATGGCTCCGGGCATAGTCCAGCAGAGCCTGATAATATTCGAAAAAGTTCGTGCCGCCCAACGCCGGATCTGTGGTCCAACGGGGTGTCCAGAGCACCCGGAAGCTGTTTTGGGAAAAGTCCCAGGCAGGGCTCACCGCTTCCCGCTTGGCTGCGATCTCTTCCATGCCGGGCAGGCCCTTATATACGCTCTTTTGCAGACCCAGGGCGTGGAGCAGCCCGCCCATTTTACGGTTTCGCTCCGCAACATACGGAGATTCCGCAAAATAGCAGTACACATACCGGAAAAAGCTCCGCTCCATCACCGTATCGATGATCTGCTCTGTCATACTCATGCCGTACATCACCAGGCAGATCCGGCAGTAGCGGCTGACCAAGGCGCTGTCATAGCAGCTTGGCAGAAAATCGTTGTAGGGTCTGGGATAGAAAATATAATCCAGTTTCAGGGCGGATAAATCCAGCCAAGTTTCTCCGTCCCAGGCGCTTACTGCCTGGCGGTAGCCCTGGCTGAGAAAATAGTCATAGGTGTCGTTTTTTGCGGTATCCCCCACCAGTTGCCGGTTCTCCATATTGGATGGAACACAGATGAGCAACGGCTCAAACCGGGGATCGTTCAGCATCTGCCGGTATACCGGTATCAGCTTGCTCCACGCAGGGATAAACTGGCACAGAAAGCCCACACGGATCGGGCCGGTGGAATCTACATTTCTTCGCTGTGCCAAGAAGCCTACAGCTGCTTTGATATCGAAAATGCCATTCTTGACGCCCCGGCCAAGGCTGTGTATCAAAGGAACAGCTTTCAAGCTGTCCTTCAGAGATCGTTTCAAAACAATCCCTCTCTTTCTTTAGGTATCCGCATTGGCGCGGAAGGTTCGCAGAAGCTTCCCGATGTCCCGGTAGCGCAATGCCACGCCTGTTACCAAGACCGCGGCTACCGCCAACCGAATTACAAGGTAATCATACAGCGCCATCGCCGCGGCGGAGAGCGCCAAGAAAGCCAGCAATATCAGCAGCAGACCCCGCATATCGAAAAGCCTGTCTTGACTACCCTGTTTTTTCAGGGTGCGCTTCATTGCCATATAGTTGGCTCCGGCAAAGACCAGGTAGCTCAAAAGTGTGGTGTAGGCTGCCGCCAAGAAGCCAAGCTTCGGGATCAGCAGGGCATTGAGCACAATATTGAGAACGGCTGCGCCCAAAGAGGCAAGGACCAGCAGGCCCTTTTGCGCATAGTAAAACTGAATGTTGATGAACAGCTGGGAATAAAACAGCAGCAGAACACTCATAGCCACCGGGCCTACTGCCCAGACAGCCTGGGCATATTCCTCCCCTGCCAGCAGGTATATCAGCTCCGGTGCCAGGCCGATGACACCCAACAGCAGCACAGCCATCAGCGCACCGATGATATTGGCGATCTTGGGGGAGTCTACGGTATTTTTTGCCTTGATGTTTCGGTACAGCCAAGGCACATAGGCGTCATTGATGGCGTTGAGTACAAAATTCAGCACCAACGCCAAGGTGCATGCCACACCGTAGATACCCGCCTTATCCTGCCCGGCGTAGTGACTGATCATGATCCGGTCACTTTGGTTGAATATCACCTGGGACATATAGTACGGGATCAGCGGCACATTGAAAGAAAGGGCGTAGCGCCAGTATTTCTTATGGAAGAAGCTCTTGCCCCGGAGGAGGTTGCGAATATAGATCGCGCCGCCAAAGGCAACCACCACGACTGCGTAGCCAACGATCCGGGCATAGCCTTTCTCGGGACTTGCCGTGACCAAAAAGTAGGCAAGCAGCGGAGACAGCACAGCAATGAGCAGTGTCACCGCCGCTACCGGCTTATACCGGAAGGAAAAGCGCAGCTTTCCGTACCAGCAGGACAGGGAGAAGGTCGTCACGACCTCCGCCACCATCAGCAGCACCAAGGCTGTGGGCAGTTCAAACAGGGCGTTAAAGAATCCCCGAAATGGCAGGTAGACCGCCAAAAAAGCGGCTGCCAAAACCGTACAGATGCCTTGAATGGCGGCAATATAGCGGTCGGCATCCTCTTCAAACCGGACCATCGCCGTATTGAAGCAGCCGAAGGCCAGATACAAGGTGATAAAAATGGTTAAAATGGAACTCCAGGAGGTATAGACCATATACTGACCATACTGCTGAGTGGTCATCAGCCGGGTAAACAGGGGCAGTGTCAAGAAAGACAGGCATTTTTGCAGAATACTGCAAACGGTATAGGTTACCGAAGCCTTCACCGCCACCGGCGTTTCCTTCCATTTTTTCAGCATAAAAAACGGTCCTCTCTCAGGCAAAGCTATTCACTGCTTCGATGACCCAGCTTACCTGGTCAGGGGTCATTCCATAGTACATGGGGATGCTCAATTCCTCCCCGCTGATCCGCTCCGCAATGGGGAGACTCCCCTTGGGAAGACCCAGCTCCTGATAACAAGGCTGCAGGTGCATAGGGATCGGGTAGTGCTTCACCGTGCCTATCCCCTGCTGCGCCAAGTGCGCCTCCAGTTCGTCCCGGCGCTGGCAGCGCAGGGCAAATACATGCCACACGCAGGCCGTATCCGGCAGACAACGGGGCAGGACTACCTGCGGGTTGGTAATTTCCCGCAGATACCGCTGGGCGATCTGGTTTCGAAATGCGTTCATTCGATCCAGATGGGGCAGCTTGACGGAAAGCAGCGCCGCTTGCAGCTCATCCAGCCGGGAATTATGACCCTTATACACATGATGGTATTTATAATCGGAGCCATAGTTGCCCAATGCCCGAACCTTGTCCGCCAAAGCCGGATCGTTGGTGACCACCGCGCCGGCATCTCCCAAAGCCCCCAGATTCTTGCCGGGATAGAAGCTAAAGCCGGCCGCGTCTCCGAAAGTGCCCACCAATTTACCCCGATACCGGGCGCCGTGAGCCTGGGCGCAGTCCTCTACCACGTAGAGATTATGCTTCTTCGCCAGCCTCATAATGGGGTCCATATCGCAAGGCTGTCCGTAAAGATGCACCGGCATGATCGCTTTGGTCTTGGGGGTGATTTTTTCTTCGATAAGGTTGGGGTCCAAGTTATAGGTGCTAAGATCCGGCTCAACAAACACCGGCACAGCGCCTACATAGGTAACTGCCAAAGCTGTGGCAATATAGGTATTGGAGGGGACCAGCACCTCGTCGCCGGGGCCGATCTCCAGCGCCCGGAGGATCAGCATCAGCGCATCCAGACCGTTGCCCACGCCAACGCAGTGATCCACACCGCAGTAGGCCGCAAAGGCTGCCTCGAAGGCTTCGTCTTCTTTGCCGCCGATATACCAGCTATTGCTGAGAACCCGGTCAAAGGCAGCCTTGAACTCCGCCTCCAGCTCCTGTTCCATAGGGCGAAAGGTCGCAAAAGGCACTTTCATGGGCAGCCGTCCTCCCTCCTGCCGCGAACCATATCCAAAAACCGCGCATAGTCCCGGATATAATCCGCCTCATCATAATGCTCCGATGCCAACACCAGCAGCACCGCACCCTCAGAAAAATCATACATTTCCCGCCAGGTATCGTTGCTGATGTATAGGCCTAAGGTGGGATCATCCAAAAGGATCTCCCGGCGTTCCTGCCCGTCCTCCAAGGCAACTTTACAGCTGCCGTGGACGCATACCAGGATCTGCTCCAGGCACCGGTGGGCATGCTTACCACGAACAACACCGGGCAGGGTGTCGTAAATATAATACACTCGTTTTACCTGGAAAGGAATATCCTCCATAGCTTCCAGCGCCACCAACTGTCCCCGTTCATCTCCATGGGGTGGGAAGCGGTATGTTTTGATCTCCATGGCAAACCTCCCGCGATTTATGGTCTCCATTTTTGCCGCAGCTTTACAGCCAGTCCTAAAATATAATCCACAGGAAAACGGGCCAGTAAATACCCATTCCCCCTGCGCACCAGATCCAGCCGCAGCTGACGGTTGGTATAATTTTTCGCGTACATTTTTTGCAGCTTTTGGGTATCCGGCAAAGTATAGTCAAGGGCAAGGCCGGTTTCTCCCGTTTCCAAAAGCAGCTGCAGCCGCTGGGTAAAAGCATCCGGAGTCAGCACCGCCCGGGAAAGCTTTTCTTCCTTCTCCCGGCGGTAGTCCGGCTGCTCCACCAGCTTATCGATCTCCTGCAAAGTCTGCTCTACGGTGTCAAATTCGATCCCCAGCTGCTTCTGGTCCAACAAAAAGCCGTCAGAGATATCGTCATGCCGCAATGTCACCGGCACTTTCCCGGCTGCGGCCGCGTACTGGAACATAAGCCCGCCGCAAACAGGATAGGTACTTAAATAAAACAGGCAATGCTCCAAGATCCCAAACAAGTCCTGCCGCTCCGGGGTATGCCAGACCCGCCCCGGGAACTCTCTGGACAGAATATCCAGCTGGGTGCTGTCACCGCTGCCGGCGTACCAGAACACCACCTGGGGATGCCTGCGGAGCATCTGCGCCGCCAAACGGTAGTAGGCATTGTCCGCGCTCTGGGTCTTATAAAGCGCGCCGCCGGAGAAAACCAGCTGCTGTTTCTCCGGGTCGAAAGGCTCGGGATATCCGGCAAAGGCCTGATATTGGTCCAGCCGGGGGTAAAAGGGCAGCTTTACCAGTTTTTCTTTGGGGATACCGCGGTAGGCTGCCGAGATCGCGCCGCCGTAATCCCGAAATTCGATATATTTATCCGCACACCGGCTTCCCAGCCAGTATGCGTGGTCTGTCAGGTTGATCTGATAGCGCACCCGGTCCTTGGGCACGCGCAAGAAAGCGGTGGTCACCACCACATCGTCTGCGTTGGCGTACATAAAAAGATGCCGGACGCCGCTGCTCCGGATAATTTCCTGCAAGTTTTGAATATCTTCCGTTTTTTTCTTGTTTTCCAGCAGGCATACCTGTCCGCCGCTGGACTGCACCAGGGAAAATACCGATTCCAGTCCCGGCGCCCACTCCCGGCGGGTAACCAGGATCACGTTTTTCAAACGGCACAGCGCCCGAAGATACACAGTCAGCAAGCCGCGACTACCCAACCCGAAGCCATCGTAAAACAGCACCCGGTCATCTTGCGCCGGGATCGCCGTTTCCGGCACCGGCAGTTTTTCCGCCACCTGGGAAAGGATATCCTCCAGAGCATCGCTTTGATAGCACTGATTGGCAGAGTATAAGGTCAAAGCGCAGGTAGCCACTGTATTCAGGGTCTGCTCCAGTTTCCCACGCCGCAGCTGAGCACGGGCGATGGCTGTCAGCTTGCTGACCCGCTTTTCTAATTTTGCTTTTGCGGTTACGGCATCCAATTCGCCCACACTCCTTTCCGGGAAAACGGAATTACTTCTGCCAGATCTCTAAAATCTCATCTATATTTTCTTCTGTTAACGGGGTATAGATAGCATCCAGATTTTCAAGAATCTGCTTTCTGGTCAGCTTGCCCATATCCACCTGCAGCAATTTTTCAATCACCGCCTCCGGGAATCGGTAGCGCAGAACCTTAGCCGGCACGCCACCCACCACCGCGTAGGGAGGTACATCCTGAGAAACCACCGCGCCTGCCGCAACGCAAGCGCCCTTACCCACACGCACGCCGGACAGGACCGTGACGCCCTGACCCAGCCACACATCATCTTCCAAAACGATCTTACCCTTGGTCCACGCCTCATAATCTGCCAGATGGAACATGGTCCGGAAGGGGTAGGTGGACATGGTGTTTCCGTGATGATTGCCCCCCAGCAGGAACACACAATCCGGGCCGATGGAGCAATAATTGCCGATCTCCAAACGCTCCTCAGGGTTGCCGAAGTAGCGCACATCCAGATCACCATAGGTTTCCTTGCCTACGGTTACACGCTCCACGGGAAACACATTCTTGGCGATCGTAAAATTATGCCCATTGCGTTTCCGCCACCGGATACGCGCCACCAGCTGCCTGGCCTGGCGCAGCGGTGTCCGCCGTTTTAATGCAGCCATGATATACTTCAGATCCAAGACGCTTCCTCCTACTTTTAATCCTTAGGCCATTGCAGATGTCGTTGCAAAAAGCCCTTCAGCTTCATCTTATGCAAATAGTATACCCGGTAAAGAGCAGCCTTACGACCATTGGTCGCCCATTGCTTCACCGTGGTATTCAGGTAATCCGTATCCGCGCCGAATTCTCCGATCAGTTCCTCCAAGGTGCGCAAATAGCTTTGCTCCAGAGAACCGCCCTTGGAAAGATGCCAGATCCTGGCGCTGATGACATAGTTTTGATAACCTGCCCGGCGCAGCCGCAAGCACTGCTCCACGGCATACATATGCCATCCGCCTCGCCGGGAGAAGGGATACTTCCGGGCAAGGTCGGTTCGCATCAGGAACAAACATTCATCCACCGTCTGTACCGGCATACTGCCGCCCACCGGCTTTCCCGCAGGCAGCGCCTGTTTGCCGTGGACGATATCCGAATACAGGATCCAGTCCTTCCCCTCCGGGCAGCCGGCTACACCGGCGATCCCCAGATCCTCCAGAGCTTCGGCAGAAGCCATCAGATCGTGAAGGGCGTTTTCGTCCTGAAAACGAATATCCTGGTGCATAAACACCACAAATTCCGTCTGCACCTGATCCATCTGGGAAAGAAACGCTTCCCGGGCGCCTAAGTAGCGGTTTTGGGAGTTATCCACCCCCAGCAGAGTATACGCCACCCCCTGCTGCCGCTTCAGTTCCTGCTGAAACTCTGAAAACAGCTCCGGTTTATTCCATACCGTGATAATGGTGAAGGTTGACATAACATCTCTCCTGTTGGATGATCGTTGGGTATCAGCAGAAATAGGCAAATGCTTTCCAAAACAGAATGTCCGGGTATTTCAGCAGTGATAAAAGGGTCGGGCGGTTACGGTAACCGTTTGTCGCCAGAAACGCGCACATCCGCTCCCGTTTCCGGATATCCTGCTCCGGCAGCAACCCTTTGTCCCGCAGGAGGCGGCACATCTCTTCGTCAGACCGGCACATAGCCTCCAAGCTGTTGGAAAGGTTGTCGCCCACCTGCTTATGGGTGTAAAGCTTCTGGGGATTGATAACAAACTTGGTCCCCCGGTTTAAATACAGCAGCCAAAGGTACAGATCATCTGAGCCGTTGCTTGCCATAGGATAGTCTAACCATGCTTGCGGGATGGCGCTTTTTCGCAGCAGCGCCTGCCCCGGTGATACGATCTGGTTTGCCGCCTTGAGATAAATCACCTTACGGTTGACCAGGCTCATTTTCAAACGGTCCTTATAGATGCGCTTGGTATACCCGTCCAGTTCCTTATAACCGTTGCAGATCACCACATCGCCGGTACTCAAAGCCCGGTACTGGGACACCAGAAAGTCCTCCGCGATCTCGTCATCCTGGTCCAGGACCGCCAAAAGTTCTCCTCTGGCTTCCCGGATCCCCCGGATGCGGCTTCTGTGGATACCTTGGTTCTCGGCATTGTCCAAAATACGGACTGTCAGATTTTCCATTCCGGTTTCCGGCAAGCGGATCGGGTCCCAAGGGCTGTCGTTGATCAAAAGGTACTCTACCCTTTCCCCCGTCTGCGCCAGCAGAAGCTTCGCGTTGGCATCCAGCATTGGGATCAGTTTGGGCATATAGGCATTGCCTTGGTAAAAGGTCGTGATTACGGTAATCATCGTTACTTCCCCTTTATCTCATTGGTTTTCGGTTCATCCCAACGGGGGTTTCGCAGAAACGCCAGCAGCAGGTAGAATAGGCAAATGCTCCAGTTAGCGCCGTCGATATCCTCCAGCAGCATCATCAGCGCCGCGCCTAAAACACAGACCTTCAGCATCAGCATATGGTTGTCCTTGTCCCGGCTTTTCAAAATAGGAACAAAAACCGCGATCAAAGACAGCAGATACAAGGTGCCGCCCAGAAGACCGATCTTATAGAACATACCCAAATAGGTGGAATGGGAACCCAGGGCGTAATACTGCATGGCATAGCCATCTGCCTGAAATGCCAGCAGATCCTTGATGCCAATTCCGATCACCGGAGATCTTGTAAGCATTTGGGTCAAGCTTTCGGTGTAAATGAAGGTACGCATACTGTTACTGCCTGCTCGCAGACTGATAAATTTCTGCAGAATCCCCACTGCCATATCAAAGGCCGCGATACCAACCACCAAAACCAGAGCGCAGCACAAAAGGACGGTATGCGGTCGGTATTTTCGGTAAATCCGGAAAAAAATCTTTTGCAGGACAAACAGGACGTATGCCAAAAGCAGCACCGCTACCAGCACCAGTCCCGTCCGGGAGTTGGTGGCGGACACCACAGGAAACAGCAGCAGAGTCAGCCCCAGACAGAGCAGCGGCCTTTGTGATAAATACCGCAGCGCCAGGGGATAGAAAAACAAAATGCAGAAGATCACCAGATTGCTGTAGTCCAGAAAGCCCATAAACCGCATATCCAGCAGTCCGTTGATCCAGTCATCGTCGGAAAGCTTACGACCCCAAAACATGATCTTAGCTCCGTCTGTGATCTCGAACGCCAGCCAAAGCCCAATGAGGATCAGCAAATTTATCAAGCTGTATTTCCCGATACGGCGGTAATCCAGCTCCATATTCCTGTAAAAGGCATACAGCGCCAGCGCCACCAGATTGATCGCCCAGGTATTCACCGCCGCAAAGACCCGGGACATAGCATGCTGCCCCAAAATGGCATTGACCACTATGGACAAAGCATAGATCAGCAGGCACAGACCCTGCAGCAGCACAAACCGGTCCGGGCGAAGCTTTCGGTCAGAGCGAAGCACTGCCAGGCACATCAAAACGCCCAGGGCTACCAGCTGCAGCGCTTTGGGCAGTACGGCTATGACCCAAAAATATTGAAATATGGCATAGCGCTCCCAATGACCGCGCAAACGTAAGGTAATCCCCATATCATCGTCTCCATCGCGAGGCATTAACGGAACAGTTTTTCCACCTGTTCCTGAAATTTTTTACAAAACTCAGCATTGTTGCTGGCTTCTGATTGATTCAGCTTTGCCACCGCGGCATCATAATTCACGATCAGATCTTTTAGATCCTCAATATCCTCCACCACCAAAATGTTGTTCTTCCGCTGCGCAACCTCCCGGGAAAAATCCACCTGATGGTCATTGACATGCTCATTAAGCTCACTTTTTCTGGGCACCACAATGGGTGTCTTGCCCACCTGGAGCGCCGAGATGAAGCTGGCCGGGCCGCCATGGGTGATGATGATCCGCGCCTGCTGAATATATTTCTCCATTTCCGGATACGGCAGAAGCTTCTGGAAGCTGCAATGCTTCGGCTCGTAGGTGCTGTAGCCGGTCTGGATCATCACAGGCTCCTGGATCACGCCTTCCGCCACCAGGCTGTCCATTTTTTCCACCAGCCGGTTAAAGGGCTGCTCGTGGGTTCCCACAGTCACAAAAATCATACTGCGCCCTCCCCTTAAAAAATGCTTCCCAGGTTGACGGACCCTGAATAAACATCCAGCATCTCTTCCCACTGGACCACAAACAGGTCTGTCACAGGATGTACCAGTCTGCCTGTAAGGGTAGGCTTATCGATCCGGTCAAACACCTCGATATAGGCTGTCTTCGCCCCAAAGAGCTTGCCCAGATAAAAGAAAGGTACTGCCACCGCGGCGCCGGTAGAAATGATCAGGTCCGGCTTTTCTTTCCGCAGCACCTTCCAGGCAACTACGGTGTTGCGCAGAAGATTTTTAATGTTGCGGTTGGTGGGAAAATAACAGGGGTACATTTTCTCACCCTGCAACAGGCTTTGGGCATCCGCCTTGTCAAAGGTGACCCAAGCTCTGTCATGCTCCTGCCAAAAGGGTTTGAGCATATAAAGATGGGTCAAATGACCGCCGGAGGAACCTACCAAACAGATCTTCATACAAACCGCTCCCTTTCTGCAACGATCTCCCCCCGCTGTTATCAGCGGTTGCCGTACATTTTCTCGTAGTAATTCTGGTATTCACCGGAAATAATGGTCTGCCACCAGGTCTTATTGTCCAGATACCACCGGATGGTCTTCTGGATACCGTCAGCAAACATGGTCTCCGGCAGCCACCCCAATTCGGTGTGGATCTTGGTGGGATCGATGGCATAGCGCATATCGTGGCCCTTCCGGTCCGTTACATAGGTGATGAGGCTCTCCGGTTTATCCAGCGCCTTGCAGATCAGCTTTACAATGTCGATGTTGCGCATCTCATTGTGACCGCCGATATTGTAGACCTCGCCTACCCGGCCCTTATGGAGGATCAGATCAATGGCTTTGCAGTGGTCTTCCACATACAGCCAGTCCCGGACATTCAGGCCCTCGCCGTAAACAGGCAGAGGCTTATCCGCCAGGGCATTGGCGATCATCAGAGGGATCAGCTTCTCCGGGAAATGGTAAGGGCCGTAATTGTTGGAACACCGGGAAATGGTCACCGGCAGTCCGTAGGTGCGGTGATATGCCATAACCAGCAGATCCGCTGCCGCCTTGGACGCGGAGTAAGGAGAGCTGGTATGAATGGGCGTTTCTTCTGTGAACAGCAGATCCGGGCGGTCCAGAGGCAGGTCGCCGTAGACCTCATCGGTAGAAACCTGATGATAACGGGTGATGCCGTACTTCCGGCAGGCATCCATCAGCACCTGAGTGCCCAGAATGTTGGTCTGCAAAAACACCTCGGGATTTTCGATGGAACGGTCCACATGGCTTTCTGCCGCAAAGTTCACCACCATATCCGGGTGTTCTTCTTCGAACAGCTGATATACGCCCTCCCGGTCACAGATATCCAGCTTGACAAAGCGGAAATTCGGGTTATCCATTACAGGCGACAGGGTGCTTAAGTTTCCCGCATAGGTCAGCTTGTCCAGGCAGATGATACGGTACTGCGGGTACTTGCCCAGCATGTGGAATATAAAATTGGAACCGATAAAGCCGGCGCCGCCGGTGACAAGGATCGTCATGCTGTTATCCTCCGTTTTTCCTATGTTTTGCGTTTAACCGTTACTTTTCCAAAACGACACAGCCCAGCAGCGGCTTATCCATGCCCTTAACTGCTTCCAGCTGGGCATCGATCTGACTGTACCGGGACACGCCGCAGCGCTCCACCAGAAGCACCGCATCGCACTTAGACAGTCCTTCGATGGCCGTCAGAGATTCCAGCAGGCTGCCGCCGGAGATCACAGCTGTTCCGGGCAGCGCCCGGGTCAGTGCCTCCGCGATCTTTTCCATGCCTGCCTCCCCGGCTGTACCCGCCACCAGCAAGGTGGCTTTTTCCGGGCAGTGATTGGCTACATTGGCGCTCACCACTGCCAGTGCGCCCTGCGCCTCGGTCTTGCCCCGATTTTCACAACGGTCCAGCAGACGGTCGATGCAGCAGCGTTTTTTATGGCTCAAAGAAACTTTACCCAGCACTGTCAAGCCAAAGCGGCTTCTCAGCTCCTCGGCAGAGTATACCTTATCACCAATGACAAAGGCGACACATGCCACTATTGCCACCAGAAATGCGCCACCCAGGAAACCTACCAGGGCATACTTGATCGCCCCCTTGACCACGCCGCTCATAGACATATCCGGCATGCCGGGAGCGGATAACTGCGCCAGAGCATAGCGATAATCCTCCAGATAATCTGTATACTCCAGCAGCCGGTCCGCGGCATCCTCCTGAAGGTCTGCCAGATCTTCATCCACCATTGCGGTAACGCCGGAATTCACCTTATTCAGGGTATGCTCACCCATCGTCGCGGTGATTTCCTGCCGGATCGTATCCAGGCAAGCCAGGAGGCTGTCCATGATTTTTTGAGCAGCTTCGGCGTCGCCGCCGCGAATCAAAACGGTGACCAAGGGGCCTTCCTGGTACTCATGGTACACAGGCAGCGGGATGCTGATCAGCTCACGCAAATACTGGGGGGCAATTTCCAATGTCTCGGCTGCTTTCTCCAGCACCCGGTTGCTCACCAGCAAGTTCCGGTAGGCATCGGCGATCACATCCGCGCGGGTATATCCTTCACCGGCACCGCTGACCGGAGTATTCTCCTGGGTCTCGATATATAGGTCAACAGAAGCCGTCCAGGTGTTCCGATAGTCGATCCCCATCAAGACAGACTCTTCCATATATACGCCATGGTTACGGATATCCTCCTGCGCTTGGCTAATTTTCGTCTGAAAAGCCGCAACCTGGGCCTGGTACTTGGCATAATCCGCCTCGTAGGCTGCTTGCAGCGTTGCCAAAGACTGGTCGTCCGCTACCGCGGACATGCCCTTCCAGCCCCGGTATCCGCCCAACGCCAGTGCCAGCACCATCGCTGCCACCAACATAAGCTTCCACTTTCTCGCTACGCAAAAGCACAGTGCCTTGAGGTTCAGTTCTCTGTCTTTATTTTCGTAATTCATAGCTCCTCCTGCTGCCCGGAACCACTGAAAGCTCCTGAAAATAGGCATACATATTTCTTGTTATTATAGTGCAAATTCCGGGGAAAGTCAATGTAACACCAAGGTGCCGCTCCGTCTCCATTGCGGTAGTATATCCATTCTCTGCCTGTTTGAAGCCATCTGGGGCATGAGAAATCTTTTGCGCCGGAGAGCGCAAAATACCGTCCATGATACTCATTATAATATAGCATGAAACCCTATCAAAATCAAGAAAAACTGTCGCTTTGTAATACAAAATCACCTGTTTTGAAAACCTCTGAAAATATTTTCCTGCCAGTTGGTTTAATCCGGGAAAATGTGGCAATAATCAGCTTCGGAGGTGCTTAATTATGAGCAATAAAAAACATGCCGGCGGCAGCTTTGGCACAAAGGGCTACTACATAGCCCTGATCCTGTGCGCAGCTGCCATCGGGATTTCCGGCTATTTGTATTATCGGAACGCCAACCAAGAGGAACCGCAAATTCAGGCTCCCAGCCAAAACCAGCAGGTAGATGTGGTCACGCCTTCCGGGGACGACATTCCGGCTGTGGCGACCCAGCCTACCCTTCCCTCTGCAGAGGATGCGACTAAGCCAACCACACCCCAAGGCTCTGACCAAAAGCCCCTGAAAACCGGTCAGCCTTTGACCGGTGAGACTTTGGCGGTGTATGCCATGGACAGTCTGAGTTACAACCCCACCACCCGTGACTGGCGTGTCCACAACGGGATCGACATCGCCGCGGAAGCCGGCACCCCAGTCAGCGCCGCTGCTGCCGGTGTGGTCAGCGCCACCTATGAAGATGACACCATGGGTACCACTGTTGTGATTCGCCATGACGGAGGGTATGTCACGGTATATTCCAGCCTGGACTCCGAGCTTCCCGTAAGTGTGGGCGACAATGTTGACTTGGGCCAGACCATTGGGCAGGTCGGCAACACCGCCCTGCTGGAGTCCGCTCTGGGTGACCATCTGCACTTCAGCGTCAGCTGCAACGATGTGCCTATGGACCCTGCGCAGTTCTTCGAACTGCAATAAGATACTTGCTTTCCTTTCTTTCCTCTTTGTTAGGGCGGGGCTATTAGCCCTGCCCGGTACATAACAAAAACAGGTCTGCCGCAAGGGCTGCACCGGATAAGGGTATTTTCGACCCGATAGAAGAAAAACTACCGGGTCTTATTGTAGGGCGGGGCCTTGTGTCCCGCCGCTTTTGTATTCCTTTATCGTGAAGATCCTTATTACAAATTTCGCGATTGTGACACAAAAGCATCGGTCAAGCCCAGATTCCAATACAATAGGTTGATTCTGGAAGTGGTTTCATATATAATGATCTCACCAACTTGAATTTGACGGTGTGCGAGTAATAAATCGAGGAGATAGCAAATTATGGGGTCATATGTTAGCACAGCTAAATTTTTTGAGCTGCCATTTAGAAGTTTACTAAACAAAAATTATTTTTCGCTAACAGCAAGCGATGACGAAATAATCCACACACTTACAAATGCTAATTTAAATCACATTCAAACAACCAAGGAACCCACAAACGAGGAAATTATTATACTGAATGAAATATTCAGTATAAATCCGGGTATTACTTTTAGACATTATGGTTTATCATGCAGTAAAGATACTGATATTTCCTATTTATCAAAGCTAACCAATTTAAGATCCCTCAGCTTAGGATTATACTGTAAAATAAACAATATTGAGGTTGTTGAAAAGTTGGACCTAGAGCACTTGTCATTTAGTTGCTTTAACCTAAAGGATTACAGCTTTTTGAAGAATGTAAGTTCATCTATTCGGAACTTGTCCATAGACTTAGAAGATAAAACATATAAAATGGATATCCATGATATTTTACACATGACGGAACTGGAATGTTTGGGGATTCGAAACGTAAAAAAGGGGGTAGATCAGTTAAGTAAATTTAAAAATCTAAAAGAACTTTATTTAAGATCTGTTGATATAGAGGATTATGGCTTTTTGAAGAATATGGGTGTTAGAAAAATATATCTTAGTTTTCAGAATGCTGCGTATTTTAACACCTTTGGTGTGAACGAATCCATTGAAGAGCTAAGCCTCTGGAGGAACAGAAATCTAACCGATCTGGGTTTTTTGCTTCAATTCCCGAATTTGAAAAAGATCATTATTTCCAATCAAAAAAAGATAGACATCATTCCCGATTTAACCGGACTTACAAAGCTTGAAGAAATTTATTTCTTGGAAAAAGACGCTGAAACGGTGAAAAAGCATTGCAATCCCGATGTGAAAGTTCACCCCTATTATAATCCGGTTGATATTAGCTAACTATATACAAAAACTGTTTATTAAATTCCAATTTGTCGAATATTGAACCGCAGCACCCAACTTGGGTGCTGCGGTTCAATATTGAGGATAACGGCGGGAGCAAGCCCCCGCCCTACGGTATTTCTTGAAATTTGAATAAGGACCGTCGAGGGCGCCGGTCCCTACAATAGATAACATCCCTATACGAGCCGCCCTTGCGGCAGATCTGTTTCGGTTATCTTGGGGCGCGGATATAGCGCTCATGGCTGGTAGCCGCGGGCCGGGCATGGACACCGGACACCAATCCCAGCATAGCATAAATGGTCACGATAGAACTGCCGCCATAACTAAACAGGGGCAGTGTCAGACCAATAACCGGCACCAAGCCAATGCACATTCCCACATTGATGCACACCTGGAAGATCATAGCAGATGCCGCGCCAAAGCAAACCATACGGCGCATATAGTCTGAGCTGTGATTGCCCACCCAAATACACCGGGCAACGATCAACACCAGCAGCAGGATCACCAGAGCACAACCCACATAACCCAGTTCTTCACCAATGGTAGAAAAAATATAGTCCGTATGCTGGGCGTACAGGGCACCTGCCTGGGTACGGTTACCGTCAAATAAACCTTGTCCCAACATTCCGCCGCCTGTCAAGGACTGAAGACTTTGACTGGTATGCCAGCCAACGCCCAAGCCCTTGGGGTCAATTTCTTCCGGATTGAGTATGTATAGGATACGTTTCTGCTGATAAGGGTCCATGTAGTAATTCCACAAAAGCGGGAACGCTGCCGCGACCATGCCGCCGCCCAGCAAAAACCAAAGCAGATTCACACCGCCGACAAATGCCATGGCCACAAAAATAAATATGAAAATCAAGGTAACACCCAAGTCCTTAGACAGTATCATGTTGGCTGCCACCAATAAAATCAAATGGCCCGCCATCAGCAGTACCGACGAAAATTTGGAGATCCGGTTCTGCCGGGAACCCATCACAGATGCCATGATGATAATATAGAAGATCTTACAAATTTCCGCCGGCTGAATGTTGACCGGCAAGAACGGAAAGTCCAGCCAGCTTCGATTCTCTGTACCGGCGTCCGTACCAAAGGGGATCAGCAACAGCAGCATGCCCACATTGATTACTGCCAGCACCACTCGGTGTTCTGACAAAAAGTCCAGATTGATGGAGGACATGATAGCATAAGCCAGCAATCCCAGTAAGATTGCCGCCACATGAATGACGATATAACGGGTAGAGCTGCCGAACTTACTGGCATTGGTGGCGCTGGCGATGATCAGGCTACTGTATGCAGATGTGATCAGGCATAGCGACAGCAGTACCATATCGCCCTTTCGGAAGAAGTTTCGCAATTCCTGAAACCATTCGCGCATATCATCGCCCCCTTTCTTTTCGAGTATTTTACCATTAAACCCGAGAAAAGTAAATAGAGGAATTGTAAACATGCCAACGGCAGCGGCATGCTCCCATACCAAAAAACAGCGCCGGGCCGCCCCAGCGCTGTTTTTTACATATTGCTTTTGATGACGGAAATCAGAATATCGCCTGCCACCACTCTGTCCTCTGCGGCAAAGCCCTGGGCAAAGTTGTCCGAATACAAAATCTGGGCATTGGGTGGGAATTCTTCGTCCCCTTCCCAGACCAGGATCTGCATTTTGAAGCCTCCCACCAGGTCAAATTGGAAGCCTGCGTCTCCATGCTCCAGCTCCATAGCGCCCATTTTTTCGCAGGCTGCCCGGAACACCGCCACCCGGGTGCCAAAGGTAAATGCCGCCCGGGTCAGCACACGGCCCGTATAGGGCTTAATATACATCTCACCCCAGGGCATTTCCCGGAAAGTCTTCCATTCCCCTCCCCAGGAAACCTGCTTGCTTTCCAACAAGTAGCGCAGCAGGAACGTCTGGGTAGGCAGCGGGGGCAGCGCGCCCCCATCCAGGGCGCGGATGGCATATTCCGGGTGAGAAATAGCATAATTCTGCCCCAGCAGGTTTACATAAAACTCTTTTCCGTCCCACTTGACGCCGGTTCTTGACACAGCCTCTGCCGGGTCCAGCTTCTGAAACAGTCCCTCATAGTGGGAAAAGGGCACTTCTTCTTTATGGTTTTCGATCTGCATATTACATCTCCTGCGCGCTGTTGGGGAACAAACTAGCATCGGTATGGGGAATGAAGCAAGCCGCCACAAAGGAGTCCATATACCCAGGATAGGTAGAAAGCTCCAGATAGGTCATATTGGCTGCCACCTCATGGCATTTTTCCGCAGCCAGGTCACTCATGACCATAGCATAAGCGCCGGTCAGAGAGGCGTTGCCGATATAATGGTACTTGCTAAGCTCCACATCCGGCAGCATACCGATATTAACTGCGTTTTTCATGTTGATACCGCTGCCGATACCGCCGGCAACATAAACCTTTTCAATGCAGTCCGGGGTCATGCCCACCGACTGCAGCAAGGTATCGATACCGGAATAGATAGCGCCCTTTGCCCGGATAAAGTTGTCGATGTCCACCTCGTTGATGGATACTTCCCGTCCGGTCTCGGACTCCTCCGCCGTGGCCAGCACATAACGGCCCATGCCGTGCTGATCCCGCTTCACCCGGCTGCCTTCCCGGACAAACAAGCCCCGGGCGTTGATGATGCCGGTGCGGTACAGCTCTGAAATAATGTCGATGATACCGCTGCCGCAGATACCCACGCACTTTTGTCCGGCTTCGCCCACAACGGTCATGGTGGGTTCCATAGTCACTTTATCAATGGTCACGGCTTCCACCGCGCCGTCGGTAGCGCGCATACCGCAGGAGATATCGCCGCCCTCAAAGGCAGGGCCGGCCGAACAGGCGCAGGACATCAAAAAGTCCCGATTACCGAAGACGATTTCTCCGTTGGTACCCAAGTCGATAAACAGGGTCATTTCATCGCTGTCCCACATCATGGTGGCTAATGTACCGGCGGTGATATCGCCGCCCACATAAGAGCCGATATTAGGCGCGATGATCACCGGTGCCAAGGGATTTGCCACCAGCTTCAGATCCCCTGCCTTCAATCCGTCCCAGGCAAAGAAGCTGGGAATATAAGGATCCATCCGCACCGGGTCTGCATCCACACCAACCAAAAGATGGTTCATGGTGGTATTGGCGCCGATAGCCAGATTTACAATGCTTTTGGCGCTGATGCCGGCGCTTCTGCAGAGATTTCCCAAAATGGGATTCAAGGTTTCCTTGACAATAGCATCCTGCAGCGCTTTCTTACCGCCGGGTTTGGTGCTTTGGATGATCCGGTTAATGACATCCGCGCCGAAGCGGATCTGCCCGTTACCGGAAGAGCCCTTGGCCAGGATCTCCCCGCTACATAGATCCACCAGCACCATGGAAACGGTGGTCGTACCGATGTCGATAGCCGCGCCTACCATGGCGGTATCGTCAAAACCGCACAGGTCCATGCAGGTAAAGATCCCCGTTTCCAGCTGACCCTTAACGCAGACCCGGAAGTTTTCTTCCCGAAGGACGGTTGCCAGCTTTACCATCACGGTATACGGTATCCGCACCTTTTGCGCTGCCGGCTCTGCCGCCTGGATCGCCCATTGGAGCCGCTCAATGTCCGGCATGGTATCCTCCTCAGAGGGAGCATCCATACTTAGCTGCAGTGCCCGGAAGCTATTTACAAAGGGGATCCCCCCCACCTGCTCCATGCTAAGCTTAGCCTCTTCAAAAATGGCCACTTCCTCCGGAGAAGAAAGATCCGCCGTTTTCATGCGGCTTTGGTAGGCGCTGGCAATATCCGGAACCAGTACGGTACAGTCACCGATCACCTTACAGTTACAGCTAAGCCGCCAGCCGGCCTCATATTCCTCGTCGGTGATATGCCGGGAAGGAAAGGAATCTACCTCCCCCTCCAGAAGCTTCACGCGGCATTTGCCGCAGGAGCCGTTACCGGAGCAAGGGGCATCGATGGCTACATTGGCCCGTCTTGCCAGCTCCAGCAGATTATCACCGGCGTTACATTCAATTTGAACAGGGCCTGCGCCCTCGATTTGGAAGGTTACTTTCATTTGAGAAGTTCCTTTCAGAAATTCATTCTCTTTTTAAAAAACAGCCGGGAGGGAGGTATCTCCCTCCCGGCAAAGAATTGCGGGAACGGTCCTGAATTAGACTTCCAGATAGGAGTCGGAATACAGGGTGTGGTTCTTGAAAATGTCGCAGGACTTGATGGTCTCCATCAGGCGCTGGTCATTGGGGTTGACGATAGCGGAGGTCAGACCCTGCATCATGCACATGGCAACCAGAGTTGCGTCCATGATGGGACGGACGTGCTTGGGCGCGCCGTTGGAGTTGTTGGACAGGCCACCGGTAGACTTCAGGCCCTTGTCGGAGAACATCTTGATGGCTTCCAGAACTTCCATCTGCTTGTCCTGCATGCCCTTGACGACCAGGAACAGGGGGTCGAACCACAGGTCGTCGGAGGACATACCCAGGCTCAGACCGCGCTCGAGCATATTGTCGCAGTGGACCATACGCTCTTCGTTGTCCTTGGCGATACCGTCAGCGGAGCACAGAGCGATACAGATAGCGTCGTTGGCAGCAGCCAGATCGATGTAGCCGATACGGGAGCCGGCGTCAGCAGAGTTGACGATAGGCTTGCCGTTGGTGCGGTTATAGACCTTGATACCGGCCTCGATAGCACGCATGTTGGCGGTATCCAGAGCCAGAGGAACATTGTTGAAGTTCTCCTGCAGCAGCTTGACAGCCCACATCATACGCTCGGGACCGTCCTTCTCAGCAGGTCCGATGTTCACATCCAGGTAGGTAGCGCCGGCCTTGATCTGCGCAGCGGCACGCTCCAGGATAGGAGCGGGATCACGCTCGTCCATAGCCTTGCGGATAGCGGGAGCAATACAGTGGATACGCTCACCGATGGTAACGAAGGTCTTGGATTCGGGGTTATGACCCTTGTAGGAAACGCCCATATCCACGATCTCGATCTTGGGAACACGAGTCTGAAGCAGTTCTTCGAAGGAAAGCTCCTTGACTGCTTCCTGAACGGTACCGGCCTTGGCAGCGCGCTCAGCCTCAGCAGCCTTAACGCCGGCCTCGTACTCCTTGTCCTTCAGGTACTTGGGCAGCTGAACCGCTTCCAGAGGACCGACGACAACATTCCACTCAGGCAGCTTCTCCTGGATCTCACCCTTCATGACGGCAACCTTGCCGGGGATGATCAGGGTACGGTTCTTGATCTTGTTTGCGATATCCAGCTCATCAAAGGTCTTCTTGATGGTGGAGGAAGACAGCTTGCCGGCAGCCCAGGCAGTCAGAACGGACATGCCGGACGCGTCGGTGATGATCAGGTTCACAGGCTGACCGGAGCGCTCCAGCTCACCGGAGACCAGGAAGTAGGTCAGAGCGAAGTCAACCGTCAGAGCGCAGGGGCTGTTCTCGTCCGCGCCATTGATGGGGTAGATCTTAGCTTCCACCTTCATGGGCTTCTGAGGATCGGTGAAGATGTTCTGACGCAGGCCGTACAGAGGCAGAGCCTGTGCGTAGGTCATGGTGTCCATGACGATGATGGAAGCGTACTTCTCCACGAACATGGAAGCCAGGGCAGTCTGCAGGCGGCTGTCGTCCTTGGCGATCTTGGTCAGATTCACGATGGAGGGGTAGCCAAAGGTGCGGTCTTCCTGCTTCAGGGCAGTACGGCGGACATTGACAGCATTGGCCAGAGTCTCCTTGGCAGTCTTGCCGGTAACGTCCAGAACCAGATTCTTGTTGCCCTTGCCTTCCAGCGCCTTCACGGTATCGTACAGGTCGGAAATGTTCTCCGCCCAAACGCCCAGAGGAGCTCCGGCAGCAGCAGCAACTTCGCTCATAGCTTCGTAGTTTTCGGGGGTAGCGCCGTCCAGAATCACATTCTTGCCGGCGACAGCCAGAGCAGCCTTGGCACACTCGACATCCCAGCACTCCAGGACCAGAGCGCGGCCGGTAGCGGCAGCCTTCTGGGTCAAAGCGGCATAAGCAGCAGCATCGGTGCCCTTGTTGGCAACGAAGACAAACTCAACGTACATTCTCTCGCCGATACGCTCGTAGTCGACCTTCAGCATGTCAGAGAGCTTGCCGTCCACTTCTTCAGCGGACATCTGGGTGTCAACGGAAACCGCAAACAGGTTCTTGTTAACCAGGGTCTTCTCGTGACGGAACAGGACAGTCTCGCCGCCCAGCTTATGCTCGCCCACCGTGACGGTCTTCATCAGGGGAGCAGTAGCGGAGTTCAGAGTTGCCAGAGCCTCCTCAGAGAAGTAGGGGCACTTGTCCAGAGACACTGCGCCCTGCGCCACCTTCATGCAGAACGCCATACAGGTGGGGCTGCCGCACTCCTTACAGTTCTTCTTAGGAGACAGCTTAAAAATATCAAGACCTTTCAAAGCCATTGTATGTATCCTCCTTCTTAGCAGAGTTCAGTGATGAACTTCTTGATGGTAGCCACGGAAGCGGGGTGGCGCAGAACAACGGCGTCGGCGCCGCCGGTCAGGTCAGCTGCTGCGGTAGCGACTTCCATGGAGATGGCGCGCTCTTCCATGCAGCCCCATGCGGGCTCATCTTCTGTGGATGCGGTGGACTCCTTAACGCCCCAGGTGTCGTTGCAAACGGCAGCCAGAATGGGCATCTGCAGGTCAGCATCAGACTGCTGCAGCGCAGCCAGACGGATACGGTCGAAGGTGGAAGCGGCATACTCGTAGCCGTAACCGACAGCGGCAGTACCGATATCCATGACCACATTTTCGGGATTGACATTCAGGCCCTTCAGCATGATGTTCAGCTGCTTTGCCAGGTTGATGTCATCGGCAGTCTCAGCGCCCAGCTTCTGCGCGCTTGCCAGGGCAACGGAAGCGCCCACGGTCTTATAGTTTTCGTTCTTCGCGGACATGAACAGAGCATTCTTGCCGGACAGTGCCTCAGCAATGGCTGCCAGCAGCTCATTGTCCTTTTCGATGTTCTTGCAGCCCATAACAACGATAGGCTTGGTAACCACTTCAGCAACGGCCTTGGCATCGGCGACACAGTCGGCAACGCTTCTGTCAGCGCCGTTGGGATCTGCGTTTACAAAGTTCAGGCAGATGAAATCGACATTTTCCAGAGCCTCGGCCTTCTTGGCGCGCTCAGCCATGGTGTTGCAGCCGGCGTAGAATTCTACCAGACCGGGAACGGTCCACTCGGCAGCAGCATCAGAGATCTCCACACCGATCTTGGGCGCATTTTCGATGGCCGCGTCAAAGGTGTAGAAGGGCAGCACATTCTGGCCGCCGATGACGATTGCCTTGTCACCGGTGCCCAGCGTCACGGCATTGATCTTGCCGCTAAAGGGCTGCGTCTTAGGAACAAAAGACATAATTGGTTTCCCCCTTGTAAAATATAGATGATGTTATAATAGTGAACAGAGAAAAGCCGTTTCTCCCTCAAGAGAAACCTCTCATCTCCTTCATTATACAATTTTACAGGCCAAGCTCCTGCATAATGCCCTTCAGGGCCTGCTTGACCGGATTGGACTGGGGCAGCTTGCTGGAGGGCTCCCCGTCACAGTCGCAGCGGTAGACAGCCTCATCCTGGGGCAAAACACCCAGCAGTTCCAGACCGTGCTTCCCGATCTCCGCCTTGACACCGCTGTCCAACTCTCCATTGGGCGCGCGGTTGATGATGATGCCCATTTTACCGGGCTTCAGTTCCATTTCCCCGATCATTTCGGCAATTCTGGCTGCCGCCTGAACGCCCCGGCGGGAGCAGTCCGAGATCAGAAGCATGGTATCCACATGGGGCAGCGTGCCTCTGGCTACATGCTCCAGACCTGCCTCATTGTCCATCACGATATAAGAATAATTTTTCGCGTATTTATCCACCTGAGATTTCAGAACGCCATTGACGTAGCAATAGCAGCCCTTACCCTGAGTCCTGCCCATGACCAGCAGATCGAATTCATCCTCCTCCACAATGGCGGAGCTGAACTTAAAATCCGCATAATCCGCCTTGGTCATGCCGGAGGGGATCGTCCCCTTCAGCTCTGCCTGCGCCATTTCTTCCCGGATCGCGCCCAGAGAGGTTTCGACCTCAACGCCCAGCACTTCGTTCAGATTGGAGTTCGCGTCCGCGTCTACAACCAGGACCGGACCGGTCTTCTTGCTGCACAGATAATCGATGATCATGCCGCAGGTGGTGGTTTTTCCCACGCCGCCCTTGCCGGCGACTGCGATCGTGTGCGGTGTTGCCATAACAGAATACTCCTTTTCCGTATCCAGGGAATGTGCAATTCCCAAAAAATGAGCGCACTACGCCCATATCGATACGAATATATCTTATCATATGTGTCTCACAAATTCAACCACAATTTCTGAGAAAATTCCCATTTTCCCAACACGCTTTTTGTCCAAAAAGCCGACACTTCCCTACAGCAAAGAAATGACCGCCGCTGCAAATCGCAGCGGCGGTCTGTCGTTTTTTCTTAGAAGAATCGCTTCTTGCCGGTTACTACCACAGCCATGCCCATTGCGGACAGAACTACCAGCAGAACCACAGGCACGATCATCGCAGTGTCTCCGGTCTTGGGCGGCACATCCGCATCCTGCAGGGCCTTCCAAGCAGCTTCCGCGTCGGTCAGCTTCTTCAGAGCCTGGGCGCTTACCAGAGCCTTCTGCTCAGCGGTCAGCGCATCGTAGGCGGCGCGGGCTGCCTTGATCGCAGTCTGGCTGTTCAGAGTCACAGTGCCGATAGCATTGATCTTATCGGCAGCGGCCTTGGCAGCAGCCTGGTCGACAGTTTCCTTGTCAGCCGCATCCAGCAGCGCCTTCAGGGCAGCTTCCGCATCGGTCAGCTTCTTCAGGGTTTCTGCCTTTACCAGAGTCTTCTGCTCAGCAGTCAGCGCATTGTAAGCAGCGCGGGCAGCCTCAATGGCGGTCTTGCTCTCCAGAGTCACGGTACCGATGGCATCGATCTTGGCGATCACCGCGTCAGCAGCGGCCTTGTCGGCAGCTTCCTTGGCGGCTGCTTCCAGTGCCTCCAGGGCAGCTTCCGCATCGGTCAGAGTCTTCAGCGTATTATCGCCTACCAGAGTCTTCTGGTCAGCTGTCAGCGCTTCGTAGGCAGCGCGGGCAGCCTCAATGGCGGTCTTGCTCTCCAGAGTCACGGTGCCGATGGCTTCGATCTTGTCGGTAGCAGCGTCAGCAGCAGCCTGGTCAGCAGCAGCCTTGTCAGCGGCAGCCTTCTGCTCGTTGTAGGATGCTCTTGCGGCAGTCAGCGTGTTGTAGTTGGTTACCAAAGCTTTCTGCTCAGCAGTCAGCGCCTCGTAGGCAGCCTCAGCAGCCTCGATGGCAGCCTTGCTCTCCAGCGTCACGGTACCGATGGCATCGATCTGGGCGATCACCGCGTCAGCAGCAGCCTGATCCGCAGCGGCCTTCAGATTGTCATAGGTTGCTCTTGCAGCAGTCAGCGTAGTATAGTTGGTTACCAACGCCTTCTGGTCAGGAGTCAGGGTCTCGTAGGCAGCCTCAGCAGCTTCGATGGCAGCCTTGCTGTTCAGAGTCACGGTACCGATGGCATCGATCTGAGCGATCACACCATTGGCAGCAGCCTGATCTGCTTCAGCCTTGTCTGCGGCAGCCTTCTGCTCATTGTAGGATGCTCTTGCGGCAGTCAGTACACCGTAGTTGGTTACCAAAGCCTTCTGCTCAGCAGTCAGAGCAGTATAGGAATTCTCAGCAACCTCGATGGCAGCTTTACTCTCCAGAGTCACGGTGCCGATAGCATCGATCTGGGCGATCACCGCGTCGGCAGCGGCCTTGTCAGCAACAAGCTTATTGTACTGGGTTCTTGCCGCGGTCAGAGTTGCGTAGTTGGTTACCAGATCCTTCTGTGCCTGGGTCAGAGCCTCGTAGGCAGCCTCGGCAGCCTCGATGGCAGTCTTGCTGTCCAGCGTCACGGTGCCAAGTGCTTCGATCTGTGCGATCACCGGGTCTGCAGCAGCCTTGTCAGCAGCCAGCTTATCGTAAGCAGTTCTTGCAGCGATCAGCGCATCGCGGTTGGTTACCAAAGCCTTCTGCTCAGGAGTCAGAGCTTCGTAGGCAGTCTCGGCGGTCTCGATGGCAGCCTTGCTCTCCAGCGTCACAGTGTCGATGGCATCGATCTGGGCGATCACCGCGTCAGCAGCAGCCTTGTCGGCAGCAAGCTGATTGTATGTTGCTCTTGCAACAGTCAGCACATCGTAGTTGGTTACCAGCGCCTTCTGGTCAGGAGTCAGAGCAGCATAGGCAGCCTCGGCGGCCTCGATGGCAGTCTTGCTGTCCAAGGTTACCGCGCCGATGGCATTGATCTTCGCCATAACCTCGTTAGCAGCAGCCTGATCCAGTTCTGCCTTGTCAGCATTCGCGCGCAGCTCATTATAGGTAGCTCTTGCTGCAGTCAGCACATTGTAGTTGGTCACCAGCGTCTTCTGGTCTTCGGTCAGTGCGGCATGGGCGGTCTCGGCATCCTCGATGGCAGTCTTGCTGTCCAAAGTTACAGTGCCGATGGCTTCGATCTGGGCAATGACCGGGTCAGCAGCAGACTTGTCAGCAACAAGCTTATCATAGGCAGTTCTTGCCGCGGTCAGAGTTGCGTAGTTGGTTACCAGATCCTTCTGTGCCTGGGTCAGAGCAGCATAAGCCGTCTCAGCGTCCTGGATAGCGGCCACGCTGTCCAGAGTCACAGTGCCGATAGCGTTAATCTTGGCAATCACAGCGTCGGCAGCAGCCTTGTCGGCAACAAGGTCATTATAGGTATTTCTTGCTGCTTCCAGAGTTGCGTAGTTGGTTACCAGATCCTTCTGTGCCTGGGTCAGAGCAGCATAAGCCGTCTCAGCGTCCTGGATAGCGGCCACGCTGTCCAGAGTCACAGTGCCGATAGCGTTAATCTTGGCAATCACTGCGTCAGCAGCAGCCTTGTCGGCAGCTTCCCTATCGGCAGCTTCCTGCTTTGCAACAACCAAAGCGGCTTCGGCTTCCACCAAGGTCTGGTAGTTGGCAACGCGCTTCTTCAGCTGGGGAGACAGAGCATCGTATGCTGCGCGAGCTGCATCGATCTTTTCTTCGCTATCTACGGTCACAGTGCCGATGGCATCAATGGCAGCCTCAACGGTAGCATCAGCATCGTTGGTAATTGCAATGCGGTCGATCTCCACCGGGTTGTTGCTCAGACCGGTGCCCATATTATAGGTGATCAGCGTCAGGGTATCGCCGGTGACTTCGATCTTGGTCATCATACGGGTATTGGCTGTTGCAGTAGCTACCTTGTAGTCTTCGGTATTATACTTTACCGCATTGACCTGAGAGCCGGAGCCGGTACCGCCCACAACATGGAGCATACCGTCTACATTGGCGGCGCCAATGGGAACATCGTTCTTCCAAGCATTGTAGGCGTCGCTCTGAATCACATAGGAATCGCCCCCGTTGTCCACGCCGGGCTTCAGAATGTGGGTACGGGTATAGCAGTGGTCATGACCGGAGAGGACCAGGTCCACACCTGCCTCGTACAGCTTGGGTACCAGATGGCTGCGGATTCTGGCGTAAGAGTCCTGCTCGTCTCTATCCTCATCCTGATGGTAGCTGGAGCCGTAGGGAGATTCGTGATACAGGGTGATGATCCAGTCAAAGTTCTGACCGGCAGTTTCTTCGTTGATAACCCGGTCGATGAAGTCCAGATGCTCGTCGGAATTGGTTCTGTCATGGTAATAAGTGTTGGCGTTCAGCACCAGGAACAGAACATTGTTGTAGGTAAAGTAATAGTCTGCGCCTGTGAAGTTCGTGCCACCGGTATAGGTAGCGCCGTAGTAGGTGCCGTCTTCCTTTTTCAGCATATTGGGCACATTGACATGATCTGCATAAACGGGATAGGTATCGTCATCATGGTTGCCCGTTACCGTAACAATAGGCAGACCCTGTAGCACATCCTGGTTGGCAAAGGCATCAAACTGCTGTTCGTGAATACCGTAAATACCTGTCACGTCAGTTTTGTCCCAGTAGTTGTAGGCATGGGTATCGGTCTGGTCGCCGGCAGACATGATAAAATCCACGCCCTCATTCTTGATCTGGTCCAGGGTCATGCCCCACCACTCAGCTTCCGCTTTCAGATGCTGGGTGATCAGATCGCTGCTGAGCCTATCATTGTCACCGCTGCCGCCGATCTGGGGGTCGCCCACAAAGGCGAAGCTGAAATCGCCATCCGCGCCGGTCTTGAAGCTCTTCAGTTCGGTCTTATCGTTGCCGTTGATAAGCTGATAATAATAAGTAGTGTCGGGCTTCAGGTCGGTAATGGTAGCCTTGTTGTTCACATAGCCGGCCTTCTTATCGTAGTCTCCTCTGGTTGCAGTGACAGAAGCTGCATTTTCAGGCAGCTCGCCGCCTACCAGTTCGCTTTCCTTGGCATACTTAATAACGCCCTGCTCCTGGCTCTGGGAGAACCAGGTGAAGTTCATCTCAGATTTGTTTGCGCCAGGTTGCAGAAGGATGTTGGTCTGAGGGGCAGCAGCGGTCGGTGCCAGCTTCTCTGCCACCGCGTCCACGCCCTTGGGATGGGAAACGGATACATTGGAAACGACTGCCTTGACATCGACATTGTTATACCGATAAGCAAGAATCTGCATACCAAGGGGGACTCCGGTTCCCTTGCCGCCGCCGGACTGCTTGGCGCTGGTAGACTGTGCTACCAAGCTGCCATTGACATAGTAGTTGGCAGCGATATCGTTGCTGAGGACATCTTCCGGATAGGTAAATTCCACACGGACATGATACTGACCGTCAACGGTCTCGCCGGCATCCACGGTAACATATCCGCCTACTGTGTTATCCCAATAGCCCAGCTTCATGACGCCGTTTTGCTTGTAAAGGCCAATCATGAACGCCTCGCAAATATATGTTCCTTCCATGGTAGGATCCTGGTCACGGAATACAATACCGAGACCACCCTGGCAGAAGTATCTGTTTGTACCATTCAGTCTGCCGGTATCAGGCATGGCATTGACCTGGACATCAAATTCGAAAATCGTAGGAGTATCAGCCAGGCCTTCCAGCCTGTAGTTTTTTACACTAGCCACAGCCAGGCCGTTGCTGGGGGTCGTACTATCCAGATGCGCCACCCGGTTGGTTGCATCCATTGTTGCACCCGCGCTGGCTTCCATTTTGATGGTTGTATAATCATTGGTGCCCAACACCAGTGTGCCATTCCAGATCAAATCGCCCAGGGTAAAGGTCAAGGTATAGGCTTTATCTCCCTGGAGATCCAGCGCGCCAACAGGGATGGCATACTCGTTACCGCCGGCGCCCTTAACGGCGTTCAGAGACTTGCCATCCACAGCTACGGCGGTCATTTCGCCCAGGTCCTCGCCTGTGATAGCCAGGTACAGATTGGTCAGGTCCCATACAGCGCCCATCTGGGTGGTGGGAGTGAAGGGAATATTCATCCGGTAGGAAGACTCGATCTGACCGTCCAGAACGATTCCGCCAACCGCGTCCGCGAAGAGATAATCGTTTCTGGACTGAACAAAGAGGCTTGCGATCTTTGCTTCCGCTGCTGCCAGTATGTTCAGAGTTGCCTCTTCCACATACGCCTTCTGGGCAGGTGTCAGAGCATCGTAAGCTGCCCGGGCAGCTTCAACAGTTGCCTTGTCCGTCAGAGCCAGCTGGCTAACAGCAGGAAGGTTCGCGATTTGACTTGCCACCAGTGTAGCAGCAGCCTGATCCGGACCCTGTCTACCTGCTACATAGGCAGCCTTCAGAGCAGCCAGAGCGGCAGGATTATCGTAGGACACAGAGATGTTAGATACGGTAAAATTAGTATCTGTTTTGTTGGAAGTATATACTTTGACGCCTCTCACATTGTTGATCAAAGCTTTTCCAGTTTTAGAAACTCTGACATTGCTTTGCTCATCAATCAGCTTTCCGTTGACAAAATACTTAGCGGAAACTACGGAATCATGAGAAACAGCGCCAGAGCCATCAGCAGCGTAGGTATACTCTACCCGAACATGGTACAAACCGGATACGGTTTCAGACAGAAGCACATCACTGCTGCCAAATGTACCCTCACCAGTGCTGTAAGCGCTCTGGAAATATAAATCCCCGCTAGTTTTATCCTTTGTAAAACCAAAAAGAAACGCTTCTGTCAGTTTGCTGCTAGCCTCTTCGCAGAACGCATCAAGCACCTGAATGTTGGCACCCATGTTAATGTATCGAGTATTGGTGCCAACATTTTGAGCAAGGGTATAACCGCCGTTCAGGGAGGTAATATCAATATCAACCTCAACAACAGTCGTAACGCCGAGGCTGCCGGTCACCGTAGAACCACTAGCTGTTAGGTAGTTGTTTGAACCGGTCAAATTAGCAATATTAAATGATCCCTTATAAGAATCATTTTCATCTACAACAGCGCCACCATTCTCACGAACAAGTTCATATCTATTGTAGGTATTGTTATCAAAAATCAGGTAAAAGGTCTGAGCGGTATCGGATTCGCTCAGCTTTACCGTCAGGGTGTTCACGCCCACATCCAGACTGGGGACATCGGCATCCATCAGCGCGATCCGGTACTCTGCATAGCCCGGGTCTTCACCCGCTGCAGCAGTCACCTGCTTTTCGGTAATGTCAACATCGTTGAGCTTCAGCTCAGCCAGCTCCGCCGCGCTGTTGACAGACAGATACAGATAGGTCGCATCCCAAGCTGCGCCCATCATCACACTGTCAGACAGAGCCACAGTCAGAGGATAGGTATTGTCGGCAACGCCGTCAACATTTGCGCCGCTTGCCTGATAGACTGCACGCAGGTAGGTATTCCCATCACCTACCGCAGGATTCGTCTCAGCGGCAGCAGCTGACCGCATGGGGAAGCCTCCGGCAGGAAGCAGACCCACGATCAGCGCCAGCGCCATCAGGATTGCGCTCACTCTCTGAAATCGTTTCATATTCTTCACCTCTCATAATGTTTCAACAGATACATGTAAAATTTTATATATATACATGATACTAAAGTTAATTATACCAGTAAATTACTCTCAGGAAAAGGAAATTCTTTCCGTAATAACCGCCAAAATTTCCCTCAGCTTTTTATGCATTTTCACCAAACCGTAAAACAAACAGAACTTCTTCCTTTATATTCTTTTTTATATATCCCCACCAATAAATTGCCATATCTCGGGCAGTTGGCAAAGGCTTCCCCTTGAGGGGAAGCTGTCAGCCTAACAGGCTGACTGATGAGGTGTAGGCTACGAAGTAGCCGTTACAAAACCTGCTTTTTCCGCTTCGCAGACCACCTCATCCGTCAAAAATCATAGATTTTTGCCACCTATTAGTAGTGGTGCGATTGCCTCCGGCAATCGTTTTATTTAGATTCGCTGCGCGGAGCACCACTCCTCAAAGAGAAGGCTTAGCGGCTGTGCCGCTGCGTTCTAACCAACTGCCCAGCAAACGGAATTTGGCAGTCCCTCAAAAAATCAACCGCAAGTTTACTTTCTTTTGTTTTTCAACGAGAAGATTATTGAAATTCTATAATATAAGGAATATACTGTTCTTAGTAAGTGTCAAAGGATGTGATATTTTGTTCAATCCCCAGATTTTCCGCGCCAACCTCCGGGCCGCCAGAAGAAAAAGCCGTCTGTCCCAAAAGGATCTGGCAGAGAAGCTATACATTTCCACCCAAGCGGTTTCCAAGTGGGAACGGGGCATCGCCGTGCCGGGACTGGAGCATATCTGCTGTCTTTCCAAAATCCTGCATGTTTCCGTAGATGCTTTGCTGGGTACCGGAAATGACCGGGAGCCTTCCCTGATCGCCGTGGACGGCGGCGGCACAAAAACGGAATTTGTGCTGATCTCCCTGTCCGGTGACCTGATCAAGCGGCTGGTCCTCCCCGGCTCCAACCCCAACACCTGCACCGTAAAGGGCACTGTTGAGATCCTGTGCAATGGCATCGACACCCTTTTGCAGGAGGACAACCAGGTTTTGGGGATCTTTGTGGGCGGCGCCGGTTTTTATTCCGGCGGAAATGGCGCAGCCATTGAGCAGCTGCTTCGCAAGCATTATTCCGGTATCCCGGTACAATGCGAATCGGATATTATGAATGTATTCGCCTTTGCCGCTGACCCGGACAACGCCATCTCTGTGATCAGCGGCACCGGCTCTGTTGTCTACGCGACCCACAAGGGCGAGCTGCTTCGCTGCGGCGGCGGCGGCTGGCGCTTGGAGCTGCTGGGCAGCGGTTACGATCTGGGCCGCAGCGCCATTCTGGCAACCATGGAGGATCGGGACGGAACAGGCCCGAAAACCATGCTGGCAGAATTGGTGGAGCAAAAGCTGGGCGGCTCAGTGTGGGACAGTATCCAAAAAATCTACGGAGAGAACACCTCATACATTGCCTCCTTCGCCCCTCTGGTGATCCAGGCATGGCAGGCAGGAGATGCCCTGGCCACCAAGATCGCAACCGAAAACTGCAATCGGTTGGCGCAGCTGATCCGCACCGCGGCGGAAAAATCCCCGGATGCCAGAGAGGTGATTTTAGGCGGCAGCCTGCTGACCCAATGCGCTCCCTTCCGGGAGCTGCTCACCGGGCAGCTCCCCCAAAAGCTTCGTCCTTATATTCTGGAGCAGCCTCAGATCTGGGGTGCTTGCCTGCGCTGCGCAGCTCTTGCCAATGTTCCCGCGCCCAATGTTGAAAACTTTATGAAACAATACATACAGGAGGTTTAAACTATGCTTCGTACCGAACAAAGAAATGAAAACACCATGAATCTGGACAAGATGTCCCCCCTGGAGATCGTCCAGGCTATGAACCGGGAGAACGCCTACAGCGTCGCCGCTCTGGAGCCGGTGCTGCCCCAGGTCGCCCAAGCTATAGAAGCCATTGCAGAAGGCTTCGCCAAGGGTGGCCGGCTGTTCTACATGGGTGCCGGCACCTCCGGCCGTCTGGCTGTGGCTGACGCGGCAGAGTGCCCTCCCACCTTCGGCGTCCCCAGGGAAAAGGTCGTGGGTATCTGCGCCGGCGGCATGCAGACCCTGATCAACGCCAGCGAAAACATTGAGGACGACCCCGACAGAGGTGTCGCCGAGCTGAAGGAGCTTAATCTCAACGCCAACGATGTGGTTGTAGGTATTTCCGCTTCCGGCGGCGCAGCTTTCGTTTGCAAGGCTGTGGAATACGCCAAGTCCATCGGCTGTGTCACCGTTGCTCTGACCTCCAACCCCGGCACGAAGCTGACCCAGGTAGCCGATATCGCTATTGCTCCCGACACCGGCGCGGAAGTCCTTACTGGTTCTACCCGTCTGAAGGCCGGTAACGCCCAGAAGATGATCCTGAATATGCTGTCTACCGGTGCCATGGTTCGCAGTGGCTATGTATATGAAAATATGATGATCAACCTGAAGCCCACCAACATCAAGCTTCGCGACCGGGTGGTCCGCATCGTCCGGGAGATCACCGAGCTGGAGTATGCCGCCTGTGAGGATCTGCTGGAGCGGAGCAACTGGGTCATTAAGGATGCCATCCGTCTCTGGAAGGAGAACTAATTATGGATAAGCACGAGCGCATTGCCAGCTGGTGGATACACTGGCCCGACCTGCAATGGCCGGACAGCGAAAACCTGGACCGGATCAAGGCAAGGGCAGAAGGTCTTGCCAAAGCAAATGTCTCCGCAGCCATGCTTTTCGGCACCCACTTCCGCTGGGACTGGCTGCCGGTATTCCCCCTGCTTCACGATTACATTGCTACCGTAGCAGAAGAGCTGCACAAATACGGTGTCAAGCTGTTTGACCACCATTCTGTCAATCTGGTACACCGGTACTCTACCCGGGAGGAAATGCGCCACGTCATGCTGGACAGCGGCCCGCACCTGCCCTTCTCTCCCACCTTTGAGGCGGCAAAGACCTGGCAGTTCCGGGGCAAGTACCTGAATGACTGGCGGATGGTGGATGTCCAGACCAGAAAACCCCTGTGGTTTCCCCAGTACACCGCGGAAGGCTTCTGCCACCGCAATCCTGAATTTCAGGAAGCTTATCAGGAATATGTAAAGTACCTCATCGCCGAGACCGGCATTGACGGACTCAGCGCCGATGATGCGCTCTACTATATGCAATATAACGCCTGCGGCTGTGAGCACTGCCGGGCGGAGCTGAAGCGCCGGGCGGGTATCGATCTGCCTGCGGCAGACGATGCTTCTTTCTGGGGTAACTTTGATAACCCCGCATGGCATCACTGGGTAGATCTGCGGTTTGATTCCGCCGGTGAATTCTACTCCGGTCTTCGCAAGGTGCTGCCTGAGGACTTTATGCTCACCGGCTGCGGTGCCAGCTCCGCTTCTTACAACGCATTGTCCGGCGCCACCGATGCACGTACCCATCTGAGGGGCTGGAACTATGTGAACATGGAGCTTTCCGGCAACACGCCCCCCTACAAACACGATCCCCTTACCAGCAACACACCCATCCCCCAGCGGCTGGTCAACTCCTCTCACCACCAGGCAGCTGCCCGGGAAAAGGGCGTTGGCGCTTTCTGCACCGGTTTTGCACATAACACACAAACCGCCAACCACGTTTGGGCCACCTGTAAGATGCTGGGCGCAGACGCCTGGATCGGTACATTGAAGGATCGGCTGGGTCTTCCATGGAAGATTCTGAACACCATTCCTGACGAGCAGGATATTGTGGGCCAGGCTTTCGGCTTTGAGAAAAACCACGGCGATCTCTACGAGGGCGAAGTAGTCGGTCAGCTGGGTGTCTACTTCTCCTACGAGACCCGCAACCACACTTTCTACGGCAATCTGAAAGACGGCTATTACCGGGATTATGCGGACATTCTGAGACTTCTGTTCCGCAACGGTATCTGTCCTCACACCGTATTTGACTTCCCCGAAGATCCCGACAAGTACCCCGCCATTTTCCTGTCCGGCGTTGCCCGGATGACTGATGCCGAGAAGCAGGCCATGGACAAATATCTGGCGAGCGGCGGCAAGGTCATCGTTCTTGGCCCCACCGCCGTGGACGGCTGCGAAAACAGCTGGGTTCTTCCCAACAGCGCCCAGGGAAAATCTATCTTCACTACCGTCCCCGACGGCATCCATGTAAAGGAAGCTGAAGTATTAGTAAATACCCTGATCGAAGATTCCAAAGATCCGGATGCCTGGCAGGAGCCCCGGGAGGGTCTTTACTACCATCCTCACCGCTTGGGCGACACCAACCGGGAGGCGGTGTTGGCCTTTGCCCAGCGCTTTGCCACTCCCATGCCTGTAAAGGTTACCCAGTCAAAGGGCTATCTTTGCACCATGCTGGAAGACGAAAAGGGCATCACCGTACAGCTGCTGGCGGAAGATTACGATGTGGATATCAACCACGAGCTGGATTCCATCCGTACCCACCGGAGCCGGGTCAATCTGCTGACCACCATCGTCCCCATCGGTGTGGAGCGTACTGTTTGTGTGGAAACCAAGGTTCAGCCCACTGTTTACACCCCCTTCCACGAAGAAAACGCCGGGGTTACTATGGCTGACGGAGTATGCACCGTCACACTTCCCGAGAATTGCAGCTACGCAATCCTTCGTTTTCCCCTGACTTCCCAGTAATACGCCGCAAACTTTCTCTATATAACCGCTTTTTTCATAAGACCCCTTGTTTTTTCCCTACATAGCGGTTATAATAAGTCAGGAATTGCAACAGGAGGTCATATTATGGCTGTGAAAATTGAAAAAGATACCATCATCGGCGACATTCTGGACATTGCGCCTCACACTGCGCCTTTGTTCTTCGCCATCGGCATGCACTGCCTGGGCTGCCCCTCTTCCCGGAGTGAGACTGTGGAAGAAGCCTGCATGGTTCACGGTATCGAGTGTGAGCCTTTCCTGGCTCAGCTGAACCACTTCATCGAGGCTTACGAAGCCAGCGAAGCCGAAAAGCAGTAATCAAACCGGCTGTGCCATCCCGGATTTCGCCGGGATGGCACTTCTATTATAATCCTTTCAAATTTCCGTTTGGTGGGGAGTTGCGATATTGCACCAAAGGCTTCTCCTTGAGGAGAAGCTGTCACGCGCCGGCACTTCGGAACCGGGGTGTGACTGATGTGGTGTAGCCGCGTAGCGGCGTAAAAACCGTAAAATTTTAAAAAGCTGCTTCGCAGACCACCTCATCCGTCAAAAATCGAAGATTTTTGCCACCTATTAGTAGTGGTGCGATTGCCACCGGCAATCGTTTTATTTGGATTCGCTGCGCGGCGCACCACCCTCGAGGGGAAGGCTCGCGCTTCGCGCTCCAAACTACCCGAGAAATGGCAATTTGACAGTTTCCGTTTGGAGGAACCTATGAAGCTTCCCATATCTGACCGGCTTTTGGCCTGCGCCGCCTTTGTAGTCCCCGGTGACCGGGTGGCGGACATTGGCTGCGACCACGGCTATCTTTCTATCCATCTGCTGACAAATGGCATCGCCCAGTCCTGTATTGCTGCGGATATCCATGAGCAGCCCCTGCTCAGCGCTGTCCGCAACGCCGAAAAATACGGTGTACGGGACAAGATGGAATTTTATCTTTCCGACGGTGTCCGCAGTATCCCCCGGGATTTTAGTTGCATGGTGTGCGCCGGCATGGGCGCGGATACCATGGTTTCGATTTTAGAGGCTGCGCCTTGGCTGCGAAGCGGCAAATACCGCCTGATCCTCCAATGCCAGAGCAAAACGCCCATGCTGCGGCACTACCTTTCCCATCACGGTTGGCGCATCACGGAAGAATCCGTCTTACGGGACGGAAGGTTCCTGTATACCGTGATGGAAGTATATTACCAGCCGGATCATCCCCGGCTGACGGAAGCGGAGTGCCACTTCCCGCCTGCCCTGCTGGAGAATCCGTCAAAGGAAGTGCCGGCCTATTATAAATGGGTGGTAGGCGGTCTGAAAATTGCCGCCGCCCACAACGGCGAAAAGCAGCCGATCCTTGCGGCTTTGGAAGCTTTGGCGCAAACGCAAGAGCTTTCCTGGCTGGGCCAATAAATTGCCATTTATCGGGCAGTTGAAAAGGCTCCCCTTGAGGGGAGCTGTCAGCCTAACAGGCTGACTGAGGGGTGAGAAATACCCTTAGAGCGTAAGCAATTGGCGTTTTTCACCCTTCCGCCCCTACGGGGCACCTC
>JAFQCV010000060.1 GCA_017416325.1 Oscillospiraceae bacterium
GAATCGAACCCATGTTACCGCCGTGAAAGGGCGGTGTCTTAACCGCTTGACCAACGGGCCTGGTAGCGGCGACCTGACTTGAACAGGTGACAGACCGGGTATGAACCGGGTACTCTACCAACTGAGTTACGCCGCCATATATTACGCAAATTCCGAAAAAGTCGAAATCAGCTTTGTCATTATACCCGAGCAAATGCTATTTGTCAAGCTAAAAATAAACTTTTTTGGGCATACTGTCCGGGGAGGGATCACGATGCGGATTTGGAAGCAGGCCGTGCTTTTTTGTGTGGGTGGCGGAGGCTATGTGTGTCTGGAACTGTTGTGGCGGGGGCGCAGTCATGGGAGCATGTTTTTCTTAGGAGGCCTTTGCTTTTGGATCATTGGCTTCATACGCCGTTTGGCGAAGATTTCTCTGTCGCTTCGGCTGCTGCTCAGCGCGGCCTGTGTCACAGTTCTGGAGCTTTTGACGGGTCTTGCGGTGAATCGGGAATATGCGGTGTGGGACTACCGGGGACTGCCCTTTCATTATCGTGGACAGATTTGCCTGATTTATTCTCTGCTGTGGCTGCCGGTGTGCTTTTTGGGCATGATGCTGCACAGTGTGGCAGAGCAGTTGTTGACACGGCAAAAATAAAGCGGGATGCCGCCTTGCCAATTCCCGTTTGTCGGGAAGTTAAGCCTCCCTTTGAGTAACCGCTGATTAAATCGTCTGCGGTTATTGGCGGATCTTTTGCCCCAACTTTTCAGTTCATAAAACTCGAAATACACAAAGTATTCCTTCGTTTTCTGAACTTTAATTTGTGTCAAAATCTCTCGCCACAAACTCTTGCCGATTTAATCAGCGTTTACTTGAGGGGAGCCTTTTCAACTGCCCGAGAAATGACAATTTGGCAAAAAGGATGCAATTGCGGTTTTATCAAGGATGTGCTATACTGACCCCGAAGGAAGTGAGCATCCATGAACTGCGATTGTCATATGCATATGGTTTTGGATGGGGTGGATTGGCGCAGCGCCATCGCCCGGCATAGCCAAAAACCGGACGAGGCGTTTATCCACAAGGCGCTGGAAGCCTATCAGCGCAACGGGGTCGTTTATCTCCGGGACGGCGGTGACCGCTGGGGTGTGGGAGCAAAAGCCAGGGAATTGGCGCCCCAATACGGCATTAGCTACCGCACACCTTTAGCGCCTCTATGCCAAGAGGGGCATTACGGCGCCTTTATCGGAGAATGTTATGTTAACCTAAAAGAGTATGCCCGGTTGGTTGCTGAAATTCGGCAGCGGGGCGGCGACTTTATTAAGATCATGATCTCGGGACTGATGGATTTTAACCAATTTGGGGTGCTGACGGAAGAGGGGCTTCCTGCTTCCCAGATTCGGGAACTGATCCATATTGCCCACGAGGAAGGATTTTCCGTCATGGCCCATGCCAACGGCGCCCGCACCATAGAGGCAGCGGCCCGGTGGGGTGTAGACAGCATTGAGCATGGGGCGTATGGGGATGCCGATGCTCTGGCAGCCATGGCCCAGACGGGAACGGTTTGGGTGCCTACCCTATCTACCATTGGCAATCTGCTGGGAAAAGGTCGGTTTCAGGAAGCTGCGGTGGCGGCGATTTTGGATAGCGCCCTGCAAAATGTGGCGGCATTTCATCAAATGGGCGGCCTTCTGGCCCCGGGTACTGATGCCGGCGCCTGGGCAGTACCCCACGGAAGCATGACGGAGACCGACTGGCTGGAAAAGGCTCTGGGGGCAGAAACGGAAGAAGTTTTGACCCGTGGCGCAGGCGTGATCCGGGAAAAATTTTGAAAGAGAATCAATATCCAGGCCAATTCCCGTTTAGCAGGCAGATACGGCAGAGCATATGCCCTCCCCTTTGGGGAGGGGGGACCGCTTGCGGTGGGAGAGGTTATTGCCTCTTCCGTCAAAAAGTGGCTTAAAACGCCACTTTTTGACACCTATGAATCAAGGTATCGTTGCCACCGACAACGATAATGATTATAGATTCGCTGCGCGGAGCACCACCCCAGAGGGGAAGGCTTCTGGAACGGCAAATTACTGCCCCTGCTGCGCCTTCGCAGCAGGGGCGTGTTATTTACAGAGAAGCCAAAAGCGCGTCGGCGGTGTCTGCCAGTAATTCAGCAGTACCCTTGCGATAGGGGGTGTTGTAGGCTTCGTAGCCGCCCTGATCGTGGGCTTCGGCGGTGGGAATATAGCCCACGGCACCGTTGGACTGACAGAGAACACAGGTGACAGGAAATCTGGAATTCTTCCGCACCTGCTTGCCGATCTCGTTAAAGGGCTCACCGGGCAAGCCCACAAAGGCTAAGCCGCAGAAGGTGATGCCGCAAGCATAGGTGTCACAGTAGGCGTTCTTTTCCGCATCCAGCTTTTTCAGCTGCCGGGCCTCGGCAAGGATGTAGTTGGCGATCTTTTGCTCCGGGTAGATCTCCAAATCCCGGCCTTCATCATGCAGCTGCAAAATTCGCTGGGCCTCGGGCATCCGGGAAGGCTCCCATTTGGTCAGCAGACGAACGGCTTTTTTGCCGAAGGTCAGACCGACCGTGCCGGTGGAAACTGTGCGGTCAAACAACCGGGAGGCTACCTCCGCCAGCCGGTAGCCGTACTGGGAGGCTCTCTCAAATCCGGCAGGCTGCCGGACTACATCCTTTCCCCGACCCTGAATGACCATCTGTCCCTGGCAGCCCTCCAGGAAGACACAGTGGATGTTTTCCTGGAGCTGTTCCAGCTTGTTCCGGAAATAACCGGGATAGTCGGCAGAATACTTGTCACCGCTGACATTATCCGGGTGGGACTGGAAGTTTACCATGACGATCTCCGGGGCATCCTGCCGCAAAATGCGGATCAAACGCATGGATTCATCGGTTTCACAGGCAGGGCCTACCAGCATATCCAGGTAGTGACCGGCGGGGTTGGTGATGACAGTGCCGTTATTTAAGCGATACCGGCGGACAAAGGCCATACCCTTGGCCTGGCCTTCTGTCCAGCGGACATCCGCTACCGGCTTCCGGTCAGATAAAGCCATGTAGGCGGCGTCCTTGAGCCGGCGCAGCAGCCAGCTGGCGTACATTTCGTCTTCTTCCAAATCAGGAGCGGTGTGGGTGTGGGTGCAATGGATGATGATGCTGTCTGCAGGAAGTCCCACATGCTCCGCGATCTGCGCCGGCCAGCTGTCACAGAAGGGGGCGTACAGACCCAGGCTGTCCAGCACCAATAATACCGCGGCGTTTTCTCCGTCGCCAAAGGCAACGGCATTTACATACAGAGGGTCCAGAACGCCTACGGCAGCCTTGGGAATCCAGGCGCCTTTCATGGGGATGCCCAAGGGCGGTGTCACATCCAGCCGGGAAAAGCCGGCAGTATAGTTCGTCATGTCCACAGAAAGTCCTCCTAAAATTCACACCGGCATAAACCGATTTTTATATAAATGTGTTGACAAATTGCCATTTTTTGGGGTAGATTTTTGCAAAAGACAAACTTTTTAAAATCTGAGAAGTGATCGGCGGAGTCATGACTCCGCCCTACGAACACTGACGAAACTCACCGACAAACGGGAATGGGCAGTGCTATTTGAGCTGTTTTGCAATATTTTGGAATCGTGACCGGTCGGCCTTACAGACCTTGCGGTCATAGGTCAACAGACCGTTGGTTTCGTCTTCCACATCGCTGACCTGTGTATACACCGCGGCGCAAAGTCCCTTTTTGTGTGCCGGGACTACCTGCTCCAGATAGAGCTTTTCCACCGCATCGTTCCAGTCGCCTGGGTCGGCAAATTTGCCGTAGCCGTAGGTTTTTTCCGTGTTGAACACATGCCCCTGGGGCTTATAGCTGTAGCCGCCAAATTCCGAAAGCACCAGAGGTTTTTCTCCGGGAGTGAGACGGATGGGTTTGAAATACACATGGCGGCTGTCCACATCGGTCTTTTTCCGGCGAAACCAACCGGAGGTGCTGTCGATAAACCGGGTGTCATCCAGCAGCCTGAGCTGCTCATACACGGCATCTGCGTCAAACTGACCCCAACCCTCATTGAAGATGGTCCAGTAGACGATGCTGGGGTGGTTTTTCAGCTGCTTTACGGTGGCGGTCATGCCATCCAGAAAAGCCTGCCGGGCGGCAGGGTCTTTATGAAGCTGACCGTCAGGAAGCTTTTGCAGCCCCACCGTGGGCAAGGCGGTATCCCGGAGGAAGCTGTAATCTCCGTTATTCACTATGTCCTGAAAAACCACCATGCCCAGCCGGTCGCATTGATAGTAAAACTCTTCCGGCTCAACCTTGATGTGTTTCCGAAGCATGTTAAAGCCCAGGTTTTTCATGGCAAGAATATCGTCTGCGTAGCTTTCCGGAGCAGGGGCGGTGAGAAGGCTTTCCGGCCAGTAGCCCTGGTCCAGCAGACCGTGGAAGAAGTAGGGTTTTCCGTTGAGGCAAAGTCTGGGAACTCCGCCCACGGTTTGGATTTCCAAGGCGCGGATGGCAAAGTAGCTTTCCACCCGGTCTTCCCCGGCTTCCACGGTGAATTCATAGAGGTAGGGGTCTTCCGGAGACCACAGATGGGGATCTTCCGGGGTGATGGCGCTGCCCAGAGGGAAGCTTCCCAGTCCGGGAACGGTGACGGTGCCTTCCATTTCCGGCTCTGCGGAAATGGTGACGCTGTAGCCCCGGTTTTCAATAGTTAGCTTCTGGATATAGGTTTCCGGGACGCTTTCCAGCCATACCGTCTGCCAGATGCCGCTGACCGGGGTGTACCACATGCCGCCCCGCTTTTGGGGCAGCACCTGCTTGCCGTAGGGGAAGCGCCGGTCACGCAGATCGTCCCGGCAGAGAATCACCAGTTCATTTTCGTCCTGCAGGGCGTGGGTGATGTCCAGGGTAAAGGCTTCGTAGCCGCCCCGGTGGCTGCCTATCTTGATTTGGTTTACATAAATTTCCGCAATCTGGTCTGCCGCGCCAATGTGCAGCAGCACCCGTTTTTGGAGAAATCCCTCCGGCAGGGTGAATTTTCGGCGGTAAGTCAACGCACAGCCTTCAGGGAAGTGCTGCTTTACGCCGGAAAGGCGGCTTTCCGGGCAGAAGGGAACTTGAATCGTGCCGGTATATCCGGGAGCAGAGAATTCCCATTGCCCATTTAGGTTTACATAACTATCCCGCCGGAGCTGGGGACGGGGATAGACGGTCCAAGGGTTTTTCCCCTCCTGGAGCAGCGCTTCGCCCCGGGAAGTCATCAGTTCAATAGCCATATTCGCTCCTTAATCCGTGGGGGTTGCTTGGCGGTTTTTCAGCAGCCGGAACAGAGGCGGCAGGACGGTCCCCAGGGCCAGCAGCGCCACAAGGGCTGCCAGGAAGATGTTGGCATTGGGGATAAAAGCGGTGGTGCCGTCGTCGCCTATCACGGTATCTGCGTTTTTCAGGACAGCCGCGCCGATGGCGGGGCCAATGACACCGGGGACCAGCACCTGTCCCACGATCCGCAGGCCCTGGAACATACCGGCTTTGTTTTCCGGGGTGCAGTCCCGGATCAGGGCGCCCAGCATGGCGCCGGTCCCCAGATAGCCGCACATCATCAAAAGAGAGCCAAGAAACACCGGTACAGTGCCGCGGAAGAAGAACAGAACGATATATCCCACTCCCAGCAAAGCGACTGTGGGAAGAATGGCTTTTTGGAAGCCTTTGGTGTCGTAAACCTTGCCGTAAAGGGCGGTAAAGGTGGCGGCTGCTACAATAGCCGGGGCGAAGATCAGAACATAATCATCCATGCCCAAAGCTTCGGTGTAATAAAGGATCAGGTAGGGCATGAAGATCTGGATGGAGATGTTAAACAGCGCCAGAGCTGCCAGCGCGCCATACAGGCCGGGGTTGGCTTTGATGACCTTGGGCCGGAAGCCGTAGAGGATGTTGGCAAAATAGCTTTGGTTGTCCTCGGTTTTTACCGGTACTTCCCGGATGAGGAAGAAGCCGGAGATGCCGATAAGGATCATCATGATGCCAATGATGTAAAAAATGGCGTTCCAGCTTTCCCATTTGTTAAGGTCAAATGCCATAAATCCCCCGAAGACCACCAAAATGGCAACCAAAGGCATCATGGCATTGATACCCTCCACCCGGCCACGGTTGGTTTCATCGGTCACATCCGTCAGCCAGGCGTTGAAGCAGGCATCATTGGCGGAGCTGCCGAAAAAAGTCATGACGCAATCCAAAATAATGGTGGCGCTGACACCCACCGCAGCGGCAGAGGCGGCAGCCGGGAACAGGGCGTTCAGAATGTCCATCCGCAGCAAGGAAAAGCTCCAAATGGAGATGCCCCAAAGGATATAGCCGCAGCAGATAAAAATCTTGCGCTTGCCCAGCTTGTCACTGAGAGCGCCGATGAGCAGCGTGGTGACTGTGGCGGCAATGGCGGAGGCTGCCACCATGACAGAAATGGCCTCGGGGTCGGCGTTGAACATTTTATAGATGAATACATTGAAATACATATTCTCTACCACCCAGGCGATCTGGCCGGTGAGGCAGAAAATGACCAGGGCTAGGTAAAATTTCGGGTTCTTTTTCATAGGAACAGACCTTTCTGCGGACAGTGTCCGCTGACAATGTCGGGACTGATAGCTTGGCGATATTCGTTACCCGGTTAAATCTTCAAATTTCCGTTTATCGGGCAGTTGCGATAGAGCATATCCCCTCCCCTTTGGGGTAGCGAAGCGAATAAAAATCTCTATGATTGCCGGGGGCAATCATACTATGATTCACGGGGGACCGCTTGCGGTGGGAGAGGTTATTACCTCTTCCGTCAAAAAGTGGCTTAAAACGCCACTTTTTGCCACCTTCCCCAGAGGGGAAGGCTTGGCGGCTACTCCGCCGCAAGGGACGGGAAACCCGTCCCCTACTCCCCGATAAACGGCAATTTATTGGTCTGGTTTGGTGGGGCGGCGTTTTTTCAGCTTATACAGCTCCTCTACCGCCAGGCGGGTCTTTGCCACCACATCGGCATCGCCTTTGGGGAAGCAGTAATAGAGGGCGTCCTTGTTGCCGATACAGATCACATCGGCGATCTCATACCAATAATAGTCGGCATATAAGCCGTAGCAGGCCAGAGGGCCTTGGGTATATTGCAGCTTGCCGTCACAGCCGGTGAGGGTGAAGCCGTCGGCGGTGTGGGTCAGATGGCCGCTGCCTACCATATAAACCGCCTTGGTATCCACCAGCATGCCGATGTCCACATCAGTGTCCAGCCGGTAGGTGTTTTCCTCCAAGGCTTTGCGAACCTCCTGCCGCTGCCAGGCGTACCAGTCCGGGATGTGGTGGAAGGGGGTGTCGCCCTCTTTCGGCTGCAGCTGTCCCTGTTCATCCAGCTCCCAAACCTTGCCGCAATGGTGGCACGTAAGTGTTGTGCCGCTGCCTTCCATTTCGCCTTCCGCGCCGCAGACGCAGCATTTGTAAAGGATGCGGCTGAGTCCCTCGGCCCGGGTAGGCTCCGTGATGGCGATCTTCCGGTCCCGCTGCCAGGCAAAATTATCAAAGGTAAAGGCGCTGTCCAGCTGCTGATCCAGCTGGGCAACGGTCATCTCTTTCAGCTGCGCCGGGGTGAAAAGGCACTTAACATGGGCACTGACAGGCACTTTTCGCTTGCGCAGGTTGTTATACAGGGGCTGCCGGGCGAAAGCGCCCTGGGTGATGACGGTTACCACCGGCACATTCAGCCTTTTCAGCAGAACGCCCATTTTTCGGGGCAGCGGGGTGGCGGTGCCGTCAAAGGAATAGCTGGCTTCCGGGTACATCAGCACACTGACACCCTTTTCTTTCAACAGGTATTCCATATCCCGAATCAAAGAGATATCGCTGACGAATTTTTGGGTGGGGATACAGCCAAGCCACCGCATCAGCCAGCTTTTGCCCACAAAGCCGTCGCTGGTACAGACGATGCCGTACCGCTTGGGCCAGAAGATCCGGGACGCGATCATCAGGTCGATAAAGCTGGAGTGGTTCATCAAAATCAGACAAGGCTGGTTTTTTACCGTTTCCATACCCTCGGCGGTATAGCGAAACCGGGTAGAGAGCAGCTCCGGGATGGAGATCAAGCGGATCACAGCGTTCAGCAAACGGCTGGGACGCAAGGGGGTGCGGTGCTTGGCAGGCTTTTTCGCCAGGACCTGCTCATAGGAAAGGGGCTGGGTCTTGATTTTCATCAGCATCACATCCTGTATGTTTTATGGGATCAGTTTAGCATATCCCGGGAGAAAAAGCAATCTTTCCAAGGCTGCTTGCATATCGGTCTTTGTTTCGATATAATAAAATTAAAGAGGTGAGCGAGTATGAAACGGATCTTTATTATCGTGTTGGATTCCTTTGGCATCGGCGCGCTGCCGGATGCGGATCGGTTTGGAGACGCGGGAGCGGACACACTGGCGTCCTGCGCCGCTTCCGGGGCGCTTCGAATCCCCAATATGATCGCGGCCGGGCTGGGAAATATCCAGGGTGTCACCTGCCTGCCACGGGCAAACGCTCCAAAGGGCGCATGGGGACGCATGGCGGAAAAGTCCATGGGAAAGGATACAACCATCGGTCATTGGGAGCTGGCGGGTCTGATTTCCGATTCTCCCTTACCCACTTATCCGGACGGTTTCCCGGAGGAGATCTTAACACCGTTCCGGGAGCTGACGGGGCGGGGGATCTTGGCAAACGCGCCCTGGTCCGGAACGGAAGTGATCGCCGCTTTTGGCAAGCAGCATATGCAGACCGGGGACTTGATCGTTTACACCTCTGCCGATTCGGTGTTTCAGATCGCTGCCCATGAAGATATCGTGCCTCCCGGGCAGCTGTATGAATACTGCCGCATCGCCCGGAAGCTTCTGAGGGGCAGGCATGGGGTGGGCCGGGTCATTGCCCGTCCCTTTGTGGGGACACCGGGAAGCTTTACCCGCACTGCCAACCGCCATGACTTTTCTCTGGAGCCCCCGGCGGCGACACTGCTGGATGCGGTGAAGAAAGCCGGCCTTGCCTCCATTGGCGTGGGTAAGATAAAGGATATCTTTGCCGGCCAGGGGCTGACAGAATATGTGTATAACCAGTCCAATGCCAACGGCATGGAGCATGCTTTGGGCTATGCCCGAAAGGACTTCCGGGGACTGTGCTTTGTGAATCTGGTGGATTTTGATTCCCAATTTGGGCACCGCCGGGATAGCGTTGGTTATGCCAAAGCCCTGAATGAATTTGATGCCTGGCTGCCTCAGTTTATGGCGGCGTTGGGAGAGGAAGATTTGGTGCTGATCACAGCAGACCACGGCTGCGACCCCGGGTATGCCGCCAGTACCGACCACACCCGGGAATATGTTCCCCTGCTGGCTTTGGGCAAAGGCGTGCTACCGGGAGATCTGGGAACGAGAGAAAGCTTTGCGGACCTGGCCGCCACCGTGGCGGAGCTTTTGGGGGTGGATTTTGACACCCCGGGCAAAAGCTTTGCGGAGCGGCTGTTAAAACGATAAATTGCCATTTATCGTGCTGACGCACGAATGAATAATGGATAATTGATAATGAATAATTGTGGTATTTTCTTCGAAAATGATTTCAAATATGTCGCCGAAGGCGACTCCTTCATTATCCATTGGCAGGCACCGCCTGCCCGGCAAACGGGAATTTGAACGACAGGAGGATTTCTATGAAAGCGGAAGAATTGATCGAATTGGCGCAGGAAGCCATGCGCCATGCCTACGCGCCCTATTCCGGCTTCCGGGTAGGTGCGGCGCTGCTGTGCGCTGACGGTACGGTTTACCAAGGCAGCAATATTGAAAACGCAGCCTACAGCCCCACCAACTGTGCCGAGCGCACTGCCTTTTTTCAGGCGGTTTATGACGGGCACAGGGATTTTACCGCTCTGGCTGTCTGCGGCGGAAAGAATGGAGAAATCACCGGTTTTTGTCCCCCCTGCGGTGTCTGCCGCCAGGTGATGCGGGAATTTTGCAGGGAAGATTTTGTCGTTTACATCGCCGGCCCGAAGGGGCAGTATCAGGAAAGGACCCTCGCCCAGCTTCTGCCGGATAGTTTTGTGTTATAAGGAAGAAAGCGCCTGCCGTTTCGGCAGGCGCTTTTGCGCGCTGAAAGCGTCAAATTCCCGTTTGACGGGGAGTATCGTTAGACATCGTAGGGCGGACTCATGAGTCCGCCGACCACTTCCCGGATTCTGAATAGTTTGTATTTTGTAAAAGACTATGAAAAAATGGACGAAACTGCTTGAAATAATGCAACCTGGTCGGCGGGCTCATGAGCCCGCCCTACGCACGCATGATTTGCAACTGCTCGATAAATGGCAATTTTCGACTGATAAATTATATAGAAGTTTGTGATTTTTTCTTGCTTTTTGTCAAAAACAGCGGTATAATAGCACATAAAGCGCGGTATCGGGAGACCGGCAAGGCATGGTCTGCACCGCGCGAAAAAATAATTTGGAGGAAGCATAATGAATCTGATCTACGGTATCAAAGACAAGCCCAAGTTCGGTCAGATGCTGCTGTTTGCGTTCCAGCAGGTTCTGGCGATTCTGGCAGCAACGATTACTGTCCCTGCAATTGTCGGCAACGGCATGGACATCTCTGCCGCCCTGTTCGGAGCCGGTATCGGCACCATCGTTTACCAGCTGTTTACCAAGTTTAAGAGCCCCGTGTTCCTGGGCTCCTCCTTCGCTTTCATCGGCCCTATGCTGGCAGCCTTTGCCGGCGCCACCACCGTTGGCTATCTGGGACTGATCCTCGGCGCGATCTTTGCCGGTCTGGTCTATGTCATCATTGCCATCGTGGTTAAGTTTGCCGGTGTTAAGTGGATCGACAAGATCATGCCCGCTTCCGTTATCGGCCCCACCGTCGCGCTGATCGGTCTGTCCCTGGCCGGTGCCGCCATTAGCGATGTGTTCTCCTACGGCGAGAAGACAAGTTTCGGTCTCTCTTCTTATTTCGTTATGAATAGCGGCGCCTGGGTTTCCCTTATCTGCGCTATGGTTACTTTCCTGGTGGTTATTCTTTGCTCCACCTACGGCAAGAAGATGATGAAGCTGATTCCTTTCATCATCGGAATTCTTGCCGGCTACGCGGTTGCGCTTGTGTTCACCCTGATCGGCAAGTTCACCGACAATGCTGCCCTGATGGTCATTGATCTGTCCGTGTTTGAAAACATGAAGATCGCGCAGCTGCCCACCTTTACCTTCCAGAAGGCGATCGAAGGCATGGGCGATTTCAAGCTGTCCTATCTGGCGACAATTGCTGTGGCTTACATTCCCGTGGCATTTGTGGTATTTGCGGAGCATCTGGCTGACCATAAGAACCTTTCTTCCATCATCGGCACGGACTTGACAAAAGACCCCGGACTGCACCGCACTCTGCTGGGTGACGGCGTTGGTTCCATCGCCGGCGCTTTCTTCGGCGGCTGCCCCAACACCACCTACGGCGAGTCTGTTGGCTGTGTTGCCATTACCCGCAACGCTTCCGTCATTACCATTACCGTTGCTGCGGTTATGTGCATCATCATCTCCTTCTTCGGGCCCTTCGTGGCATTCCTGGATTCCATTCCCGGCTGTGTTATGGGCGGCGTGTGCATCACGCTGTACGGCTTCATTGCTGTTTCCGGTCTGAAGATGATCCAAAAAGTAGACCTGAATCAGAACAAGAATCTGTTCACCGTGGCGGCGATTCTGATTCCCGGCATTGGCGGTATGGCCCTGGGTATCGGTGAGATCTACATTACCACTACCGCCTGCGCGCTGATCCTGGGTATCGTTGTCAATCTGTTGCTCTCCAAGAGCAAGGAAGACTAATTCCTCATAAACAAAATGACCGTCCCGTGGGGGGCGGTCATTTTTTGTCCTGCCGGCAGGCTGCGGCAGATCTTCAAATTTCCGTTTGCTGGTTAGTTGCGTTAGGACCTAGCGGCGTAGCCGCAAAGCCTTCTCCTCGAGGAGAAGGTGCCAAGCGCACGCGAGGCGGATGTGGTGGTCTGCGAAGCAGCTTTGCGGCATATTTTACATTTTTACGCCGCTACGCGGCTACACCACATCAGTCACACCCCGGTTCCGAAGTGCCGGTGTGTGACAGCTTCTCCTCAAGGAGAAGCCTTTGGCACAATATCGCAACTGCCCGGGAAATGGCAATTTGCCAAGACAGCCATAGGTGAAATATGCAAAAATCGGATGGATTTTCCCACTATCCATTTGAAAAAAAGATAGACAAGAAACCAAGGAAGCTGTATAATAGGCGTCGCAGAGAGATTTTTTCTCTGAGCTATCATTAGGAGTGTGAATGTTATGAAGCTGATTATTAAGAATGATTACGACCAGATGTGCGCCTGGGCTGCGCAGCATATTGCCGACGCGATCAACGCTCACAAGGAAAACCGCCCCTTCGTGCTGGGTCTGCCCACCGGTTCTTCTCCCCTGGGCGTGTATAAGCGGCTCATCGAGATGAACAAGGCCGGTCAGGTGACTTTCAAGAATGTGGTTACCTTCAACATGGACGAGTATGTTGGCCTGCCCCGGGAGCATGACCAGAGCTACTGGTACTTCATGCACGACAATTTCTTCAACCACATCGATATTCCCGCGGAGAATATCAACATTCTCAACGGCATGGCTGAGGATCTGGAAGCAGAATGTCAGCGTTACGAGGATAAGATCGCTTCCTACGGCGGTATTGACCTGTTCCTGGGCGGCAGCGGCGTGGACGGCCACATCGCGTTCAATGAGCCATTCACCTCTCTGGTTTCCCGCACCGGTGTTCGGGCGCTGACCGAGGATACCCTCATCGTCAACTCCCGTTTCTTCGATAACGACCCCAACAAGGTGCCCAAGACTGCCCTGTCTGTGGGTGTTGGTACCGTGTGCGATTCCAAGCAGGTCCTGCTGCTGATCAGCGGTCACAACAAGGCCCGCGCCCTGCGCCACTGCGTCGAGGGCGGTGTGGATCACGCCTGGACCATCAGCGCTTTGCAGCTGCATCCCGACGGCATCGTAGCCTGTGACGAAGCTGCCTGCGGCGAGCTGAAGGTGGATACCTACAAGTATTTCAAGGAAATCTACAAGAACGAAAAGTAAGCCTTTTGGCAAAGATAACGCCCCGAAGAAGAAATCTTCTTCGGGGCGTGCTGTTTGTATAGGCTTTGCCAATTTCCGTTTGTCTGGCAGGTTGCACCTGCCAATGGATAATGGATAATGTATAATGGATAATGATTGTATCGCCCTTGGCGATGATTTTAAATCATTTCCGAAGGAAATACCACAATTATCCATTATCAATTATCAATTATCCATTCGCGTTTCTGCGCGACAAATGGCAATTTAATGTTTATTTGGGTAAGGTCATGGGTGGCAGGGTGGCGTTTTGCAGGTCCAGGGTGAATTCGGGGATATACAGGTAGAGCAGATAGCAATTCTCCGTTACCTTATCCGCGTCAAATTCCAGCTGCTTATGCACCAGGTAAGGACTTTCGACTGCCGCGCCGGTTTGGGCGGCAAATCCGGTCTCGCCAATGGACTTTCCCAGAGATTCCGCTGCGGACTGCAGCTGTTGGGGATTTTCGGAACGGATCAGAAACGCCACGAAAAACTGCAGCTTTCCCCCCTCGTCATTGAGCTTACCCGCTGCGGATCTCACTTGCAGAACCTCCATCTTATTTTTCTCCAGCTGGGTCTGCATCTGGTTCTTTAGTTCCTCCATGGCGGCGTTTTTGACCCCCTGGGCGATCTCTCCTACGGCGCTGCAGCCACAGAGGGTCGCCAACGCCAAAACCAGCGCCAGGATCCGAAGGAATTTAGACATAAGAAAGCTCCTTTTCGAAAAAATTGCGGATGGCGGTTTCTTCCGCCGAAACCGTACCCTGTTGGAAATTGGGCTTGCCGCCGCCCCGTCCGTTTAACGCGCCGGTCATGGCCTTGCCCAGCTGCCGCAGATCCTCTTCCCGGCTGGCAAGGCAATAGCTGTAGCCATCCTCCCGGGGGGAGAAGACTGCCGCAAAGCCGGAACAAACCCCGGCGATGGCATCTGCCAGCTCCCGAACCTGTCCCGGTTCTAAGGCATCGGCAAAGTGCAGCGCGTTGTTTTGGTTTACATAATCTTTCGCGATCCCGGCAAACACCTGCTTTTGCAGCCCGGTACCGCGGAATTTCTCCTCAGTCAGAGAATCCTGCAGCTTTTTCACCGCAACCGCGGTTTCCAAAGGCTTTGCGGAAAGCGCCTGAGAGATCTGCCGGTTTTGGAAGAACACATTCTGCAGGTAATCCCATGCCCGCTTGCCGCAGACCAGCTCCAAGCGCACACCTTGGTGGAATTTCGTCCAGGAGATAATTTTTATCAGACCGATCTCGCCGGTATAGGCCACATGAACGCCGCAGCAGGCGCAGCTGTCTGTATTCGGGATCTGCACCAGCCGCACCGGCCAGGGCAGCGCCCGCTTGCTGCGGTAGGTGGCTTCTGCCAAGGCCTCGGGATCGGGGATGTGGCAATGAATAGGCAGGTTCTGCCAAATGGCCCGGTTTGCCTGCTCTTCTAATAGAGGGATATCCTCCGGGGGGATCACACCGTCAAAGTCGATCTCCATGACCTCTTTGCCCACATGAAAGCCGGTGTTGTGGAAGCCGTATTTTTGATTTACAAGGCCGGAGAGGATATGCTCGCCGCTGTGCTGCTGCATCAGATCGAAACGGCGATCCCAGTCCAGCTCGCCCCGGACGGTTTCTCCAACGGTTAGGGGAGTATCGCATAAATGGAGCACTTGATCGTCTTGTTCCCGGACGTCCAGAACCCGGGCATCCCCTAAAGTTCCTAAGTCGCAGGCCTGTCCGCCGCCTTCGGGGTAAAAAGCGGTGGCGTCCAGGGTGATCTGCCAGCCGTTTTCTGCTGCGTTGCAGCCGGTGACGGTGGCGGTGAACTGCCGCAGATGGCAGTCTTCATAATATAGCTTTCGGGTCATGGAAGCACCTCGTAATTTTTTTGTTTATTTTACTTCGAAAACCGCCCGGACGCAAGGGGAATTTGGATAGATCCTGTCTGCCGGGTAAAAATAACGGTAAAACACGAAAAACAAGGAGGGAAAGCAATGCGCCAGGAGGAGAAAAAACCGATTCCTTGGGAGATGAAAGATCCCAAACCGCCGGTGGTTCGTTCCGGGCATATGGAAAACCGGAAAGAAAATAATTGACAATGGATAATTGACAATTATGGTATTTCCTTCGGAAATAGATTTTAAATCGTCGCCGGAGGCGACGCCTTAATTGTCCATTTATCGCAGCAGTCTGCCAGACAACGGCAAGTGGGCACAACGCATAAAGTTATGTTAACCAGCAGACAAAACAAACAGGGCAGGAGATCCTGCCCTGTTGTTCATTTGCAATTAGCCGTTGGCGCGCATCTGAGCGAAGCACTCGCTGCAGAACACAGGACGGTCGGTCTTGGGCTCGAAGGGAACCTTGGCCTCGCCGCCGCAACGGGCGCAGGTAGCGGTGAAGAACTCACGGGGGCCACGGGTAGCGTTCTTGCGAGCATCACGGCAAGCCTTGCAGCGCTGGGGCTCGTTCTGGAAGCCGCGCTCTGCGTAGAACTCCTGCTCACCGGCGGTGAACACGAACTCGTTGCCGCACTCTTTGCAAACTAA
>JAFQCV010000061.1 GCA_017416325.1 Oscillospiraceae bacterium
TGCCTTTTCAAATTCTTTCATAAAAGCATCCGGAGTTGCCTGACTTGTACTGGGCAGCACATCGCTCTCAATGAGTTTCTCGTAAAAGGTTTTGTGATCGATGGTAACACCGTCAATATATTCCTCTTCACCAAAGTGCACCGTCAGCGGCACCACGCTTACACGGCTTTTGTATTCCGGCATTAAGTCTGCCGTGGAATCCACAATAATTCTTGTTTTCATGTTTTAATCAATCCTTTTGCTGTTTATCTCAAGAAGAAATGGAGCAGCTTGCCGTACAGGCCTCTTTTGTAGGGCTGATACCGCATGGGCAGATCCATCCAGGTTTTCTTATCCAGAATAGACTTGGTGTGGCTGAAGGCATCAAAGCCGGTTTTGCCGTGGTAAGAACCCATACCGCTTTCACCAACGCCGCCGAAGCCCATATTGGAAGTGGCAAGATGGATCACACAATCGTTGACACAGCCGCCGCCATACCGGCACCGCTGCGTCACATCCCGGATGACCATTTTGTCCTCAGCAAAGATATACAGCGCCAAAGGCTTGGGACGGTCAGAGAGCATCGTATAAACCTGGCTGATATCACTGTAGGTCAAGATGGGTAGCACGGGGCCGAATATCTCCTCCTGCATCACTGCGTCGTCCCAAGTGACATCACTCAAAACAGTAGGCGCAATCTGCAAGGTGTCCTCGTTCCATTTGCCGCCGATGACAGCTTTGTTGGGGTCGATCAGCCCCTTGATGCGGTCAAAATGCTTTTGGTTGACGATTCTGCCGTAATCAGGATTGTTAAGCGGATTCTCGCCGTACTGCTTTTTGATTTGCTTGCGAAGCTCCCGGATCAGTTCGTCCTTCACGTTCTCATGGCAAAGAATATAATCCGGAGCAACACAAGTTTGACCGCAATTCAGGAACTTACCGAAGACGATCCGTTTGGTAGCCAACTCTACCTTTGCGCTGCAGTCTACAATACACGGGCTCTTGCCGCCCAATTCCAGCACCGCAGGAGTCAAAGTTTCAGCAGTATGCCGCAGGACTTCCTTACCCACACTCTGAGAGCCGGTGAAGAATACAAGATCGAATTTCTTTTCCAGCAGAGCAGCGTTTTCCTTTCTTCCTCCGGTGACGACTGCTACATACTCAGGATCAAAGCACTCTGTGATGATCTTCTTAATTACCGCACTGGTGGCAGGAGAATAGGCGCTGGGCTTGACCGCCACTGTATTGCCTGCCGCAATGGCGTCTGCCAGCGGATCCATGGTCAGCAGGAACGGATAATTCCAGGGACTCATGATCAGCACATTACCATAGGGGCAAGGCTTCTTGTAGCTCCGGGAGGCAAACTGAGTAATAGGCGTATAGACCGTCTTTTCCTTGGCATAGTGCTTTACATGCTTGATCATATAGCTGATCTCGCTGCGCACCAGACCGGTCTCACACATAAAACCCTCAAAGTCACTCTTACCCAGATCGGCAGTCAGAGCCTCGCCGATCTCTTTTTCATATTTGTTTACTGTCGCCAGAAGTTTTTTCAGCATGGCAATGCGAAAGCTTACGCTCAGCGTCGCACCGCTTTGAAAGTAGGCACGCTGCTGTTTCAAAATCTCGTCCATAGTTTAACTCCAATCCGCGACCATATAGTAGAATTGCTCTAACTGCCTTACATTCATCAGCTTAGGAACAGGATACAAAGGATTTGCTTCCTTTGCAGCATGCTTGGCCAAGGACGGAATATCTCCTTTTTGAATGCCCGACAACTTCTCGGGAATATTCATGCCTGCGTTGAGGGCTTTTACGGCATTGATGAATTTGATCGCGCCGGTCATAGGCGCATCTTCCTCAGTTGCCACACCGGCTGCAATACCCAACCGGTGCAGCTTCTTATACACGCTTTTCCCGTAGCTTTCCAATACATAGGGCATCACCACCGCATTGGCAAGACCGTGTGGTGTACCGTATTTACCGCCAATGGAATGGGCAACTGCATGAATATATCCCACATAGGACTTGGAAAAAGCAATGCCTGCCTTGTAGGCAGCGTGGAGCATATTCTCTCTTGCTGTATGGTTATTTCCATCCTTGTAGGCCGCTTCCACGTTCTCAAAAACAAGCTTTGTCGCCTCCAGGGACAGTCTGCGGGTTTCCTTGCTTGTTGACCGACCAATATAGGCTTCCACCGCGTGTGTGAGTGCATCTACACCGGTGGTGGAGGTAAGGTGTGGCGGCAGAGAATAGGTTAAAGAAGCATCCAGTACCGCATATTTCGGGATCAAGGGGAAGCTCATAATCGCGTATTTGTGATGGGTTTTGGAATCCGTGATCATTGCCGCCAGGGTGGTTTCGCTGCCGGTACCGGCAGTGGTGGGAATGGCGATCAAGGTAGGCAGCTTGCGCCACACCTTCAGTTTGCCGCCCAGTTGGTTAACGGTCCTCTTCGGATATGCAACACGGGCACCCACTGCCTTGGCACAATCCATAGATGATCCGCCGCCAACGGCAATGAGCGCATCACAGTGATTCACATGATACACTTGCAGCGCATCTTCCACATTTTGAACAGTTGGATTCGGCTGCGTATCTGCATAGATGCAATAGGAAACACCGCTTGCTTGTAATGCAGCTTCAACAGGATCTACCAAGCCGTTATTTACAATTCCCTTGTCGGTAACGATCAGAACAGAACTGATCTTTTCTTTTTTAGCTACCTTCCCGATTTCTGCACAAGAGCGGATGATCTCCGGCTCTCTGTACGGAAGCACCGGTAGTGCCATTCTGAATGCGGTTTGGAATATGCGGCAATAGATTTTTGCGAAAATATTCATCGTTTGGGAAGACCTTCTTTGCTAAGAGTTTGGAGATTGGTGGTGATTAGTTCAAGACAACGGTAAAACACTTCCCGCTCCTCGTTAGTCATACCGGACCCTGCAAGTTCAACAGCCAGAGCTGCACGCTCTTGCACATATTCTGCAGCGTACTTTCCTTCGTCAGTGAGCAGCAGCTTGGCACGATAAAGATTGCCTCCAACGGCCTCCTTGCGAACAAGACTCTTTTTCTCTAATATACCAATCATGCGGGATACATCAGCTTTGTTCTTGCAACACAGCTCACCCAGTTTCGCAGCAGTGATACCCTCTGGGAAATTGTAAAGTGTCGTAAGATAAACAGCATGCGGACTGTTTAAACCATATTCTGCCATTGCTTCTGCGGCCAGTTTGTGCCAGCACCGGTCTATTTCGGAAATTGCAAGGGAAAATCGGGCAAATCGATTCAGCATAAAATACCTCCTGGCAAAAAGATGTTGCATTGTCAACTTCTGTATTGTACATCTAATTGGTTGACATGTCAACATCTTTTTGCAGTATAGAAAAACGGCACCGCCAAAGCAGTGCCGTAATACGATAAATCAAAGCGTATTCAGGAAGTTCTTCAAGTCATCAAAGTTGCCATGGGGATAAATAGAAATATCCGCATTGGCTTTGTTGATCATACAGTCGGTCAGAAGAAACACCCTCATCGCGTGGTTTTCTTTATACAAGCAAAAGTGCGTCGGGGTCCGACGCACTTTTATTTCATCACCGGGATATTAGACTTGCCTTAGTAATCCAATTAGCGATGTCAGTAATCACCGCTTCAGAGATATGCTGTTCCACATTATACTCTTGCTTTGCCTTCATAA